>CAMXQE010000004.1 GCA_947246015.1 uncultured Lachnospiraceae bacterium | reverse complement strand
TGAAAAAGTGTATGAAGCGTTGGGGCGCGTGTTGGAGAACCGCAAGGGAGCGAAGCAGATCACCATTGACGGTTACAGCAATTTCCTTTTCCTCAACCGGGACGGTTGCCCGAAAACGAATGTGAACTATGCGACCATGTTCCGGGGGCTTGCAAAGAAGTACAACAAGTGCCATGAGGAAGCCTTACCCAAAGTAATGACACCCCACACCCTGCGCCATACGTTCTGCACCAACTTAGCCAATGCCGGAATGAACCCGAAAGCGTTACAGTACATCATGGGACACTCCAATATCACCATGACGCTGAACTATTACGCACACGCAACATTCGCTTCCGCAAGGGCTGAAATGGAAAGGCTGATTGCATAACCGCAAACGGATTTACTACTTCTTTTACTACTGCCCAGAGGGAAAACCTAAAGGTTTTTGAGTGTATATGTGAACTTCTCCCCATATCTAAAATGCCGGAAAAGCCTATAAATACAAGCTATTCCGACATATAAGAATTTCTAAAGAGATAATCTAAAATTACCAATAGTTTTATAAGACAAATACCGCAGGAATAATCCATACAAACTAAACAAACCCAGTCCGCCGCAAAATCCTGTTACCAGCCTTCTGGGATTGGTAGATTCCATAATGCCTGCTTCCTGTATTCCCCAATCCAATCCCATAATCCCCATAAGGAAAAGACTTTTCCGGAAAGAAACTTTTTTTCCGCATATAAAAAGGATAATTGCTGTCATATGGCCGAAAAATACTCCTGTACACCTTGCACATACCGGAAATTGCTTTCCTTTATAAAAAAAGCTTCTTTCCGGCATTTGGTGGCAGCCGCTGAAATTTCCTAATGTCCTGATAAACTCTAAAAACGATTGCCGCAGTCCTGACATACATTCACTACCCTTGTTGTTGTCGTTGTTTTTTTCTTCCCTTTTCCCATTCCGCATAATCCGCAAAGGATACCCCAAACATTAAAAATCAGATATCCGAGACATGCCTTAAAACAGCCGAATCCCTTCGTTTTTTCCGTTACTTCCGTATCTGTTAATGTTTGCGTTATCACCTTGTTGCTCCCGCATTTCGGACAAATCATCAATATCCTCTCCCTTTTTTTATTCATCTTAAAGTTTCTTCTACTATCATACAGGTATGTTTTTTCTTTTCTTTATTATATGCAATTCCAACTAAAATTGCTTTATTTGTATATTCTTTCATTTTCTGCACATAATTTTTTTCTTTTATCTGATTCAATGCATTTTCACAGGAATCGTTTACTTTCAGTTCTAAAATAATCCCAAAATTATTTTTCTTCTTCGGAAAAAATATATAATCACAATATCCTTTTCCGCTTTTCGCCTCACGTTCCATGTAATAATCTTTCCTGGCATATAAATAACAAAGTGTAATCACACAAGATAAAGAATTTTCATCATTATATTGTAAAAAAGGAATTTCTCTGTCATGTACGGTTTCTATCCCCTGACTTAGTATAATAAGCGCCGAGCATATGGGCATTAATGGATTTTCCAAATCTTCTTGGACGGGTAATGCATATATGGCGGCTATTGGTTCCTATTTTCGTTGAAATTTTATCAATGAGCATACTTTTATCAACATATATTTCACTGTTCACATCCATTTGAAAAAGTGAATGCGGCGTTTTTGTATTCAAATAATACATGAAGCTGCCTCCTGATTTATCTGCCTATCCTGCATATTCCCATTCTAGCATAACCCTTTTTATGTCACAAGTATTAAAACATATCTGTCATTCTGCCGCATATTCCGCATAAATTCCTTTTGTACTTCTCTTTACTTCATAGAGCGCCTCATCTGCCTGATTCATAAGTTCATACACGCTGATATCTGTATTTTCCGTCCATGCAAAACCGCCTGAAGCGCTTATCGTTCTGGATTCTGTTTCCGATAATTCAATCCTGTTTTTCTTCAGCGCATCATAAAATTCATCCATGAACCTTACAACTTCTTCCCTGTTTCTGCAATTAAAAATCATCATACAGAACTCATCCCCTGAACGCCTTGCTGTCAGAAAATGACTCTGCGGCATAGATTTCATAACGGAAGAAAAACTCTGCAAATATTTATCTCCCGCATCATGTCCGAACGTATCATTAATAGATTTAAAATAGTCCAAATCCAGCATAACAACAGCACATACCTGTCCCGAAGATGTTTCTTTCAGCGTTTCTGCTGCCAACTGTTTGAAATATGGATATTTATATAATCCGGTCAGATAATCATGGGTATTTTCATACTGCATCTGTTTCTTTTCCATCATATCTTTTGTAGCATCCGTTATCACGCCAAGATATCCGTCCGAAAATACAGACATATGCATACGGATATATTTGGAATCATTAATCTGGTAAATATCCTTTTCTCCTTCTACGGCATTTTCCATAATTTTACGGATGTATACATCAAACAAAGAAGAATTACTGTAAAGCTGAACTGCCATTTCATTGGAAATTCCCAACAATTCCATTAACCCTGTAGTAACAAATACATGTTTTATTTCTTTCTGGTATTCGAATGCTGCCAAAGATATTCCGCTCATTTCAATAATTGAGGAAATACGGTCTGTAATATTTACAATACTCTTTACCATGATATTAATACCACTACTCAGTTCCTCAAATTCCCTGTTACCTCCTACTTCTACTTTCGTATCAAAATTTCCGTCCGTAATTAAAGAAAGCTTATCAATAATCCCATGAATACCATTTATTACCTTTTGTTTTACAAGATAATTCAGAAGCGCGATAACAGCCGCTTCAATAAATAATAAATATAACAATGCATTCATTGCATTTGTTATCAATTTACTAAATATAATATCACTCGGCAAAGCGGCACATATCAGTACATCTTCATATCTCCTGCTCACTACATACATAAATTTTCCGTTTTTTCCTTTTTTATAAGAACCTTCCGCACAATCCTCCAACTGGCTCAACTGATAATAATCTGCTGTAAAATCCTGATTTATATCACCGGAATGGCCTATAATTTCTTTTGTTGTGCAGTCTACGGCAAAAAGTTCTTCTCCTACATCTGTAGGAAACTTTGAAAAAATATATTCATAAGTATTCCTTGATTGTGCTTCCAACTGTCTTTTCGGTTCAAATCCAACCTGAACGACCCCTTTCTGTGATTTCCTCGCCACTCCTACATATTGCATTACTTTCCCTTCCGCTGCATTCGGCTGTGCATCCTGAATCAGATAAGCATCCTCATCCTCACTTTCTAAAAGAGCCAAAAAAGCACGGGTTTGTTCATGAGCATCCATATCAATGCCTACATATTTCGGAACAGATGCAAATACAATAAATCCATTTTCATCAATCACATGAAGTTCATCCACATTAAGAAGATTCGCCAGATACTGCATTTCAGAAACATCCATAGACACTTCCTTCTGTCTGTCCAATACATAAGCTGCCGCCTTTGCCCTTGTGAGATAATCTTCATCCAGACTTTCTTTTAAAAGTTCTACTTCTGTCTGGTTATTTTCCAAAGTATGTATCACCTGTTCTATTTTGGTCTGAAAGGTAGTAAACTGCTGGGCTTTCAAAGAATGGAAAGTAAAAACAAAATTTATGGAAAGTATCAGCAGAATAGCTGCTGTCATAATGAAAAATGTATATTTAATAAAAGTTTTCTGCATAGTATGCTCCTCCGCTTATATGATAAAAGAAGACATTTTATTATCAATGCCTTCTTCTATCCTGGTGATGACGCATGCAATTACATCTATTCTATTATAACTGATTTTTCCTTTTTTTATTACGGATAAAAAACCCTTTTCTTCACAAAAGAAGCCTAAAATTTCGCAAACAGTATAATCTGAAAAATACCGTCTTCACAATAACACCCGATATTTCCTCCTGTTTTCTCTGCAAAAGCTGAAATACTCTGCATCCCGAATCCGTGATTTTTTCCTTTTTTACTTTTTGGAAGTCCTGTGAAGGAATCCATGACGATTTCCTTTTCGCATTCATTTTTTACATCAATCAGCAGACTATCTTCTGTACACTGGATTTTTACATCCACATACTTTTTTTCTTCTTTTAAATCCTGCACACACATCAGGGCATTTTCAAACAAATTCGCAAGGACAGCGGCAAATTCATAATCGTTCACAGGGATATTTTTTGCTATTACCGCATCCAGATTTACACGGATTCCCAAAGAACAGGCTTTATCCATCATATTTGAAATAATAGTATTCATCACTAAATTGTTGCAGTATTTTATAATCTGATTTTCATCTACTGCATGATTGATATGTTTGATTATGTTTCTGACTTCCCCGTATTCTTTCTGGTCAAGAAGATGTTCCATCATTCCGGAATAATGCCGGATATCATGACGCAATATCTTCAGATTCTGTTCAAACTGTTCCACGGAATGATACTGGTTCTCCAAATCCTTAATATAACATTCTGAAAGTACGCTTCTCCAATAAATATCGTTCCTTTCAGATTCACTTTCCACATAACGCAGAACCACCACATAAGAAACAAACATTGTTATGATAAAAATCAGAACTCCTGGAATATTACCCGGATTATCATCTAATCTATAGGGAAAAAAGGCAAGACAGAAAAAACCGCAGTAAAAGAATACAGGAATCAGGCACAATTCCCACCAGTTTTTGATATTCTCCTTTTCGAAACATTTCAGCCATACACTATTGATTTTTTTATAAAGAAACATAAGAATCAGAACATGCACCAGAATACTTCCGATAAAAGCCAAACCTGCATGATTTGTCAGTATATACAAGACAGTTGCTACTATACTTCCGGCTATCACATAATTTGATGCACTCAATCCTATAAAAAGAACCCTGCTGTCCCTTGTTTTGGAAATAAACAGATTTGTTAACTGTACCATTAATATTTGAAAAACCGTTACTAATAAATCGCATAAATAACTGTCATAATACAAATTCAATTTCAGACAGTCTGATAAATTTAATATTAAAAAGACTCCAAAACAAATACCTATGGTTTTTCTTTTGGAAAATCTGTGTACTGTAAAAAGATAAAAAAACAGCATCAGAAAAATATGGCTTATCATATACGATATGTTTTTAAAGTAATCCATCCCTGTTTCCTGCCTATATTACATATACTGTCTGGAAGCAAATAAAAGATATTCCTTTTTCACATCTGAAATTCTGTTTTTACTGATAGGAATTATTTTGTCGCTTTCCATAATCATACTGTTTTTTACTATCCTTTTTACATATTTTAAATTTACAATAAAGGATTTATGAACCTGTAAAAAATTATCATTTTTTACAATTTCTTTTATTTCCTCATCAAAAGACTTTCTGATAAAGATACTCCGGACTAATTTTCCGCCCGTTAAATAAATGTCGAGTATCCTGGAAGAATTTTCTATGTATTCTATTTTGGAATAAGGCAGTGATACCAGTCCGTCCTTTGTCTTTACCAGATATACAGCATCTTTCTTTACATTCATATAAGACAAAGCATGATTCATTGCCTCAAAAAATTTATCCTCATAAACCGGTTTTAACAAATACCGGATTGCATGTACCTGATAGGCGTCCAATGCAAAATCTTCGGAAGAGGTAACATAGATAATCACACTGTTATCACCCGTTTCCCTGATTTTGTTTCCGATATCGATTCCTGATTTACAAGACATAATCATATCCAATATGTATATATCCGCTAATTCATCTTTCTTAATTTTATCAAACAATCTGGATGCATCCGAATATTTTTCTATTTCAAAATCAATATTGGAATAAGTTTCTTTATATTTTAGCAATAGTTTTTCTATCCTGCTTAAATACTCAATGCTGTCGTCACATATTACTATTTTCATATTACTTATCCTTAAAAATACCGCAAAGGCAATTCACTTTGCGGTATTTTATTCACTTTAACTTACTCTTCCTCATCTTCCTTTGGAAGTGTCATATCTTCATCTTCTTCCAATACCGGATGTTTTTCTTCCTCGGGTATATCCTCAAGCGCATCCTCTATATTCTCAAATTCATGGTCGCCGTCCGATACTTTTTCCCTCACTTTTGCAATTTTGGCAACTTTCATGCCTTCATCCAGATTAATCATCTTTACGCCGGAAGTGATTCTTCCCAATGTGGAAATATCTTCCATACGAAGCTGGATAATGGTTCCCAGTGTGGTAATCATCATAATCTCATGACTGTCATTAACTGCTTTAACTCCTACCACATACCCTGTTTTTTCTGTTATTTTATAACATTTTACACCTTTGCCGCCCCGCTTCTGAACCGTAAACTCATCCAGATAAGTACGTTTTCCCATACCATTTTCAGATACGATAAGAAGGGAATCTCCCTGATGGTCTAACTGCATACCTACAATCTCATCCCTGTCGCTTAAGTTCATTCCTATGACACCCATGGATGACCTTCCGGTAGCCCTTACATCTGTTTCTAAAAAACGAATGCACATACCATGTTTCGTTACAAGGAAAACTTCCGTATCTTTATCTGTAATCTTCACTTCAATGAGTTCATCATCTTCCCGCAGATTAATCGCTGCAAGACCGTTTTTCCTCACATTACAGTATTCCATAATATGAGTTTTCTTTACCGTACCCCGTTTTGTCACCATAAAAAGATTTTTATTAGCTTCATAATCTTTAATGGGGATAATTGCCGTTATTTTTTCACCCGGAGTAAGCTGTAACAGGTTTATGATAGCGATTCCTCTTGATGTCCTGCTGGCTTCCGGAATTTCATACGCTTTCAGCCGGTATACACGCCCATAATTGGTAAAGAACATAATATAATGATGGGTTGTCGTCATCAGCAGGTCTTCAATGTAATCTTCCTCTATCGTCTGCATCCCTTTGATTCCTTTACCGCCTCTGTTCTGGCTCTTAAAGTTATCAATGGTCATTCTTTTGATGTAACCAAGACTGGTCATGGCTATAATCGTATTATCTTTCGGAATCAGGTCCTCCATGGAAATATCAAAAGCATCAAATCCTATGGCTGACTTCCTGTCATCCCCATACTTTTCAGCAATTATGGATATTTCATCCCTGATTACTCCTAACAGTATCTTCCTGTCTGCAAGAATCGCCTTTAACTCTGCAATCTTTGCCAGCAGTTCCTGATGTTCCTTCTCTATCTTATCTCTTTCCAAACCGGTAAGAGTACGCAGACGCATATCCACAATTGCCTGTGCCTGTACATCCGTCAGGCCGAAACGTTCTATCAGCCTGTCTTTTGCAATCTGTACATTCTCACTGCTTCTGATAATACTGATAACTTCATCAATATGGTCAAGGGCTATGAGCAGTCCCTGTAAAATATGGTCCCTTTCTTCCGCCTTGTTTAAATCATATCTGGTTCTTCTCGTCACTACTTCTTCCTGATGTGCGAGATAATGATTCAGCATATCCAAAAGGTTCATAACCTTCGGTTCGTTGTTCACCAAAGCAAGCATGATGATACCGAAAGTATCCTGCATCTGCGTATGCTTATAAAGCTGATTCATGATAATATTGGCATTGGCATCACGGCGCAGTTCAATCACTATGCGCATACCTTCCCTGTCAGATTCATCCCGCAGGTCGGTGATACCGTCTATTTTCTTTAATTTTACCAGTTCTGCAATCTTTTGTATCAGATTTGCCTTATTGACCATGTAAGGAAGTTCCGTCACAATGATACGGCTCTTTCCGTTAGACATTGTCTCAATATCCGTAACTGCCCGTACCCTTATTTTCCCACGTCCGGTACGGTATGCTTCCTCGCTTCCCCTCGTTCCGAGAATAATTCCCCCCGTAGGAAAATCAGGAGCTTTCACAATGGAAATCAGTTCATCGATATCTGTCTCCCTGTCTTCCTCCACTCTGTTGTCAATGATTTTTACAACAGCATTTATTACTTCCCTTAAATTATGAGGCGGTATATTGGTAGCCATACCTACTGCTATACCTGTCGTACCGTTTACCAGAAGATTCGGAAAACGGCTGGGGAGAACAGTAGGTTCTTTCTCCGTCTCATCAAAGTTCGGAACAAAATCCACCGTGTCTTTATTGATATCGGCAAGCAGTTCCATGGAAATTTTGGAAAGCCTTGCTTCCGTATAACGCATAGCTGCGGCTCCGTCACCATCCACGGAACCGAAGTTGCCGTGACCGTCTACCAGCGGGTAATGGAAAGACCATGGCTGTGCCATATTTACCAAAGCTCCGTAAATAGAACTGTCTCCGTGCGGGTGATATTTACCCATTGTATCACCGACAATACGTGCGCATTTCCTGTGAGGCTTATCGGGACCGTTGTTCAATTCAATCATTGAATACAGCACCCTTCTCTGCACAGGCTTCAGACCATCCCTTACATCGGGAAGGGCACGGGAAGCGATAACACTCATGGCGTAATCGATGTATGAGTTTTCCATGGTCTTTTTTAAATCCACATCATGAATTTTATCCACTTCACTTTTATCAAAGATATTATCATCCATTTTTTATATTCTCCATTACATTCTAAATATCGAGATTCTTTACAAATTTGGCATTTTCCTCGATAAATTCCCGCCTCGGTTCCACTTTATCCCCCATCAGGGTAGTAAACGTCAGGTCAATTTCCGATTCAGTTTCTTCGTCCATGGTAACACGCAGCAGAATACGTCTTTCCGGGTCCATGGTCGTTTCCCACAACTGTTCCGGGTCCATTTCTCCCAAACCTTTATAACGCTGTATCTTGTTATTCTGATCCCTTCCTACTTCCCTTAAAATACCATCCAGTTCTTCATCGCTGTATGCATACCACACCTTTTTATTTTTCTCCAGTTTATAAAGAGGAGGCTGTGCCAGATATACATAACCCTGCTTAATAAGTTCAGGCATAAAACGATAAAGGAATGTCAGCAGCAAAGTCGCAATATGCGCCCCGTCTACATCGGCATCGGTCATAATAATGATTTTATGATACCTTAATTTGGTAATATCAAAGTCCTCATGGATTCCCGTACCGAATGCCGTAATCATCGCCTTAATTTCCGCATTGGCATAAATCTTATCCAGTCTTGCTTTTTCAACGTTCAGTATCTTACCCCTTAAAGGCAGAATGGCCTGTGTCGCACGGCTCCTTGCCGTCTTGGCGCTGCCGCCTGCGGAATCTCCTTCCACAATATAAATCTCACAGTTGGCAGGGTCTTTATCGGAACAATCCGCCAGTTTTCCAGGCAGGCTCATTCCCTCCAAAGCGGTTTTTCTTCTTGTCAAATCTCTCGCTTTTCTAGCCGCATCCCTTGCACGCTGTGCAAGAATGGATTTTTCGCAGATGATTTTAGCCACCGTAGGATTCTGCTCCAAAAAGTAAGTAAGCTGTTCGCTGACAATATTGTCCACCGCGCCGCGTGCTTCGGAATTTCCAAGTTTCTGTTTTGTCTGTCCTTCAAACTGTGGGTCTTCTATCTTTACACTTACAATAGCAGTCAGACCTTCGCGTATATCTTCCCCGCTTAAATTCGGTTCGCTGTCTTTCAACAACTTATTATTTCTTGCATAATCATTAAAGGTTTTCGTCAGGGCATTGCGGAAACCTACCAAATGGGTACCGCCCTCCGGCGTATTGATGTTATTGACGAAACTGTATGCACTTTCCGTATAGGAATCATTGTGCTGCATCGCCACTTCCACATACACATTATTTTTCGTTCCTTCAAAATACATAATCGTTTCATATAAAGGAGTTTTGCTTTTATTCAGATAAGTAACGAACTCCTTGATACCTCCCTCATAATGAAACGTCCTTTCTATGGGGTTCTGTCCTGTTTCCACCCTTTCATCCCTGAGAACAATTTTTAAATTCTTCGTCAGAAAAGCCATTTCCCGAAGCCGCTGCTTCAAAACATCAAATTCATATTCCGTCGTTTCCTGAAAAATTGTCTCATCAGGTTTAAAACTGACTTTTGTACCTGTTTTTTCTTTCGGACAATCTCCCACTTCTTTCAGGGAATAGCAGGCATGGCCTTTCTCATACCTTTGACGGTAAACTTTTCCTTCCTGAAAAATCTCTACTTCCAGCCAGTTTGAAAGGGCATTTACCACCGATGCACCTACCCCGTGAAGTCCTCCGGATACTTTGTATCCTCCTCCTCCAAACTTACCACCTGCATGAAGGATGGTAAATACTACTTCTACTGCGGGAATTCCCGCTTTGTGGTTAATACCTACCGGAATCCCACGCCCATTGTCAATGACCGTCACCGAATTATCCTTACAGATTGTAACTTCTATCTTATCACAATAACCAGCCAGCGCTTCATCTACTGAGTTATCCACAATTTCATATACCAAATGGTGCAATCCTCTGGAAGAAGTACTTCCAATGTACATACCAGGTCTTTTGCGCACTGCTTCCAAGCCTTCCAAAATCTGTATCTGATCCGCCCCGTATTCATTTTCTATCTGATTGCTCATATTTTAACCATGCCTTTCTTATCAAACGCCGTCACGCTTCGCGGGCCGGCTTATTGAATTAAAACCATAACAAAGTAATTGTTATACCGCCTGCTTTCACTCATCTGCATTTTCAATGGCACCCTCTACTACCCTGAATACCTTATCTATTTCAAACCTGTTATTCACAAATTCATCCAAACCTGTACAGGTAATAATTGTCTGGATATCTCCTATGGTATTTAACAAAAACTGCTGTCTGCTGCTGTCAAGTTCTGATAATACATCATCCAGCAAAAGCACCGGCGTATCCTTTGTTATCTTTTTTACTAATTCGATTTCCGATAGTTTCAAAGATAAAGCCGCTGTCCTCTGCTGCCCCTGAGAGCCGAACTTGCGTATATCAATATCTCCCACCATAAAACTGAAATCATCCCTGTGGGGACCTGCACAAGTCTGTTTTAACCTGATATCTTTTTCCTGACCTGCCTTCATGGTATTTTCGAACGCCTCAATTTCCACATCCGGCTCATATTTTATAACCAATTCTTCTTTACCGCCTGAAAGTTTTTTATGTATTTCATAAATAATCTCATTTAACTGCTCTATAAAAATACGGCGTCTTTCTATAATCTTGCTTCCGAATGAAACCAGCTGGGAATCCCATATGTTTAAAGTATCCTTAAGCTGGGGATTAAAATACATATCTTTTAACAGCTTATTCCTCTGATTCACTATTTTATTATAATGATTTAAGTTATAAAGATAAAAATTATCCAGCTGGCAAAGCTCCATATCCACAAATCTTCTTCTTTCAGCAGGACCATTTTTAATAATTCCCAAATCCTCCGGAGAAAAAAAGACAACATTCAATAAGCCTAAAAGGTCCGCAGCTTTCTTTAATTTCTGTCCGTCTACGGCAATTCCTTTCGACTTATTTTTACGAAGATGCATATCTACTTTATATTCAATTCCTTCTTTTTCAAGATAAGTTCTTATATGCGCTTCCTCTGCATGGAAATTTACAATGTCCTTATCCTTACTTCCCTTATGGGACTTTGTAGTGGCTGACAAATAAATTGCCTCCAATACGTTTGTTTTTCCCTGCGCATTATCACCATATAAGATGTTTGTTCCTTCACTGAATTTCAAATGCAAAAAATCATAATTTCTGAAATTCATAAGCTCCAAAGATTTTATAATCATTTTTACACCCGTTTTTTTATAAAATTCATATGGAGCCGCCGGCTTTTATCTGAAACTTACTGCCGTCGTATTCTACGATGTCTCCATGATGTAATTTTTTTCCCCTTTGGAATTCAGTTTCTCCGTTTACCTTTATGCACCCGTCCTTAATCCTGTCTTTGGCCTCCAGACCCGATTCTGCCAAACCGGCCAGTTTCAGTGCCTGACCGAGTTTTATATATTCATCTTTTATGTTTATTATTTCCATAATTTTCCTTCTATAAACCAAATATGATAATTTTTAATCAACTGTTGTAAAGTTTACCGGTAATATGAGATAAATATAATTTTCCTCAGCATCTCTTATAAAACATGGAGCTTTCGGATTCACAAGATAAATATCCACCTCTTCGTCATCAATCACCCGCAAAGCATCAATCAGAAACTTAGGATTAAAACCTATCATGATGTCTTTTCCCTTTTTCTCTATATCAATCTCCTCATTCATGCTTCCGACTGTGGAATTAATTTTCAGCTCCATCATGCCGTCTGTAATGTTTATAATAATCGGCTTCTTATCGCCTTCC
Source organism: uncultured Lachnospiraceae bacterium (assembly GCA_947246015.1). Classification (GTDB taxonomy): domain Bacteria; phylum Bacillota; class Clostridia; order Lachnospirales; family Lachnospiraceae; genus Kineothrix. Next base: position 130,766 of record CAMXQE010000004.1, on the reverse strand, counting down.
TTTACAAGCAGGGTCGCCCTGTCTATACAGTTCAGAAATTCTTTTTTGTTAATCCTTACTTTCGTTTCGTAATCACTCGAAAGCATCTGGTCAATTTTAAAATAATCCCCTTCAATCAAACGGGATACCACGGTAGTATTATCAAACTCAAATACAATATGTTTATCCGTAAAGAAAATATGCACATCCTTATCCGTATCACCGGATAAAATCTTGCTGATTTCATTCAGTGTCTTTCCCGGTACTACTACTTTTTTCGGCATATAAAAATTTTTAAGCCTTATTTTACGGATGGATATCCTATGCCCGTCTAATGAAACTACCTTCAGTATATCTTCATTGATTTCAAACAATTCACCCGTCATCAACTTATTATTATCATTATCCGAAATAGAAAAAATAGTCTGTCTGACCACTTCCTTCAAAGTAAACTGAGATACAATAATAGAATCTATCTTTTCAATGGAAGGAAGATATGAAAAATCTTCTCCTGTTTTTCCGATAATATTGAATTTTGATTTTTCACAGGTAATAGTCGTCTTCAGGGAATCATCCGTTACAATCGTAATCTCACTGTCAGGAAGTTTTCTCACGATTTCAAGAAATATCTTGGCATCTAACGCTATAATACCTTTTTCTACGATTTCTCCTTCAATAATGGTTTCTATTCCCAGTTCCATGTCGTTTGCCATCAATCTGATATCTGTATCCCTCGCATCTATAAGGACACATTCGAGAATAGACATGGTCGTTTTATTAGGGACAGCTTTTGATACTATCTGAACACCGTTTAATAAATTTGATTTAGAACATACTAACTTCATGTGTATAACTCCTTTTAAGTTAAAAAGAAACGATTCTGTTTTCAGGCTGCTTGCAAAAATATTTTTATATAAAAAGAATTTATTAATATACTTAATAAGGGTTGTTGATTTGTGTATAACTCTTTCTATTATACTATTTTTCAGGGAAAAAAGAAATCATAATCTATGTGAAAAACTAAATATAACTTTAATTTTTAAGTCTTTTTATTCACATATTTATTATTACGTTTTAATAAAATCAGTATAAAGGATATAACATAAGTTAAGTTATCAACATCTGAAAGAAACTTATTTACAATTTACCCACATAGAAATCAACATCGGAAGATGTAAAAGTCTAAATTTAAAAAATATGGATTTTATCCGGATTTTTAAGAAGGACTTATTTTTTTCCTTATAATTTCCACTTTATTGCGCAGTTCTTCATTGTTTCTCATTTCTTCCGTAATTTTGTTGACACCGTGGATAATTGTGGTGTGGTCTTTTTTCCCAAGGATTCTGCCTATATTCTGATAGGAAGTATCTGTCATGGAACGGCAGAGATACATGACCACCTGTCTTGGTTCCACAAATTCGGAATTTCTCTTTTTAGAGGTAATGTCTTCCGGATTTACCCCGAAATGTTCTGCTACTACATTTATAATAAGGGAAGGGTTTATTTCCTTTGGCTTGTCCGGATAGATGATGTCTTTAAGCGCTTCCTGTGCCATTTCAAGATTGATTTCCACATTATTTAATTTGGAGAATGCAATAATTTTATTAAAAGCTCCTTCCAGTTCCCGGATATTGGACTTTATATTCGTGGCCACATAGGTGAATACTTCATCGTCGATTTTCTTACTGAAATTTTCTGCATTTTTCTGAAGAATTGCCATTCTTGTTTCATAATCCGGAGGCTGTATGTCTGCAATAAGTCCCCATTCGAATCTGGAACGGAATCTTTCTTCCAATGTTTCCATTTCTTTTGGAGGCTTATCAGAAGATATAATAATCTGTTTTTCTGCAGCATGAAGTACGTTGAAAGTGTGGAAAAACTCTTCCTGTGTGCTTTCCTTTCCAATGATGAATTGAATATCATCGATGAGAAGGACATCTACCGTCCGGTACTTTTCCCTCAGTTTCGTCATATCCGCTGCATTACCGCTTCGTATGGAATTGATGACTTCATTAGTAAATTGTTCGGAAGTAACATAAAGAACCTTCATATTGTGGTTCTGTTTTAAAATAAAGTGTCCGATGGAGTGCATCAGGTGGGTTTTTCCAAGTCCTGCTCCTCCATATATATAGAGAGGATTATATGTATCTCCGGGAGATTCCGCCACGGCAAGGGAGGCGGAATGGGCAAATTTATTGTTGCTTCCTACTACAAAAGTATCGAAACGGTATTTGGGATTCAGGTTTGCTTTTTCATAATTGATATTATAATAAGGTTTTAATTCCATAGAATCTTCATTCGTTCCATTTTTATCAATATCTTTTTCCAATATGAAAGATATATCATAATCATGCTCCATCATTTCGGAAATAGTTACCTGAAAATAGCTTTTGTATTTATTGGTAATATAACTTAGAGCATGAGCCTGGTCGGATGGTATAATGATTGTGATGACATCATTTTCCGAACTGTAAAAATTGAGATTGGAAATCCACGTATTGTAGGATATGTTGGAAAGGTCATATTCTTTTTTAATTGTCTGCTTGATAAGTTCCCAATTTTCTTGAATAAAGTCCATGAGAATTCCTCCGATTTCATAATGCGGCATTTTCGTATTTATATAAGATTTTTTATAAATGCAAAAATACCGCATTTATATATTAATATAAATGAAATGAAATTTCAAATGCTTAATTTTACAAAGAAAGTTATACACAGGATGGGGATAAAATAGTGAATAAAAATGATTTTCTATTAATTTGCATTAAGATATGTGTATAACCATGATAATAATTATGAACATTTTAAAGTATGGATAAAAAGGGATTATACGGAGTTATCCATATTATTTTCACATTGTATTAATAAGTTTTCCACAATTTATACACATTATGTGGATAAGTTTATTATAAATGTAATCTTATTTGGTGATATGTGGATAACTTTTTTTGCTTCTATATTTTGTGGTAATTAAAGAATTGTAATAACTAAATATGGTAGTGAAAAAAAAATAGCAATTTTCATGATTTTTTCGGCATTTTTTGGGCGATTTTTACTTGACGTAAATGTCAATATCCTTTATAATCGTAATGATATTTTCTAACACAGATTTTTTTGAAAATTAAAATGATTACCTTTTAAATATTATAATAATATGATGAAAAAGGTTTAAAAAGGAGGTGCATCGATTATGAAAATGACATTTCAGCCTAAGAACAGACAGAGAAAGAAAGTTCATGGTTTCAGGAAGAGAATGAGTACTCCGGGAGGAAGAAAGGTTCTGGCAGCCAGAAGAGCAAAGGGAAGAAAGAGATTATCAGCATAGGTCACAGTTACTGTGACCTTTTTTCTCTTACACGGGAATAATATACGAACTGGGAAAGGAGCATGTTCATTTTATATGAATTTCTCAGATTCTTTGAAAAAAAACTACGATTTCAAGAATGTTTACAAAAAAGGAAAGTCTTATGCCAACAGATATCTGGTAATGTATGTGTTAGAAAATAATACAGATAGGAACAGACTTGGAATATCGGTTAGTAAAAAAGTAGGAAACAGTGTTGTGCGCCATAGAGTGACAAGACTGGTAAGAGAGAGTTACCGGCTGCATGAAAATATATTTAATAGTGGTTTAGATATAGTAGTCGTAGCAAGAAACAATGCGTCATCAGCTTCCTATGCTGATATAGAAAGCGCGTTATTACATCTTGGAAAACTTCATCATATATTAAAGATATTTTTTTATTGATAGTTTATTTTTTATTTGAGATTTGAAATCAGAAATCAGAAATTAGAAATCGAATAGAATTTGGATGAAAAGATGGAGTTGGATTTGAAAATGGTTATGAAAAAATTACTTATTTGCATTATTAAATTCTATCGAAGGTATATATCTCCGATGAAATCCACAAAATGTCCTTATTTTCCTACCTGTTCGGAGTATGGTTTGGAAGCGGTCAGCAGATATGGCGCATTAAAAGGGGGATGTATGGCTGCGTGGAGGATTATCAGGTGTAATCCTTTTTCAAAGGGCGGATATGATCCTGTTCCATAGAATAGAATCATGTATCTTATTTTTTAGGAGGAAAGAAATTGTCAGGTATAATTTTAACCCAGAATCAGACTTTTATTATAGGGCCGGTTGCTCAGATTCTTGGCTATATAATGGAAGGAATCTTTTTCTGTCTGGATAAGATAGGTATTCCCAATATTGGTCTTGCTATTATTTTATTTACAATTGTAGTGAATCTTCTTATGATGCCGCTTACGATTAAACAGCAGAAATTTTCAAAGCTGTCGGCTAAGATGAATCCGGAACTTCAGGCTATTCAGGCAAAGTATAAGAATAAAAAAGATAACGAATCCATGATGAAAATGAATGAAGAGACACAGGCGGTATATGCAAAATACGGGGTTTCTCCTACCGGGAGCTGCGTACAGCTTATTATACAAATGCCGATTCTTTTTGCCCTGTATCGTGTCATTTATTCAATGCCTGCTTATGTAGGAAAAATCAAGGAGGCATTTTTCCCTTTGGTGGACAAGCTGATTTCACAGCCGGGAAGCGCGGAGTTCGTCCAGACTTTCAGGGATGCTGCCATGTTTGCAAAGCAGTTTACCAGCGAAGCTTTTACGGGAGGTAATACACAGTATATACAGAATACTTTCATTGATGTGCTGAATCGTGCTTCTACTGCGGAATGGCATAGCATTTCAGAAAAGTTTCCTTCTCTGTCCGCAGATGTGGACAGTACGGTAGCTATTTTGGAGAGATATAATAATTTCCTTGGATTAAATATAGGAAATTCTCCTTCTTATATTGTTCATGAAGCATTGGACAGCGGAACATTTCTGATGGTGATAGCAGCATTGGCTGTTCCTTTATTATCTGCTTTGACACAGTGGATTAATACGAAGTTAATGCCTCAGGCAGAGTCGAATAATAATAATCAGGATAATCCGATGGCTTCTTCTATGAAGACAATGAATATAATGATGCCGGTTATGTCAGCTATATTCTGTTATTCACTTCCCGCAGGTATGGGTATATACTGGATTGCCGGTTCTGTGGTGAGAAGTATCCAGCAGATAGTTATAAATAAGCATATCGATAAGATGGATTTGGAAGAAATCATTAAAAAGAATGTTGAAAAAAATAAAAAGAAGTTGGAAAAACGGGGTGTTACTGCCAAGATGCTGAATGATTATGCAACTATGAATACGAAAACACAAACGTTGGCATCAAAAGCAAATTCAACTTCTAAGATGACGCAGGAAGAAAAAGACGAGGCAATCAGAAAGTCTACGGAATATTATAACAGGAATGCAAAACAGGGAAGTATTGCTTCTAAGGCAAATATGGTAAAACAGTATAATGAGAAGAATAACCGTAAATAGAGGGAGGTATAAAAATGGAATATATTCAGGTATCGGCAAAAACAGTGAATGATGCAATTACTGAGGCTTGTCAGAAGCTGCTTGTTACCAGTGACAAGCTGGAATATGAAGTATTGGAAGAAGGTTCTTCAGGTTTTCTCGGAATAGGTTCTAAACCGGCGGTTATTAAGGCAAGGGTTAAGAATTCCGTTTCAGACAATGCAAAGCAGTTTTTAAATGATGTATTCGATGCCATGAAACTTAACGTAGTAATAGATGTGAAATATGACGAGCTTGATAATTCTATGGACATTGATTTAAGCGGTGATGAGATGGGCGTCCTGATTGGTAAGAGAGGACAGACATTGGATTCTTTGCAGTATCTGGTATCTTTGGTTGTCAATAAGGAAGCGGAAAATTATATCAGGGTGAAAGTAGATACGGAAAATTACAGGCAGAGAAGAAAGGAAACACTGGAGAATCTTGCCAAGAATATTGCTTATAAGGTTAAAAGGACAAAGCGCCCTGTTTCATTAGAGCCTATGAATCCTTATGAAAGAAGGATTATCCATTCTGCTCTTCAGAATGATAAATATGTTACTACCCATAGTGAAGGAGATGAACCATTCAGGAGAGTAGTGGTTACGCTTAAGAGATAAATCCAAAAAAGAACTGCTGTGTTAAATCCGCAGTTCTTTTTTAATGGAAATACGTACAAATATGTGATAAGATGACTAAGATAATGATAGTGCATGAAAACTGCATGGAAATGAGGTTAAGCTAATATGAAAAATACGATAGCTGCTGCCGCTACCGCAATGTCTGAAGCGGGAATCGGGATTGTCCGGGTAAGCGGTGATGATGCCATAGAGATTGTGAATAAAATATTCAGAACAAAATCGGGTAAGAAAAAATTAGTTGATTTTAATTCGCATACAATTCATTATGGATTTATTGTAGACGGTAAAAATAACGGAACCGATGAAGATGAAGTAATTGATGAAGTTATGGTAAGTCTGATGAAAGCTCCGCGCAGCTATACAGCGGAAGATACCGTGGAAATTAATTGCCATGGAGGAGTACTGGTAGTAAACAGAGTATTGGAGGCGATAATAAAAAATGGCGCCCGTCTGGCTGAACCGGGAGAGTTTACAAAAAGAGCTTTTTTAAACGGAAGAATAGATTTATCAAAAGCGGAGGCTGTGATTGACATTATCCATTCAAAAAATCAATTTGCATTAAAAAGTTCGGTAAAGCAGCTCAGAGGTTCTGTTTCAGTGTTGGTAAAAAAACTGAGGGAAGAATTAATTTATGAAATTGCTTTTATTGAATCAGCTTTGGATGACCCGGAGCATATCAGTTTAGATGGATATTCAGAAAAACTGATGGAAAAAACGGAGAAGGTGATTTCCGAACTTAAGAAATTGCTGGATGTTTCAGATAGTGGAAAGATGTTAAAGGAAGGCATTAACACAGTAATTGTAGGAAAACCCAACACGGGAAAATCTTCTTTGTTAAATCTTCTGGCTGGCGAGGAAAGGGCGATTGTGACAGATGTTGCCGGAACGACAAGAGATGTGTTAGAAGAAAATATTAAACTTCATGGTATCAGTTTAAATGTGATTGATACAGCAGGTATTCGTTCTACGGAAGATGTGGTAGAAAAAATTGGTGTGGAAAAAGCGAAGAAATATGCTTCGGATGCAGATTTGATTATTTATGTGGTAGATAGTTCCATTCCTTTGGATGAAAGCGATTATGAAATCATAGAGATGATTGAGGATAAAAAGACAATTATACTTTTAAATAAAACGGATTTGGATGCAGTAGTTACGGAAGACATTTTGAAGAAGGAATGCAGAAAAAGATATGGTGATAAAAAAGATATTGTAATTATTAAAACTTCCACAAAAGAAAATACAGGTATAGATTTGTTTGAAAATGAAATCAGGGACATGTTTTTTAAGGGAGAGATTTCTTTTAATGATGAAGTAGTGATTACAAATATGCGTCATAAGGAAGCGATTCAAAATGCTTATGAAAGTATGCTTCAGGTAAAAAAGAGTTTAGAAAACAATATGCCGGAAGATTTTTATTCCATTGATTTAATGAGCGCTTATGCTTCTCTTGGTACAATTATAGGAGAGGAAGTCGGAGAGGATTTGGTTAATGAGATATTCTCAAAATTCTGTATGGGTAAATAAACGGAGGTTTTTTTGAAAATGGGTGCGATGCAGATAAGGGAAAAAGCAGATGTATGTGTAATAGGTGCAGGCCATGCAGGATGTGAGGCTGCTCTTGCTTGTGCAAGAATGGGATTGGAAACAGTCATATTTACGGTCAGTGTGGATAGCATTGCGCTGATGCCCTGTAATCCGAATGTGGGAGGTTCTTCCAAGGGACATTTGGTAAGAGAAGTTGATGCGCTTGGCGGGGAAATGGGAAAGAATATAGATAAGACTTTTATTCAGTCTAAGATGCTGAATATTTCCAAAGGTCCTGCCGTTCATTCTTTAAGGGCACAGGCGGATAAAGCGGAATATTCCCGTTCTATGAGAAAAGTATTGGAAAATCAGAATCATTTGACTATTAAGCAGACAGAAGTATGCGAACTTTTGGCGGAAGATATGGAAATCAAAAGGGACAATGAAAATAAGACCGCCAAAAAAAGGATTACGGGAATCAAAACATTCACAGGAGCAGTTTATGAATGCAAGGCTGTAATTCTTTGTACGGGAACTTATTTAAAGGCAAGGTGTTTATGCGGTGAAGCTATTACCCATACAGGTCCGAATGGATTGCAGGCGGCAAATTACCTGACAGATTCTTTAAAAGAACTCGGAATAGAAATGAGGAGGTTCAAGACAGGAACTCCTGCAAGGATGGATAAAAGAAGTTTGGATTTTTCGAAAATGGAGGAGCAGTTTGGCGATGAGAAAGTAATTCCTTTTTCCTTTTCCACAAATCCGGAAGATGTGCAGATAGACCAGGTGTCCTGCTGGCTGACTTATACAAATGAGAAAACGCATGAAATCATACGCGGCAATTTAGACCGCTCACCGATTTATGCAGGTGTGATAGAAGGAACAGGACCAAGGTATTGTCCTTCCATTGAGGATAAGGTTGTAAAGTTTGCAGATAAAGAAAGACATCAGGTATTTATAGAACCGGAAGGAATGCATACGAATGAAATGTATGTGGGCGGTATGTCTTCATCGCTTCCTGAGGATGTGCAGCTTGCTATGTACCGGACAGTTCCCGGATTGGAAAACTGTAAAATTGTTAGAAATGCTTATGCGATTGAATATGATTGTATTAATCCGAGACAGTTGTTTCCAACTTTGGAATTTAAGGAAATAAAAGGACTTTTCAGTGCCGGACAGTTTAATGGAAGCAGCGGTTATGAAGAGGCAGCGGCGCAGGGTCTGATTGCCGGAATGAATGCTGCACTTTCCATTCTTGGAAAGGAACAGATAACCATAGACCGTTCGGAAGCATATATAGGAGTGCTTATTGACGATTTGGTAACGAAAGATAATTTTGAACCTTACCGTATGATGACTTCAAGAGCGGAATACCGGCTTTTGCTGCGTCAGGATAATGCGGATTTACGTCTTAGGGAAAAGGGTTATATGGCAGGGCTTGTTTCAGAGGAAACTTATCAGGCGACTCTTAAGAAAAAAGCAATGATAGATGCAGAAATAAAACGTTTAAAAAATCTTTCGGTTGGCGCTTCTAAAAATGTGCAGGATTTCCTGATTTCAAATGGGAGTTCTACATTAAAAACAGGTACAAATATGGCAGAATTGATGTGCCGTCCGGAATTATCTTATGATATACTGGCGGAACTTGATGTGGACAGGAAACCTTTGCCGGATGATGTAATTGAGCAGGTTGAAATAGAAATTAAGTATGAGGGATATATTGTGAGACAGCTGCATCAGGTACGGCAGTTTAAGAAAATGGAAAAGAAGAGAATACCGGAAGAACTGGATTATCATGATATTAAAAGTCTGCGTTTGGAAGCAAGACAAAAGCTGATTTCTTATAAACCGGTATCTGTTGGCCAGGCATCCAGAATATCCGGTGTATCTCCAGCTGACATTTCTGTATTGCTTGTTTATTTGGAGCAGTATAATAACAAAAAATAAATCAGACAGAATAGTTACTTTATAGTGTTTTTCAGAGCGGAGAAATATGAAATGGATAGATTGAAAAAATATGATACAAAGCAATTTGAAGAAGATTTGAAGGAAATAGGAATTGTTCTGAATGAGAAGCAGATTTATCAATTTATTGCATATTATGAAATATTAATGGAATGGAATTCGGTTATGAATTTAACAGCAATTACCGAATTTGATGAGGTATTAAAAAAACATTTTGTGGACAGTCTGTCTATTGTAAAAGCATATGATTTTTCAAATGAATGGAATAATAAAAATAACCTGTGCATGATTGATGTTGGAACCGGGGCTGGTTTTCCCGGCATTCCTATTAAGATAGTTTTTCCTGATGTAAATGTTACTTTGCTTGATTCCCTGAATAAAAGAATTAAATTTTTAAATGAAGTGATAATAAAACTCGGACTGAAGAATATAGATGCAGTTCATGGAAGGGCAGAAGATTATGCAAAACAGGATCAGTTACGGGAAAAATATGATTTAGCCGTTTCAAGGGCTGTTGCAAATCTGTCCACACTTTCGGAATATTGTATTCCTTTTGTAAAACAAGGCGGTAAATTTATTTCTTATAAATCCGAAAAATTAATAGAAGAATTATCTGCTGCAGAAGAAGCCGTAACTGTATTAGGAGGAAAAACAGTGGGGCAGGTGGATTATTTGTTACCCGGTTCGGATATTTACAGGAATTTGCTTATAATTGAAAAAATAAAATCAACACCGAAAAAATTTCCGCGAAAAGCAGGGCTTCCATCAAAGGAACCAATTCACAGTAAGAAAGTATGAATATAATTAATTATTTTTTCAGGCGCTTCCATATGGGGAAGATGTTTTGTATAAGGTATAAATGCTGATTCTATTGCGTTGTTATAATAAACATAATTTTCAATTGTTGTATGAATATCTTGTTCTGCTTCCCCACCGATAATATAGATACTGTGATTGATTTCTTTTAATGCATGTATGATATTTGTATTGGTATATTTAGCGATATAACTTGCAAATATATATTTTGAACTATGATCCGGCAAGTGGGCAGATTCCAGGTAAGATAAAATATCTTTTTCTTCTATATTAATAGGATTATAAAAATAATTCCGGCGGAATGTATTTTCCATAGAAGTTTTATTTGTCAGTAAATTGTATATAAATGTTCCGATAACAGGGGTTTCCAATATTATTTTCAGTAATTTGGTCTGCTTGGAAGGAATCTGATTTAAATCATATAGATTTTTAGGGTTGATGAATATCATTTTATTTATGGCTTCCGGGTCGTTATGACATGCCATAAGAGCTATCTGTATAGAATCTCCTGTTGCTACGATGTTTGTTTTTTTAGTAATGACATTCTTAATGAAATCTATGATTAATTGTACATAGAGATAGTTGGTATATGTAAGATTTGGTTTATCAGATAACCCGTATCCAAGTAAGTCAATTGCATATACTTCATAGTTGAGAGAAAGTTCGTCAATTATTTTATGGAACTCAAAGGCAGAACTTCCTACTGTAAAATCGTGCAGAAGCAGAAGAGGGAATCCACTTCCCTTTTTCATGTATCTTATTTTTCCAAAACGCCATTCATAGTAATTATTTTCGGAAAATTTAAGGCAGTTTTTAATTGTATATAAAGAATAATTCATTCTGTTGATAATATGCATGGCTGCTGTTGTAAGACAGGATAAAATCATTAAAGTTTTAATTTTATTTTTCATATTTTTACATATACCTTTTTTCTGAAATATTTATGTTAATATTATATAGGATAAAGCTAAAACATACAAATAAAAAAGAAAAAATATCTTTTCAGATTCCGGATTTTATTATATTATAATTATATAGAAAATATGGAAAATATAGTAGAATAGGAGGGAGTATATCTATTTATATTTACTTTATTTTTTATAAGAGGGATGAAGTATAAATAAATAAAATATTTTAAAGAAAGGATAACGGAGAAATTTTGTTGATGCAGGAAATCGAAGGGGTAGAATAATGTCTGATGAACTGTATGAGGGTCTAAGAAAAATTTATGAAGATTTCTTTTCTCAAAAAAGAGCAGTTGAAGAAAGGAAACAAAATTGTACAAATGATAATGAGAATCAATATTATGAAAGAGAAATAGAGAACTTGAATAATAAAATAAAAGTAATAAGTTCTTTATTAAATGTTTTTGAAAGTCAAAAATTGACAAAAAGAAATGAGGAGAAGAATCATTTAATTTCTGTGAACAGCGCCAGCATTAATCGTGGTTTACAGATTTTAGATATTCAGGAGAGGGAAAGACAGCGTATTGCCAGAGATTTACATGATACTTCCTTACAAAATCTGACACATATCATTCATAAAATAGAATTCAGTTCTATGTTTATAAATGAGGATCCGGAAAAAGCAAAATTAGAGCTTACTTCGGTAAACAAAAATCTCAGATCTGTTATTAAAGAGATTCGGAATACAATATTTGACCTCCGTCCCATGACATTTGATGATTTGGGATTGAAGGAATCTTTTGAGAGGTTAGCGGATCATTTAAGAGAGTCTTCTGATTTTGAGGTCTTTTATAATATTGAAGAAATTAACTGTAATAATTCTTTAGTTTTGATGACGATTTTTAGAATTATTGAGGAATGTACAAATAATGCAATTAAGCATTCTAACGGTTCTGTGGTTTTCTTCGAGTTGAAAAAGATTGCTGAAAATACTTGCATAATAATAGTTGCTGACAATGGTGAGAGTTTTGATGCTGAAAAAGTTTTATCTGAAAAAAAGAGACATTTTGGTCTTAATATTTTAAGGGAAAGAGTAGAACTTTTATGTGGAACCATGGAAATTGATTCTAAACCTGATAAGGGAACGGTTATTAAGATAGTTATTCCATTATTAGAAAAATAGGAGATATTGTATATGATTAAAGTTATGATATCGGATGACCATGTTTTGATGAGGGAAGGAATACGTCAGCTTCTTGAATTTGATGGAAGTATAAAAGTAGTAGCAGAGGCTGCAGATGGAGTTGAGTGTTTAGAAAAATTAGAGATAATAAATCCGGATGTTTTATTATTAGATATTAATATGCCTAAAAAGAATGGAATTGAAGTATTGGAGGAAATAAGAAAAAATAATATAGATATAAAAGTACTGATACTTACCGTTCATAATGAAGTAGAATACTTATTGAAGGCAGTTGATATCGGTGTTGAAGGATATATTCTAAAAGATTCTGAGTCTGCTGAATTAAAAAATGCAATTAACCATGTATTTAACGGGGAAAATTATATTCAGCCAAGTTTAATACCGGCATTGAATAGCAGATTGGTAAATAGGGATATTGATAAAGTAAAGATTGATTCTTTGACTAAAAGAGAAATGGAAGTTTTAGTTAATGTAGCGAATGGAATGTTTAATAAGGAAATTGCTCTTAATTTAAATATTAGTGAAAGAACAGTTAAAAATCATATATCCAATATCTTTAAAAAGATTAATGTAAATGATAGGACGCAGGCAGCGGTGTTCGCAATTAAAAATAATTTAATTAAGTTGTTTTAGTTATTTATATGTTGGTCATCTATTAATAAGATTAATATGAATTTTAAAAATTGAATGTTTCACGTGAAACATTCAATTTTTGTATTTAATAAAATACAATATAATGTTTCACGTGAAACAAAAAAACTAGATATTGTAATTTATGTCGTGAAACATTTTAAAATCATAATAAAAATAGGTGTGAAACATTGTAAATAAATGAATTAGACGAAATATATAGATAATAATGTGAATAAGTGATATAATCTTTTTTAGTAATTAATAGCAATAACGAAAGGTGAATAAAAATGGGAAAAACTATTGCAATAGCAAACCAAAAGGGTGGTGTAGGAAAAACTACAACTGCTATCAATTTATCCGCAGCTTTAGCAGCAAAAGGAAAAAAGGTATTAGTTATAGATACAGACCCACAAGGTAATACTACAAGCGGATATGGAATTGAAAAAAATGATTTGGAAAATACAATTTATGAGTTAATTTTAGGAGAGTGTTCGATACAGGAGTGCATCATAAAAGAAGTAATTCAAAATGTATCATTAATTCCTTCTAATGTAAATCTTGCTGCAACAGAAATAGAATTGATTGGAGTAGATAAAAAAGAATTTATTCTTCGAAATGAAGTGGATTGGGTAAAAGAACAATATGATTTTATTATTATTGATTGTCCTCCTTCACTCAATATGTTAACAATTAATTCTATGACGACTGCAGATTCTGTATTGGTTCCTATTCAATGTGAATATTATGCTTTGGAAGGTTTAAGCCAATTAATACATACGGTAAATTTGGTGAAAGAAAGATTGAATCCTGATTTAGAAATGGAAGGGATTGTATTTACGATGTATGATTCAAGAACCAATCTTTCTACACAGGTAGTAGAAAATGTTAAAAGTCATTTGAATCAGAATATATATAAGACAATGATTCCCAGAAATATTCGTTTAGCAGAGGCTCCCAGTTATGGTATGCCTATTAATATATACGATCCGAAGTCAGCTGGAGCAGAAGCGTATATGATGTTAGCAGAAGAAATAATAAGCAAATAATAAAGAAAGGATGTATTAGAATATGGCTGTCAGAGGCAGGGGCTTAGGCAAAGGATTGGATTCATTGATTCCGAATGCGGTCGGAACAAGTGAACCAAAGAATAATGTAAATTCTATAAATGAAAATAATGAAAAAGAAAAAAAACCTGAAACAGTGGTTAAGATAACAATGGTGGAACCAAATAGGGAACAGCCAAGAAAAAACTTTGATGAGGATTCTTTGTTAGAATTAGCGGAATCTATAAAACAGTTTGGATTACTTCAACCTATTTTGGTACAGGATAGAAAAACATATTATGAAATAATTGCTGGTGAAAGACGTTGGCGTGCTGCTAAAATGGCTGGATTGAAAGACGTACCAGTTATTATAAAAGATTTAACGGACCAGGAAATAGTTGAAATTTCATTAATTGAAAATATTCAGAGAGAAGATTTGAATCCAATAGAAGAGGCTCTTGCTTATAAAAGACTTCTGACAGAATTTAACTTAAAGCAGGACGAAGTAGCAGAACGGGTATCAAAAAGCCGGACTGCAGTTACTAATTCCATGAGATTGTTAAAGCTATGTGATGAAGTTCAGCAGATGATAATAGATGATATGATTTCTACCGGTCATGCACGCGCACTTATTTCTATTGAAGATTCTGAACAGCAGTATACTATTGCACAGAAAATATTCGATGAAAAATTAAGTGTACGTGATGTAGAAAAACTGGTAAAAAATCTGAATACACCTCCAAAGACTAAAAAGACAGTTCAAACAAATAAAGCTTTAGAGGTAATTTATCAAGATATGGAGGAAAAACTGAAACAGGCATTAGGCACAAAAGTGATAATTTCTTCTAAGGGAGAAGGAAGCGGTAAGCTTGAAATAGAATTTTATAATCACGATGATTTAGAAAAAATTGCAGATAAACTTACACATTGATAACAGGTTTAAATACTTTAGGAGGAAACCGTGAATAGTGAAATATTGAATTACATTGGATTAGGTAATCTGGATATTGGATATATTTTTATTGGAATATTAGTGTTAATTTTGATTTTAATGATATTGGTAATTGTACAGATTGTAAATACTTCAAAGTTGAAAAAGAAATATACGAAGTTTATGCAGGGGAAAGATGCAAAAAGCCTGGAAATGGATATCATTGGTTTATATGAAGATAATAAGTTTATTAAAACTTCTATGGAGAAAGATAAAAAAGATATAAGAAACCTGTATAAAAAATTGGAATCTGCATTCCAAAAAATCGGTATCGTAAAATATGATGCATTCAGGGAAATGGGAGGGCAATTAAGTTTCAGTCTTGTTCTTTTAGATGAAAATGATAATGGATTTATTCTGAATTCTGTTCATAGTACGGAAGGCTGCTATTCTTATACAAAGGAAGTTAAAAACGGGCAGTGCAGTATAACATTGGGAGAAGAAGAAAAACAAGCGCTTGATATGGCGATGGGGCTTAACGAATAGCGCTGTAATTCAATTATGAATTATAGGAATGCATCTTCTGAATCAGATAAATGGGGTTAATATGAAAGTATGTAAAATAAGTGAATTACGTGGAGGAGAAATACTTGCTAAAACTGTTATGACTCCTGAATATAAAATGCTGCTTTTAGATGGAACAATATTAAAAAGAGAATATATTGATAAACTAAAAGAATTTGGAATTGTACAGGTATATATTAAGGAGGACATTGATACACGGGAAAACATACTGAAAGCGGAATTAGAGGAGGAAGTAAAGGAAAAGGTAAGGAGTATTCTAGAAAAACATATTTATAATAAAAATGGAGATTTAATTGAGTTATGTAAAACAGCCGATTATATTATAAATAGTCTTTTGGAAGAAGATGAAGTAGCCGAAAAAATTTATGATATAAAGGAAAGAGAAAATGATATTTATGAACATTCAATTACAGTATGCTCCTTATCTATTCTGACTGCACTAAAGATGAAACTTCCATATGAAAGAATACATGATATAGGTATAGCTTGCCTATTGCATGATTTAGGTATAAGATATATTACTGTAGACTATGTAAATAAAGATATTAAAAATATGACAGAGGTGAAAGCTTCGGAATACAAAAAGCATCCTATTTACGGATACTCAGTTTTAAAGAATGAAACATGGATATCCGAATTGAGTAAAAGTATTATATTATTTCATCATGAATGTATGAATGGTTCAGGTTATCCGTTAAAGGCTGTGGATATTCCTTTGGAAGCAAGAATTGTAGCTGTCTGTGAGAAATTTGATGAATTGATTTGTGGTATAGGACATGAAAAGGTGAAAGTACATGAAGCAATTGAACATCTAAAGAAATTCAGTAATATATTATATGATAAAGCAGTGGTAGACATATTTCTTGAATTTACAGCGGTTTATCCTGTTGGCACATATGTAAAGACAAATGAAGGAGAAATAGGTGTCATTTTAAGGCAGAATAAGAAATATACGGACAAGCCTGTGATTAAAATTATTTTGGATAAGAAAGGAGACAGAGTTTGGAAAGATGTTGTCAGGGATTTATTGACAGATACAATCTGTATTACAGAAGTAGTGGAAATGATTCAATAACAAATATATTTTAAAATAATAAAGGAGTATTATTATGATTGATATCAAATTTTTAAGAGAAAATCCGGATGCAGTAAAAGAGAATATCAGAAAGAAATTTCAGGAAAATAAACTGGAACTGGTAGATGAGGTTATAGGGCTGGATGCGGAAAGCAGAAAAGCAAAACAGGAAGCGGATGACCTTCGTGCAAGCCGGAATAAAATATCAAAAGAAATCGGTATGCTAATGGCACAGGGGAAAAAAGAAGAAGCAGAAAAAAAGAAAGAAGAAGTAGCTGCCAATGCTAAGCGTCTTGAAGAATTAGAAGAAAAAGAAAAAAATTTAGAAGAGCAAATAACAAAAATTATGATGGTAATTCCTAATATCATAGATCCGAGCGTACCGATTGGAAAAGATGATACAGAAAATGTTGAAATCAAAAAATATGGCGAACCTGTGATACCTGATTTCGAAATACCATATCATACGGATATTATGGAAAAATTAAACGGTATTGATTTAGATAGTGCGAGAAAAGTTGCAGGTAACGGTTTCTACTACTTAATGGGTGATATTGCAAGACTTCATTCAGCAGTGATTTCTTATGCAAGAGATTTTATGATTGGGAGAGGCTTCACATATTGTGTCCCGCCTTTTATGATTCGGAGTAATGTAGTAACCGGCGTTATGAGTTTTGCCGAAATGGACGCCATGATGTATAAGATTGAGGGAGAAGACTTATATTTAATCGGAACATCGGAACATTCCATGATTGGTAAATTCATTGATACAATTATTCAGGAAGAGGAACTTCCAAAAACTCTTACAAGTTATTCTCCTTGTTTCCGAAAAGAAAAGGGAGCTCATGGACTGGAAGAACGCGGAGTATACCGTATCCATCAATTTGAAAAACAGGAAATGATAGTGGTATGTAAACCGGAAGAATCCCCTATGTGGTTTGAAAAATTATGGCAGAATACTGTGGATTTGTTCCGGTCCATGGATATTCCGGTAAGGACAATTGAGTGTTGTTCCGGAGATTTAGCAGATTTGAAAGTAAAATCTTATGATGTGGAAGCCTGGTCACCAAGACAGAAAAAATACTTTGAAGTAGGAAGTTGTTCCAATCTCGGAGATGCGCAGGCAAGAAGATTAAAGATAAGGGTAAATGGTGAAAAGACCAAGTATTATGCGCATACATTAAATAATACAGTAGTTGCACCGCCCAGAATGTTGATTGCATTTTTGGAAAATAATCTTCAGGAGGATGGTTCTATCAGAATTCCTGAAGTGCTTCAGCCGTACATGGGCGGACAGAAGGTAATAAAATAAAAAGATGTCTGATAGGAAAAAAGAAAAGAGGTGAAATTTTTGCACAAATATTTAAGGGCAATCGGTTTCAGTAAATTGAAAGATAGAAAAGAGCTGCAAAAACTTCTTACTGATATCATTATGGAGTCGGATGAACGCGCTTATACTTCCAATTGCGAAGAAAATGTATTGGCAGAATTTTGCAAAGATTTTGCCGAAAATATAGGGATAGCTGTCTGCGGAGAATTTGATTCGGATGATAAATTTACTTATGATTATTATTATCCTTACATGAGAGGAACAGGAATCAGTTCGGAGGAAGATATTTCCGTAGAGCGTCATGCAGGAACAGAATCTTATGCAGGAATCTGCGATGATATTAAGGTAGGTGTTACTCTGATTTTCTATCTTCAGAATATGATTCCTTATATAAAAGCGCAGAATGGAAATCGTCTTCCGATACGAGGCACTACCCTTACTTTATCGGGATTGTCCCTTCAGGGGAAAATCATGATGCCGATTATTAAAAATGAAAAAGACAGGCAGATTATCCAGAAAGTGTCCAATAATAGAAATTCTTTAATTGAGGCAGCAAGAAAAGGTGATGAGGATGCAATAGAGAGTCTTACTTTAGAAGATATGGATACTTATACTGTTATTTCTAAAAAAATCCACAAAGAAGATGTTTTTAGTCTGGTGGATACTTATTTTATGCCCTATGGCGTAGAATGTGACCAATACTCTATTCTGGGTGAAATAGTGGATTGCAACAAAGTGAAAAATCGTCTGACCTCGGAAGAAATATATCAGATGACAATTAGTTGTAATGATTTAGTATTTGATATATGTATCAATGCAGAAGATTTGTATGGTGAACCGCTGATAGGGCGCAGGTTTAAAGGTTATATCTGGATGCAGGGGTATATTAATTTTCCGGAAGGTATATAAGGATTAAAAATCATATTGACAAAAAAATTGATGCATCGTATTATTGTATTATAAAAACAATACAGTAATACGGTGTTTTTGTATTTCAAATTTTTTATATATCTTATACGAATATAACTGTATAAATTAGGAAGGGTGACAGGTTAAGGATGAAGAAAACAATTTTTATATTTTATATGGTTTTAATGATTTGTTTAATGACAGGCTGTACGTATTATAATGTATCTGCTATAAATGTAGAAAATAGAAAAGAAAATAGCATTACCAGAAGCAGTTCTTATTGGAGTGGATTGCAGAAAGGTGACAGATTAGAAGTTAATGAGGGAGAAGTGGTTAATTTCAATATCGAAATGGAGAAAGGAAATGTAACTTTTATATTAGAGGACAGTGAAGGAAAAGAAGTCTTTACTGTAACGAAAGAAGGAGCATACAGCGGAACTGAAACATATGTTTCGGAAAAAACAGAAACTCTTTGGCTGACAGAAAAAGGAAAAGGCTTTAAAGGTAAGTATGAAATAATATGGGGAGAGGAGGAAGAAAATTAGAAAATAAAATTTAAAATGAAAGGTTGCCATAGTTCCTTTCTTGTGGTAGAATACTAAATGGATATTGCACTTGCCTAAGAGGAAAAAGGTAACAAGTAAAGCTAAATATAGATTTTGTAACTGTCGCTATAGCTCAGCAGGATAGAGCGACCGCCTCCTAAGCGGTAGGTCGGAGGTTCAAATCCTCTTAGCGACGCTGAAAACAACGCCGAAAACAATGATTTTTCAAGGTTTTCGGCGTTTCTCATTTTCCAAAAGAGTTTTTTATAGTTTGGGGATAGAAAGTGATATAATATAGAAAAATCAACAGAATCAATGCCAACAAGGACAGGGATAATAATCCGTTTTTCTTGATGGTTAGACAGATAATTGTTATTTGGAGGAAGTTATGTGTAGGAACAAAAAAAGGAAAAACAAAGTTTATCTCCATGCAAAGCCAGTATAGTAAGCGACATTTGCATGGAGTAAAGAGAAGTCGCTGATTTGATATGACTGGCTTTGCTGCTTGGATTCAGTAGCCTTAAAGTATATACTGCCACTGGCAGCCTTTAAGGAAATCAAGGAGGAAGCCTGCATATGAAATATATCAAAGCAAATGAGATTCTCCCCGATATGTTAATTGAGGAGCTGCAAAAATATGTTCAGGCAGGATATATTTATATCCCTGCCAAACGTGAGCAGCATAAATCTTGGGGCGAACTGTCTGGCTATCGGAAAGAGCTTGAAACACGTAATGACCGTATCATTGCGGAATATAAGAAAGGTGTTTCCATTGAGGAACTTGCGGATAAGTATTATCTTTCCGTATATGCCATACGCAAAATATTATATCAGAGATAACTATGGAGAGCTGCCGTATGAAAGGCGGCTCTCTTTTTCTACTGATTGGTTCTGTATTGTTTGGTGTATTGAGAATCGTCTGGCGGATGGATAAAATGGTAATGTAATTTGTTTTGACAGGAGGATGAAAAAATGACTGATGTAGGAAAAGTATATCCACGGACAAAGGATATACAGACAGTTTATTTAAAAAATGTGATTACTAATCAGAATATTGAAGTTGGCGATTATACAATGTATAACGATTTTGCAAATAACCCTGTAAATTTTGAGCAGAACAATGTATTGTACCATTATCCAATTAACAACGATAAACTGAAAATAGGAAAATTCTGTTCAATTGCTTGTGGAGCAAAATTTCTTTTTAACAGTGCGAATCATGCAATGGCTTCTTTATCCACGTATCCGTTTCCTTTATTTTTTGAAGAGTGGGGACTTGAGAAAAAGGATGTTGCAAAATCGTGGGATAATAAGGGCGATATTATCATTGGGAATGATGTATGGATTGGTTATGAAGCGGTCATATTGGCAGGGGTTACGATTGGGGATGGAGCAATCATAGGGACTCGTGCTGTTGTCACAAAGGATGTTCCGTCATATACTGTTGTCGGCGGTGTTCCAGCAAAGCCTATAAGAAAACGCTTTGACGGTAAGACCATTTCTGACCTTTTAGAGATTCAATGGTGGAATTGGTCAAGTGAAAAAATTGCTCAGAATATGGAAGCGATACAGTCTGGAAATATTGAGCAAATTAGGAGAATTTAATTATGTGTACAAGATTTGTCCATAACGGGAGTGATACCATTGTAGGATTTAATTTTGATATAGACCTTGCGGTTTGGACACATACCATTGTCAAAGAAAAAGATAAATTTTATATTGGTATCAAAATGCCTGATGGAGATTATCACTCTTTTCATGGGATAAATAAGAATGGGAATGTTGGAACGCTGCTTTATGTGAATGGTAATGAAAAAGGAAAATATATTGCCGATAAAAAATGCTGTACCATTTCAGAACTGATTGAGAATTTTATTAAAGGTGCAATTACGCTTGATGATGCGCTTCATATAGTGAAAAATAATACAGTTGTATATGCTTCGGATACTACAATGCAGGCTATGCTTTCAGATAAATACGGGCGTGTACTAATTATTGAGCCGGGATTAGGATACCGATTAGAACAAGAGCAATATTCACTTATTACTAATTATTCCGTGTTAAGACCAGAGATAACTAAGCCATATATCGTATCTGGCGATGATAGGGATGCGGTTCTGTATTTGAAACTGATGCGGCGTAAGCCCGACCTCCACCTGTTTGTTGTCATGGATTTTCCTCACAGTCTGTTGTTGGTATTGCAGCTTTCAAGCAAACGGTTTGTCCCTGTTATTTCAGCGTCTACAAGGTCAATCATTCTTTTTACATTTGCGGAATGAGTGGAGGAAACCTCATTTTCCCACAGCGGATTGATTTGCTTTTCAATCCCTGCACGGTATTTTTGCAGGATATTAAGCCGTTCCTGTAAAAGCTCCTGCTGTTCATCAAGTGTAAATGTACTTAGAAAGAAAGCGGCAATAGAAAAAATATTTGTATCGTAGTTGAATTGCAGAATAGATGCTTTCAAAGTGCTTATAAATTCGCTTTTCCCGTTATCGGTGAGCTTGTAAACGGTACGGTCTGGCATATTGCCGACTTTTTCGGTAGTGCCTAATATAAATTCCTTTTTTTCAAGGGTTTTTAAAGTTGAATATACGGTTGAATCAGCGATGTTAAACCACCATTTTACATTCATATAATTCAAGAGTTTTATTATCTCATATGCGTTAAGCGGTTTTTCATAGATAAGTCCTAAAAGCATTGTGGCGGGTTTGGACAGCATAGTATTTCCTCCTTGACATCCTGTTGTATTTATAGTACTTTATATATAAAGTAGTTTTTATAAACACTGCTATTATAGCATATGAACATCGAAAATGAAATACTGGAAAGGAGGTTTTTTATGCCACAGCTCAATAAAGGGGGCAAATTTGTATTTGGGCTTTCTGTTATAAACCCTGATTTAACAATACGCATCCCGCCACAGGCATTGTCGGAATATAATGTTGCAGAAGATGGAAAAGTTATCATTTTTACAGGGAGTAAAATAACAGGAGGTTTTTGTGTCACTACATATTCGCTTCTGTCAAATTCAAAACTTAGGCACATATTAGAAGAATGTCCTGCACTAAGGGATTGTCAGCTTTCCGAGGGTGAATTTATCCAATATAAAGGACGTAAATATGCTTGGCTTGCAATTAATAAGAATGGAATTGTTAAGCTGCCAAAAAGCACGTCAGAGGTTTTGGAATTGCATTCTGGAATGGAGCTGTTATCTATCCGCAGCAGTGATATTGCTTTTACAATGGGAGCAAAAGGACCGCTACTGGAAAAAGCACATAATTTTCATGGAGAAATCGAGAGATATTAGGAGATTGTGAAATGGAAAATATAATAACCAGTAAGTTTTTTAATTCAATCATACTTTATTACCCGAAATGTAGGCAGGAAATGTTGATTGAAGCAAGAAACATTCTACAGCAGCCAGAAAGCATTTCATAGCAGTTAAATTGTTTTGATATTTTAGGCAGGTTATAATAAAATATCTATTTATGCAGCGACAAAAGTTTTTATTTTACTGTTGACTATATGATGACAGGGAGATGAGAAGAAAATCAGGGAAAACTGTAGAAGAAACAGAGGATGCTGCTAAAATGGAACCAGTAATCTATATAAAAACCGGAGAAGCAGCTAAGCCGGAATACGGTATGAATCTGCCTGTTAAGCCTTTGGTCCTCAGATATATGACTGCGTATATTCCCTCCTTGCTGCTGGTGTTAGCATATGTTTGGTCTACCGGATTACAGGAACCTTTGGCGGAAACAGCATACAGGGATATTTGGATTAACTTTACGAACCTTTTTGTGCTGTTATGTATTTTCAATACTGCCTTTTATGCTTATAAGAAAAAAAAGAAAACCGAAAAAAGTTGATGTACTATGGGTATGCGTGGTTATAGGAATCCTGTTTTCCTATATCACAATAAGGGAAGAAAAGGCATAATAAATAAAACGAGGAGACTTTATAGTGGAAAACTTCATTGATGCATTGAAACAAAAAAATTTAGAGAAAATCAGAGCTTTTCCTAAATCTGACCTGCATAATCATTTTGTATTGGGCGGAAACCGGCAGTATTTATACAAAATGACAGGATTAAAAATAGAACCTGTTAAAAGTCCTATATCGTCCATGGATGAAATGCATACATGGAACCGGGAAAATCTGGGAAAAAAATTTGAGACATCGGAAATGAGAAAGCTTTTAATCCGGGCTGCTTTTCATCAGGCCCAAAAAGACGGTATTACTGTGCTGGAAATTGGGGAAGATGTGTGGGGACTTTCCGAATACTTTCATAATGATATTGATGAATTGATTGAAGCATTTACCGCGGCCCAGAGGGAAATTGCTCCGGATATCGAATTGCGGCTGCAAATTGGTCTGTCAAGGCATTGTTCCATCGAATATCTGGAAGATTGTCTGTCACATTTTTGGGGAAACAAGGCTTTTTATTCTATTGATTTATACGGAGATGAATTTGCGCAGCCGATTGAAAATTTTAAATCCATTTACCGTCGGGCAAAAAAGGAGGGGCTGCGTCTAAAAGCGCATGTCGGCGAGTGGGGAACTGCAGAAGATGTGAGAAGGGCTGTAGAAGAACTGGAACTTCATGAAGTCCAGCATGGCATTTCCGCAATTCATGATGAAAATGTCGTTCGTTTTTTAGCAAATCATGATATCCGCCTTAATATCACTCCAAGCAGCAACATATTGCTCGGAAGGATTTCCGATATGTCAAGCCATCCAATCGGCCGGCTTTACCGCAGTGGCGTGGATGTTACCATTAACTCGGATGATATTTTGATTTTTGATTCAGATGTATCCAAGGAATATTTACGGCTATATGAATCGGGATGTTTATCGGCAGAAGAATTGGACAATATCCGCCGGAGCGGACTGGAATCAAAATAAATCAGTAGCTGAAAAGGAAGGTTAAAGTAAAAGAACTTAAAAAATAAAGGGAGAAATATGACATGGACTTATGGGAAAAATTTGGAATGAGTGAAGAACTCACCAGTCTGTGGCAGGAATTAGGTATCAGTGCGGGAACAGCAATTGTTGTTTTGATTGCGTTATATTTTGTGATTAAATGGGCAGTTAAGAATGGAATCATGGAAGCCTGTAAAAAGATAGAAGACAAAAATATGTGGAAGGAAAAGTAAGTGAATGCGAAAACATCAATCAAACGCCCGCTCATATCGCCATTTATTGTTGGTGTTGTTTTGGGAGTAACTGCAAAATTTGCAGATGGGCGGGAGATTATGTACTATTTCCCAATACTTGCAGATATCATGGGGCGGTTTGGCATATGGGTCTGGGCAGCTGCGCTGATAGCGGTTCGTTCAAAAACATCTTTACTCGCAGCAGTTCGTTCTTTTGCATTTTTTGTCGGGATGTTGATTGCATATTATGGATATACTGTTCTGTTTTTGGGATTCTTTCCGAAATCACAGATTATTTTGTGGGGAGTTGTCGCAATGGTCACTCCGTTTTGTGGTTCCCTGATATGGCATGTACATAAAAATAAGTATTATACGAATCTGATTGTTTCGCTGCCTTTTGTTTTATTCATTACGGAATGGTATTTAACGGTTTTTTCTGATTGGTATTTTACTGTGAAAGATAAGCTGTTGTTATTGATTGTCTATTTAGGTATGACATTTTCATTGTCAGCAGCTATTCCGGCGAAAAAAAGATTATTTGGGCTGCTTTATGGATTATTCCTGTCAATGCTATTGGTATGGCTGATACAGGCAGGTATCATAGTGAACTTATATGAGCAAATGCTGAATATATAGTTTTTGTTTTATGGAATAAAGGAGGAAACGGTAATGTGTAATTGCTTCGTATGTGAACGGATAGATTTAATTGAAAAGGGGAAAAATCCTTTCTTTGTCAGGGAACTTAAGACAGGATATGTTGTCTTGGGAGATTGCCAAAGATTTAAGGGGTATACGCTGTTTCTCTGTAAAGAACATGCAACAGAGCTGCATTTTCTGGACTGGAATTTCAGACAGAAATTTTTGGAAGAAATGTCTTTGACTGCGGAGGCTGTTTACAAGGCATTCCATCCGGATAAGCTTAACTATGAATTGCTTGGTGCGGGCAATGGGGTTCATATGCACTGGCATATTTTTCCCAGGCGGGCGGGAGATACACCCGAACCAGAACCGGTATGGAGACTGGATAAGTCAGAGTTAAATTCCAATCAATATAGACCGGATGAGGAAGAATTAAAGGTTATGAAGGCAATGTTAAATGCAGAGTTAGATAAATTGTTTCAGTCTTGAAGTCTTTCATTATGATATTGAAACAGGATTGAATACAAAATATTATTATACTGGAGTATTTAGTTAGTCATGTCTGCCACAATTTTTACTGTTTCGGTTGGATGTGTTTCATCACCCATCAATCTCTGATAAGTAATTTCTACTTTATCCCCTACAACGATAGGGGAATCTCCCTCTATAATCTGCGTATTCTTTATGGAAAAGTAAAGGAGCATTCGATTACCATACTTTTGATAAATATAGGATAAATATAGGATATAGAAAGAAAAGCACAGGCCATAGGATATGTAGACGGTTTGACATTATATCTGTGTGAATATAAAATAAAGGCTGGAAAGAGATGAGCTGGTTATGCAGATTTCAAGTTGGTTTACGATATCCATATATATGTTGGTATGTATGGACGTATTTAAAGATGAATTTATGCGCAGAAGGTAGTGAGGAAATGAGGAAAACGATGAACAAGAAAGCAGTAAATGCCGTGAGCGTTATCGGAGGAGCTTGTGGGCCGACATCAATTTTCCTGATTGGTGGAAAAGGTTCGAAAAAAACGCTGAAACAGAAGATTCAAAGTAAACTGTTCACATTAAGAAAAAAGCGGATTGCAAAATCATTGAGTGCAAATCCGCATACGATGGAACAAGTGATAGAACATGCTAAGAGTAAATGGGGTTATAGTGATATCAGCAAAAGTTCAAGAGAATACAAAATGGAATATATTCAGCTGCGTGCTGCGTTTATTTTGCAGTATAAGCCTGAGCTGCTGGGTGAATTTAAAGACTATCCGAAATTAGAAGGACAGGATGAAGAAAGTATAAAGCATTTTATGATGTTAATAGAACAAAGACAGAAAGCAGCAGAAGAAGTTCCCACGGAACTGTTTGATATTGATTTATGTATGCTGGAAATGAATAAGGGGGAATTTGAATCAAAGCTGATTTTTGAGAAGAATTATGGATATATTGGTGGTTCAGCATCGGGAACATCTAAAAAAGCAATGAAAAAATATCATAGGGCATTTCGTGATGTTTATCGGTATTATGGTGTTACCCAGGCTGATATTGAGCATCAGACAAAGAGATATGAAGAGATGCTTAGAACATTGGCCATAAGATAAAATTCCGGACTATCGGCAGGTATCGCCATAGTATTTGCAATGGGATATTTATCGATTGATATAATTATAAAAAACCGCGTGGAAAGGAAAAGAAAAAGATGGAAGATGTTTTAAGGCTCTTTCGGGAAGAAACAGCAGAGTGGTTTGGAAGTACACTTGGGGAGCCGACTCCGGTCCAGAAAACAGCATGGCGGTTGATTGCGGGGGGCGGGCATGTACTGGTGTCTGCCCCTACCGGAACCGGAAAAACACTTTCTGCTTTTCTTGTATTTCTTGACCGGATGGAAAGAGAGCTGGAGGAGGGGACATTAAAAGAGGAGTTACAGTTAATCTATGTTTCTCCTCTGAAATCTTTGGCAGCGGATATCCGTGAAAATTTAAACCGTCCGTTAAATGGAATCAGCAGACAGGGAGAAATCACAGTAGGAATCCGGACGGGCGATACTATTCAGAGGGACAGGCAGAGAATGATAAAGCATCCGCCCCATATCCTGATTACCACGCCGGAATCTCTGTATCTGATGCTGACGTCTAAAACAGGGCAGAATATTCTGGCAACGGCAAAGGCTGTGATACTGGATGAACTTCACGCATTGATTGATACGAAACGGGGCGCACATCTGATGCTTTCCCTGGCGCGTCTGGATATTCTCTGCGGGAAACCGCTGCAGCGCATCGGTTTATCGGCTACTATAGAACCTTTAGAGATGGCAGCGGAATATCTGGCGCCGGAAAAAGTAAGAATTGCAGCCCCTGTCATGAAAAAGCAGGTCAGGCTGGAGGTACTCGGTCCGTATGCGGATATGACGAAAGGAAGGAGAAAAGACCCTTTGTGGGAGGAGCTGGGGGCTCTTGTATACCGGTATTGTCAGGGAAACCGCAGTGTCATTGCATTTGTGGAAGGAAGAAGATATGCGGAAAAACTGGCGTATTATGTGAACTTACTGGGTGGGGAAGGTTTTGCACGGGTGCATCACGGAAGTTTGTCCAAGGAGCAGAGAATGGAAACGGAGTCTGCCCTGCGGGACGGACAGTTAAGGCTTCTGTGCGCTACATCTTCCATGGAGCTTGGTATTGATGTGGGGGAGATTGACCAGGTGCTGCAGGTGGGCTGTCCGCGTACCATTTCCGGCACTATGCAGAGACTGGGGCGGGCCGGGCATAATCCGGGACGGGTCAGCGTGATGTATCTTTTTCCCAGGACTCCGGCGGAATGCGTATCTTGCGGTATGACGGCAGAGCTTGCCAAAGAAGGGGGGATTGAACATGTCAGTCCGCCTTCGGAATGTCTGGATGTGCTTGCCCAGCATTTGGTTTCCATGGCAGCTTTCCGGAGTTACGGGCTGGATGAGGTGATGGAAATTCTGCCGCGGGCATGGCCGTTCCGCAATGTCACCATAGAGGATGTGAAATCCGTTCTTGGTATGCTGGCGGGGGATTATGAACACGGAAGGGATATCCCTGCCCGTCCGAGAATTTTATATGACCGGATACATGAGAAAGTGGAGGGAGACGGTTACAGCAGAATGCTGGCGGTTTCTGCAGGCGGCACGATTCCCGATAAAGGACTTTACTGCGTGAGAACAGAAGATGGAGTGAAACTTGGGGAGGTAGATGAAGAATTTGTCTATGAATCCAGAAAGGGGGACCGTTTTATTCTTGGTTCTTTTGCATGGAAAGTAGTGAATATCAGCAGGGATACCGTGACAGTGACACAGGCTCCGGTGGAAGGGGCGCGACTTCCTTTCTGGAAAGGGGAAATAAAAGGAAGGAATAAACGGACAGGAGAAGCCTTCGGGCGTATGTTCCGCTCTTTGCAGGAAGCCTGTGAGGATGGAAAACTGCCGGATGCCCTTGCCGGACTGGGACTGGATGCGTCAGCCGTCGGTCTTGCATCCGGTTATCTGGAACGGCAGATGAAGATTACAGAGGGACTTCCAAATGATAAGACGATTATAGCAGAGCATTTCAGGGATTCTTCCGGAAACAGTCAGTTAATGTTTCATTCGGTATTTGGAAGACGGATTCATGCGCCTTTGGCACTGCTTGCGGCAAAAATGGCAGGTGAACAGCTTGGAACGGAAATCGGAAGTGTGGATGAGGAAGACGGGTTTTTGCTTTATTCTTATGGAGAAGGAATTTTGCCGGAAGGAATTTTGCAGAAAATCAATCCGGATACCTGTATCCGGCAGTTGGAAATTCTTCTGCCCGTCACTCCGGTTTTTAATATGGCATTCCGGTATAACAGCGGCCGTGCGTTAATGATGGGCGTCCGGAAAAACGGACGGCAGCCCCTTTGGATGCAGCGGCTGCGAAGTGCGGAGATGCTGGAACAGGTAGTAAGGGAGAAAGAACATCCGCTGATTCGGGAAACAAGACGGGAATGTATGCAGGAACTATGGGACGCGGAAGGGGTAAGGGAACTTTTGCATGATATCCGTTCCGGTATAGTAGAGGTCAGGGAAGTATATACGGAGATACCTTCTCCTATGTCCCTCCCGCTCCAGTGGGGACAGGAAGCGGCAGTTATGTATGACTATTCCCCTACTCCGCGGGATATCCACAGGGCAGTGGAGGAAGCGCTGAGACAGGAAGAGAATCTGCTGCAGCCGGAACAGCAGGAGCTTATACACGTACAGGAGCGGGAGAAACTTCCGAAGGATGAAAAGCAGCTTCATTCCCTTCTTATGACGGAAGGAGATTTAGCGGCAGGTGAATTGGACATTCCGGCAGAATGGCTGGACAGTCTGGCAAGGGACGGCAGGGTATTGTATCTGGAACAGGGCTTATGGATTGCGGCGGAACAGGAAGAAGAATATACGGCTGCCTTGGGAGAAGGGGAGCGTGCAGGACAGCAGGATAAGACCTGCAAAGAAAAACGGCTTCTTATCATAAGGCGTATGCTGCGTTACAGAGGTGCGGCGGATGCAGGGGAGACGGCACAGCGTTACGGTCTGTCTGTTTCTGCTGCGGAAGAAGTACTGGAGGAACTGTGCCGTCAGGAGGAAGCGGTAAAACAGGATGGGAGATATTATCATGCGCAGCTTTACCGCCGTGCCAGAGTACGGACATTGAAAAACCGCCGGGAAGCGGCGCAGACCTGCCCTGCGGAGGCTTATGCTGCGCTGCTGTTTTCCCATATGGAATCCAGTGCGCCGGCGGAGGAATGTCTGGAAAATCTTTTAAAGGAATATGCGGGGACAGTTTTTCCGGCTGCTTTTTGGGAAGGGGTGCTGATTCCCGGACGGGTGAAAAACTATCGGGAAGCAATGCTAGATACTTTTCTGGCCAAAGGCGAATTATTCTGGCATATGGAGGAAAAAGGCGGGATATGTTTTGATGCCCGGAAGGACATCGACTGGGACGCGGATTTCAGTGAGCGGATACGAATAGAAGAACTTACGGAGAAAGAAAGAATCATTTATCAGACACTTTTAAAACGGGGCGCCAGCTTTTTACAGTCATTAAACGGACTGTTAGAAGGGGAGTCTCCTTATGGTACGCTAATGTCCCTGATGGAAAAAGGGCTGGTATGCGCGGACAGTTTTGTACCGATACGCCAGTGGCTTCAGAAAGACAAAATGAAAAAGGCCACGGTACGCCAGCGTGTCAATGTGAAAGTAAAGGCGCTGAATGCCGGAAGATGGGATGTGGTAAGACCACGGAAAGAACATTCCGTGGAAACAAGAATCGAACACTGTTTTAACCGCTGTCTGATATTAAGCAGGGAAACGGCAGCAGCCTGCGGGCTTTCATGGCAGGAGGCATTGTCTGTGCTGCGCATATGGGAATATACCGGACAGGCAAGAAGGGGTTATTTTGTGGACGGCATGTCAGGGATACAGTTTATCAGGGAAACGGATTATGCCTCCGTAGTGCGGATGCTTAAAAAGCCGGAGAAAAAATTAATCTGGATTAATGCGACGGATTCCGCCCAATGCTGGGGAAAAATATTGCCTCATAAGGAGGGAAGGAACTTTTTGAATATCGCAGGGAATGCAGTTGCATGTTTCGGTGGTATCCCTGTGGCGGTCATGGAAAGACAGGGAAAGAGTCTGCGCATCTTTGAAGAAAAGCAGCAGGAAGAATGTCTGAAACTTTTTGTACAGGAATACAAACGGGGAAAAATATTTCCTGCATTAAAACGGGTTGTAGTCAAAGAGTATCCGGATACCGCCGGAGAAGCTTTGACAAATGCTGGATTTCTGCGGGAAATACAGGATTATGTTTTATATAGATGATATGGTAAGGTAAGATATCCCCTGTTATATAGAAAACAGCTTCTTATGCCGGATGTTTGTAAAAGGGAAGCGAGGTAACAAAATGAAAGAAGCAAAGAAGCTGGAGAAATATGCAGATTATCTATTCCAAAAAGAATTATCAGAAGGAACCATTTATATTTATGTAAGACAGGCAACGCTTTTGCTGGAATATTTAGACGGCAGGCCAATTACAAAAAAGGAAATGATAGGTTATAAGAAACATTTGTTAAGCCAAAATAAAAAAGTGACAACGATAAATTTGTATATTGTAGCCGTCAACAGTTATTTAAAATATGCAGGATACGAAAATTGCACTGTAAAAACGGAGCGCCTGCAAAAAAGCAGGTGTTTGGAAAATGTCATTAACATGGAAGAATACAGGAGTATACTTTCCTATGCAAAAGAAAGCGGGAGGTTTAAATATTATTACATCATAAGAGTTCTGGTGTTCACGGGGATACGGATTAGTGAACTTGCGTTTCTGACGGTAGAAGTTCTTTCTTTGGGAAAATTTATGGTAGGCAATAAAGGCAAAACGAGAGAAGTGTATCTTCCTGCCAAACTTGTAGTGGAACTGAAAGATTACTGCAAAATGGAAGAAATACAAAACGGGGTAATCTTCAAGGGAAATCAGGAAAAAGCAATCAGCAGGATTGCCGTATACAAGATGTTAGTCCATATGGCAGACATGGCAGGTGTAGAGAAAAAAAGAGCGCACCCTCATAGTTTCCGGCACCTTTTTGCCATAACATATATGAAGCAGTATGCTGACTTAACGGAGTTAGCGGATATTTTAGGGCACTCCAGTTTAGAAACCACCCGTATTTATACAACGACGTCAGCAGAGGAAAAACGCAGTAAGCTGGACGGGTTGAATTTTTAGTTTTCAGAGTGCGTGATATAAAATGTAATACATAGGAAAAATGTCGGCGTAAGGAGCCGGATTCATACAATAGCAGGGGAATTTCCAAAAGTTAACAAAATACGATATTTTGTTGCATATGTCAAGTGGTTTTCTGAAATTAATTTTGGTGTGCAGCAAAGGACGCGCCAGCAGGAGTAATTTGCCGGACGCTGGCGTAGGTTTGGTGTTCCATTTTCCATGCACTTATTTCAATGTATTTTTCTAAGCAGAATAATATAAATTTTTGCAGGCTGCGGGACGCCCTCAAGCGGCATCCCTGCCGCATCGGGCTGAACCGGTCATCCATGACCGGTTCCCCTTATTATTTTGATATTCTGCTAAGAAAAATATCATTGAAAACGAAGCATGAAAAATGGAACACCAAACCTACGCCAGCATCCGGCAAATCACTCCTGCTGGCGCTGTGCATTCTAATAATTTCAGTAAAGTAAGTCTATAATTAATCAAATCTATATCCTCTGCGTCCCACTTCCACAACTCCTTCTAACTTTATTCCATGAAACTACGGGAAATCCTTCTTAACAAAATATCGTATTATGTTTGCATATCATTGGAAAGCGCATAAGGGAAGGATTTTTAAAACAATGGTTAGGCGCTTTTTGTCTTAGAAAGGAGGAAATGATATGGAGATTGTGGAAAGTATTCTGACAAACAATCCCTGTTTTAAGGCAGGAAAAAAAATTAAGGTAAAGGGGCTTATGCTGCATAGTGTAGGTTGTCCGCAGCCCTCGGCGGAGGTGTTTATACGGCAGTGGAACAGTCCGAATGCTGCAAGAGCATGTGTCCATGCCTTTATTGACGGTAATACGGGAAAGGTGTATCAGACTTTGCCATGGGAACACCGGGCATGGCATGGGGGCGGCAGTTCCAATGATACCCATATCGGGGTGGAAATGTGCGAACCTTCCTGCATGAAGTATACCGGAGGGGCTACGTTTGTCTGCTCGGACAGAGATGCGGCGATGGCTGTGGTGAAGCGTACTTATGATGCAGCAGTGGAATTGTTTGCGTTTCTTTGTAAGCAGTTTGGGCTGAACCCTCTTGCGGACGGTGTAATTGTCAGCCATAAGGAAGGGCATGACAGGGGGATTGCTACCGGACACGGGGACCCTGACCATCTTTGGAACGGATTGCAGAGCGGCTATACCATGGACGGATTCCGGAAGGATGTGAATGCGGCAATGGGCAGAACGGTTTCCGCGCAGACGGCGCCGGAGGCATCGGTTCATGTACAGAAAGCGCCGGATACTCCGGCTGCACCGGGAGGTGAAATGTTTATTTCGGATAAGGGAGTGGACCTGATTGCCGGATATGAGGGCTGCCGTCTGGAAGCATATAAATGTCCGGCCGGAGTATGGACGATTGGTTACGGACATACAGCAGGCGTGAATGCAGGAGACAAATTAGCATCAGAAGCAGCGGCAAAAGCATTGTTAAAAGAAGATTTGAAAAAATACGGGGGTTATGTGAACAACTGTGTGAAAAAGGGGCTGATTACATTTCCGATGAATCAGAACCGGTTTGATGCCCTGACCAGTTTTTGTTATAACTGCGGAAACGGCAATTTGCAGAAACTGGTAACAGGCAGGGATGCGGATACCGTAGCGGAAAAAATACTTCAGTACAATAAGGGCGGCGGTAAAGTCCTTGCCGGACTGACACGGCGGAGGGAAGAAGAAAGAGCGCTTTTCTTAAGCTAAACCGCAAGAACAGGAGGAAGGAACATTGGCAGAAGACAGGGAATATATGGATGAAACTTTGGGTAATGGAAGTGGTCAGGAAGGTTATAAGGACAGTGAGTTTATTCCGTTGGATGATTTGGTTTATGCACCTTTACATGCCCTTGCCAAATCCAACCAGCAGCTGCGTGCGCAGGTGGTGGATGCCATTAAGAGTATGGGGACTCTCCGGCAGAACGGACAGGAGGAAACCGTCCGACTGAATAATATTAACATTGCTTATGAGCAGGTTCGTCCGGAAGGTGAAGAAGGTTACAGTGTGGACAACCTTCAGATGCAGGTTCCCCTTTTGTCCATTGTGCCTATTACCAACCTGAATGTGGAAAAAGCGGAAATCGATTTTTCTACCGAAGTGATGGCTGAAAAAGGGGAAGAAGGAGAGTGCAGGATTACTGCCCGTATTTGTTCCCCCGAACAGCGGGAGAGCGATTTTCTCCCCCGCGTCAATTACAGGATGAGGATTTCTTCCCTTCCGGCAACCGAAGGAATCATGCGGCTGACGGATATGTTCAGCTCCAACCAGATTGCCAAGAAAACGGACACCACACCGGTAGCGGTGGACGGTAATTTGGGAACTGACGAACAGAAGGATACATGGCAGCAGGTTTCGAAAATGAAGGCAAAAATTAAAAAGCTGAAACTGCTTTACCAGAAGATTTCGGATATGATTGCGGAACAGGAACGGTTACAGCAGATTAGTTATGACGCTTATGATGAAGTGACCAGAGAGTTTGATAAAGATAAGTATCTGATGGCGCAGTCCAACATTGCCAACCGCATTATGGAGTATCAGGAGAAAATCATGAACAAGGAAATCGAGTTTGGATTGGACAAAGATTATGAATAAGAAATGGCAGAAGATTAGAAGGAAAAAATCAGGAGCAGAAAAACCAAAAGGTAAAGAAACAGAAAAAGAAACAGAAAAAACAGAATCCGTATGGAAAGAAAAAAAGAAGAAGCCGGAAAAAGAGGAAAGCCAGGAAGAAGAACAGGAACGCATCCGTCAGAAACTCCGTCTTCATGTAAAAGAGCTGACGGAGGAAATGAATCTGCGGCTTGTCTTGGATTTGCAGTCAGAAATGGAAAACGGAAATCTTCCAGAGGAAATGTGGCTGTGGGTAGATAGTATCAGCGTAGTGTATATGGAATTTCCGCAGAAACGGAAGAAACCATTCTTTCTTCCATTTCTGAAGATAGGAAGCATGGTCAGGAAAGCCGGAAAAAGATGTTATAACTATTTTTTTGGGGAGTAAACAGAAAATATAAAAAGAAAAAGAGAGGAAAAGATATGAGCAATATAGTGGAAATACGTAATGTAGAGTTAATAAATAATGGCGGCAAAATAGTAGGGCACAAATTTGACGTAGTGGTTGAAGATGCGTCGGCGGACGGAAATGCAAAGGTACAATGGTTTGAGCGGACAGACAGAAAATATGCGGCCCTTGCAAAAAATGAAACATGGGAGGACTTATTTGAAAAGTTTTGTACATATGGCCCATCTCCCAATCTTTTCACAAATGCCTATGAAGCGCTGCCGGAAGAAACAGAGGAGGGAACAAAAGTAATTAATTTTATCATTCATGATGAACCGAGCGTTACAATCGACGGGATAAGAACCCGTACAAGCGAAGAAGACGATAAGGATTCCAGAAGGCTGGACTTTATCATTTTGGTACAGCTTACGGAAAAGGATATTTATGTTGCAATATGCCGGCAGATTATAGATGTAGATGAAAAACAGAAAAAATTAAGAACAGCGGAATTTAAAACCACAGGATTCAAAAAAGTGGAGAAAGAGGAGGCAGAACGCATCCGCATGGAAGTGAATTCCTATCATAACTCTTCGTTGTCCGAGATTTTTGAGGGATTAGGATTTTAAACCGTAAATTTTTTTGAAGGATAAGACAAAAACTAAATTAAGAAAGAAGGGATTTTATGGCAATAGCAGAACAATTTGCAGGATTACAGATGGACCAGCTAATCGGCGCCCCCTTGCGGGCAGCAGCGGATGCGAGCACCCTGCTGGCAAATTCCACGGCGGACTTCATTAACCGGGTGGGATTTGACGGGGAAGGAAAAGTGCGGACGGTGGCGTTCGGCTATCAGAAGCGCAGCGCAAATGAAGACGGCACCAGCAATCTGGATGAAATGAAAGTAGATATACCGATGCTGGCGATTGTGCCCATTCCCAACCTTCAGGTAGACGAGGTGAACATACTTTTTGACATGGAAGTAAAACAGAGTGAGCGTCAGGAATCTTCCATGGATATGGGGGCGACGATAACCGGTTCCGTGAATCTTGGGATTGTGAAAGTCAGCGTAACCGGTAATATCAGCGCCCATCAGTCCAATACCAGAAGCTCTGATAATTCGGCGAAATACCATGTAGATGTGCGTGCTACCAACCATGGGACGCCGGAAGGACTGGCGAGGGTATTGGATATGATGGCGGCAAATGTGGCGCCGATGTTAGTAGGAAGCAGTATCAAGGACGGTAACGGGCAGAGCCTGCCCGAACAGGCTAGATTGAAGGCGGAGCGTCTGAAGACGCTGCGGAGTGAAATCAGTCAGATAGAAAACCGTTTGGGAGCTGCAAAAGGAGGGCTGGAGAACAGTTTAGCCCAGTTAAAGAGAATCGGCAGTTCCCAGTTGAATATTTATCAGGGAACTATTACCAGATTGATGAATGCCATTGACAATGACAAACTGGATAAGGAAATTCAGGAAGCCAAGACGGACGAAGCGAGAAAAGCAGCGGAGAAAAAGAAAGAAGACAGTGAAAAACTGGTAATGGGATACAGCCAGGCGATGGATGAAGTCAACCAGTGCTGGAATGTATTCCAGAGTCAGGCAGGAGATTTCGTGAAAATGATTGCCGACAGCAATACATCCCCGGATGAACTGTCAGAAATGTTTGCTTTAAAGGCATTGGATAACAATGGAACTCCGCAGGAATACAAAAAAGGCGAGGCTTATTATGCTGCTTTACTCGGTGCGCAAAAGAGTGCGGTGGACAATCAGAGAAATGTCAGCCAAATCGAGACAGAGCTGTTTGATAAGAAATCAGAGTACAGCGATGCGGTAGCAGGAAAAGCTCCGGCAGCGCTGCCTGGTACGGCGCCTGCTGTTTCGGAACATACAACTTCCGGAGATAATACAGCTTCCGCGGATACATCAGCCCAGAAGAAAAAATAAATAAACGGAGAATAGGTATGGGCAGGGAAGAAAAAACTACCCTGACAGATATCCGATATGTAAAACTGGTTCCCATTGGGAGCGTTAATCCTAACAATCCCCTTTCGGAGCAGTCAAGAGAAGCACAGGCGGCGCTTTTGAATAAGTGCCTGAACGACTATCCGAAAGGGGTTATCATGGGAAAGGATATTACGATTGGAAGATATCTGATTGGGGAACATGAATTAACCATGGAAAAAATTACCTATCATGTAGGGTTTACGAGAAAACCTGCATGGGAGGAGGAAGAAAAGGAGACTTTATGATAATCGATATAAAAAAGAAACAGGATAAAATCACCATGAAAGTATGCGGCAGGCTGGATACTACCACTGCGCCCCAGTTGGAAGAAGAATTGGGTGAGGAACTGAGCGGGAGAAAAGAAGTTGTTTTGGATTTTGCGGAACTGGAATATATATCTTCCGCCGGACTGAGAGTTTTGCTTTCTGCCCATAAAACCATGAAAAAACAAGGCGGAAAGCTGATAGTCAGAAACGTCAATGAGGAAGTGAGGGAAGTATTTGTCATTACAGGTTTTTCGGAAATCATGGATTTGGAATAATACCGGCAAAACCATATTAGTAAATATGCAGGACAAACTTGGTATGCGCAAAAAGCAGCGCAGAAATGAGGAAAAATATGACAGGAGAAGAAACAAAAGTTAAGGAAGACACAAAAACAAAAAGAGTAGAAAAATTAGAAAAAGCACCGGCTTTGCTGCTGGCAGTTATCTGTATTGCTTTGGCAGGCGGTATGGGAGGCAGTTTCACATGCTTTTTTGCAGAACAATGGAAAAACAGCGCTGACATACAGGAAACAGAGGAGAGGCAGGAAAAAGAGTACATATTGTATATCGGGCTGAATGACAAAGACGAATACAGGCAGCTGATTCCCACGGAAGAAGCGCAGGAAATCATAAATGCAATCTGCATCCGGTATGTGGACGGCTATACGATGACAAAAGCAGAAGGAGCATGGATTGATGAAAAAGGAAAGCTGACCAGCGAACAGACTTTGGTATATACCATCCGTGCAAAGGAGGAAGATATCATACGGATTATGGATGATATTCTTCCGGCATTAAACCAAAATTCGATTCTGCTGGAGGAAAAAAATTCGGATTCTGTTTATTACAGTAAAGTACAGGAAGAAAGGGAGTGATTTCATGACGAAAACGGAAAATAATATTCTGCTTTTCTCCATTACTCTTTGCTGGGCAGCATCTTATATTTTTATCAAGAATCTCCCTGAAAATTTATCTTCCTATGCTTATCTTACATTGACCTGCGGCATTGCGGCAGTCATTATGTCGGTGGTATTTGCCGGCAGACTGAAAGGTCTGCAAAAGAAGACCTGGATTAGAGGATTTTTTTTATCGGCAATTTTAAGTGTCAACCTTCTTTTGGAAAAAAAAGGGATTTCCATGCTGGATGCATCAAATGCAAGTTTTCTGGCGGCGCTTACGATTATAATTGTTCCGGTAATACAGTTGTTTTTCCATAAAAAACCTACGGCAAACCATATCGCAGGCGCAGTCATCATACTGGCGGGTCTGTGTGTCAGCAGCAGGTTTTCCATAGGGGGATTCTATCACCTGGGAACGATATATATGCTGGGCGGTTGTGTCAGTTCTGCCGTGTATACCATTGCGGTAGACTGGTATGCCAAGGAGGAAGACCCTTTGCTCATCTGTATTGTGCAGATGATTTTTACCGCATTGACAGGTTTTCTTCTTTGGTACAGGGAAAATCCCGCTACATTTTCAGGACTTGTCTATACGAGGGAATTGCTTTCCAATATATTTATTTTAGCATTTTTTGCCAAGGCATATGCTTATATTACATTAATGTTTTCACAGAAATATACGGATGCGGTAAGTGTAACGGTTATTGCTTCTACGGAACCGGTCGTAACGTTAGTTCTGTCCCTGCTTTTGCCGGCAGCGTACGGAGGCGGACAGGGTTTTCAGTTATCTTCGGCGGCAGGAGCCGTATTGATTGCGTTGGGGGCAGTTGTAGCCGGACTTTCCTTTTTAAGCAGGAGCGCAAAGGGGGTAGGGTCAAATAGATTATGAAAAATGGAAAAATAAAACAGTTTTTTATTATTTTAGGAGCTTTTCTTATATTAGGAATTTCCTTTAAAGTTATGGTACTGGTGGAGGGGCTGACAGAGGTAAGACCGGTCAATGCCATACCTCCCGTAGCCGGACTGCTGTGCGGACCGGTGGGCGCCATGGCATGTGGAATCGGTAATCTGATTGCAGATATGGCAGGTACGTTTTCTATTAGTTCTGTGCTGGGGTTTATTGGCAATTTCATGGCCGCATGGATTCCATACAGGCTGTGGCATTTTTTCTCGGAAGAACGGCCGAACCTGCACAGCGGAAAAAACATTTTTCATTACTGTCTGATTTGTCTTTCAGGGGCCATGACCGTAGCGTGGATTTTATCTTTTGGATTATATCTGCTGCAGGGAATATGGATAAGGCAGATATATACGTATGTATTTTTCAACAATATAGGTTTTTCCATTGGTTTGGGAATGCCTGTGCTGATTATGCTGACTTCTGACAGCGTGGGAATGAAAGGCTGTGATGCACCTGAAAAATATCTGTTTTGCAAGAAAAAGGTTTGCAGGATAACAGTGCTCTCTGCCTATAGTGCAGTCATGTGCCTGCTTTGGGTTTCTGTAATCATTTGGAACCGGAGTCCGGCAGAGGAGCCATGGATGATGGCAGTATCGGTACTGGCAGCAGCAGGACTTGTCATGTTGTCAGTTTAAGGTACGGAAATGGGGATAAAAATGAAAATCATTAAAAAAATTAATATATTTATTGTTACTGCCATCTTATTTTTTTTGGTTACGATGCCCTTCCGGAAGCTGTTTGGGATGACAGGATTAACAGAAGTGAGGCCGGCGAGTGCATTTCCGACAGCATTCGGCATATTGTTCGGTGCAACAGGGGCTTTGGGATGTGCGGTGGGCAATTTTGCGGCAGATTTACTTTCCGGATATCCGGTACAGGTATGCCTGTATGGGTTTATCGCTCAGTTTCTGTACGGATGGATACCTTATCTTATGTGGAATTGGGGAAAGGGAAAAAAAGAAAATAAGGAATATAAAGGAAAGAAAAGAATCTGGTTCAACAATGCAAAGGATGTCAGACGTTATTTGGGAATTGTAATTCTGGATTCGATGCTGATGGCAGTTATGCTTGGAGGAATGCTGCATCTTTTGGGGCTGGGGACATTTTGGTCGCAGTCTACCCTCCTTTTATTTTTTAACAATCTGGTATTTTCTGTTTTGCTGGGAATTCCCATCATACTTTTGTGCAGTATGGCGGGAGGCCAGGAACGCAGGCATGTGCTGACGCTGAATGTAAGGTTTGTACTGATATTTTTGATTCTCAGTATGCTTTCGGCAAGCTTAATGGGGATTTCCTCTTATGCAGAAGCGATACATTATACAGAGGATGCTTTGCAGCTTTGGAACAGGGTATATATACGGGTGTCCGTGGACTTTTTTATTCTGTGCGGAGTATCCGTCTGTTTCCTGCAGTATTTACAGAACAAGATATCCATTCCGATTGAAAAACTCTCAAGAGTGGCAATCGGATATGCGGACAGGAAAAGACAGGTAGCAGGTGAACCTGAGGACGTAAGTAAGGAAAATGATTTGGCAGTCTGGATGAGGGAATGCCAGGAACTGGCACGGCTGTCAGGTGAACCCGGATATCTGGCGGCTGCATTTTGGAAAATGATGCAGGATGTAGGATATTACATTCAGAATGTGACGAGGGTTACGGAGGAAAAAGAAAAAATCCGGACAGAACTGACTGTAGCGGCGAGATTGCAGGCGGACATGCTTCCGGAGACGGAAGGGGCGTTTATTGACCGGAAGGAATTTTCCATAGCAGCTGCCATGATGCCCGCGAAAGGCGTAGGCGGTGACTTTTATGATTTCTTTTTACTGGATGATGACCGTCTGGTACTGGTTATGGCGGATGTATCAGGGAAAGGGGTTCCGGCCGCATTGTTCATGGTAGTATCCCGCACTTTAATCCGCAGTCATATTATGAGCCATATTATGGCGGGTCATTCTTTGGAACAGGCAGTGGAAGAAATAAACGACAGACTGTGCAGCAATAATAAAAACGGTATGTTTGTCACTGCCTGGATAGGTATTCTGACCCTTTCCACCGGAGAGCTGGTGTTTGTGAATGCGGGGCACTGCCGGCCTTTGATTCGGAAACAGAACGGCGATTGCTAT
Source organism: uncultured Lachnospiraceae bacterium (assembly GCA_947246015.1). Taxonomy (GTDB): domain Bacteria; phylum Bacillota; class Clostridia; order Lachnospirales; family Lachnospiraceae; genus Kineothrix. Next base: position 89,433 of record CAMXQE010000004.1, on the reverse strand, counting down.
TATGATACGACTTTTGGAGGACTGGTATTGGCGGGCATGGAAGGAGTTCCTTATAGTAAGTCACAGATACATATTAACAAAGAAGATACCCTTCTGCTTTATACGGACGGCGTAACAGAAGCTACCAGTATACGGGAAGAATTATATGGAGAAGGACGGTTGAAGACAGTGGCAGAGAAAGAAAATATCCGGACACCGGAAGAGTTACTAAAGGAAATATGGGAGGATATCAGTCGGTTCCAGCAGGATACGGAGCAGTTTGATGATATTACCATGATAGCGCTTACCTATCACGGAACGGTATACAAGAAGAAAACAGGAATACCGGACATGAAGTATATCCGGGAATTTGCCGATTTTGTGGAAGAAACTTTGATAGAAAAAGGAGTATCCATGAAAACAATCATAAAAATACAGATGGCGGTAGATGAAATTTTCTCCAATATCTGCTATTACAGCAAGGCAGCAGAAGTTACACTGGGAATTGCGGTAGAGGGAAGCGGAAACACTCCGGCGGAAAACGGAATACCCACGCAGCAGGAAGTCTGTCTGTATTTTGAAGATGATGGGATTCCTTATAATCCTTTGGAGAAGCCGGACCCGGATGTGGAGGAACTGCTGGAGGACAGGAAAAAAGGGGGACTCGGCATTTACCTTGTGAAGAAACGGATGGACTGGATGGGATACAAGTATACCGGAGGGAAAAACCACTTGATTTGTAAGAAGAAAGATACAGATTACGGAAAGGAGAGTCAGGATAATGCAGATTGAGCAAAGGAAGGAAAAGCAGGATTTTGTTCATCAGGTTGCGAAATCAGCAGTGGAGGACTGGAGAGGCAGGAAAATATGCCTGCCGTCTTTGGTTATTGCTATTGCAGTTGAAGGAACGGATTGGGGGAAGTCTGTACAGAATATGGAAGAAATAGTGTTATTTCCCCGCAGACATGACGGTATCAGACGTCATAAGACAATCTGCCATGCGGTACGTTCCCATAATAATTATCTTGCCATATGGCGGGAAGATAATCAGGAAGGGCCGAACTGGGAGAACTTAATCGGGCAAAAACATTACATATTGGCAGTACAATACCTGCAGGAAGCCGAATATCCCTATTCTCCGTCTAAAAATTATGAATCAAAACTGATTGAACTGATAGAAGGATATGAATTTTATAAATATGATGAAGAAAAAGATGGGTTTACGTAGTCTTGTGCATTCTTCTGCAATCGGCTATACTATAATTATCAAATATGCTTGTACGTGTATTTTTGCCTGCAAATTGAGAAAGGTACGGGTGATAAGGTATGGAGAGACAGATTGTAGTGACAATAGGAAGGTGCTTTGGCAGTAACGGACGCCGCATTGGAGAAAAACTGGCAAAGGAACTGGGGATTAATTTTTATGACAGGAATTTGATTGAGAGGGCTGCGAAAGAGAGCGGAATAGAATGGAAGACGATGGGAAGAGGAGATGAAAAACTGATTGGCAAAGTGATTAAATTTGCGCCCGGTTTTGATTTCATACAGGACAATCCCAATGAAAAGATATACCGTGCGCAGGCGGAAACCATCCGAAAAATCGTAAAGAGCGGGGAATCCTGTGTTATTGTAGGGAGGGGGGCGGACTATGTGTTGAGAAACCGCCCTGAAGTATTGAAAGTTTATATTTATGCCCCTTACAGCATCCGTGTGGAAACCGTAATGGAGCGGTATAATTTTTCAAAGGAAGAAGCAGAAAAAGTAGTGCGTTATATGGATAAAACAAGAAAGAATTATTATGAATATTTTACGGATAATAACTGGGACCAGAAAGAGGGGAAAGATATGCTGATAGACAGCAGTGAATTTGGCGTGGACGGAACGGCGGGTCTGCTGAAAGCGGCAGTAGAATGTAAGATGAAGAGAGACTGGGATGATTTATAAACCGGAAAGAACAGGTATTATGGATGAATTATATAGTATTTGACCTTGAATGGAATCAGGGTAATACCGGAAAAGAAGGGGAAGTGAAGGGGATTCCCTTTGAAATCATAGAGATTGGTGCGGTGAAATTAAAGGAAGATTTTGAAATAACAGATAAATTCAGCCGTTTGATTAAACCGCAGGTCTATCATGAGATGAATCATATAACAAAGGACCTGATTCATATCAGAATGGAAGAGCTGGAAAACGAAAAATATTTTCCTGAGGTAGCCGGGGATTTTCTGGAATGGTGCGGGGAAGAATATATTTTTTGTACGTGGAGTCCTATGGATTTGCTGGAACTTCAGAAGAATATGAAGTTTTACGGAATGGAGCCGTTGGAAGACAAACCGATGAAATACTATGACATACAGAAATTGTTCAGCATAGGGTTTGAAGACGGGAAATCCAGAAGGACGCTGGAGTATGCCATTGATTTTCTGGAAGTGGAAAAAGATATTCCATTCCACAGGGCATACAGCGATGCTTATTACACGGCAAAAGTCATGGCAAAACTGGATAAATCCGTATACAGTAATTATTCTTTTGATGTATTTGTAACTCCTAAAACCCGTAAGGATGAGATTAAAGTTATTTTTGATAACTATGCCAAATACATTTCCAGGGAATTTGAAAGTAAATCAGAGGCTTTTGCCGACCGGGAAGTCATGAGTGTCAGATGTTATCTGTGCAGGCGGAATATAAAGCGCAAAATGAAATGGTTTACGCCTAACAGTAAACATTATTACTGTGTGGGATACTGTAATGTCCATGGGTATGTGAAGGCCAAGATACGGGTAAGAAAATCTGAGAATGAAAAAATATATATTGTAAAAACAACCAAGTTTATTTCAGAAGAAGAAGCAAATCTGATTAATGAAAAAAAGATAAAACAAAAACATTCTTAGAGCGTGTTTGGAAATTGCTGACGTTCCTGAGAAGAATAAGCCGTCAATGGTGAAATCCGTACAGGGTATCTCTTATTGGCGGCTTTAAGATTTTTGTAAGAAACAGGATGATATGGCTGTAAGAAATATCCGCTATGATAGCAATATGCTTAAGCGGAAGGGCAGCGCTGCAAAAAGAAAGGTAAGGGCAATATGAAGGAACGGATTTTAGTAGTGGATGATGACAGAGAAATCGTAAAAGCGATAGCGCTGTTATTGGAAAAGGAGGAATATGAGGTCTTAAAGGCTTATGACGGGATGCAGGCGTTGGAGATTATAGCGGAAAGTCAGGTGCAGTTAATTATCATTGATGTAATGATGCCGAAATTGGACGGGTTGTCTGCGGTAATGAAGATAAGAGAAAAGAGGAATATCCCGATTATCCTATTGAGCGCCAAAAGTGAAGATACGGATAAAGTGCTGGGACTTTCCATAGGGGCGGACGATTATGTGGCGAAACCATATAATCCGGCGGAATTGGCGGCAAGAGTAAAGAGCCAGCTGCGCAGATATACCTGCCTGGGGGATATCAACGCTTCGCTTTCCACGGCTAATGTCGTGAACGGGCGGCTAAGGTACAACAAAGAGGAAAGGGTTCTGTATACGGATGAAGAACCTGTGAAACTGACAGCGACAGAAACAAAAATTGTGGATTTGCTTATGTGCAATCTGGGCAGGGTATTCCCTGCGGAAGAAATTTACAGGCGCGTATGGAACGAGGAAGCATATGCGGTGGAAAATACAGTGATGGTTCATATCAGGAGGATTCGGGAAAAAATCGAATGGAATCCGAAGGAACCGGAATATTTAAAGGTGGTGTGGGGCATTGGATATAAAATCGAAAAAAAGTAAAATGGTAATTGGTTTGGTTTCATGGCTGGCCGGATTCACGATTATCATAGTGAATTTGTCAGGGTTATGTCTGGAAATGTACGGTTACAGGGATTTTCCAAAACATGTGGAAGAAGTTCTTGGCAGGGACTATCAGGATACGGAAGAATTTAGAGATTATATTCTCGGCTGTATGAGTGATTTTCTGGAAATGTCTGTTGCCGGAACCAATCCGGACCAGGTCGGAGAGCCCGGGGAGTTTTTGGATGAATGGGAAGCAGCAGCGGAACCCTGGACAGAAGAAGAAATGAGCATATTGGAAGAGGATTATATACCATCCGGCAAAACTTATTATAACTATTACGGCAGTGGATTCGGATGGGATGGAGGATATGACGTCGTTTACGACTGGTGGTCCATGACGAAAGCGGAAGCGGAAGATATGCATGACAGAATCCGGTATAATACAAACATCCTCTACCGGATTGAGAATAAAGGGGAAGTACTGTATACGAATTATGAAAGTTTGGGATTGGACAGCGGACAGACGGAGGAATGGAATTACACCATAAATACGGACGGTGGGGAAATGAATTTTGTAATGCCGGAAGGATACAATTATCTGCTGTATTATGACGGAGAAACGCTTCAGGTGTTAAAAGACGGGGCAGAAGCAGATGTAAGCATCCATGGATATGGAGATTACTGGGATTATGACTGGTATATTCCCGGATATAACAATGTACCTGCGGATGATGCATACAGGGATTCCCGTATCTATATGGCAGTGGCCAAAGAGCCGGAGATTATTATTAAGAAAAATTATGATGGAAAAGGTAATACCTACTACAGTAACCTGTTATACAAAATGAAGATGCAGAGCCTTGACAAAGCTGCATCTTACAGGAATTGGATTTTCAGTTCCCTGCTTGCTTTTGTGTTCGCAGCGCTGGGGCTGACATTCCGTGAATACAGGAAAGAGGCATGTGTGTCTATTGCCCGTGTGACAGGAAAAATATGGTATGAAGTAAAACTCCTGCCTGTCCTGGCATTCTTCTTTCTGTTTCTGATGGCGGGCATAGAGGCTCTGCGGATGTTCTGGTGGCAGGGAAACAGTTTTGTATATGAATTACAGGGTTTTACTATTGGCAGGGGAATACTGTTTACGGTTATCTTTTTACTGATTATCGGGTTTCTATGGCTGTTTGCCAATGATGCCAGATATAATAAAAAGCCCTGGAGGATAAGCCTTACAGCTAAAATAATCGGTTTGTTCCGTACATCCATGCTGAAGCTTCCGTTCAGCAAACGGATGGTGCGGTATAATATATGGGTATTTCTGCTGGGACTGCTGTCTACGCTGCTGCCTGTTACGGTATTCGCTGCGCATAGGAGGGGAACGGAGCTACTAATTATTACTTTTATCCTGTTTGTGTGTATTCTCTTTCTGCAATTTTTATATGCGGAAAATATGCGCAGACTGGCAGTGGATATGGACCGGCTTGTGGGACAGATAGAAGCCGTCCACAATGGGGAATTGCAGGAAAATGCAGAAATATCTGAAACTTCCGGTCTGGCGGAAGCGATGGAAAAACTGAATGATATCAGGGATGGGATGAATAAAGCGATTGACAGGCAGATAAAGAGTGAACGTATGAAGGTGGAGCTGATTGCCAATGTTTCACATGATATCAAGACGCCCCTGACATCCATTATCAGCTATGTGGAATTGCTGAAGCAGGAGGAGGGAATGCCGGAACATGTAAAAGAATACGTTTCTATTTTAGAGAGTAAGTCTCAACGGCTGAAGACAATGGTGCAGGATGTATTTGAAGTGAGCAAAGCCGCATCCGGAGAACTTCCGGTGCATATGGAAAATCTGGATTTTTGCAAGCTTATTCATCAGACAATAGCGGATATGCAGGAACAGATTGCAGATAGTCCGGTCAGCATAAAGTGCGAGATACCGGATGAAGCAGTGACGATATATGCGGATGGCAGCAGGCTATACCGGGTCTTTCAGAACCTGATTCAGAACGCCTTAAAATATTCTCTGGAAGGCTCCAGAATCTATATTAACTTAAAGAATGGGGAAGAGGATGCAGTTGCCAGTGTGAAAAATACATCCAAAGAAGAATTGCCTTCGGATGTGGACCTCACGGAACGGTTTATCCGCGGGGATAAGAGCCGCACGGACGGAGGCAGCGGTTTGGGACTGTCCATAGCCCAAAGTTTTACGGAAGCCTGCGGAGGAAGTTTTAAGGTAGAAACAATAGCGGATTTGTTTGTAGTGACGGTTTCGTTTCAGTCTGTCAAATAAGGACGCGCAGAAAAAACATTTCTGAAAAAGCGTTTTGCAGAAAATAATTTTCAGCCATGCTTTGGTTTGTTCTTTCATTTAAATAATAAAAACAACAATTTTCTTTTCTTGATTCAGAGAGAGAGAAAAAGGGAAATATAAGGGTTTTCCATAGTATTTCAACGCGTTTTTTGGAAAAACCGTCCATACGGCGGGGAGAAAGCTGTTCTTGAATTTTCAGTATCTTAACGTAAAAAATGGAGCTGCCGGATGGGTTTTTATAGGAATATCCGCGGAGAAAAAGAACGGAGGGAAATAGGAAACTTAACGGAAAAAACGGAGGAAAACCCTTATTTAAACGCGAAAAACGGAGTATGTATATTTAAACGCTGATTTTGGAGTCCATATCGGATAAAGTAACGCGAAAAACGGAGTTCATTGTTGAATTTATACATAATATTTGATGATTCGACCGGGTTTGCAGGGTTGTGACTCCAAAAAGTGCGTTAGTTATATCCCGATTTTATGTAAAGTAACCGAAATAAAAGTTATATCGCTGAAAATGCTTAAAACCACTATATTTAGTGGTTTTTTTATTGACAAAATACTACAAGAAAGCGGATAATATGATTTAACCGAGAAAATTGGAGTCATGGAAATCCAAAATTATCGTTTGTAAACGGAGAGACTCCAAATTTGTAGTTAAAAATATAAATTAGTCCAAAAAGAGCGTTTAAAACAGAATATGCCTGGAATGGTAAAGAACGGAGGACCAGAGTGAAAGATTTTTCAAATCTTTCACTCCACAAGTTTGTGTCTGCGCTGCATCCACAAACTTGATATGCGCAAAATGCAGTGCAGAAATGAGGTAAGTCATGAAAGAGCCGATACCCTTTGAAGAAGTGGAATACAAAAAAAGTAATTTTTTAATCGGTGCAAAGTACAAATCTTCTCTGTTGGAGAATAAGATACTTGCAGTGAGCCTTACAAAAGTAAGAAAAGATGAGAGCGGACAGCTGATTAGCACCGTTACGGCGTCGGAACTGAAGAAATATATGAAGAAAACAAACGGTTCCTTTTATGACCAGCTCTATTCCTGTGCAGACAATCTTACTAACAGGCAGATTGTAATGGAGGACAGAGAGAACCATAAGTTTATGATATTGAATATTGTGCAGACCGCATTGTACGATAACGGAAAATTTACCATTAAATACAACTCCGATTTAGAAAAATATCTTTATGGATTGCAGCAGAATTTTACAAAACTGAGTCTGCCGGTCATGATGTCCTTTAAATCCGTATATTCTTTCCGGTTATATGAATTGCTGAAATCAAAGGCATATTATCCAAGAGATAAGAAGAAGGCGGAAAATCTGTTTCGGATTACATTTTCCCTGTCGGAGCTTAAACTGGATTTAGGAGCAGTCAATTCCAGTTATGACCGGGTACAGAGAGTACTGAAAGGAAGTTCGCCGGATTATGACAAAGCGGTGGAAGCTGCGAAAGAAAAGACATTTGCCCGTTGGGGGGATTTTAAAGACCGGGTAATCGATGTGGCGGTGAAAGAGATTAACTCCATGCCCGAAGCCTGCATGAATGTATCTTATGAATTAGGAAAGTCGGGGCGTGGCGGGAAGGTATATGAGGTTTCCTTTATCGTGAAGCTGACGAGCGGCATGGCGGAGCTGGTGGAATCGGAGGTTGTGATTGCGCCTGCAGTTACCGCAGATATGGGCGTAGTGGAGCAGATTGATAACCTGCTGGAAAATGAGGATATGCGCGTGAAAGATATTAAAGCGATTGCGGTTGCGGCAGAGAATGATTTTGAACGGGTAAAGAATGCTTATGAAATTTACCAGAAACAGAAGGTGAAGGCGGCTAACTTTACAGGATGGATGATTGCGGCAATTAAAAACGGGTATAAGGATTCCAGAAAATATCTGGGGAATGGCTTTCATGATTTTGAGCAAAATGAATATGACTTTAACCAGCTGGAATTACAGCTGCTGTCGAATTAAACGCAGATTTTGGAGTTCCGGTTTCGGAACTCCAAAGAGTGGTCTAATCGTAGTCATCGTATCGGGGCGGCTGTGAATCCCGCCTGGTTTTATACCTGTACCGGGTTCTCTTGTTATAGCGTGCTTTATAATTTCTTCTTCCGGCGAAGCTGTAATTCTGAATCATGGATTTGATAACAAAAAACAGAATGAGAATACCCGCTCCGGCGAGGACGCAGAGCAGTACTTTGGTCACATTTACAAAGATAACATTCTCTTCTTCTGTTTCTTTCTCTTCAGAAACAGCCGCAGGTTCAGCCGGTGTATCGAAATCATAGGAGGAAATATCGGCTGCCGCATCAATGGAAGCGCTTCCCACATATACGCCGTTATAACTGTAATCAATAATGGCAATCTGATTCTTATCTTCCACATCATAGGAAATGGAAGATTGGATATCCTCAAAGGAAGTGGTCTTTGGCAGTATAAGATAACTGTCTTTATTTAAAGAAAGAATCGGTTTGGAATTGCCGAAAATATCATTTTCAGACTGAAAGAAATCGGCATTTTCAATGTTGTATTTTGTTTCGTTTTCCGCTACGTTCACCACTTCAAAATTGCTGAATCCGTAGTTGAGCAAGTCTATGGTATCCGTAAACTGACTGGGCGATTCCTCTTTCATGACAACACAAATGAGACGCATACCATTCTGCTCCGCACAGGTAACAAGAGTCTGGCGGGCCATGTCCGTATATCCGGTCTTGCCGCCAATGAGTCCCTCATATTGGTATTCACCGGTTACGATTCGATGATGGGTGCGCAGGATGAAATCATCAGGCTGGGTATCGGTAGGTTCAAAATGGCGGGTAGGCGTATTTGACATTTTGGCCAAAAGTTCATTTTGGAAAAAGGCGCGGGCGATGGTAGCCAAATCATAAGCGGATGTATAATGGTTATCGTCATGTAATCCATTAGGATTTACGAAATGTGAGTCCGTGCATCCTAACTCTTCCGCCTTTTGGTTCATGATATCGGCAAAGCCTTCAATGCTGCCGCCGATGTGCTCCGCCACTGCATTTGCTGTTTCGTTGGCAGAACCTACAAGGATACCATAGAGAGCTTCTTCCATGGTCAGAGCCTGTCCCATATCCATACCCATGTGGGAACTGCCGCGGGGGATGGAGAATACGGCATTTTCGGAAAAAGTAACCATTTCATCCAGGGAAGAAGTCTCTGCGGCAATCAGACAGGTAAGAATCTTGGTGGTGCTGGCCGGATAGAGCTGTTCATGGATGTTTTTGCTGTATAAGATGATTCCGGTATTGGCTTCTATCACAATAGCGGCCTCCGCACTTACGGCGGGACCTTTGGGCCAGTTTTCTATTTCATTGGATTCCACGGGAAGCGCTTTCCGGTTTTCCATCTCTGTAGTCAGCTCTTCTAAACTGGCTGCATACGGATATATGGTGCAGCTAAAAAAAGCAGAACAGAATATGTATAAAGAAAACGCTAAGATTTTTATTTTATTCTTGTATTTTTTAGTTCTTAAAGGTAATTTCATTATGAATACTCCTATCATGCTTAAAAAATAAGTACTTTTAATAATACACTATTTTTGGCGAAAACCAAACTGATTTTATGAAAAATAAATGAAATTTTTTTTAAATAAATCGCAAAATCCGCTCTTTTATTTTTTTTCCAAAAGGTGTAAAATAAGGCTCGGAGAAAAGGAGTAAGCGGTATGCGGTTAAGGAATATAGCAGGTTCAAGGGAAGTTATCGGTGAAAGCGGGTTTGTCATCCACAATCCGGAAGAGCAAAAAGGGAATTGGCCGGAGATTTTTGGGAACACTAATCCTATACACATTGAGATAGGTATGGGAAAAGGACAGTTTATCATGGATATGGCAAAGGCGCATCCTGATATTAATTATGTAGGAATAGAAAAATATTCCAGCGTATTACTGAGAGCGGTGCAGAAGATGGAACAGGAGCCGGAACCGCTTTCCAATGTCCGTTTTATAAGAATGGATGCGGAAACAATCATGGATGTGTTTGATGCAGAAGAGGTAGGACGGATTTATCTTAATTTCTCCGACCCGTGGCCAAAGGACAGACATGCGAAAAGGCGGCTTCCATCAAAAGAATTCCTTGCCCGGTATGACAGGATATTGGAAAGGGACGGACAATTGGAATTTAAGACGGACAATATCGGTTTGTTCGAGTTTGCCCTGAAAGAACTGGAACCGGCAGGATGGCGGACGAAAAAGGTTACGTTTGATTTGCATCGGGATGAGAGCATGATGGAAGGGAACATTATGACAGAATATGAAGAGAGATTTTCTTCCATGGGAAATGCCATTTGCAAGTATGTGATTGAACGATAGGTAAAGACAGGAAAAAGGGACAGGAAAAGCGACGGAAAAAGCGACAGAAAAAAGAAGCAGAAAAAACAAGAAAAATAAGAAAACAAAAAACAGCAAAACAGAAAGTGAGGTAAAAGATATGGAACATAAATTCACAACAGAAAACTTTCAGGCGGAGGTATTGGAATCTGATATACCGGTATTGGTGGATTTTTATGCCGACTGGTGCGGGCCCTGTAAGATGATGGCGCCTATTGTGGAGGAAATAGCAGGCGCTTATGAAGGGAAAGTAAAAGTCGGTAAATGCAATATAGAGGAGAATATGGATATTGCACAGAAATACCGTGTCATGCATATCCCTACCTTTATAATTTTTAAAGGCAGCGAAGCAGTAGAAACGAGCGTGGGAGCTTTATCAAAAGCGGAATTGGAAAGCAAACTTGGGGAAGTAACAAAATAAGTATTACAATCAGGACACTCGCGGAGCGGGTGTTCGTTTCTTTGAAAGCAGCTATGACAGGGAGGGACAGGCAGATGTACATATTGTTTTTCGTGGTATGGATTATTTTTAACGGAACGGTAACGGCAGAGACGGCAGTATTCGGTTTGGTAATTTCTGCCGTAATGTATCTTTTTATCTGCAGGTTCATGGATTACAGTATACGGAAGGATATTGCATACATGAAATGTATTCCATGCATTCTGCTGTATATCTGTGTATTGGTATGGGAAATCATAAAAGCAAATTTTGCGGTCATCAAGCTGATGACTGCTTCCAGATATGAATTAGAGCCGGTTCTTGTCCGGTTTAAGACCAATCTGAAAACGAAACAGGCAAGAGTGGTGCTCGCCAATTCCATTACTTTAACGCCGGGAACGATAACGGTTACATTAGAAGATGATGAGTATGTGGTGCATTGTCTGGATAAAGAACTGGCGAAGGGAATGAATCATTCCGTATTTGTGGAATTGCTGGAAAAATTAGAAAAAACAAAAAGTTAGAAAAAAAGAACCAAAATACAGGAAAGGGAAAAAGAAAGGATGTGGATGGCATGGTGGTAACGGGTGAACTGACAGCGCTGGAAATGGCATACCGGACCGTTTTCGTGGGAGCGTTAATTTTTCTTGCGCTGATGGTATTCCTTTGTCTGATACGGGCTGTGAAAGGTCCAAGTGTGGCGGATAGGATTGTAGCAGTTAATATGATGGGCACCATGGTTATGGTTATGATTGCAATACTGGCGCTTTTATTAAAGGAAGGATATCTGGTGGATATCTGCCTTATTTATGCGATGATAAGTTTTCTGGCGGTAATTGTCCTGACTAAAGTGTACATGGGTGTACATAAAGAGAATGAAAGCGCAAGGGAGGAGCAGGAGAATGGGAATCATTGAATGGGTACGTTTTATTGTTGGAACCGTGGTGCTTTTATGCGGGCTTTTCATATTTATTGTAGAAATATTCGGAATCTTCCATATGAAGTATGTGCTGAACCGGATGCATGCGGCAGCTATGGGGGATACTCTGGGAATCAGTATTTCCCTGATAGGGCTTATGATTTTTTCAGGAGTTAATTTTACTACACTGAAAATGATTCTGATTGTGGCATTTCTTTGGCTGGCTTCTCCGGTTTCTTCCCATCTGATAGCCAGACTGGAAGTATCTACGAATGAAAAACTGAGTGAATTTTGTGAAACGGATATGATACTGACAGAGGACGGGGAGCTTACAAAGGCGCAGCGGCAGTAGGACGGATAGGGAGCAGGAGGATTATTTATGCAGGTATTTCAATATATTTTACTCGGATTTTTAGTGGTATGTGCGATTTCTGTTAGTTTTTCCAAAAAACTACTGAATTCCATTATGATTTTTATGTCCTACAGTCTTGTGATGTCTATTATATGGATTTGTTTGGAATCGCCGGATTTGGCTATCACAGAGGCAGCAGTAGGTGCGGGTGTCACCAGTGTGCTTTTTTTTGTAACGCTTAAGAAAATACACGCAATCGAGGAACTGAAAGAAGAAGCGGATGGAGAGAAAGGCGGGAATGGCAATGAGTAAGCTGAAGTCAGAGGAAGAATACCAAAAAACGGCGGCTTTTCATTTCTTCCGGTGGTTATCCGGAAGTCAGGACCCTTATGTGGGGAAAGTGGAGATGCAGCCGCAGGAAGAATATCAGGAAGAGGAAGCGACGATTCAGGAACGTATGGAAGAACAACAGATGATACGTGACAAGGTCTATGATAAAAAAAGAAATAAGTCGCTGTTATTTTTCCGTTGGTTTTACAAAATTATGGCGGTGGTTTTCTGTATTGTGCTGGGGGCCATGCTGATTATCACTGTTTCTTATCTGCCGCCTACGGGAAATGCGTTAAATCCTGATAATAATGAAGTGGCGAGAAGGTATATCGAAAGCGGTATGCAGGAAACAGGAGCCGTAAATGTGGTTACGGGTATGATTCTGACTTATCGTGCTTTTGATACTTTTGGCGAAACGAATGTGCTTTTTATTGCTACCTGCTGTGTCATGATTATGCTGATGGTGGAAGATGCCGAGTTAAAGAAACGGGAGCTTCAGAACGACCGGCGTTTTGAACCGAAAAACGATGCAGTTTTGCAAGGGGTGGCTACGATTCTGGTTCCGATTATTTTCATTTTCGGTATTTATATTATTTTAAACGGGCATCTGTCACCCGGCGGTGGTTTTTCCGGCGGGGCGGCCATGGGAGCCGGACTGATTTTATATGTCAGTGCATTTGGCTTTAAGAAAACACAGCGTTTCTTTAACGAGGAAGTTTACAAAGTGGCTAAGGTGACGGCGCTCTGTATGTATGGGCTGATTGGGATTTATTATTATGTAATGGGGGCGAACGGATTGGAAAACCATATTCCGCTTGGGATTCCCGGACATATTATCAGTGCGGGTATTATTTTCCCCATTAATATCTGTGTGGGTATAGAAGTGGCATGTACGATGTATGCTTTTTATGCTTTATTCCGGAGAGGCGGTCTGTAAGCGGATTACCCTGTGGTTTTATGCAGAGGTAATGGGAAAGGAGTGGATTTAAAATGGGAGGCAGTCTGTTTTCAAATTATGGAGAAGCCGTTGCAATTCTCTTGTTTGTAATTGGTTTTGGAAATCTGCTGCTGCAGAGCAATTTAATAAAGAAGATAATCGGTCTGAATATCATGGATACGGCAGTATATCTGTTTTTAGCGGAAAAAGGATATATCAGCGGCAGAGTAGCGCCCATTGTAGTGGATGGAGTGCAAAGTGTAGAAGCCTATATCAATCCGGTTCCAAGCGGTCTGGTGCTGACTGGTATTGTGGTATCCGTGTCCGTTTCTGCACTTATGCTGTCACTTACCATACGGTTGTATAAAAGATATCACACGCTGGATTTGGATGAAATATCCCTGCAGCTGAAGAAGGAGGGGCTATAAAAGATGACGGGACAAATGGAATTGGTGCAGAATTTTCCCTGTTTCTCCATTATGCTTTGTATGTTTGCGGGAATCATCAGTTCTGCGCTGAAAGGGAAGAGTGCAAAGAGAATCAATACAGCAGTGCTTTGCATAAATATCCTGATGTCGGCGGCAGTGCTTCTGTTCACGGTGCGGACAGGAGAATTTTATGTATATGTAATGGGACGTTTTCCGGCTCCGTGGGGCAATGAACTGCGGATAGGAGTGTTGGAAGCGGGTATGGCATTATTTTTCTGTGTCATCATGCTTCTTTCCCTGATGGGCGGAAAGCATAAGCTGATACAGGAGGTAGAAGAGGGAAAACGTAATCTGTATTACATATTAACAGATTTGATGCTGAGTTCCCTTCTTGCATTAATCTATACCAATGACCTGTTTACGGCATATGTGTTTGTGGAAATCAACACGATTTCTGCCTGCGGCCTCATTATGATAAGGCAGAACGGCCGTACCATAGAAGCAGCAGTACGGTATATGATTATGAGTCTGTTAGGCTCCGGTCTGTTCCTGCTCGGACTCTGTATGCTGTATGATATGACGGGACATCTGTTAATGTCCAATATTAAGGAGCAGGTAACAGGCATATATCTTTCGGGTGCTGGTGGAAGTTTCCATGTGCCATTGATGGTAACGATTGCAATTATCTCTGTCGGTCTTGCCATTAAGAGTGCATTGTTTCCGTTTCATGCATGGCTTCCGGATGCTTACGGGTATTCCACGGTTTCCTCGGCAGCAATTCTTTCCAGCCTTGTTTCGAAAGGATATATATTCCTGCTGTTTAAAATTATTTACCGCGTCATAGGTTTCGACACATTCTGCGACAGCAGGATTATAGATATTTTATTCATATTCGGGCTGATGGGGATGGTCTTTGGCTCACTGAGCGCGATAAAGGAGAATGATGTGCGGCGGATGATTGCCTTTTCTTCCATTGCGCAGATTGGCTATATCTATATGGGCGTTGGTCTGGGAACACAGGTAGGAATGGTGGCTTCGGTATTTCATGTGCTTTCCCATGCGGCTACGAAATCTTTGCTTTTCATTGCCGCAATCGGACTTACCGACGTATCGGGGGGCAGCAGGAAATTCATAGAGCTGACGGGTTCCGGATACCGGAATAAGATAGCGGGGGCGACCTTTACGGCGGGTGCGCTGTCTATGGTAGGCGTGCCTATGTTTTCCGGCTTTATCAGCAAGCTGCTGTTTTCCCAGGCGGCGGTTCAGAATGATGGGAAAATGTTTCCGGCTTTAATTGTGTTGGGAATCAGTACGGTTCTGAATGCGATTTATTTTATGAAGACAGTCATCCGTATTTACACGCCGGTAGAAAATACGGAGTATCCTACGGTGACGTGGCGTGAGAATAAAGTATATGCGGTAACGCTGATATGTTTTATCGTATTGAATGTTTTCCTGGGCGTCTTATCGCAGCCGATTGTGGATTTGATTGGATGGGGTCTGAATATGTTTGCATAGCGGTATGGTGAAACATACTGCGGAATAGAGGTAGATATGATGGTTGCAATGCTGTTTCCGATAATATTTCCTATCATCACGGGATTCCTATTATTGGTGGTGAAGGAACCGAAAAATAGAAAACTGCTGCTTGGAGTGACGGGAGCCCTGCTGGTGATAACGGGCTGTTCGGTGGTGTATGCGCTGTTTCATGTGAAAGGTCAGGCAGTGATATTGTTCCAGTTATCTAAAGCCCTGCCGATTTACCTGAAGCCGGATTCGCTTGGGTTGCTGTTTTCGGCAGTAGTGACTGTGGTATGGGAACTGGCCGGTTTTTTTGCTTTTTCTTATATGGAACCTGCAGACGGAAAGAAAGAAGAGGGTGAAAAACGGTTTTACGGGTACTATCTGATGGTATTCGGTATACTTATAGGATTGGGCTTTTCCGGTAATCTCGTTACTTTTTATATGTTTTATGAATTAATGACTCTGCTGTCCATGCCCTTTGTTCTGCATACAAGGAGCAGGGAGGCTGTCATGGCAGGGTTGAAATACTTGTTTTATTCTTTCTGCGGAGCTTATATGGCGCTGTTTGGACTGTATTTTCTGTATCGGTATGGCAATACGCTTACTTTTACGGCAGGAGGAGTGTTGGACCGGACACTGGTGCCCGGAAATGAAAATCTTCTTCTCATAGTATCCTTTTTTATGATTATCGGCTTCAGCGTAAAGGCGGGTATGTTCCCGCTTCATGCGTGGCTGCCTGCGGCTCATCCGGTGGCTCCGGCTCCGGCCAGTGCAGTATTGTCCGCAGTCATTGTAAAGGCCGGTGTACTGGGCATTATCCGTGTAGTTTTTTATATGTTCGGAGCGGATTTTATACGTGGGAGCTGGGTGCAGACGGTTTGGATGATTCTGGCGTTAGTTACGGTGTTTATGGGTTCCATGCTGGCATACAGGGAGAATGTATTGAAAAAGAGACTGGCGTATTCTACGGTGAGCCAGCTTTCCTATATTTTATTTGGCTTATCTTTACTGCATCCGACGGCAGTGGAGGGAGCGCTTCTCCATGTGGTATTCCACGCCGTTATAAAGTGCGGGCTGTTCCTTGCAGTCGGAGCGGTTATCCATAAAACCGGAAAAACAAAAGCGGATGAGCTGCGCGGTATCGGTAAAGAAATGCCGGTAACGATGTGGTGTTATACATTTGTTTCGCTTGCACTTATCGGTATACCGCCTGCCAGCGGATTTATCAGTAAGTGGTATCTGGCGGAGGGAGCGCTTGCTTCCGGTATTCCGGTATTTTCCTGGCTCGGTCCTGTGGTGTTGCTGATTAGTGCGCTGCTTACGGCAGGTTATCTGCTGCCGCTTACAATGAAAGGATTTTTCCCGGGTTCGGGTTATTTATATGACGGACAGGAAGAAAAAGCGAAGAAATTATTCTTTTCCCTGAAAAAAGAAGCTTCGCCCTTTATGCTGGTGCCGTTAGTTATTTTAGCTGTACTGGCAGTAATATCAGGTATGTTTCCGAATCCGTTGGCGGCTTATATTTCCGAAATCGTATCGGGACTTTTTTAGGGAGGAGGCAGAGTATGAGTGAAGTTATGCTGTTGACAGTCATTTTATTGCCGATTGCAGCCGGCGTGTTGGTGCCTGTGATTCCTTTCAAAAAGAGAAGGCACATGGAAGTGTTTTTGGAAACTTTGGTGGTATTGAATACTTTATTTGTATGGTCATTGCTCGTTAACAGTCCGGAGGAGCGGTTCGTACTGGCTAATTTTACAGGAAATCTGACCATTGCTTTTAAGGTGGACGGAATGGCGATGGTGTTTGCCGGGTTAGTTTCGTTCTTATGGCCTTTTGCTACATTGTTTGCATTTGAATATATGACAAAGGAAGAACATGAAACGGTATTTTTTATGTTTTATACAATGACCTATGGGGTTACGCTCGGCATTGCATTGGCAGGCAATCTGCTGACCATGTATTTCTTTTATGAGCTGCTGACTTTGGTAACGGTACCTCTTGTAATGCATACGCTTACGAGGGAAGCAATACTGGCAAGCCGTAAGTATCTGTATTATTCGCTGGGAGGGGCAGCCTTTGCTTTTATCGGTCTGATTTTTATTATCATATATGGAAGTACGACTGATTTTGTGCTTGGCGGTGTACTGGATACGGCGAAAATCGGCAATAGAGCGAACACTTTGCTTTGGGTCTATGTGATTGCTTTTATGGGGTTCGGTGTAAAAGCGGCGATTTGCCCGTTTAACTCATGGCTGCCGCAGGCGGGTGTGGCGCCTACTCCGGTAACGGCACTGCTCCATGCGGTAGCGGTAGTGAAAGCCGGGGCCTTTGCCATACTGCGTCTTACTTATTACAGTTTTGGTACGGAATTTTTAAGGGGGACCTGGGCACAGTATGCAACGATGGCCGTGGTTATGTTTACGATTGTTTACGGATGCAGCAGGGCGGTGAAAGAGACACATATCAAGAGGCGGCTGGCATATTCCACGATAAGTAATCTGTCGTATATTCTGTTCGGTGCGGTAATTATGACTCCTCTCGGAATGATGGCGGCGCTTTCCCATATGGTATTTCATGCGTTTATGAAAATCTGTTCCTTTTTCTGCGCCGGAGCAATCATGCACCAGACAGATAAGCATTATGTCCATGAGCTGGACGGTATGGGAAAAAAGATGCCATGGGTGTTCGGTACGTTTACCGTGTCGGCGCTGGCGCTTATGGGTGTGCCGGGGCTGGCAGGTTTTATCAGTAAATGGAATCTGGCATACGCAGTGGTAGAGAGCGGAGAAACGCTTGCTTATTTCGGTATCGGCTGTCTGCTGCTGTCAGCTCTGCTTACGGCAATTTATATGCTGACGATTGTGATAAGGGCATTTTTCCCGGCAGCGGATTTTGATGATGGGAAGCTGGAGGGCGTAAAAGACCCGAATTGGAAAATGCTTGTGCCATTGGCAGTATTTACGGTGATGATGGTAGTGTTCGGATTATTCTCCGGGCCGGCCGTGAAATTTTTCGGAGATGTAGCGAACGGAGTCTATTGAAAGTTAGGAGGTGCCATATGGAAGGAAATTTGATGTTAGGGTTTTTGGTATTTTTTCCGATGGTTGGCGCAGGGATTTCTTATTTGATTGGGAGGAAGAACGAAACGGTCAGGGACTATGCCGCGGATGTAATTGTGACGCTGGAATTTGCGGCAATGCTGTATGTGGCTTTTGTATCGTACAAGGCCCATGGCATTTCCGGCAGCGCAGAACAGGTATTTGGATATAACCCTTTTGTTTTCCGGATTCCGGAGTTTTGCGGTATGGGGATGAATCTTGTCGTATATTCCGGATTCCGGGTGTTGTATGGATTGATTGCATCGTTTATGTGGCTGTTATCTACGCTGTTCTCCAGAGAATATTTTGCCCGGTATAAGAATCGGAACAGGTATTATTTGTTCATGCTGGTAACGTTAGGGGCGACCATGGGCATATTTTTGTCGGCAGATTTGTATACAACGTTTATTTTCTTTGAACTAATGTCCTTTACTTCTTATGTATGGGTGGCGCATGATGAAAAGGCGGATTCGCTGCGGGCGGCGGAAACCTATCTGGCAGTGGCGGTTATGGGCGGTCTGGTGATGTTAATGGGAATTTTCCTGTTGTATCATACGACAGGTACCCTGACCATGCTGAATCTGTATGAAATGTGTGCGGATATTATGAGCGGTACAGGAATGGAATATGAAGTACAAAGGAAGAAACTATATATCGCAGGAGCATGTATGCTGTTTGGATTTGGTGCGAAAGCAGGAGCGTTCCCGCTGCATATATGGCTGCCAAAGGCACATCCGGTTGCTCCGGCTCCGGCAAGTGCGCTTCTGTCCGGTATTTTAACGAAAACCGGAATTTTCGGTATTTTGGTGCTTAGCTGCAATATCTTTCTGCATGATGGAAAATGGGGTACATTGATTCTGGTAATCGGCGTAATAACAATGACGGTAGGTGCGGTGCTGGCGCTGTTTTCCGTGAATCTGAAACGTACGCTGGCCTGTTCCTCGGTATCCCAGATTGGATTTATTCTTGTAGGAATCGGAATGCAGGGTCTGCTGGGGGATGAGAACAGTCTGGCAGTAAGGGGTTCGCTGCTCCATATGGTGAATCATTCTCTGTTTAAGCTGGTACTGTTTATGGCGGCAGGCGTCGTTTATATGAACATCCATAAGCTGGATTTGAATGAAATCAGGGGATTCGGACGTAAGAAACCGCTGCTACATTTCATTTTTCTGATGGGAGCTATGGGAATTGGCGGTATTCCGCTGTGGAACGGGTATGTCAGCAAGACATTAATCCATGAGAGTATTGTGGAATATATGGAAGCGCTTCAGATAGGCCGTATAAGTGAAAGTTTTCTGAGTGTGGGCGCTATGAAAGGGATTGAATGGATTTTCTTAATCAGCGGCGGTTGTACAGTAGCATATATGTTAAAACTGTATGTGGCATTGTTCATAGAGAAGAATCGGGACAGTGCATTGCAGGAAAAATATGACGCAATGCGTGGGACATATATGAATAAAGTAAGCGCTGCAGCTTTGACAGCAGGCGCTCTGCTGTTTCCTGTCATGGGTATCCTGCCGGGTATGATAATGGACAAAATTGCAGATATGGGTGAGGATTTCATGCATTCGGCCGCAGAAAGCACGATACGGTATTTTAGTATTACAAATCTGAAGGGTGCGTTAGTTTCGATTCTAATCGGTCTTATCATTTATCTTGTTCTTATCAGGAAAGGGATGATGAAGAAAGAAGGGAATGAAACGGTATATGCAGACCGCTGGAATAAATACTGGGATTTGGAAGAAGCGGTTTACCGCCCGCTGCTGTTAAAAGTACTGCCGATGATATTCGGAGTAGTCTGCCGGATTTTAGACAGTTTACCGGACGGTATTGTAGTGCTGTTAAGGAAAACCATTTATAAGGACAGTAAGATACCGCATGAATTAAAAGAGGGCAATTTCCTTACACATGCAATAGGTATGGAGATGGACCATGTAGTTCATTTGCTGAACCGCACGGTATGGAAAAAGGCTCCCCGTAAGGAGGAATATGAGCATAAGCTGGCATTGAAGCATGAGGAACTTGCGGAAGACAGTACAATTATCGGGAGGAGTCTTTCGTTTGGGCTTCTGCTGTTCTGCACGGGATTGATTTTGACGCTTGTGTATCTGCTGTGGGTGTAATATTTTATATTTGTGAATGCAGGGGCAGTCTGTTCCGGAAACAAAAGGTCCGGTATGAAATGACAGCTCCCAGAATCAGCAGGAAATAGAAACTGATGCCTCTTGTGATACACATGGAGGCGGTGAGGGTGTCTCCGGTAAAGACGGAAGCAAAAACAGTGTGGTACATGAGTTCCGAAATCCCCTGTGAGCCTGGAAGGGGGAGCATGTCCACAGAGATATAAACGGAAGCCTGCAAGGCCAGGATAGTCAGGACATGGAATCCGTTCAGTCCCATTCCGCGGTAGATAAGACAGGGCAGCAGAAACAGGCTGCATCTTTGCAAAAAGGTGCAGAAAGTAACGAACAGGATTTTGGATTTATGGGAAAGAAAAAAACGGAATGTGCTTTGATAATCGGTAACGATACGGTGAAAGGCAGCAGCTCTCTGCTGGGAAGGTTTGCAGAGGCGGAGACGGATACCGATTTTTTCTGCGGAAAGAAGAAGTTTTTCCAGCCATTCCCCATGAAACATAACAAGCAGAAGCAGAATGACCAATAGCAGGTTCAGGCACAGGCCGAGGCAGTATAGGGCGGTATAGCTGCCTAAATAGGTATGAAGCCCGTCTTTCCAGAAAAGGAGCAATCCTGCGCCGATAAGAACCAGAACCAGTTTGTACAACAGAGCAACGGTCATCAGAGTAAGAGTGGCATCTCCAAGAGGGATGCCGTTTTTTTTCATAATAACAAGCTGTGCCGGCTGGCCTCCGGTAGCGGAAGGTGTAATGCCGGAGAAGAAAAAGCCGATGAACGAGTATCCAAAGCATTGGAACAGGCGGGTTTTCCTACCGGCAGCAAGGAGAAGATACCATATCATAAAACCTTCCGCGCAAACGTAGAATACAGCGCAGGCGGCTGTCAGGATAAGAGCGAGAGGGTGCAGGGTCTTTATGGCGGCGTAAATGGTTCGCACATCGTTTTTGCTGAATATAATATAGAAGGTAAGCAGCATGAAAAACAAAAAGGACAGTGGCTGGATTCCCTTGTTTATGAGTTTTCCGGTTTGTTTTTTTAGTTTCATAAGCAGCTCCTTAACATGCGGAGGGGGCCTTCGAATATGATATCTTCGGAATCGTATTCGTAAAAATCCCTCGGCGTAACCAGTGAAAAATGTTTTGAAAAGGTAAGTACTCCGTTTTCCTCCAGTATTCTTGCAATGAAAGAGGAACAAGTGTAATGGTTTTTCTGATAAAAAGATTTTCCCATAAGCAGAAACGGAAGTCCTATAATACAATAATGGTAATGAAAGCGCTTCCGGTAATCTTCCGTAAGCTGAAGCATAATCCGTGTTTTCTGTTCTTTTGTGCACGGTATGCTGTAAATTTTATAGCGTGCCGTAGGGAATGCGCGTGATATCTGAAGCAGGTCTTCCTTTTCAAAACCGGCGAAAAAGGGAAGGAAGGGATTTCTCCTGCCGACACTGTACGCTTCCCGCAGTCCTTTATCAAGGGACAAAACGACATGGATATAATTGATTTTAATTACTTTCCGTATCATCCATGCGAAAAGTCCGGGCGTATCTACCAAAGCGATATATAATTTTTCCATATCATACACAGACCTTTCCATTAATTAAATTGGTATATTTTCCGGGCAGTACGGTATCCTGTTACTGTTACGAATCTTCCTGTTCTGCCTGGCAGGAAAGTAAATCCGCTTAGGGTGGTATAGCGGAGCCGCCGGTACATACTCCTGTGATGGGACTTTATATAATTCCATAGGTCGCTTCTTTTTCTCCATGCTTCATCGGAATTAATCAGAAGCAGGTGGATGGAAGAGATAGCCAGCATAATGGATATATTTCTCATCATGTATTTCGCCAGCTTGGGATATTGTTCTGCTACCTTCTGTATATCCACGCAGTCGGCAACGATTTTCGTTACATATATCTGCTGGTCGATACGTTTTTTAAGAACCTCTTCATTCACTGACTGGTCTTCCCGGCCGATAAAATAGTGATATAAATCGGTATCGATATAATAAATGCTTTTCACATAAGGCAGCGGACGGTATGCGAAAATGTTATCTACATAAAAGGTATGTTCCGGCAGAGTCACTCCGCTTTTCCTGAGTACATCGGTACGGAAAATAAGAGAGTGCATAACAAGATACTGGGAGGGGGAGAACATACCGATATCGTTCCATCCAAGCACCTGTTCTTCCTTAAATACATTGCGGTATGACATGGACTTTTTTCTGTGTTCATACAAATGGTCGTAGACATAATTACAGACAATCATATCCACGGGATTCTTTTCTCTTTCCCAATGCATGATTCGGAAAAGGACTTTTTGGAGAGAGCGTGCGTCCAGCCAGTCATCGGAGTCCACAACTTTGAAGTACAAGCCTTCTGCGGCTGCAAGACCAGCATTGACGCCGGAACCGTGGCCGCCGTTTTCCTTATGGATGACCCTGACTGTTTCCGGAAAGCGCAGGGCATATTCATCGGCAATTTCGGGCGTAGCGTCCGTGGAGCCGTCATCCACAATAATAATCTCTGCTTCATCCTTAAAAACAAGCAGCGAGTTGATGCATCTGCGCATGTAAGCGGCGGAATTGTAACAGGGTACGGTAAATGTGATATATTTCATAATCTGCCTCCTTTGTGCGTATTTAAATATAATAACGGAATCTGTCGGAAAAAATCTTCATGCCAGACTCATATATTTTGTATTGGTTTTATATTAGGAGAGAAAAATGAATAATTCGGAGGACAAATTCTGAAGAATTTCTAAGGATTTTATTATGATTGTGTACAGATAAAGGAAGTGTGTTATATAATATGGCTGTAATAAAGAAGGAATAAACAGGGAACAGGGATGATACAGGAAAGAGGAGAGAAATGGGCAGGAATACCGAAAGCAAAGACAAAGAAAAATATACAAGGACTGTTTTAAAGACAGGAGGCAGCAGACTTCTATTTGCCAACGCTGTACTGATAAGTGCATTGTTCTGCTCCGGCTGCGGAGAGGCAGAGAAAGAGACAGCCGTCCGTCAGGAAATAATCGTGCAGGAGATATCGAAAGAAGATGAGAAAAACATTCAGGAAGCAGAGGATAAAAAAGAAGATACGAAAGAGGATGGGGATATACCGATAGCAGCCGAAGTTGCGGAGATGGATGACGAGGAAGACCCGCAGGAAGCAGAAAGTATAAAGGAAGACGGAGCGGGTGCACAGACAGATATCAGTGCGGTGATAAAGGGAGCCAACGAGACAGGGGATATTTCTTTTGGCATTGATGTAGCCAAGTGGCAGGGAACCATAGACTGGGAGCAGGCGGCCGGTGCAGGAGTGGAGTTTGCCATAATCCGGCTCGGCTACCGTACACAGAAGACGGGAGTCATTATGGAGGACCCTTTGGCGAAGTATAATATGCAGCAGGCCAAAGAAGCGGGAATTAAGCTGGGGGCATATTTCTTTTCTACTGCGGTATCCGAAGAAGAAGCAAGGGAAGAAGCTGCATGGGTGGCAGGATTTATTTCCCGATATCCGATTACTTATCCGGTGGCATATAATTGTGAAGGTTTTCAGTCTGCGGAGAGCAGACAGTATGGGATGGATAAAGCATTGAGGAGCGATTGTGCCATTGCTTTTCTTGATTATATACAGGAAAAAGGCTATACGCCTATGTTTTATGCGTCGAAGAATGAAATGGAGGGGAATGTGCTGTGGGACACGGACAGGCTTGCATCCAGATATAAAATCTGGGTATCCCAATATCCGGATGTGCCTTATCCGCAGACAGCGGCATCCAGTTATACCGGAACTCATCAAATGTGGCAGTATACCAGTCAGGGAACGGTACCGGGAATCGGAAAGGGCGTGGATATGAATGTGGCTTATTTCAGTTACAGTGAGGCGGCCGAGGCGGTGGATGATACTCCCTATGAAACGGTGGAGGCGGACCCGGAGGCGCTGTTGAATATGACGGAGGTAAATGAACAAGTCACTGCAAAAATAGAAACGAATCTGCGCAGCGTACCAAGTACCGCAGATGACGCGACCATAGTAGGAAAGCTGACAAATGGGGAGACAGCGGTCCGGACCGGCATATCGGCAAATGGATGGTCCAGACTGGAATATAACGGAGAAAAGGTATATGCAGTGAGCAGTTACCTGACTACGGATTTAGATTATCAGCCTCAGGTGACGGGGCCGGTTTCCGATTATCAGCCGGTCAATGAAGTGGTGACAGCAAAAAATGTAACGAATCTCCGGAGTGAGGCAAGTTCTGCCAAAGAGGATACCATTGTTGCGGTTCTGCATAATGGGGAGACAGTGACGCGTACCGGTATAGGAAACAACGGCTGGTCGCAGGTGGATTATAACGGGCAGATACTCTATGCCATCAGCAGTTATTTAACGACAGATATGGGGTATGTACAGACAGAGCCGGATACTTCTGTTTATATGGATGTGAACGAGTCTGTTACGCCTAAGATAGAGTGTAATCTCAGGAGCGAGCCGGGTACGCAGAACGATGACACCATAGTGGCGACCATAAAGAATGGAGATGTGGTTACAAGAACCGGAATCAATGTAAATACGGGATGGTCCAGACTGGACTATAACGGACAGGTAGTATATGCGGTCAGCAGCTATTTAATACCGGCCGGAGAGTAGGAAGGAGTAATGGTCTGACAGACTGAAGAAGCAATAGAAATGATTGACTAATTTCTCTAAAATGATATAATAAATTATAGAATATTTTAATTATATCTAAAATATATAACACCTAGGAGAAATATATGTTACACATTAAATCATTGGACGAAGGGTTGGATATTTTTAAAGCATTAGGGTCGGAAGTCCGTATAGAAATCATAAAAATTTTATTGGAAAATAACGGAATGAACATGAATGAGCTTGCCAACAGGCTGAATATTACCAATGGAGCGCTGACAAGCCATATAAAGAAACTGGAGGACTGCGGGCTGATTGTTGTAACGAATGAGTCGGCGGGTCATGGCAATCAAAAGAAATGTTCGGTGCGTCTGGATAAGATACTGATTGAGCTGGATGCACAGGAAGATTTCAAGAACGTATACCAGACAGATTTGAAGGTGGGACATTTTTCGAATTATGAAGTATTCCCGACCTGCGGTCTTGCGTCTAACACGGCGATTATAGGCGAAGTGGATGATACCCGTTATTTTTCCCATCCGGACAGGTATAATGCGGATATTCTTTGGTTTACGAGGGGCCATGTAGAATATGTGATTCCCAATTTCATACCTTTCGGACAGAAGATAGATCAGATTACGATTTCTTTGGAAATCGGCTCAGAGGCTCCCGGTGTAAATGATGTATGGCCTTCGGATATCTCTTTTATTATCAATGATAAAAAAGTTGCGCTTTGGACCAGTCCCGGGGATTTTGGAAACATAAAAGGTATATTTACACCGGATTGGTGGTATCCGAACTGGAATCAGTATGGACTGCTGAAGATTCTTGTAATCAATAAGAAAGGTACTTTTATTGACGGACTGCAGGTATCGGATATTAATATAAAGGATTTTGATTTTGATTTCCGCAGTACGATTAAGTTTAAGCTGGAAGTAGAGGAAAATGCGGAACATGTGGGTGGTCTGACGATATTTGGAAAGACATTCGGCAATTATAATCAGGATATTGCTGTACGTATTAATTACAGTCCGATTATGGAACAGACGGAGAATGGAGTATAGGACGGAGGAAAGATATAGTTAAAAGATATTTGCAATAAGAATCCCTGCACACGGAAAACAGGATTTGGTTTCAGCGGTGCAGGGATTTACTGTTTACTTTTTCTTACTTTTTTTACTTTTTCTTACCTTTTTTTATTTTTTTCCTAACCGGATGACATTCCAGGAACATTTCTTCATGTTAGTCGTGAAAATACCATCGGCAAGTTCATAGTCTGATTTGCTGTGAGGAGTTACCTTTTCTCCGTTAATGGAATTAGTCACTTTCATATCATCGTTTTCAAGCGCCAGATATTCGATTACCTGATAACCCTCAAAGCATCTGACATCCGCTTCAAAAAGGGCATCTTCCTTTACGCTTCGGTTTACGGCGAATATAGTTACTTCTTCTTTTTCTTCATTGTACACAGCGACCGATTCTACATCGGTTACATCCGCATGGTTTTTACTGTCATGTTTCGTAGAGTTGATAACACTGCGCAGCGCGGTACCGCGTCCGAATTTGGAAGCATGAAGGAACGGGTAATAAATGGTCTGCCTCCACGCGCCGCCGTCATTTTCCGTCATAATGGGCGCAATAACATTGACTAACTGTGCCAGACATGCCATTTTCAGTCTGTCCGCATGTTGTAAAAAGGTAATTAAAATCAGGCCGACGAGGATAGCGTCTTCAAAATCATAAATGTCCTCCAATAAGTGCGGCGCTATCTGCCACGGGCGTTTCTGCATTTCCTCATTGTCGCTCTGCATTGCATGGAACCAGACATTCCATTCATCAAAGCTCAGGTTCAATGTTTTTTTGCTGCGCTTTTTCGCTTTTACATAGTCGCAGGTAGCGATGACGGTATGAATGAAGCGCTCCATATCCTGTGTTTTCGCGAAGAAATCTTCCGTATCGTTTTCTGCGTTGCCATAATAGTTATGAAGGGAAATATAATCCACATATTCATAAGTTTCCTCCAGGGTAACAGCTTCCCATTCTGGGAAAGTAGGCATCTCTACATTAGAACTGCCGCAGGAAACCAGTTCAATGGAGTCATCCATGGTTTTCATGGCTTTGGCAGTTTCCGCAGCCAGCCTGCCGTATTCCACAGCGGTTTTGTGCCCCATCTGCCAGGGACCGTCCATTTCGTTGCCGAGGCACCATGTTTTGATATGGTACGGTTCTTTGACGCCATGGCTCTTTCTTAAATTGCTGTAATAGCTGTCCGTATCAAGATTGCAGTACTCTAACAGGTTTAAGGCATCGGATATGCCGCGGGTTCCCAGATTAATTGCCATCATAATATCGGAGTTAGCCTTTTTCGTCCATTTGGAAAATTCTCCCAAACCGAACTCATTGGTTTCCAGAGTACGCCAGGCCAAATCCAGACGGGGTTTTCTTTCACTCTTAGGGCCTACGCTGTCTTCCCAGTAAAAGTTAGAAACAAAGTTTCCGCCGGGATAGCGTATAATGGGTACATCCAGTTCTTTTACCAGTTCCAGTACATCCTTGCGGAAGCCGTCTTCATCAGCTGCGGGATGTCCCGGCTGATAAATACCGTTATATACGGCACGTCCCAGATGTTCGATAAATGACCCGTATATTCGTTTATCTGCCTCTGCAATCTTAAAATCCTTGTCGATAATCATTCTTGCTTTTGCCATTGCTTGTCTCCTCCTTTATAGTTCGTTTATTAAAATGTATAACTGCCGTTGGCTACAGCAGATATTTCATCCATACAGACATTTCGCCGCCGCCGCGGTTGTCCCAATAGCAATAAGGGATAAATTGTAAATCCACATCCTCTGATACAGGGGGATGCTCTGCATAAAGCGTGTGCTCATCCCATCCGTTGGCGGATAGTTTCTTTCCCTTTGCTTTTATGATGCAGGTGCCGCCCAGGAGGGATTCCGCATATGCTTCCTCCAGAGGCTGCTTCGTGTCAATATAGATATTTGCCAGATGGTTTCCGTTGTCCGCTTCTTCCAGACAGTATACAAGGGGCCCTTTCTCTATGGCAGCTTTACCAGCATCTGCCCGTACGTCGGGATTGGCATAAGTAAAGTGCGCGGGCATATCAAAAGTTACTGTGATATCCGTATCGCTAAAATAGTCTTCAATATAAGCATAACCGTCTGTAATTTCCGGCTGTATCCGGACACCTCCTGCGGTCAGGGTGAAGTTTGCCGCATATGCCGGCACATGCAGCGCAAGGCGGAAGGGATGATTGGTATCCGATGTAATGTGAAGGCAGGTTTTTCCTTCAAACGGGAACCGGGTATTCTGTGTTATGGTAACCGTCCCCTTTCCGGTCTGTATGGCAGTCTCGCCGGAAACATACATATTCACCCAGAAATCGTCTTCCTTTCGGAAATAGATATACTCGCCCAGACTGGCAAGGGTTCGCGCAATATTGGGAGGACAGCAGGCTACGCCGAACCATTTCTGACGTACCGGTTTCACGTGCTCCATAGAGGTATGGCTAAGGCAGTTGTCGGGCCATACTTCCAGCGGATTGACATAGAAGAAGCTTTTGCCGTCCATGGCAATTCCCGCCAATACGGTATTGTAGAGAGCCCGCTCCATGGCATCCACATATTTGCCGTTTTTGGTAATCTGTGCCATCCGGCGGCTGAACAGCGCCAGTCCGATGGAAGCGCAGCTTTCGGAATAGTTACAGTCATTAGGCAGGTCATAATCGGTGGTAAAGCGTTCATATGCTCCGGAACTGCCGATTCCGCCGGTGATGTACATACGTTTTTCTACGATGTTATTCCAAAGCCGTTCGCACGCCTGAAAAAGTTCTTTGTCATCATAAGCCGCTGCCAAATCCGCCATGGCGCAGTACATATAGGTGGCCCTTACGGAATGTCCTTCTGCGGAATCCTGTTCCCGTACCGGTCTATGGCATTGGGAATATTCAGGAAGAAAAGGTTTCACATCTTTAAAAATACTGAACCAAAGCGGATTCTCATGTTCCGATACGAGATAATTGGGTTCTGTCCCCCGCCTGTCTATGAAATCTTTTGCCATGTCCATATATTTTCTGTCACCTGTTACCTCCGACAGCTTAATCAGGCCGATTTCTATTTCCTGATGTCCCGGAACGGCACGGCTGTACTTTTCCTGATGAAAGACATCACAGATTAAATCGGCAAACCTGCGCATGATATTCAGGAATTTATCTTTGCCGGTCACTTTATAATAGGCTACGGCCGCTTCCAGCAGATGTCCTGCAGTATACAGCTCATGACCCTCCCGCAGATTGCTCCAGCGGTGTTCGGGGGCCAGAATCGTGAAATAGGTATTGATATATCCGTCAGGCTGCTGTGCTTTGCCGATTAAATCAATGACCTCGTCCGCCGTTTTTTCAAGGCTGCTGTCCGGTTCGTAGGAAAGGGAATAGGCTACGGCTTCCAGCCATTTTGCAACATCCGTATCCTGGAATACTGCACCTTCGAACGTACCCTCTTTTAATCCGGCAGCCACCTGAAAATTGGAAATACAGTGGCTTGGCTCTGCATCGGGTACACGGTCGTTTAAAGTTTCCCATTGATAAGGAATAATTTGTTTCGTGACCAGACGTGTGTATTTGTTCCAGAAAGGGTCATCCAAATGTATATCCTTCAAAGGAAGGAGTTCCAGTTTTTTCATGATTTACCTCATTTCTGCGCTGCTTGTTGCGCATATTAAGTTTGTGGATGCAGCGCAGACACAAACTTGTGGAGCGAAAGATTTGAAAAATCTTTCACTCTTTTTCTCCTGTTTCATATATTATTTTAGTTGGGTTTTCTCAGGCTGTCCCTGAGAATAAGGTCGCAGTTAATTTTGTGTATGCTGTCCTGTATACTGTCAGTTCCATGTTCCAGTATCCGGGTCATGATTTCGGCAGATTTACGTCCGATATGGTTGAGAGGCAGCGCCATAGTAGTAAGCGGCGGATTATACGCCTGTGCCACGTCCCGGTCATCAAAGCCAATCAAATCCAAATCTGTACCGACTTCTATTTCTTCTTTTGCCGTAAACTCGTATACGCCTCCTGCCATTATATCGCTCATGGCAAAGATAGCGCTGACAGATTCTTCCATCAGGTTTCTGCATGCATGTATACTTTGGGTTTTGCTCCAATTGCCATCCTGTACCAGATTCTTACGGAAAGGAATGCCGGCATCTTTTAATGCTCTTCTGTAACCTTTCATCCGCTCCTTTGTGTGAAGACTAAAGGGTTCTCCTGTTATCACCCCGATTTTGCGGCTGCCGTTTTTAATCAGGGTCATGACGGCCTGATAAGCGGCTTCTTCGTCATTGAATATAACGGAGGGGATGTTCGGATGGCTGGTAAAACTATAAGCAACGACCAGTGGAATCGGGAAATGCTGCGGAATATAATTTATTTTCCGGCAATGGGCTCCTACATAAATAATTCCGTCCACTTGTCTGGCTTTCATCTTGTTTAATTCTGTTTCTACCCGCTTTTTATAAGTTTCTTTATGGTAGAAATCATTGCTGTATTTTTTATACAGACGAAGATTCCCGAGCATGAATGTATAACCCTGTTCATCAAAAAACTCGTTAATCCCGTCCACGATTTCGGCACAGTTAAAAACAGTAAGGTCTTCCGTGATGATACCGATTGTTTTGGTCATTTTTCGTTTCAGGTTCTTGGCCATATAATTCGGAATGTATGACATCTCTTTTGCCTTATCCAATATTTTCTGCCGTGTGTCTTCGCTGACATTGGACTTGTCATTAAAAACGTTGGAAACCGTGGAAATGGAAACATTGCATGCTGCCGCAATTTCGCGTATAGTCGCCATACCATATAACCCTCTTTCGTTTTATCCGTAACCGGATAAGAAACTCTAAAGAGCATTATAACATAGTGAACCGTTTTAGTAAACCGTTTTACTAATTTTTAATTTTTTTGGGATTTTATGTAACTGTTCAATCTGCAGAAGTGCATGAATTTAGTCTTTTTAGTGAAATCCGCGCCAATATACAACACCGGATATTGTACGGTTTCCATACAATATCCGGTGCATTATGTCAGTAATATATTGATTAACCTTTTACTGCGCCTGCCGTCATACCTTCGATGAAGTAGCTCTGGAAGCAGAGGAACAATACGAAGATAGGGAAGATGGCGAAGAAGGAACCTACAATCAACAGGTCGTAGTTGTTACCGTAAGGGGTAAGCAATGTTTTCAGACCGATTGGAAGGGTGAATTTCTTGCCGTCGCCCAATACCATGAAAGGCCACAACAGGTTATTCCAGCTGTTCATACCGTTTAAGATAGCCATTGCCGCGAAGGAAGGCTTCATAATCGGCAGGATGATACGGAAGAAGATACCGTATTCTGTACAACCGTCTACACGTCCCGCATCCGGAAGAGCCTTCGGTATACTGGTCAGGTACTGCCGGAAGAAGAAAATGGTGGATGCATTTGCCATACCCGGTATGATGATGGCGGAGAAGGAATTATACATTCCCAGGTCGTTTACCAGTACATACATGGGCATCAACAGGATTTCAAAGGGCACCATCATAATTAACAGAACACAGACGAACAGGAAATTTTTGAACCTGAATTCGTAAGCTGCGAAGCCGTAAGCTACGAAAGCGCTGACTAACAGAACGAGTACTACCTGAACAAGAAGCAGGATTAGACTGTTCTTGAACCACATCCAGTAAGAATGTTTCCCGGTAAACAGGTAAACAAAGTTCTTAAGGCTCATGGAAGAGAGGTCAAAATCAAGGTTTAAGCCGAATTTGATAATGTCGGCACCGGGCTTAAAGGATGCCAGTGTAATTGCGTAGAACGGAAGCATTACCAGTAAAAACAGAATGATGAAAAATACAAGAAGCAGGATTCTGGTGATTAATACTTTTGTCTTGCCGCCTACGGGGTCTTTTGCAGTTGTGTTAGCTGTTCCCATAATCAATCCTCCTTCTTAAATGTTCCGTTCATAATCAGCTGTGCAATATTAATAACCATTGCTACAACTAAAAGTACGATACCGACCGTAGCGGCATATCCCAGTTTACTCTTTTCAATACCCTGTCTGTACAGATATCCGACAATCGTAAGACCGATGTTCTTCGGTGAGTTGTTACCGTTGAACATCATAAGGCTTTCGGTAAACATTGCCAGTCCGGCATAAATACTGATAGTTAAAACGTAGATAGTAGTAGGTTTTAATAAAGGCATTGTTATGTACAGGAATTTCTGCCAGGAGTTCGCGCCGTCAATGGAGGCTGCTTCATAATATTCCGTATCGATTCCCTTCAGACCGGACAGGAAATACAGCATATTGACACCCGTCCAGCGCCAGCAGGCGATAATAAGCAGGGCTGCCATGGACCATCCCGCAGATTTCAGGGGTTTTAACGGTCCGGCGCCAAACAATCCAATTACCTGATTGAATAAAGAGGTTTCCATTTCACCGAACATCAGACGGAAAATGGTACCCGCTACAACGACGGAAGTAAGGGAAGGGAGAAAGAATGCAGATTTAAAGAAGTTCTGTCCCCACATAAATTTGTTATCGATTAAAACTGCAAATAACATGGGAAAGGGAATCAGTAAAACTAAAGTCCCTATCATGTATATTACGCTGTTAGATACAGCTTTTAAGAATACTTTATCGGTTAATAGTTTCTGATAGTTGTCGAAACCAATCCATTTGGGCTGCTGCCCCATCATTCTTTCCTGAAAACTCATTGTAAAAGAGCTTCCCAGCGGGTAAAGCCAAAAAATTAAAAAGGTAAGTACGAAAGGTAAAACGAATACATACGGAGCTACCTTTTTGGAATATAAAAATCTTTTGAGCATACCATCTTCCTCCTTCCGGCATGGGTTATTATTGTGTTGCACCTTTCGCAAACTCACAGCCGGATTCGGAAAGGTGTTATGGATAAAATCACTGCCATATATCATATTTCATATATATGGCAGTGTTTTCAGCGTGTCATGACGCTATTATTTGGCGTATGCGATTACTGTAATTCCTGCTCAATCATTTCCTGAGCTTCATTCAAAGCTTCTGTTACGTCCTGACCGTCTTCAAAGATAGCGTTCAGGGTAACTGTACAAAGTACATTGTTGATAGTAGGTGTTGCGGAAACGGATTTAATTGTCCTGATATCGCTCTTTACTTCGTTCAGTACATCGAACGGATTGTTTACGAAGTATTTTACGAACTGGTTGTCAGGATTGTGTGTTACATCGTTCATTTCCCAAACATCCATGTTGCAAGGGTCAAATCCTAATGTGTTCCAGATTTCGATATTAGCGTCAGCAGAAATCTTAGCATAGGTTAAGAAATCTTTTGCAAGCTGAACATCTTTTGCAGTCTTGGTAACAACTGTACCTGTACCGCCGCCACCGACAGACATCAGAGGCTCGCCGGCTTTAACCGGAAGAGGAGCAATTGCAATCTTGCCTGCAAACTGATCCATGTAGTTGGTGTATCTGGACATTTCCCAAAGAGGCATTAACTGACATGCATATTTCTCAAGGTTGTACTCGCCTCTCGCTTCATCTGTATCCGGCTGTCCGCCAGCGATGGTAGCGATTACGTTGTTATCCTGGAAATCTTTTAACATTGTAAGACCGTCAATCATAGCCTGGGAGTTAACCTGCGGATTACCGTCTGCATCTACGAAGTCTGTATTAGCCTGTGCAAGAATAATGGATTCCTGCCATGTAGCGGAGGTATCTGCTGTACACATATAAACGCCTGTTTCGTCATACAGTTTGATGCCGGCTTCTTTGAAATCATCCCATGTCTTGATGGTTGTATAGTCAATACCAGCTTTTTCAAGAAGTTCCGTATTGTAGAAAGCAACCATAGCGCCTACGTGGGTAGGGAAACCGTATACTGTGCCGTCCTTGCTGTAGATTTCCAAACGGGACTGTACGATATCAGCCATGTAAGGTTCAACAACGTCATTCAAAGCCTCGAGCGGTACGTCATCACCTGCAAGGAAATCAGGGAATCTTCCTAACTCGATATCGGAGATATCCGGTGCGCCTTCGCCTGTCTGAACTGCAATCAGAAGTTTGTTGTGCATATCATCGTAAGGCATAACCGTTACATTCAGTTTAATCTGTCTGTCAGGATTAGCTTCGTTCCATTTCTGAAGCATCGTTTCGAAATGCTGTCCGTGAAGTTCAACGAATGTCCAGTATTCCAATTCTGTTGCACCTTCGCCTGCACCTGCATCGATTACGGATGTTTCTGTGGAGCTTGCTTCCGGAGCTGCTTCTTCTGTTCCTGTTGCTGCTTCTTCTGTGCCGGCTGAGCTGTCGCTGTTTGTTGCAGCAGAGTCGCCGCCGCCGCAGCCTGTCAGTAAAAGAGAAGCAACCATCGCAACACTTAAAAGTGCGCTTACTAATTTCTTTTTCATAGTTTCTTTCCTCCTTGTTTGCTTTTGAATCCGCAGATTCTAAGTAGTTCTTGGTTTTGCCAAATATTTTAGAAAAAAATGTATGATACGAAATTATGTACAAATTGACTTTCATGTAATAAGTTGGTAAAAGAATTGATGTTCGTCAATTTGTATAATTTTTGTATTCGGAACATTTCTTTCTGTAAAAAGTGTACAATACTTATTTTGTATTGTCAATAGTGTTTTTGATTTTTATTAAATTAGTTTAGAAAAAAATTTTTTCTAAATTACTTTTGATTTTTTTTAATTTTATTTGCTTGCCAAAGGCTATTATATACTATAAAATTTAAATTAAGCTAAACTAATTTATGGATATTTATGAGATATTTGGGAAGGAGCAGGAAATGGCAAAATTAATAATTAATGAAAACAAAAAGATGGGCCGGATTAATGAGGAACTTTACGGCCATTTTGCCGAGCATCTGGGAAGATGTATCTATGAAGGACTATATGTAGGTGAGGATTCGGAGATACCGAATGTAAACGGTATGCGTAAGGATGTGGTAGACGCATTAAAGGAGATGAAGATTCCGGTATTGAGATGGCCGGGCGGCTGTTTTGCGGATGAGTATCACTGGAAAGACGGTATCGGACCGAAAGAAAACCGCAAAAAGATGATAAACACACATTGGGGCGGTGTGTTGGAGGACAACAGTTTCGGTACGCATGAATTTATGGAACTGTGCGAACAGCTTGGCTGCAAAACTTACGTAAACGGAAATGTAGGAAGCGGTACGGTGCAGGAAATGTCAGAATGGGTAGAGTATATGACGTTTGACGGTGTGTCGCCGATGGCAGATCTGCGCAGGAAGAATGGGAGGGAGAAACCCTGGAAAATCGATTATTTCGGAGTGGGAAACGAGAATTGGGGATGCGGCGGCAATATGACGCCGGAGTACTACGGTAATTTATATAGAAGATATCAGACCTATGTAAGAAATTATGACAGCAGCAATCCAATTGCAAAAATCTGCTGCGGCGCCAATGTGGATGATTACCACTGGACAGAGCAGGTGCTTTCCACAACTCACGACCATGTGCAGAAGGAACTGCATGGTCTGATGGACGGGCTGTCCTTACATTATTATGTGCATCCGGGCGGATGGGATGACAAGGGAAGCGCGACACAGTTTGACGAAAAAGAATGGTTCCGTACCATGAAGAAAGCATGGTATATGGAAGAACTGGTGAAGAAACACGGCGATATTATGGACAAGCATGACCCGGAGAAGAAAATCGGCATGATGGTGGATGAATGGGGCTGCTGGTTTAACGTAGAACCTGGAACCAATCCGGGATTCCTTTACCAGCAGAATACGATGAGGGATGCGTTAGTTGCCTGCGTGACACTGAATATTTTCAACAAACACTGTGACCGCGTGAAGATGGCGAATATCGCGCAGATGGTAAATGTGTTACAGTCCGTGATTCTGACGGAAGGAGAGAAGATGATACTGACTCCTACGTATCATATTTTCCATATGTATAAATACCATCAGAATGCACAGCTTTTGGAGAGTTTTGCAGAGACAGAGGAAATCGGCATGGAAGAATACCGGGTGCCGGATATCAGCGAATCCGTTTCCATGGATGCAGAAGGAAATATCCATATTACTTTAGGAAATCTTTCGGTAACGGATGCGAAAGAAATTGAGATACTGTTTGCGGAGAAGAAGGCAGCGAAAGTCACGGCGGACATCCTGACAGGAAAGATGGATGCTTATAATACGTTTGAAGAACCTGAAAACATCAGGGAAAAGGCATTTGAAGATTTTACCGTAACGGAGAGCGGAGGCATTAAACTGACGGTTCCTGCCTGTGCGGTAATCCATATGGAAGTGAAGGCATAGATGGCAGAGCGTATCTGCAGGCGGTGTCTGGCAAAGGAAATGCCGGATGCAGAATATTTTCGGGATATGTATGAATATATCCGTCATCTGGATGAGGAAATCAGGACACCGGAGGAAAGCTATGAAAAGCGGCTGGCTGCATGTAAGGAGTGCGACAGTCTTTTAAACGGTATGTGCAGGATATGCGGGTGCTTTGTGGAAATGCGGGCGGCGGTGGAGAAAAACCACTGCCCCGCAGTTCATAAAAAATGGTAGTTGGAAGGAGCATGGTTATTAAAATGAGCGAGAATAAAGAGTTAAAATATAATACAGTCTGGATTGCACAGAGGGCAGATCCTTATGTGCTGAAGGATGCAGAAGGCAGTTATTATTTTACGGCAAGCGTACCGGCATATGACAGTATTGTGCTGCGTAAGTCGGATACGCTGGCAGGACTGGCAGAAGCGGAGGAGACAGTGATATGGAGGAAACATGAGTCAGGTCCTATGAGCAAGCATGTGTGGGCGCCGGAGCTGCACTATCTGTTCGGAAAATGGTATGTGTATTTTGCGGCAGGGGAAAAAGACGATATATGGAAAATCCGTCCTTATGTGCTGGAGTGTCAGGGACAGAATCCGATGAAGGATGAATGGGTGGAATTAGGTAAGATGCAGCGTGCGGAGGAAGACGAGTTTTCATTCGAGGCTTTTTCACTGGATGCTACTATATTTGAAAATAAAGGAAAATATTTTTATGTATGGGCAGAAAAAACCGGTGTGGGCAGGCAGATTTCCAACCTGTACATCGCAGAGATGGAAAGCGCAAATAAATTGAAGACGGTTCAGGTTCTTCTGACCACACCGGATTATGACTGGGAACGGCATGGATTCTGGGTCAATGAAGGCCCTGCGGTGATAAAGAGGAACGGGAAGATATTTATTACCTACTCTGCCAGCGATACCGGCATCAATTATTGTATGGGAATGATGTCAGTGAGTGAGGATGCGGATTTGCTGGATCCGAGAGTATGGAAGAAGGAACGTTATCCGGTATTGCAGACTGATTATGAGAAAGGAATTTACGGGCCGGGGCATAATTCTTTTACTGTAGATGAAGCAGGAAACGATATTGTGGTATTTCATGCCCGCACGGAAACAGAAATCGTGGGGGACCCGTTATATAATCCAAACCGCCATGCCATGTTAATGAAGCTGGACTGGGATGAGGACGGAAATCCGGTATTTCATTTTTGATGTCAGGGACGGTAAATCCGGATAGAATGTTCCGGTAAAAGACTGACAGCCGGAAGCGGCGATATGATATTGTAAATATTTAGGAGAAGTATTTTATGAGAAAACGGGTGATATTGATGGGTGGAATCGCTGCTGCGGCACTGTCTGCTATAGGCTGCGGCAGCAGCGGGGATAAGATGACGCAGACGCCGGCGGAGGAAATTGCGGCAGCGGATTTTAATGCCGGAACCAGTGTGCACGACCCTTCTATTGTTGTCGGGAAAGACGGGAAATACTATATTTTCGGCTCCCATATGGCAGCGGCAATGTCAGAGGATTTACATAAATGGAATACGATAGCTTCCGGGGTCAACAGTAAGAATCCGCTGTTTCAGAATCTGTTTGAGCCGGATTATGAGGCGTTTTCTTTTGTCGGTAAGAACGACGAGGGCGGATATTCCGTATGGGCGCCGGATGTCATCTATAATGAAGCGATGGGGAAATATATGATGTATTTCTGTACCACTTCGTCCTTTATTAAATCAAACCTCTGCTTTGCAGTGTCGGACAGTCTGACAGGGCCTTATGAATATGTGGATACAGTACTGTATTCCGGTTTTACGAAAGGAATCGTGGATCAGACTAACTTTTATGAAGTAATGCCTGAAGATGCAGATTTAGGTAAATATTTCCTCCGGCCGTCGGTATTTAATAATCTGGAGTGTCCCAACTGTATTGACCCTGCCATATTTTATGACAGTGACGGAAAGATGTGGATGGTATATGGTTCCTGGTCAGGAGGTATCTTCTTACTGGAAATTGATGAAGCAACCGGCTATCCCATCCATCCCGAAGGAG
Source organism: uncultured Lachnospiraceae bacterium (assembly GCA_947246015.1). Classification (GTDB taxonomy): domain Bacteria; phylum Bacillota; class Clostridia; order Lachnospirales; family Lachnospiraceae; genus Kineothrix. The sequence continues at coordinate 50,762 of CAMXQE010000004.1, read as the reverse complement.
ATAAGGAAAATTTTGTGGATGCCTACTACGGCAGGCGCCTTGCAGGCGGAATGCATAATTCCATCGAGGGTCCGTATATTTTATATAAGGAACAGAACGGGTATTATTATCTTTTTGTTTCGTACGGTTCCCTGACCAGTGAAGGAGGCTATCAAATCCGTGTTTTCCGTTCGCAGTCGGTGGAAGGGCCTTATACGGATGCTGCCGGAGAGACATTGGGCGGTGTGAATGACCACAGCGGTTATGGGGTGAAGCTGATGGGGAATTACAAGCTGCCCAGCAATAAGACGGCATATATGGCGCCGGGGCATTGTTCTGCTTTTACTGATAAGGACGGAAAAATGTATGTGGTATATCATACCCGCTTCGATGACGGGATGGAATACCATGAACCGAGAGTACATCAGTTATTCCTGACAGAAAACGGATGGCTGGCAGCTGCACCTTTTGCCGTATCGGGGGAGACGCTGAGTGAGACAGGCTATCGGACGGCTGATATGGAAGGTACCTGGTATATGCTGAATCACGGACTGGATATCAGCAGCGCCATTCATAGTGCAAAAGAAGTGGTTTTGGACAAAAAAGGGAATGTTTCGGGAGAACTGGCTGCGGAATTAACCGTAAAGGAAAATACGGATTATGCAACAATACTTTTGGATGGCGTGACATATGAAGGAGTGATTGTTGATATGGCGGATGAGGCAGGAAACGAAACAAGATGTATTACTGCAATAGGTGATAATAACCAGGCATTATGGATGGTGCACTACAAATAAGCGGGCGGTATATTATGGATAAAATGTTTTCGGGGATAAAGGCGACAGAGGTGAATACGGATTATCTGACGGGACTTTTCAACCGCAGGGGGTTGAATGATATATGGGAGCAGCTTCCTTTGGATACTATGGTTCACTGTATTTACATTGATGTGGATAATTTCAAGCTGGTCAATGACATTTATGGGCATTCCAAGGGTGATGAGCTGCTGATTTTCATTGCGCGGCTGCTTGGGAAAATTTTTGCGGGACAAATTGTGGTGCGCATGGGCGGTGACGAGTTCGTGGTAATCTGTGACGGAAAACAGAGCGCATCATGGTTGGAGCAGCAGCTTCCGGTTCTGCAGGAGGGGCTGAAAGGCGGGGAGTTCGATGAAAGCATTGAAGCGATGCTGTCTTTCAGTATCGGCGTAATTTACAACCAGCGGGTGCGGGATGGTTTGAATCCGATGCTCCAGCAGTGCGATGAGGCGATGTATTTTGTAAAAAAGAACGGAAAAGGCAGCTATATTGTCTATGACAGTATCAGGGAGCACGTGGAGAAACAGAAAGCAATCAAGGACAGGGCGCTTTTGGCATTAGAGCGGGAGGAACTGCAGATTCTTCTGCGTCCGGTGATTCATTTGCAGACTTCGGAAGTTTATGCTGCAGAGGTGGTTCTGCATTGGAATTTTCCCGGTTTGGGAATACTGGCAGAAAAGGAATTTATGCCTGTTTTTATCCAATATGGAATCGTGGCGCAGATAGATGCTTATGTTTTCGAACAGGTATGTCTTTGGAAGAGCCAGTGGAAAGATACGGTATTTGAGCATATGGATATTTTTGTGAAAATATCAGGACTGTATATTCTGCAAAAAAGCGGGATGGACCATATCCGGCGGTGTCTGGAGAAATACCGGATTCCTCCGGAGGAAATCAAACTGTGTATTGACGAGAATGATTTTCTCGAAAATAAGGAAAGGATGCACTATGCAGTGGAAGCATTGATGCATATGGGGTTCCGGATAGCCATTAACAATTTCGGCTCAGCGTCTTCTTTTATGGTATTACAGAATATTCCCTGCCAGATTTTGAAGCTGGATGCGAAACTATCGCTGACAGGGGAAAAAAATGAATCGGCAGTCTGTATCCTGAAAAATGTCATTAGTTTAGGCAGGGATTTGCACCGTTATATTGTGGCGCAGGAAATCATGGATGCCAGTCAGGTAGAAATGCTTACCAATTACGGGGCGCAGTTCGGTACCGGTGATTTTTACGGGGAATCAGCGGAGGAAGCGGTTTTCCGTAAGAGGTATGAAAACAGATTATTTCTGATGAGTAACAAATTTCCGGTACAGTTTTCTTTTAACGGACATTTATGGGACAGCAAAGAAGAATATGAAGGGCAGTATGTGGGCGAGGGGCTTCGCTATACGGGCGGGGTGGTCGGTTCGCAGCACGCGCTCGCTTTTCCGGGAGGCAGGGTGAAAGAAAATGTGGTGATACTGCCAAAGAAAGTGATGCACAGCGACAATTATTCCATTTGTTTCTGGGTGAATCCTGATGTGGAGCAGGCATGGACCAGTGCGGTTTATGTGGCCTTTGCTGATGGTTTCCTGAGTCTTGTTCCTGATGCGGGGCAGGGAATTTTCTGTTTCCGCATCAAAGATGACAGAGAACCGAATGAATGGCATGATATTCTCTGCAGGCAGGCATTGCCCGGCCAGTGGTCTTATGTGTGCGCTACATATGATATGGTGACAGGGATATCGAAACTGTATTTCAATGGGCTGCTGATAGGAAGCAGGGAGCATGTTCCCAGCCTTAAGGGTGTGGAGAAGATTATGCTGGGCGGGGATGAGTACCAGAAGTCTTTTCAGGGGAAACTGGCGGGTGTGGAGTTTTACCATTATGTGATTTCGGCGGAATTTGTGCAGAAGAAGTTTCAGATGTTTCAGAAGGATGCGACGTTTTTGGGGACGGATGGGAGGAAATAATATTTAGTAGTTGATTTTTATATAGTTATTTTATATAATTTAATTATATCTAAAATAATTTATAAAAAAGTCAAATAAGATTGGGGGCAATGGAATGAACAGATGGTGCAAAAAGGCGGTATGTGCAGTGACCGCAGCCGTAACAGCGGCCGGAATGCTGGCGGGATGCGGCAGTAAGGAAATACCGCTGAAAGCGAAGGAAGATGTACAGATTTCGTTTGAAAATGTATCGGTACATGACCCTTCGATTGTGGAGTATGAGGATACCTATTATATTTTCGGTTCTCATCTGGCGGGGGCAAAATCCACGGATTTGATGAATTGGGAGATGATAGGGGACGGTGTCAGGAAGATGAATCCGATTATTCCCGATGTGTTTAATGAAATGCCGGATGTGTTCGAGTGGTCGCAGAGCAATACGCTGTGGGCGCCGGATGTATTCCAGTTGGAGGATGGAAAGTTTTATATGTATTATTGTGCCTGCGAGGGCGGTTCTCCATTATCCTGTCTGGGACTGGCAGTTGCAGACCAGGTGGAAGGGCCTTATAAAGACTTGGGAATTTTCCTTCGTTCCGGCATGACCAGTGAACCGAGTGAGAACGGGGATGTGTATGATGCCACGGTGCAGCCGAATGTAGTGGACCCTTGTATTTTCTATGATACGGAGGGAAGGCTTTGGATGATGTACGGTTCTTATTCCGGCGGAATTTATATCTTGGAATTGGATAAGACGACGGGGCTGCCGTTGGAATCCGGTTACGGAAAGAAGATTCTGGGGGCAAATCATTTAAGGATTGAAGCGGCTTTTGTGGAATACAATCCGGAAACGGAATATTATTACCTTTTCCTGTCGTTCGGGGGGCTGGATTCCACCGGAGCATACAATATCCGTGTCTGCCGTTCCAAGACGCCGGACGGGCCGTATTATGACAGTACGGGGACCGATATGATAGAATGTGCGGGTGATCCGGGTACTTATTTTGATGACCGGAAAGCGGAGCAGTACGGCGTGAAGCTGATGGGAAATTATAAATGGACCTGGCATGAGGGTGAAAACGGTGAGGACAGAAGGGGATTGGTTTCGCCGGGACACAATTCTACTTTGTATGACGAAAAGACGGGAAAGTATTTCATCATTTTCCATACGCGTTTTGAAGGGTTAGGAGAACAGCATGAGGTGCGTGTCCATCAGATGTTCTTCAATGAAGCGGGCTGGCCGGTCATCGCACCGTACCGTTATGTGGGCGAGACAATCGGACAGTATGAAAAGAAGGATGTGGAAGGTACTTATAAGCTGGTAAAACATGGGCGGCAGATTACGACAAAATTAAAGGAATCCGTGGATATTACACTGGAATCCAACGGAAAGGTGACAGGCGCTTATGAGGGCAGTTGGGAACTGACGGAAGGGAACCATCTGAAACTGACTTTGGGAGAGGAAGTGTATCAGGGGGTGTTCTGTAAGCAGTATGATGAGTTTGGTTTGAAATATGTGATGGGATTTACGACGCTGTCGGAAGAAGGAATTGCCGTATGGGGGAGCGGACTGGCGGCTTTGGATTCTTTAGAGTAGTGAAATAGTGCACCTTGCGGAGCTGTTTACCGGAACGGGATGGGAAGCAGCTTTGCGGGGTGCTATTTTTGACCCTCGCGGCGGTCGCCAAATGCCTGCAAGCAGTCACTTGGCTCGTTGCTCGCGGGAATAAATAATTCCATGTGGATGGTATTGTAAGCGGGAGTATGGTAAAATATTGTCAGTATGTTAATTTTGTCTAAATGCAGGATTTTAAGAAGGGCAGGTATGAGATGGACAAAAGAGGAAAAATCGGGAAGGCTGTACTGGCCTGGTGTTTGGCGGGAATTATGGTTCTGCCGGGCTGTTCTTCGGCGGATATGCCTTGGAACAGGCAGAGGGCGGCGAAGGAGCAGCAGGAATTTGATGATATGGCAGAAGCGCTGTTTTTGGAGGAAATTACCAGCGATACCCTGAGCCTGCATTTTTATATTGCAGATCCTGAAGCGTATGGGATAGAGGATTATGAAGTAACTTTGGGCAGCTATTCTGTGGATGATACAGATGAAATCATGGAGGAGATACAGGAGATTAAGGATGAGCTGGACGGGGTGGATTATGATTTGCTGACGAAAGAGCAGCAGCTTACTTATGAGGTGCTGGATTATTATTTGGATACGGAACTGGCCAGTGAAGGATTTGAACTATATGCAAATCCTCTGAAGCCGACGATTGGGCAGCAGATAGAACTTCCTCTGATGTTTGCGGATTATATGTTTTATGATAAGCGGGATGTGGAGGATTATTTGGAACTGCTTTCCCAAATAGATACTTATTATGGGGAAATTATGGATTATGAGAGGAAAAAATCCGAAGAAGGACTGTTTATGTCGGATGTTACTGCAGATGAGGTTATTGCATCCTGTGAGGGGTATCTGGAGGAGCCGGAGGAGAGCTTTCTGACAGATACGTTTTCGGAGAAACTGGCCGCTTTGACAGATGTTACACCGGAGGAGAAAAAGGCTTATGAAGAGCGGCATCTGGAAATTATGGAACATGACTTTATTCCCGCCTATGAGGCATTAATAAAGGGAATTGGGGAATTGAAAGGAACGGGAAAGAATGATAAGGGGCTTTACTACCTGCCAAAAGGAAAAGAGTATTATCAATATTTGCTGAGTTCAACAGCGGGTGTCACTTATAAGAATATGGAAAGGCTGGAGAAGCAGATTTTAAAAAGAATGAATTGGGAAATACAGATGATGGGGGAAACCGTGTCAGAGAATCCTGAAGTGATGGAAGAATTGGATGATTATGAATTTACGTTGTCCGATGTGGATGAAATACTGGCGGACCTGCAGGAACAGATAAAGGGCAGATTCCCGGAAATACCGCAGACACCTTATCGTTTAAAATATGTGCCGGAAGCGTTGGAAGAGGCATTCAGCCCCGCCGCATGTCTGTCGCCTCCCATAGACCGTCCGGAGGATAACATGATTTACATAAACGGTTCGGAAGAATATGAGGACAGTGATTTATATACCGTGCTTGCCCATGAAGGTTATCCGGGACATTTGTATCAGAATATTTATTTTCATGAGAGCGGGGTGTCACATCTGAGAAATTTGCTGAAGTATACCAGCTATTCTGAGGGGTGGGCGACTTATGTAGAGCATCTTTCCTATGAATTTGACAATGGGCTGGCTCCGGAAACCGGAAGGGTGCTGGCATATAATTCATCCATTAATATGGGGATATCGGCATTGCTGGATTTATATATTCATTATTATGGATGGGATGTGGAGACTACTGCGGATTACCTGGCGGAAATCGTGGGCATAGACGACGAGGAAGTGATAGGGGAAATCTATCAGCAGATTATAGGAAATCCTGGAAATTATATGAAGTATTATCTGGGGTATTTGAAAATTGCAGACATGAGAAAAGAAGCGGAAGAAGAATTGGGGGAGGAATTTCAGGAGTTGGAATTTCATAAATTTCTGCTGGATATGGGGCCTGCACCGTTTTCCGTTATAGAGAAATATTTCGAAGAGGAATATATAAAAGGGAATAAAAAGTAGCAAAAAGCAGCAAAAAGTACGGAGGATGCAACAATGGTCGAAAATGCTTTTAAGCTTATGCAGCAGAAGCAGTTTGATACAGATTATGGTCCGGTGGTTTACTGGGTCAGTGAATGCCGGTCAGAAAATACACTTGTGTTCCTGCATGGACTTACCGCAGACCATACGTTGTTTGAAAAACAGATTTCCTACTTTGAAGGGCGGTTTCGTCTTTTGTGCTGGGACGCACCTGCGCATGGGAAATCCCGTCCTTTTAGGGAGTTTTCCTACGCCCGCGCCGCAGAATGTTTAAAGAGGATTTTAGAAAAAGAACAAGCCAAAAGTCCCATTTTTATAGGCCAGTCTATGGGCGGATATATTACACAAACCTATATGAAGAGATATCCGGACGAAATAAAAGGTTTTGTAGGTATTGATACCTGTCCCTTTGGCCTGAGTTATTACTCAAAATCCGATATGTGGTGGCTGCGGCAGATAGAATGGATGTCCATGTGTTTTCCGCATAAATTATTGGTAAAATCAATTGCGGAATCCTGTACATATACGGAAGATGCGTGCCGGAACATGTTAGCTGTATTACAGCCTTATTCAAAGAGAGAGCTGTGTCATCTGATGGGAATAGGTTATGCCGAATTTCTGAAAGAAAACTGCGATATGGAAATTACCTGCCCGACAGTTCTTTTGGTAGGAGAGCATGACAGGACGGGGAAAGTAAAGCAATATTGCAATGCATGGCATGAAAGGACAAAGTTTCCTCTGTGTGTGATTTCGAATGCGGCTCATAATTCAAATTTTGATAACAGTCAGGCAGTGAATCGGGAAATTGATATATTTTTGCGGGAAGTCATTTACAACAAATAAATTAAAAAGAAATAAATTAAAAAAGAAAGTAATTTAAAAAGAAATAAAAAGGATTTCTATGTAAAGAAATCCTTTTTATTTCTTCAGTCAGCGTGACAGGATTCAAAGTTGCGGCCTCTACGTTCCGAAAAAGTAAAGAAGATGTTTGAGTAAATAGATTTCTGCAAGTAATATCGTATTGATGGTGGGAATTTCAGGATTGAATATAAAAGGAAGATGTATAGAAGGTGCGGAAAAAAGATAAAAATATTGTTATTTATTGTACATAGTGTTAAAATATAATAAGTGGGAACGGTTAGCCCCTTGTGAAGGGGGGGTTGCCTGTGGTTACATATTCAGAGTTGTTCCAGTTTGGACTGCTGATTGTTGGGATTATAGGACTTGTTTACAAGATAACAAAAAAATAACCGCCCCTGTCTGGAAAACTTCGGCGGTTATTTTCTGATGATTTTCCGAGGGGTCTGACTTAGTACCACTCTTTATATAATTATTATATGTGAATAGAATAAAATTTGCAAGATATTTTAATAATATTTACTGATTTAAAAGAATTTTTTGTTACTGGTCACGGAATGGACAGTAACGAATTTCTAATTTATAGGTATATTAAATAATGATAACATTCGTTCTTTCCATTGTTGATAGTCTTTTTCTATATTGGATTTGAAAAATTCAGTATCATTTGTTTTGTCAACAGACTTATTCAGTAAATCTTTTTCATTTTGTTTTGCATTCCATGCAGATATAAATGTAGCAATTTGTGGATTTTCCATATTTATAACTATTTTACTTTTCAATTTGGTTTTACCTGATATTGTTTCCGGTTCGGAATAAAAATCATATGAAACAGGAATTTGCATTTCCTCAAGCTGAAAGAAAATAGAAAATAAATCAGCGTATGTTCTTAAGTGGGGTGTAGTCTGTATTTGCGCTTCTAACAAGTCTGAAATCGATATATTTAGTATTTTGCAAAAATGATTTAATATTTCTGCAGAAGGATGTAATAACGATTAATGATGTAGCTCAAATTTTGGGAATAGGTAGAATGGCGTAATTTATGCAAAGACATATTAGGTTCTCCAAATTCCGTAAGAATTTTTTTAACTTTAGATGTATCATAGTCAGGGCTACCCATATAAGGTTATAAATACTCCTGTCATAATTCTTTTTTACATAGTCCAAAAACTTTTCTGCTATTTGAAAATCCATATATTGTATAGGTCTTGCAAGCTTTTTTTTCTTGTAATTTTTACAGCATGAATAGGATTACTTGGCAAGTATTCTATGTGAAAAGGGGTATTCCATAAAGGAAATACAATACTATTTGGGGCATTGTGATGCAAGTACAACCATGAATATATACACACATATGGAAAGGCAAAGTATAAAAGCAGGAATGATAGAATTTTAAATTTGCGAGAAATTATTTATAATGGGCAAAAAAAGAGGTTCTCCCTCTTAGGAAACCCTCTAAACATCTTCAGTCGGCGTGACAGGATTCGAACCTGCGGCCTCTACGTCCCGAACGTAGCGCTCTACCAAGCTGAGCCACACGCCGTTATTACAATATGTGTTGCAACAAATAAGATAATACAATATTTTATACCCATTTGTCAATGTTTGTACTGTACATTTTTTAAGAATTTGATATAATTCGATTACATGGCCGTTTTAATGGCGATTATGAAAGGATAAATGGTGTGGCAATGGCAGCAAATATTAAAAGTATGACAGAGGGAAAGCCCATAAAACTAATTTTTTCGTTTGCGCTTCCTCTTATGATAGGAAATGTGTTTCAGCAGTTATATACGGTAGTGGATACTATGGTGGTGGGGCAGGTACTGGGTGTAAATGCGCTGGCTGCACTGGGAGCGTCTGACTGGCTGAACTGGATGATGCTTGGTATTATTCAGGGGTTCGCGCAGGGATTTTCAATATTGATGGCGCAGGAGTTTGGGGCCGGAAATATCCGCAGACTGAAAAAGGTAGTCGGTAATGCCATTATACTGTCAATAGTGAGCGCTATAATCCTGCTGATTATAGGGGAAATTGCGGTACTGCCGGTATTGCAGCTGCTGCAGACTCCGGCAGCTATTATAAATCAGTCACTGCTGTACCTGCGCATCATGTTTGCCGGTATTCCTGTAGTGATGGCATATAATCTGCTGGCTTCCATACTGCGCGCGCTGGGGGATGGGAAAACACCCCTTCATGCCATGATAGTAGCAGCCCTGATTAATATTGCCCTGGATTTGGTTTTTGTCATGCTGTTTGGCTGGGGAATTGCGGGGGCAGCAGCAGCTACCGTCATTGCGCAGTTCAGTTCCAGTATATATTGCTATATACATATCCGAAGGATAGAGATTCTGACTCTGTGCAGGGAAGACTATGTCTTTGAAAAGGATTTGGATAAAAAACTGATTTTCCTTGGTCTGCCTATGGCATTCCAGAATGCGATTATTTCTGTGGGAGGCATGATTGTACAGTCGGTAGTGAATGGATTTGGGGTTATTTTCATTGCAGGTTTTACGGCAACGAACAAACTTTACGGCGTGTTGGAAGTGGCGGCTACTTCCTATGGTTATGCGATGATTACCTATGTCGGGCAGAATTTAGGAGCGGGTTACTGGGACAGGATTAAAAAAGGAATGAGAGCGGCTCTGGGCATAGCATTGGTGACTTCGGCAGTCATAGCGGCCTGTATGCTGATATTCGGGCATCAGATACTGGGCTGCTTTATATCCGGCAGTCCGGAAGAGGCAGAAATGACAATGGATATTGCGTATCATTATCTGGCAATCATGAGCATATTCCTTCCTATACTGTATATTTTACATGTAGTCCGGTCTGCGTTACAGGGAATGGGTGATACGGTTCTGCCCATGGTATCGGGTGTGGCGGAGTTTGTCATGAGGACGGGAACCGCTGTCTTTCTTCCGCTTCTGATAGGAGAGGAAGGGATTTTCTATGCGGAGATACTGGCATGGGCAGGAGCGGATGTTATTCTGGTCATCAGCTATTTTAAAAAAGTACGTTGAAACGGTTGATAGACTGTGATAAACTATATATGAATTTATGTAAATTTGAGCATTTGTGAAGGGTATACGATATGGAAGATAAGTTTTTGGCATTGGAAACATCGTTGAATACGATTTTGGACGCGAATGCGGAAAAGGACGCCCGCATTGAGGAATTGGAAAAGGTGGAAGAATATGCGGAAGGGCTGGTGAATCTTCCGGAAGAAAAGAAAGCGCTGCTGAAGGCTGTAATGAAAGCATTCGAAAGGGAACTGTTCGACAGGAAAATCAGCGAGGAGTGTATTGAGGGCTATTACCGGATACTGAAAGAGTTGCTGAATATGGAACAGGGGTGGAAAGGGAAGAAATGTATTGTATACGGCAATAACTGGCTGTCGGATGAAATTGAAAATAAAATGCGCTCTAAAAATTACATTGTTTTTAACTGGAGCGCGGTGAACCCGGATTATCTGGATGAATTTGATTTATACATATTATGTGATGAACCGTTGAAAATTTACGGTATTTCCGGAATCGAGGATAAGGAAAAGCTGGTGAAGCTGTGGGATTATCTGAAATACAAATATGTGGTCTTTCCGAATGTTTACGAGACATTGATGAATCTGGAAAAGGCAGCGGGCGATGAGATAAGAGGGATTATAACAGGCGGCCGGAATGTATCTTATGCCATCCGCAGCAATCTGCTCCATATTAATTCCATTTCAGTGGCAAACCGTTCGCAGGATGTTTTTTATGATTTCAAACTGTTCTGTCAGGCATATGAGTCCATGCCGAACCTGGAATATGTCATTATCGGTCTGACTCCGTATTCCCTGAGGTATGATACTTCAAAATCAAAAGCGGAGTGGCGCCGGTGCCTTGTATATTATCCGGTTGTGGAAACCATGCATAATTGTAAAGGTTCAGAGCAGCTCATTGAATTGTATAAGACGGAACAGGCAAAAGTAAGGAGATACTTTGAGACGGGTTATCTGGAGTCCTTGTTTGACCTGTTTAAAGAAGCGGACCATAAACCGGAAGCTGCCGGTGAAAATATGGTTTTTGATGACGCAGCGCTGACGCAGGAAATGACAGAGCATCATGTACGTGAAATCAGCGCCCTGTATAACCGCCCCTATACCGATATCTTATTGCAGAACCGGGTTCTCCTGGAAGAATATGTGCATTTCTGCAATATGAAGGGAATAAAGGTTATTTTCTTTATCCCGCCGTATACAAAGTGGTATAAAGAGCATATGAAAAAGAGCTATTATGAAGAACTAATGTCCACATTAAAAATCCTGTGTCCGAAATATGATGCACAGCTGATAGACATGATGAATGTATCGCTCCCGGACGGTTGTTTCAGGGACTATGCAAATGTAAATGATATCGGCGCGGTTAAGGTGGCAAGCTATATTAATGAGGTATTGGAAAATAAGTAAGACAGTGTCATTGCAATAGTGTCCGGATGGAATCCGAAGAGAGATAAAAAGGAATGAAAAATAAGTATGGTTTAGAGGAGCTCAGGGGGGAGATTCTTTCCATGGCGGATGCCCCATACAGGGAATTTCAGGCGAAACTTCTGCCGGAGGTAAAGAATTATGCAGGAGTGCGTCTGCCTGTCTTAAGAAAGCTGGCGAAGAGGATAGCGGGGGAGGATGCCTCCGGCTATCTGGAGGAAGCGCTGGGCAGGGAACCTGAGAAAGAACTGTTTGAAGAAATAATGCTGCAGGGAATGATTATCGGATATATGAAGGGAGATATATCCGATATTTTTTCATATACAGAGAGGTTTCTGCCGAAGATTGATAATTGGTCGGTGTGCGATAGTTTTTGCAGCGGATACAAACATGCGGTGAAGTATAAGGAGCAGGTGTGGGAATGGCTGGGGCAGTTCCTGATTTCTGACAGGGAATTTACAGTTCGGTTTGCGCTGGTGATGCTGTTGGACTATTATGTGGAGGAAGCTTATTTGGAACGCTTATTTTCCATATTTGATTGTGTGCAGCATGAGGGTTATTATGTGAGGATGGCAGTGGCATGGGCGGTTTCCATATGCTATATTCATTATCCGGAGGAAACAATGGAATATCTGCGGAAAAACAGATTGGAAATCTTTACTTATAACAAAGCGTTGCAGAAGATAACGGAGTCCCGGTGTATAACGGAACAACAGAAGGAGATAGTACGGAAAATGAAGCGGCGGGAGATATAAAACAAGGTGTGTGCGGAACATTCCGGACTGATAAGGAGGATTTAGATGAGTGATGCAGTAGTTATATTGAAAAAAGGTGAGGGACGGACACTGAAAGCGGGAGGCATGTGGGTTTTTGACAATGAGATAGAGTCTGTTTCCGGTTCTTTTGAGAACGGCGATATCGTTGCAGTTCATGATTTTGACGGCTATTTCATGGGATATGGATTTATAAATACAAACTCTAAGATTACGGTGCGCATCCTGTCCAGAAAAAGGGAAAACCGCATAACGGAGGAATTTTTAGAACAGAGAGTACGGGATGCATGGGAGTACAGGAAGCAGCTGATTGACATTTCCAGCTGCCGTATTATTTTTGGGGAAGCGGATTTTCTTCCCGGTATTGTGATAGATAAATTTTCGGATGTGCTTGTGGTAGAATCGCTGGCGTTGGGAATTGACAGGCTGAAACCGCTGATTTTGGATAAAGTAAAAAAGGTGCTTGCGGAAGACGGGATTGAAATCCGCGGGGTGTATGAGAGAAGTGATGCCAAGGTCCGGCAGAATGAGGGGATGGAGCGTTTTAAGGGCTTTATCGGAGAACCCTTTGATACAAAAGTTCAGATTGTGGAAAACGGTGTAAAATATATGGTAGATGTGGAAGATGGGCAGAAAACCGGGTTCTTTTTAGATCAGAAAAACAACCGCGCATCCATTCACCGGATATGCAGCGGGAAGCGGGTGCTGGACTGCTTTACCCATACAGGCTCTTTTGCTCTTAACGCAGGTATTGCGGGAGCGGTTTCGGTACTGGGTGTAGATGCTTCCCAGGCGGGCATAAGGCAGGCGGAGGAAAATGCGAGGCTCAACCATTTGGAGGACAGGGTAAAGTTTGTCTGTGCCGATGTTTTTGACTTATTGCCGGAAATGGAGAAAAGGGGAGAGAAGTTTGATGTGGTAATATTGGACCCGCCTGCATTTACAAAATCAAGAAATTCTATTAAAAATGCGGTAAAAGGGTATCGGGAAATTAATCTGAGAGGGTTGAAACTGATAGAAGACGGAGGTTTTCTTGTCACCTGCTCCTGTTCTCATTTCATGAATCCGGAGCTTTTTGCCAAAACAATCAGGGAAGCGGCAAAAAGCGCCCACAAAAGGCTGCGGCAGGCAGAGTTTCGTACTCAGGCGCCGGATCATCCGATTTTGTGGGCGGCAGAAGAATCTTATTATCTGAAATTCTATATTTTTCAGGTATGTGAGGAGCGCTAAATGACATTGGTCACATCGGCATACCTAATGCGTAGTTCCATACCATGTCCCATATCTGGTTGGAAATGAACGGGGTCAGGATAAAGGTAACAAGCCAGGGCGTAAAGAAGTAGATATATACCTCCCATTTGGACAGGCTGCCCCGCAGGGAATCATCGGAACATAAGCACATCCGGCCCATGAACCGCATATGCCTGATTTGGAAAAAGATAAAATAACCGGTTATGGTTCCCAGGATGTTTATGATGATATCTGTAATATCGGTGGTCGCCGTAACCTCCAGACAGAAAATCTGGGATACCTCAATGAGTACGGAAAATAGAAATCCATAAAAAATAGTTGTTTTAGCGGGCCGGAACTGTTTCCATAAAGTAGGAAGCAGCAAACCAAACGGGATGAAAGCAAAAAAACCTTTGAGATAATGACTTAAATTATCAGCGAATCCATAAAACGGGATGAAATTAAATACGGGATAAAAATTAAGCTGATATAAAGAAGGGGTATCCACAGCCATTAAAATAAGACAGATTGCCAAAGCATAGAGATACAGCCCCAATTGGTGCCGCTTTGGTAATTTGTATTTTCTGCAGAATAATTGTAATATAATAAGAAACGGTATAACCCCTATATATGCGGCAAATGTATTGACACACAGTGCAGTGAAATCAGACATTTTTATCCTCCCGGTAAATATTTTCTATGAAATCTAATTCAGTATAATACTGCTATATTATGTTTTTGTAAATAAAAATTGTATTTTTTTCTTAATTCTTCCATTTCGGATTTGTTTTCTTTTATATTATACGCTTTTTTTCCTAAAGCACAATTTGAAATATCATTTTTTTGTGAATATTAAAAAAATTTAATATTATTTTAAGGATTGAGAGACCAGACAATTGGGTGGAATATAATGGATGACTGACAATCCTTTTAAATTCAGATACTAATACCGGAACAATTAATAATGGTATTTGAGAGGAGATTTATTATGGATAATCAGCAGCTTCCTATCGGTCTGGGGCTTTCGCTTGCCATGAACCAGAAAGCAATGGACAATTTCTCCAATATGACGGAAGCGGAGAAAGAAAAGGCAATTGCCAAAAGCAGGGATGCAAAATCCAAAAGGGAAATGGACCGTATTGTCAGTTCGCTGGCAGCAGATGACAATGATATACTGAATAGCTTTTTCGGGTCGGCTTCAGACTGACAGAACGGGAAAAGGAAGGGATTCTGTCCGAGTCCTTTCCTTTTTATGATTATACCTTTCATAAAATATATGCGGCGGTTACATTTTGTGATTGTAGTATTTCCTGCAGATAATATAAATGAACAGGAATGCCATAATGACTGACCAGTAACAGTAAAATATGGTTCTGCTGTATAAAACTCCGGCTAACATGCCTATATAAGCGAGAATCAGAAGAATGAAAAGAGAAGTCTGCATGGCTTTACCGGCGATAGCCCGATTCCGTTCATCCGTATATTTTAAGCGCTCCTTTTTTAAAAGTTCTTCATTTTGTGAAATTTTCTTTAACTGTAGTATTTTCAGGATACCGGCGAAAATCAGTCCGACGCCCAGGCCAAGATAAAAACCGCATAAATAAGAATCAGGGTCCAAAAGTCCCGACATGGAGGCAATGATTACCGCCAGCATGGCAATGATTCCGATTAGTATAAGTATCTGCATGGTTTTATGTTTCCGTTTTATGATTTTACGGAAGTCATCATTTGTTTTTATGTTTGAAGCAGTTTCAAATAAGCACATCATATGTTTTCATCCTCCTCATTAAAAATAAAAATGTCTTCGATTGATACATGAAAGTATTGGGCAATTTTGTGGGCAAGAATCAAGGAAGCGTTATATTTACCGTTTTCCAGGGAAATAATGGTCTGCCTGGTTACGTTGACAGCATCAGCAAGTTCATTTTGGGTAACTTTAAGGCTTTTTCTTAATTCCTGTATTTTATTCTGCAAATTATCACATCCTTCATCTGTATTACTGAATGTATAGCGCGCTTTACATTTTTAGTATAGTCTGCTTTACATAAAATGTCAAGCGTATTTTACATTTTTTATGAAAATGAATTTTAGTGTCTGCAAAGAATGCCGGGTTGACATGCAGCGCGGATGATTGTACTGTTTATATGTAGCGGAGACGGTTCATGGCAAAGGGGCGGAGTAAGGATAGGAGGACGGACACAATGAATATAAGCGCTATGTGCATCAGGTGCCTGATGGACAAACAGGAAGAAAGAATCAGGGGGATGGAGAATGAGGATAAGAAGTCTGCTTATCTGAAAGAAGTAGCGGGAGTGCTGGCTTCCTCGGCGGACGATGCTACGGCCCCGTATCTGGTATACCGGATTAATATGGTTTACAGGCGTTATTTTGGGGAACTTCCTGACTACGGGAAGGAGAAGAGAGAATTTAATGCATTAATGCTGGAACTGGAGCCGGATCTGGAGAAAAAGATTCGCCTTGGAAGCAATAAGGAAAAGATACTGGCAAATGCCCTTAACTATGCAAGAACGGCGAATTATATCGATTATGGAGCGGCGAACCATGTAGAAAAGGAAACGTTGGCGGAGCTTCTTGAGAGAGCTATGGGTGAGGCGTTGGATGCGGATACGTTTCAAAGGCTGCAGAGGGAGCTGGAGACGGCAGGCAGAATGGCGTATCTGGCAGATAACTGCGGTGAAATCGTGGCGGATAAGCTGTTAATTAAGATTCTAAAAGAACAGTATCCGCAAATGCACATAACAGTGATTGTAAGAGGTATGCCGGCATTGAATGACGCAGTGTTTGAGGATGCGCAGGAAGTGGGATTGACCGATATAGCAGAGGTAATTGGGAACGGCAACGGAGTAGCAGGTACCCAGCTTGACCTGTTGTCCGGTGAAGCACTGGCAGCGATACGGGCAGCGGATGTGATATTATCCAAAGGTCAGGGAAATTTTGAAACGATACATGGATGCGGATTAAATATCTACTATCTGTTTTTGTGTAAGTGCGAGTGGTTTACGAAGCGTTTTAAAATGGAAAGGCTGAAAGGGGTATTCGTAAATGAAAGAGATTTAACATAGTGAGTTGACAAACCGGACAGATATGGTATGATAAATCTTGTTGCGAATGAGTTGCAATCGCAAGGGAGGTTTTCATGCTGGATATATCAGGAATTATTTTGGACTCATTTATGGATGCGGTGAGATTGCTGCCCTTTCTGTTTCTTACCTATGCAGTTATGGAATATATGGAACATAAGATGGGAGAAAAAGCGAAAGCGGCAATAGAAAAGTCAGGGCGTTTCGGACCGGTTTACGGAGCGGTTTTCGGGGTGTTTCCGCAGTGCGGTTTTTCTGCGGCGGCATCGAATCTGTATGCGGGCGGAATCATAACGCCCGGAACCCTGGCGGCGGTTTTTCTTTCCACGTCGGATGAAATGCTACCTATCCTTATATCGGAACAGGCTGGTATCAGTGTTATTTTAAAATTGCTGGCAATAAAAATGCTGATTGGCATGGCAGCCGGCTTTCTTGTGGATTTATTTATCCGCAGGAAGCGGAAGATGGAGCATATGCAGGACGTTAAAGAGGCAGAGCCGGGGGATGCGCATATGGGCGGACAGCATTTCCGGGGAATGGATATGGTCAGGCCCGCTTTACTGCATACCATTCAGGTTTTTCTGTTTATCCTGTTGTTTTCATTCGTCCTTAGTCTGGCGATTGAAATAGTAGGGGAGGATTTTCTGGCCGGACTGATTTTAGGCAAGCCGGTAATCGGGCACCTGATAGCCGGGCTGGTGGGATTGGTTCCCAACTGTGCAGCATCGGTCATCATTACGCAGCTCTATCTGGAAGGGCTCATGAGTCTGGGTGTTATGATGGCGGGACTGCTTGTTGGGAGTGGTGTAGGGCTACTGGTATTGTTCCGGGTAAACAGAAATATAAAAGAGAATGCAGGAATTATGTGTCTGCTGTACGCAATCAGCGTAACAGCCGGCGTACTGCTGGATTTTGGCGGAATTGCAGCATTTATCTGATTGGTTATATGGAATGACAGTCACTTGATGCAGGCAGGGTTTACGGAAGGAAGATGAGGATGCAATGAGGAATCATATTGACAGGGAGGAAGGACGGTTTCCGGCCGATATTAAGAAAACGAAACAGAGGGAAGAGATATTCCGGATTTTAACCTCCGCGCGGGAACCGATGAGCGCAGTGGATATATATAACTGTCTTCTTAAGACGATGCCGGATGCCGGTTTTGCCATATCCACCGTGTATCGTTCCCTGGCGGTATTTGAGGAAAAGGGTTATGTAGCGAAAACTTCGCTGACAGGCAGCGATATGTCATATTTTGAATGGTGTCAGGGTCAGCACAGGCACTATGCAGTCTGTCTGAAGTGCCATAAGCTGATACCGTTGAAGGACTGCCCTTTTGAACATATGGAACTGGATGCGGCGGAGGATTTTACGATTACCGGTCATAAGCTGGAGTTGTACGGTTACTGCAAGGGCTGCCGCTTATAATAGGAAGTTTCATAATGATGCTGTGTCTGTTGATGCTGAAGTAAAAATTTCCATGGTGGGAATGAATACGAAGATGTCTTCTAAGAATGTGAAAGCATAGAATACCTCTTTTCTGTCTATACTCTTGATAGAAAAGAGGGTGTGACGATGGATTCGATTTGGGCGATGACGGCGGAAATGGAAAAACGGCAGCCGTTAAAGAAAAACCTTTCGGTGGATGCTGCGGTAATAGGCGGGGGAATTACAGGGGTATTGACTGCTTATTTTCTGAATCGGTTGGGGATGGAAACGGTGGTGTTGGAAGCGGACCGTCTTTTCAGCGGACAGACGAAAAATACCACGGCAAAAATTACTTTGCAGCATGGGCTGATTTATCATAAACTCATAGAAAAGGCAGGAAAGGAGCAGGCAGGGCTGTATGCAGAAGCCAACCGCGCAGCTATTGCGCAGTATCGGAAAATGGCGGAGGAAGAAAATATAGACTGCATATTCCGGAATTGCAATGCTTATTTGTACACGATGAAGAATGAGGAAGTCCTGCAAAAAGAAGAAGAAGCGGCGAAAAGTCTGGGAATCTGCGCCGAATATACAACTAAAACGGAACTTCCTTTTCCGGTAAAAGGGGCATTGTGTTATTATGACCAGGCGGTATTCCATCCCCTGCTTTTTCTGAAAAAGATAGCGGAAGGGCTGACGGTGTATGAAAATACAAGGGTGCTGGATGTGAAGGACCATGAGCTTATCACAGAGGAATATAAGATAGAAGCGAAGCATATTGTATTTGCCACCCATTATCCGTTTATCAATGTTCCGGGGTTTTATTTTCTACGGATGCATCAGGAGAGGAGTTATGTGCTGGCATTAAAGAATACCAAACAGATGGACCATATGTATTATGGAATTGACGAGGATGGTCTTTCATTCCGTAAAAACGGCGATATCCTACTGTTGGGCGGCGGCAGCCACCGTACCGGGCAAAATACAGGGGGCGGGAAGTACAGGGATTTGCGGATGGC
Organism: uncultured Lachnospiraceae bacterium; assembly: GCA_947246015.1. GTDB lineage: Bacteria > Bacillota > Clostridia > Lachnospirales > Lachnospiraceae > Kineothrix. The sequence goes on along the minus strand of CAMXQE010000004.1, from coordinate 31,527 downwards.
GGCGGAGAACATGTTTCCGATGTGCCGGGAAATAACGCACTGGTCGGCACAGGACTGTATGCCTGTGGATGATATCCCTTATATCGGGCGTTATTCCGCGGAATATCCCGATTGGTATGTTGCCACCGGATTCCGGAAATGGGGGATGAGCAGCGCTATGGCAGCGGCGATGATTCTCAGTGAGATGATTACGGATGGAAAGAGCCGTTTTGAGGCTGTTTTTACGCCGCAGAGACTGAATTTGCAGGCATCTGCAGGGAAGCTGGCGGAGGAAGGAATAGAATCGGCAAAAGGTTTGGGGAAAGGACTGTTCACGGCAACGCCCCGCTGTCCCCATATGGGATGTGCATTGGAATGGAATCCCGATGAACTAAGCTGGGACTGCCCCTGTCATGGCTCACGTTTTGACAGCAGCGGGAAACTGATAGATAATCCGGCGCAGACGGATTTGGAAGTTTAGGTGTTTAAAATAAATTCATGCTTTTCATTGTGACAATTTTACGATATGATAGATACAGGAAGTGGTAAATTCAGGAATAACAGTTTAGCTAAAGGCTGAACTGTTACATTCAGAAAAATGGGGGGTTGGCGTATGCTGATAGCGTTTGATGGCTGCGCTCCGGACAGGAAAGGCATGGTTGAATGAATAAAGATTTAAAGTTTGCGGTACTTATTGATGCGGATAATATTTCGGATAAATACGTAGGTATTATTATGGAGGAAACGGCAAAGAGCGGCATTGCCACTTATAAGAGGATATACGGGGACTGGACCAATACCCGCCTCGGCTCGTGGAAGAATGTGCTTTTGGACAATTCCATCACGCCGATTCAGCAGTATAGTTATACGACAGGAAAGAACGCTACGGATTCCGCTATGATTATTGATGCTATGGATATTTTGTATTCCGGCACGGTAGACGGATTCTGTATCGCTTCTTCTGACAGCGATTTCACCCGTTTGGTGGCGAGGCTCAAGGAAGCGGGAATGCAGGTCATCGGCATGGGGGAAAGCAAGACGCCCAAACCGTTTATTTCCGCGTGTAATCAGTTTAAATATCTGGATATTATTTTCCGCTCGAAGGAGCAGGAAGATGAAAGCATGGTCAGAAAAGAGGAACTGACAACAGCGAAAACGACGTCGAGGACCATAAAAACGAAGAAAGGGGCGAAAGCGGCATCTGTACCTTTGGCTAAAAAGAGAAAAGAGGAGTTAAAGCCCCAGACGGATTTGAAGATGATTAAACGGGCGATTCTTTCTCTTGTGGAGGAGTGTTCCGATGATGATGAGTGGATTCTTTCGGCAGAGCTGCGCAACCAGCTGGGAAAGAGATTTCCGGATTTCGACGTCCGTAACTTCGGACATTCCAAATTTTCTTCCTTTATTAATTCTTTAAATATACTGGATTGTGAGCAGGAGCAGAATATTGTGAAATTTAAGATTAAAGGGAAGAAGTAGACAGGGAATTGTGACTTATGGAGTCTGAAAAAGGATTATGAAAGAACGGAAGCAGGCGGATTATTCCTGCTTCCATTTTTTTATATATTCCAGACGTTCTTTTGCGGCAGCTTCCGCTCCCTGGCCGGTGGGACGATAGTAAGTACGCTCCCGCAGTGCTTCCGGAAGGCATGACATTCGTGTCAGTTTCTCTTCCGTATTATGTGCATATTCGTATCCTTCCCCGTAGTGCAGTTCTTCCATCAGTTTTGTCGGCGCGTTGCGCAGCTGCAGCGGAACCGGCTCAGCGAGGGTGCGGAGAGCGTCCTTTTTACATTCCTCATAAGCAATGTAAAGGGCATTGGACTTCGGCGCCAGGGAAAGATAAGTGACGGCATGGGCAAGGTTTACATTGCATTCGGGCATACCGTTAAAGTGACATGCCTGATAGACAGAGACGGCAAGGGGAAGCGCCTGGCTGTCTGCCATGCCCACATCTTCACTGGCGAAGCGGATTAGCCTTCTGGCAATATAGAGCGGGTCTTCTCCGGCTTCCAGCATCCTGGACAGCCAGTAGAGAGCGGCATCGGGGTCGCTGTTGCGCATACATTTGTGCAGCGCGGAAATCAGGTTGTAATGTTCTTCTCCGTTTTTATCATATAACAGCGACTTTCTGCTGATGCACTGCTCCAGAATTTCTTTTGTGACAGTTATTTTTCCTGCGCTTACGTTTCCATTGGTGATGGCCATTTCCAAAGTGTTGAGAGCGGTTCTGGCGTCACCGTTGGAGAATACGGCAATGGCCTCTAACAGCTCTCCGGGCAGGTCAATCACGGTTTGTCCGAATCCTTTTGGATTGTGGATGGCATGGGTCAGCAGCTGCGTAATATTCTCCGTGGTCAGAGGCTGCAGTACGAATACTTTACAGCGGGAAAGAAGAGCCGCGTTGATTTCAAATGATGGGTTTTCCGTGGTAGCGCCGATTAAAATAATGCTGCCCTTTTCTACAAAAGGCAGGAAAGCATCCTGCTGGGCCTTGTTGAAGCGATGGATTTCGTCTACGAAAAGCACGGTTTTTATGCCCATCATCCGGCTTTCTTCCGCGCGTGCCATGACCTCTTTGATTTCTTTTATGCCGCTGGTAACAGCGCTGAAATTAATGAAAGAGGAATGGGTTTTATTTGCTATGATATTGGCAAGGGTAGTTTTTCCCACGCCGGGAGGCCCCCAGAAAATCATGGAAGGAATTTGGTCGGCATCGATGAGCCGCCGGAGCAGTTTGCCTTTTCCCAAAAGATGTTCCTGTCCGATGAAGCCGTCCAGGGAATCGGGACGCAGACGGCTTGCCAAAGGAGAAATTGTTTTTCTGTCATCAAAAAGAGAAAGTTGTTCCATAATTGTCACCTGCTGAATTTAGTTTGATTACCCGTCCCTGCATATAGCTGCCGAAAATATTTTCATAAAGAGCATAGTATTCCTCAAAAGCAACTGTGCAGTTGTAAGTCATGATTTCCATTTCAACGTCAAAGAGAGAAACAAGATAGTCCATACATTCCATGCCGCCGCGCCGGTAAAAATTTTTACGGTGCAGCCTTTGTTTCAGGTCGGGAACCGGATGGACGGTGCTTTCGATTTCCAGCATAAACCGATAGCTGTCATAGTGCTGCTGCAATAGTTTTAATGCATGGGAGCCAGTGCCGCTGCCGCGGAATGCAGGGGAAATGGCAAAATAGTCCAGAAGAGCAATATCCCCGTCTTTTGCGATGATTGCCTCCCCTAAAATCCGGTTATTTTTAGCAGGTTCTGAAGAATTTGCCGAGGATTCTATTGAAAGGATATCCATAGCTCCCTGCTTTCGTTTTTCTGTAATGAGGGAAAAGGGCTTTCGCTCATTTTCCGGAAAAGCCTCCATGTAAAGGTCTTTGATTTGTTCTAATTGCTGGTTCGTATTGGCCGGTACGAGACATATTTCCATAAGAATCCTCCGTAACAGGTAAAATAAAAAGTACCAACCCCATGACGCTTCGGCCACAAAATCAGTACTTCACGTGCGCCGCCAGGGGCTCGAACCCTGGACACCCTGATTAAGAGTCAGGTGCTCTACCAACTGAGCTAGCAGCGCATTTATAATTGCGGAACAAATCAATAACTCATTTGCAACGCAAGTGTTATTATAGTATAATGTGTTTTGGTTTGCAAGAGTTTTTTTAAAAAAAATTAAAAAAATATTAATAAAATTAAAAGCGGGAGAAAAAGAGGAGCGGAATCATGATATTTGAAAGCCATGCGCACTATGATGATAAGGCATTTGAGGAAGACAGGGATATCTTGTTAAGCAGTCTGGAAGAAAACGGAATCGGCTGGGTAATAAATGTGGGGGCAAATCTTGAGACAACGGAGCATACCATAACACTGGCTGAAAGATATCCCTTTGTTTATGGCGCTGCCGGAGTACATCCCTCGGATACGGGGGAGCTGACTGAAGAGAATTTTCCGCGGCTGAAAGAATACTGTACACATCCGAAAATAGTAGCGGTGGGGGAAATCGGATTGGATTATTATTGGAAGGAACCTGATAAAGAGATACAGAAGAAATGGTTCGAGAGACAGCTGCAGCTGGCCGGGGAAGTGAATCTGCCGGTTATCATCCATTCCAGAGATGCGGCGAGGGATACGCTGGATATGGTGAAGACGGTCGGCGTCGGTGAAGCAGGCGGCGTGGTTCACTGCTTTTCTTATACGAAGGAGGTCGCCAGGGAGTATTTGGAGCTGGATTTTTATTTTGGAATCGGCGGCGTGGTGACTTTCCAAAACGGAAAGAAATTAAAAGAGGTAGTGGAATATATTCCCATGGAGAAAATATTGCTGGAAACGGACAGTCCTTATCTGGCTCCGGTCCCTTACAGGGGAAAACGCAATTCTTCTCTGTATCTCCCGCTTATAGCGAAAGAAATTGCACAAATCAAAGGATTGGGCTATGATGAAGTAGTGGAAACCGCGATGCGGAATACGAAGAGGCTGTTTGGAATTGCGTAGGTGCGGCTTGGATATTACGGATGGATTGGATACAGACAGGATAAAAACAGGATAAAAACAGGATAAAAACAGGATGAAAACAGGATAGAAACAGGATAGAGAGGAAAGGAAGCATGGCATATTTGGGAACTCCCGGTAATACGATTCAGGTATTGAAAAAATATAATTTTGTTTTTCAGAAAAAGTACGGACAGAATTTTTTAGTGGATACCCATATCCTGGAAAAGATTATTGAGGCATCGGATATTACAAAACAGGACTGTGTGCTGGAAATAGGACCGGGCATTGGCACTATGACGCAGTATCTGGCCGAAAGCGCGCGTGAGGTTGTGGCAGTGGAAATTGACAGGGCGCTGATTCCCATTTTGGAAGATACATTGTCCGAATATGACAATGTGACAATCATTAACAAGGATATATTAAAGGTAGATATCGGCCGGCTTGCGGCAGAGAAGAACGGGGGCAGGCCGCTTAAAGTGGTGGCGAATCTTCCATACTATATTACGACGCCTATCATTATGGGGCTGTTTGAAAGCGGCGTTCCGCTGGACCTCATTACAATCATGGTGCAGAAAGAGGTAGCGGAACGTATGCAGGTAGGGCCGGGCACGAAGGATTATGGTGCGTTGTCCCTGGCGGTGCAGTATTATGCAAAACCGGAAATCGTGATGCAGGTTTCTCCTGCCTGTTTCATGCCAAAGCCCAATGTGGGAAGCGCAGTAATCAGGCTTACCCGTCATGCGGCCGCTCCGGTAGAGGTAAAAGAAGAACGCTATATGTTTTCCCTGATACGCGCTTCTTTTAATCAAAGGCGGAAAACTTTAGTAAATGGATTGGCCAATGCAGCGGAATTACAGCTGTCTAAAGAAGTGACGGCAGCGGCCCTGGAACAGATGGGATTGCCGCCTGCGGTCAGAGGGGAGTCCCTTACACTGGCCCAGTTTGCCGAATTGAGCAATATATTGACAGAAAAAAGACAGGATTACAAAAAAGCATAATAATTTTGACATTGATAAATTCCTATGGTAAACTAAGACAATAAAAATGGGGATATTATAGATTTTTGATGAACAAGCAATAAGTGAAAAAGATAGATTTATGAGGTGAGCACCTTGGATAAGTACGAATACAAAGTACGTGCGGAGGAAATAAAGGCCTTAATTGCCAAAGGGGAATTTGCCGAGGCGGTCAAAATCGCGGATACCATCGACTGGCATAGGGTAAAGAGCGTAATGATGCTCTGTACCATCAGCGATTTATATAAAATTAACCGTAGGTTTCAGGAAAGTAAAGATATTTTATTAATGGCATACGAACGACATCCGGGAGGCCGGCTTATCGTTTATTCTTTGTGCGAACTTTCCATTAAGATGGGAGAATTTGTACAGGCAATAGAATATTATAAGGAATTTGTGCAGATTGCTCCAAAGGATACCGGAAGATATATATTACAGTATAAATTATACGAAGCACAGGATGTAAGTCTGGAAGAACGCATTGCGGTTTTAGAAGAGTTTAAGAAGCGGGATTATCGGGAAAAATGGGCTTATGAACTGGCATATCTTTATCATAGGGTTGGATTGGAAACAAAATGCGTCGAAGAATGCGACGAGATGATTCTATGGTTCGGCGAGGGAAGATATGTCTTAAAGGCATTGGAATTAAAGCAGCTTCACCAGCCTTTGAATGAAGCGCAGCAGGAGAAATATCTTCAGATAAAGCAGGGAGTGGAGAAACCGCCCGAAGAGCCGGAGGAAGAGGAAGAGACGGCGGAGGAAGAAGAGCCGGAGGAAGCAGAAGCTCCTGATACCGGAGAGGAACCGGAGGAAGAGCCGGCCGGTTATGTACCTGAAGAGAAAGAAGAATCCAGGCCTGAGGAAGATTTTAAGGTCAAGACAGTGGATTTAGGACAGTATAATACCATTAACCTGCAAAGGGAACTGGCGGAAAGCATGAAAGAAATTTTAGGGGATGGAGGAAATGAGCAGCCGGAGACAGATTCTTTGGAACCGATTGTGGAATCCATTGTGGCACCGCTATTGCAGGAGACCGGAGACATGCGGCAGGAAATTCAGGATTCCCCTAAAAAAGCATTACAGATTGGGGAACTGGAATTTGTGGAGCTGGATGAGGACGAGGAGGAGCCGGAGGAGTCAGTCGAAGAGCCGGAGAAACCGGCGGCGCCTCAGCAGCAGGAATCCCGGATTGCTTTGGAAGAGGTATTTTTTGAAGAAGATATAAAAGATATTTTACAGCAGGATACAAAAAGAATCAATTTGGGAGACACCAAGGAAATTGCACCCAGAAAAAGAGTTGTGTATCCGGTTACCCTGCCTTCGCGTTTTGCCATGGCGGAGCAGAAAATGCCGCCGTATCAGATTGTAGAGCAGCCGGAACCGGAGCCGGACGAGCCGGATACTGCCGGCAGCGGAATACCTGAGACGATACAGGCGCAGCCTAACCTGATGAAGCCTCATAAGCCGTCAGGCTTTGAGCAGATGCTTTCCCAGGAATATGACGGACAGATTAGTTTGGTCGTGCCAAACAGCAGCAAAGTTGAAAAGCAGATAACGGGTCAGATGAACATTACCGACATTATGGCGGAATGGGAACGGATGAAACGGGAAAATGAGGAAAAGCGGCGGGAGGATGTGCGTAAGCGGGTAGAGCAGCATACGGGCAGTCTGCTTTCGGAATTTGATGAGGCAACGAAGGACGAAGCCGCCGGGGTGCTGATGCTTCCGGAGGAGGGCGCTGCAGTGGGAACTGCTGATGCCGAAGCGATGGAAGCCGTAGAAAGCAATAAGAAGGAACCAAAGGAATTACCGGAAACAGAATCCGGAAAAGATTTACAGGCGGAAAGCATACAGAAGAAAGCGCCGGAGGAGGATTTGCCGGAGAAAAAGATACCGAAAGAAAAAATATCAACAGAAGAAAGTGTGTCAATAGAAGAAAAAGAAGAAATTGAAGAAATAGAGGAAATAGAAGAGAAAAAAGAAATAGAAACGACAGACGGGATTAAAGAGATAAAAGAAACGGCCGGATCAGAAACGGCAACAGAAAACCGTGTAAAGGAAGACGAAGCGGCCGGCGGGAGTGGGGAAGAGAAAGCAGAATGGCCTGTGCAGAAGATAAAGACCGATGTGCATGAGGAACATAAACCCCGTTCATTCACCGCAGAAGAAAAAGAGCTGTTTGGAAGATTTGCCCATAACAGGAAAGCCAAAGAACAGATTCTTCATGCAATCGAAGAGATGAATATGGACTCGTACAACGGCAATGTCATTGTTACGGGGGAAGAAGAAGCGGGAACTTTGGATTTGGCTAAAAATCTTGTGCGCATGATGCAGCTGACCGACCGTAATTTCTCAGGGAAAGTTGCAAAAATCTCAGGGGAAACATTAAATAAAAAGGATGTACCGGCGACGTTATCCAAGCTGTCGGACGGTGCGCTGATTATAGAACATGCGACGGATATGTCAAGCGGTACCGCTACAGACCTTAACAAAGCGCTGGCTAAAGAAAACAGAGGTATTTTCGTGATTATGGAGGGGAAGAAGGATGAGATGAATATTTTCCTTCGTAAAAACCGCGCACTCATGGATAATTTTAATGCCAGAATCGATATAGAGTCGTTGGATGATCAGGCACTTGTGGAATATGCCAGACAGTATGCGGATGAAATGGAGTACTCTATTGACGAACTGGGTATTTTGGCGCTTCATACAAGGATTGCGGACATGCAGACCAGCGACCATGAAGTGACGGTGGCGGAAGTGAAGGAACTTGTGGATGATGCGATTTATTTTGCGGATAAGAAAAATCCGAAGCATTTCTTTGATATATTGTTTGGGAAGCGGTATGATGCGGAGGATATGATTATTCTCCGTGAGAAAGATTTCATGCACTATTAGCAAATGAGATTATAAACAAATAAAAACCAGGGGGTAGTATTTATGGCAGCATCAAAGAAAAAACCAAAAGCAGTACAGCAGGAACAGCAGGTATTTATTTCAGAAGCGGACCAGTATTTATTTGCACAGGGTACGCATTATGATATTTACAAGAAGCTGGGAGCGCATCCTTCGGTAGAGGATGGTGTAAAGGGGATGTTTTTCGGCGTGTGGGCGCCTAATGCGGCAAGTGTTCATGTGATTGGTACATTTAATGACTGGGATGAGAATATGTACGAGATGAAGCGCCTTGGGCCGGGAGGCATTCATGCACTATTTATTCCGGGAGTAGGCGTAAATGAGCTGTATAAGTTTTTGGTCAGGACGCCGGACGGAAGGAAATTGTACAAGGCGGACCCTTTTGCCAATTACGCGGAGTTCAGGCCCGGAAATGCGTCTAAGACAACGGACTTATCCGGGTTTGTATGGTCGGATGAAGAATGGCTGAAGGAGAGGGAAGGAAAGGACCAGACGAAAGAGCCCCTGGCAATTTATGAATGTAATATCGGTTCATGGATGAAACATCCGAACGGGACGCCGGACGGTTTTTATAATTACAGGGAATTTGCGGATCGTATTGTGGAATATCTGAAAGAGATGAAATATACCCATATCGAACTGATGGGGATTGCGGAATACCCTTATGACGGTTCCTGGGGATATCAGGTAACGGGATATTATGCGCCTACCTCCCGGTATGGAGAACCGACAGACTTTATGTATTTGGTAAATAAACTTCATAAAAATAAAATCGGGGTGATTTTAGACTGGGTGCCTGCCCATTTTGCAACGGATGAGCATGGGCTTGCGGAGTTTGACGGACAATGTATCTTTGAGCATCCGGATAAGCGGCTGGGCGAACATCCCGATTGGGGAACGAAGATTTTCAATTACGGGAAGACGGAAGTAAAGAATTTCCTCATTGCAAATGCTTTATTCTGGCTGAAGGAATTTCATGTGGACGGAATCCGTGTGGATGCGGTGGCATCCATGCTGTATCTGGATTACGGGAAACAGGACGGACAGTGGCTTCCGAACAAATACGGCGGAAATAAGAATCTGGAGGCAATTGAATTTTTCAAACATCTGAATTCGGTAATACTCGGTACTTATCCGGGATTTATGACGATTGCTGAAGAATCAACGGCATGGCCGAAAGTGACGGGAGACATAGAGGACGACGGGCTTGGTTTCAGTTTCAAGTGGAATATGGGCTGGATGCATGACTTCTGCGAATATATGAAGCTGGACCCGCTGTTCAGGAAAAATAATCACTATGCCATGACTTTTGATATGAGCTATAATGATTAGGACAATTATATTTTACCGATATCCCATGATGAGGTGGTGCATCTGAAATGTTCCATGGTAAATAAGATGCCCGGATATCAGGTGGATAAATATGCAAACCTGCGGGTAGGCTATACTTATATGTTCGGTCATTCGGGAAAGAAGCTGCTTTTCATGGGACAGGACTTCGCACAGGAAAGGGAATGGAGCGAAGAGAGGGAATTGGACTGGTTCCTGTTAGGCGAGCCTTTAAACAAGGGGATGCATGAATATGTGAAAGAACTTTTGAATATTTATCGGAAATACCCTTGTATGTATGAAGCCGATAACAGCTGGGATGGTTTTGAATGGCTGAATGCGGATGACGCGGAACGCAGTACTTACAGCTTTTTCAGGAAATCCTCGGGCGGAAAGAATAATCTGTTATTCGTATTGAATATGACGCCTATGATGCGGGAAAATTATCAGGTCGGCGTACCGAAGAAGAAAAAGTATAAACTGTTATTGAACAGTGACGAAGCGCGTTTTGGCGGAAACGGGAATGTGATACCCGCGGAGCTGACCGCAGTGAAAGAGAAAGAACAGGTAAATTACAAAGATTACAGCATTACCTTTGATTTACCGCCTTATACGGCTGCTGTTTTTGTCTTCTAAAGGTTAAGAAATCGATATATTGTGCCGAAATAAAGGGTGAACATATTACATTGTTCACCCTTTTATTTAACGGAATTTATTAACCCTCAAATCTACACAGGACGGAGAAAATATGAATATAATTTTTGAAAATGACAGGACAGAGAAGGAAGTCATGAACCATGCTTTGGGAGTCCGTCCCAATAATGCAAATGTAGACAGGGCAACAACTTCACAGGTAAACTCCAAAGGAGTATTCGCATTAGACATTTCTGGCACAGTTATGGATAACACCGCTTATGAAGGTCAGGGAAAGACCGTAGAAGATGTTATGCAGGATGCGGGGCAGATTGATGTTGCCACGCAGAAAGACTATATGGTAGTAATGTCTAATGTTATGTCCGATGAAGATTTTGCAAAGCTTCAGGAGGAAGGATATCATCCCGGCAATACGGAGATAGAGACGGTTGTTACGATTGTCGATGAAATTAAAGCGGCCCTGGTAAAAGGCGGCAGCAATATAGCAGGTTATACGGACGATTTGGATGTGGAGACGCTGACACAGATTACGGGAAGCGCGGCTTTTGCAGAAGAAATCGTAAAACAGTTCGGTGAACGTGACATACCTGTCACAAAAGAAAATGTAGAAGAAGTAATGAAAGCGTATGACATGGTAACACAGCTTAATTCCCTGGGCGACGGTACCATAAAATATATGATTCGCAATCATATGGAACCGACGATTGACAATATTTACCGTGCACAGTACAGCGCTTTGGCAGATGCGGATAAACAGGGCAGGGGATATTATCAGGATGATATCGGTTATTATGCGAAAAAGGCGGAGGAGTATAACTGGCAGCAGCTTCAGCCTCAGATGGAAAAGGTGATTGAGCAGGCAGGACTTACCGTTTCGGAAGAGACGCTGGGTGATGCAAGATGGCTGATAGAGAAAGGGATGCCTCTTACGGAAGAATCCATAGATGCGCTTTACAAACTTAAGAATCTGGAAATACCCAATACCGTTGAAAAGATTGTTTCAGCCGTTTCCACAGCAATTGCCGACGGTAAAAAAACGACGGCTGCGGATGTGGCGGATGACAGAACCGCTTTGGAAAAAGCAATAGGGTATATGGATGATGTGGATTCCATTAGCGATGAAGCGGTGGATAAAGCGGAGGCGGAAGGGAAAAAACTGAATCTGCGTATCCTTAAGGCAAGTCAGCTGCAGCTGAATATGAGTGTCCGTACGGAGAGCCATACAGTTAGCTATGGCGGCAGGCAGCTGATGGAAGAAGTAAGGCTTCAGATGAGTGTAGAGGCCAATCTCCGCTTGATAAGGAAAGGATTCTCCATTGATACGGCGCAATTGGAAGAACTGGTGGATGCACTGAAAGCAGTAAACAAACAGACAGAGGAGAAGCTGTTTGGCGAAGGCGGTGTAGGAGGTGCGGGCAGCCGTTCGGCGCTTTATAAAGAAACGATGTCTACTGTGCAGGAGCTGGCAGTTATGCCGGCGGCGCTGGTAGGAAAGCTTTACTTTCAGAACGGTGTACGGCTTAGTATAACATCCGTTTCGTTTACCGGGGGGACAGTTACCCTTCGCAGGGCTTATGAGGAGGGCGCCGTTTTACGCAGCGCTTATGAAAAGGCAGGAGAAAGCTATGAGGCCCTGAAGACGGTTCCGAGAGAGGATTTGGGAGATTCTATAAAGAAAGCGTTTCGGAATGTGGATGATTTGCTGAAAGATATAAATATGGAAGTATCGGAAGCCAACAGGCGTGCAGTCAGGATTTTGGGATATAACCATATGGAAGTATCGGAAGAAAATGTAGAGGCTGTTAAAACGACAGATTTGACCATCCAGAGAGTATTGAATAAGATGACGCCCGCCGCAACGATGCAGATGATTCGGGAGGGAGTGAATCCTCTTTCCATGGATATGCAGGACTTGGAGAATTATCTGAACAATCAGGAGAGAAATCCGGAGCAGGAATTTGAAAAATACAGCAAATATTTATATAAGTTAGAGAAGAACCATGCCATTACGGATGTGGAAAAAGAAGCCTACATTGGTATCTACCGTCTGTTCCGCCAGCTGGAAAAGACGGACGGGGCGGCAATCGGTGCATTGCTGCAGCAGGGCATAGAGCCGACGTTGAAAAATCTTCTTACCGCTGTGAGAAGCAGTAAAAAGCGCGGCATGGATGTAAAGATAGACGATAGTTTTGCAGGAATAAAAACTTCCAATAAACATAAGAGTATATCGGAACAGATTGAAAGCAGCTTTATGATAGGTTATTATAAAAAGCTGGCGGAAGGCATCTATGATAAATTGGACGGCAGTAAAATGAATCAAATGCCGGCCGACGGGGATGTAAGTCTGGAACAGTATGCGCAGATGCTTGATGGGGCAGAGCCGGATGAAGAGATGGATACTGCATATGTAAAGCAGCAGGCTTCCCGGTTCCGGCAGGATGTAGATGCGGAAGATGCGGTAATACGTGAATTACTGGATTTTGAACAGCCTGTTACTGCCGACAATCTGCTGGCGGCCGGATTGCTGATGAAAGAGCGCGGAAAGGCAGCAGAAAGGATGTACGAACTTGCCGGTGAAAGCGGCAGCAGGGAAGTATTAGAGGAGGCAGTGGCCAGACTGCAGGAAAGCATGACGGATGCGGATTCGGCAAAGGAAGCTTACGGACAGTTAGTACGGGTGTATAGGGATGTGTTAGAAGCTTCCGTATTTGAACGGGAGGATACCGGCAGGATTGATATGCGGGAAATTCAGAGCCTGTATAAACAGATATCCTTAAGCGGCAATATGGCAAAAGAAGAAAACTACGAGGTGCCGGTCAGGATAGGTGATGAGGTAACTTCCATCAATCTGAAAATCATACATAAGAGTGGCGATGCCGGTAAGGTAACTGCTGCGATGGATACGGAGTATTACGGAAAAGTGGCGGCGCAATTCCAGATAACGGATAAAGGCGCAGCGGGATACCAGCTAAGCGGTTATATTGTCTGTGAAAGCAGGACGGGAGCGGATGTTTTTGAACGGTCGGGCGAAGCGTTAAAGAAAATGTTCAAACATGCCGATATAGAAACAGTAAGCATGAATGTAATATATAACAGTGGATTGGATCTGTCAGCAGTATCCAGGGCGGCCGGAAGGGAAGAGGCAGCGGATACACAGCAGGCAGTGTCTACAAAGAAGCTGTATGAGACAGCGAAGATTTTCATTCAATACGTACAGGAAAGGTAGAGGGATAGGTTATGAAGATTTGTTATAATACATCGGCAATGATTGCCAACAATGCATTGAACAGGAATGACAATAAGCTTGCCAAGTCTTTGCAGAGACTGTCTTCCGGTTTGAAAGTAGTGGAAGCGAAGGATAATCCGGCGGGAATGGCTATGGGAAAGAGAATGAACGCGCAGCTGACCGGAATTGCCGCGGCGACCCAGAACAGCAGCGATGCCATATCCGTAATAGAGACAGCGGACGGTGCGCTGTCTGAAATACACGATATTTTACAGAGAATGAATGAATTGGCAGTTAAGTCGAGCAACGGCACCTGGAGTGATGGTGACAGGGCGACGATACAGGAAGAGATTAAGCAGTTAAAGGCGGAGGTTACCAGAATTGCATCTGATACGCAGTTTAACGGGGCGACCCTTTTGGACGGCAATTTTGATATGAAAGGTTATACGAACAATCCGAATGTCAAGGTAGGATATTATTCGGATCAGGTAGTGCCCGGACTCTATCAGATTTCGATGGCCCAGACCATCAATCTGGATGCGAACGGCGATATAGTGGACACGAATCCCAGCAGTCTTGTCGGTCAGGCAATTACAGGACTGCCGATGGCTCCGGATGCAGAGATAACAGAGGTAAACGGAAATATCCTCAAAATCAAGAGCGCTTCCAAAGCGGACTTTGAAATTAATCTGAAAATCAACGGAATGGGCGGTGCTGCTACCGTTAATATAAACAATATGGATTTGAACATAACCGGGCTGGGTGCGATGACCATGCAGACAGGAGCGCAGGAAGGGCAGATTCTGGATATCCGTATCCCGACTGTTTCGCTGGAAGAGCTGGGAATCAAAAATCTGGATTTGACAACGGCGGAAAATTCCTGGGAAGGGATAGAGAGTGTAAAGGGCGCTATATCCTATATTTCCAGCGTCAGAAGCCGTCTCGGTGCATATCAGAACAGGCTGGAACATACAATCAGCAATCTGGATATCACTGACGAGAATATGACTGCTGCTTATTCCCGGATTATGGATGTGGATATGGCAGAGGAAATGACGGAATATACAACGATGCAGGTAATATCCCAGGCGAGTATGTCGATGCTGGCGCAGGCGAATGAAAGACCGGCGCAGGTACTCCAGCTTCTGCAGTAATGAATCGGTAATGTAATTTAGAAAGGCTTGGTTTCATATGACAAAGGAATTGAAACAGGAGTATACATTAAAAATCACACAGGCAAATAAGACCCAGCTTGTGACAATCCTGTATGAGATGCTTCTGATTTATGTTGGTGAGGCGAAAGAAGCTCATGCCGGAGAGGACCGCGGAGGATTCCGGGAAGGCATACGGAAAGCGCGGGGGTGCGTAAATGAACTTTTGGCTTCCCTTAATTTTGAGTATGAGCTGGCAATGAATTTCCTGCAGCTGTATCTGTATATGAACAGGGAATTAGCCAGAGCGGAGGTTCGCAATAGCACAGAGCCATTAGAAAATGTAAGTAAAGTCGCCGGGCAGCTTCATGCGTCGTATGAGAAGCTCGGTGAAATGGATACCTCCGGTCCGGTTATGTCTAATGTACAGACCGTTTATGCCGGTCTTACTTACGGCAGAAACAGTTTAACGGAAAACCTAGCCGATCAGGGCATTGACAGGGGATTCCGGGTGTAGTTCTTCTTCAGGCAGCAAATTGATTTTTGCTGCCTGTTCTAATAGGAACTTGTACCTTTTTAGGACGGAGTTAACTTCGTAAATATAGCAGTCAATCAAATCGGGGTCCGTTACGCTGTCAAATCCGGTATAGGCATCTTCCAGAGCACGGCGGGTTTTCTCCAAATCTGCTAAAATACTGTTTCTTTGAAGTTCTTTTTCGCTTATTTCGGAAGCGTTATAAGTAGTCTGCCTGAAACATATTTTCATGCTTACACCCCTTTACAAAATTTTCCTCTTTTTCTAAGTATAGACAGTAAAGGTCTAAATATTCATGTAATATCAAAAAAGTACAGGTCATATATATATAACAGAACCGGTGTGGAGCGGAGGCGTGGAAACCTGCATGGATTATTATATCAGCGGAATCATGATTGTGGCGGCCTGTGTTTTTGTTTTGTTAATAGGGGCTTTTCGCAGAAAGAGCGAATGGATTGTTAATTTTATCTTTCGGGCAGTGACCGGGACGGTTGCTATCTTTTTTATGAACGGATTTCTTGTTTCCCAGGGAATCTCCATTGCAATCGGAATCAATCCGATTACAGTATTAACGTCAGGAGCCTTAGGATTTCCGGGCCTTATTATGCTCTATGGAATAAATCTCTATAAAATATTATAGAAAATGTCAAAAATTTATTCGTTGTTTCTAAACACTGGACAAATTCTGTTTTTATCTTTATAATCTGTTATAACAGTTCAGAACTTCAGACGTTCGATAAATCTCAATCGAATTTCTATGGAACAGAAAAATCGTTCTTAAAATCCCAAACCGGTTAATGAAAAACTATATAAAAGAAAGGGTGGTGTGTATTCTAATTTTATTATTTATTATTTTGGCGGTGGCCGCAGTTATGGATGTGTGTTTTGACAAGATATATAACGAATGGATTTGCCTTATACTTATGACAGGATTATTGTATTCGTTTTGGAAGGGCGGGACAAGCGGGCTTATATGGGCATTGGCGTCCATGACAGTCCCGGTATTTCTTCTCTACCCCTTGTTTATGATAGGGTGTTTAGGGGCAGGGGATATTAAGCTTTTGGCAGCGGTCGGATGCTTTTTTACCATAAAAGAAACAATTGTGTGTATGGGAATATCGTTTTTTATTGGTGCCGTTTTTTCTTTACTCAAGATGGTTGCAGAGCGGAATCTTCCGGCGCGGATGGGATACCTGTTATCCTATGTCCGGAATGTGGCTGTAAGCGGAGAATGGGAACTATACGAGACCGCTTCGGAAGAGGATAAGGAAAACAGGAAGAAAGAAAAAATACATTTTGCCCTGCCGGTCATGTTAGGCGTTATCCTTTACAAAGGAGGTATGATTGGGTGAAAAAAATTATGGCGCTTTGCGACGGGGAGCAGGATTATCTGTATCATATGGCGGATTATCTGGAAAAAAGGGACACGTTTCCTTTTGCGGTACATTGCTTTACGGATATGGCGCAGTTAAGGAGATTTACAGACGGTAATGAAATAGAATTACTGTTAATTGCAGAAAATGCATACGAAAAAGAAATCGAAGTGCCGGCCCGGCATTTGGTAATATTGAATGAAAGCGGAAATGAAGTGGGGAATGAAGTGGAAAATATTAATAAATACCAATCTTCAGAAAGTATCCTGAAAGCCGTTATGGACAGTTATATGGGCAGTAATGACGGGGTACCGAGGCGCCTTGCCACCGGAAACCGGATGAAGATTATCGGTAATTATACACCCATAGGGCGCAGCTTTCAGACTACGTTTGCTTTGAGCATGGGACAGATACTGGCAAAAGAGCACAAGACCCTGTATCTGAACTTAGAAAGTTACTCGGGTTTCGGACATTTGCTGAATCGTGAATTCGCAACAGATATTATGGATGTCTTATACTATTTTAACTGTGAAAGAGAAAAGCTGGTATATAAAATGGAGGGGCTGGTGCAGTCTGTGAACGGTTTGGATTATATACCGCCGGTTGTTTCTTATCAACAATTGGGCGGAATAACGGGAGAGCAATGGATACAGTTATTTCGGGAGATTGAGAAAATTTCGGAATATGAATATCTGATACTGGATTTGTCGGAACAGGTACAGGGCTTATTTGATGTTTTGCGGGAATGCTGCAATATTTTTACGATTGTCAGGGAGGACGGCATAGCAGAGGCTAAGATGCGGCAGTACGAGGCACTCATCCAGTCCATGAATTATGAGGATATTGTAGTTAAGACAAAGAAATGGAAACTGCCTGTGTTCCGCAGAATACCGCCGGGAATTGAGCAGCTGACGCGCGGAGAAATAGCTGCTTATGTGACAAAGATAATAGAGGAGGAAATTTATGGAGGAAAAACCGGGGTGCGAAACAGATAGAGGGAAATGGGCGGATATAGACGAATGCAAAAGAAGACTGAAAACGGTTATTTTGGAAAGGCTGGATTATTCAAGGGAAACATCAGATGAAGAAATTATGGATATGATAGACGGGCTTATTATAAGCGAGAGCAAAAAACGGTTTATAGGGTTGGAGGCAAGGAACCGCTTGCGGCAGGAATTATTTCATTCCATAAGAAAATTAGATATTCTGCAGGAATTAGTGGATGACTCCGGAGTAACGGAAATTATGATTAATGGTATGGACGGAATTTTTATTGAAAAAGGCGGGCGTGTAACTGCTTATGAAATGAATTTTGAGTCAAAGGAAAAACTGGAGGATGTCATACAGCAGATTGCTGCAGGCTGCAACCGGACGGTAAATGAGGCATCGCCCATTGTGGATGCCCGGTTAGAGAACGGTTCCCGCGTTAATGTAGTTCTAAGCCCGGTGGCTTTAAATGGGCCGATTCTTACCATCCGCAGATTTCCGGAACATCCTATCGGGATGAAGGAACTGACAGCAATGGGTTCCCTTACAGAAGAAGCTGCGGCATTTCTTTCCTGCCTGGTGCGTGCAAAGTATAACATATTCATAAGCGGCGGCACCGGTTCCGGCAAAACGACTTTTCTTAACGCGCTGTCTGCGTATATTCCAGAGGATGAAAGAATTATTACGATTGAAGATAATGCAGAACTGCAGATTCGGGGAATACCCAATCTCGTAAGAATGGAAACGCGTAATGCAAATGTAGAAGGATGCAGGCCGATTACCATTCGGGATCTTATCAAGGCCAGCCTGCGTATGCGGCCGGACCGGATTGTGGTGGGGGAGGTGCGCGGAAGTGAGGCGATTGATATGGTGCAGTGTCTGAATACCGGACATGACGGCTCCATGTCAACCGGTCATGCCAATAGCTGCAAGGATATGCTCAGCAGGCTCGAAACTATGATTTTAATGGGAATGGAACTGCCTCTTATGGCAATCCGGCAGCAGATTGCTTCAGGTCTGGATATTATCGTACATCTCGGAAGGCTCAGGGATAAGAGCAGGAGAGTACTGGAAATCACGGAAATTACAGGTTTTAAAGGAAGCGAGATTATGGCGGAACCGTTATATGCTTTTGAGGAAGAAGGAGAGGATGCGCATGGGAGAGTATTGGGAACTTTAAAGAAAAAGGGAGAACTGAGAAATCATGGAAAACTTAAAGCGGCGGGTATTTGCCTGTAAGAAAAAGAAGCTTGCTGGAAGGAACAGTTGGAAAGACAGGCTGGCCGGAGTCGGAATTGTGGTTGTAATATCGTTCTTTTTCTATCGTTCAGTATGGTCATTGCCTTTTCTGGCGCCAGTGTATTTTCTTTACCGGCGTGAGGCAGCAAAAGATTATGTGCAGACGTACCGCAGAGAGACGGCAGTTCAGTTTAAGGATGCCATACTTGCGGTATCAGCAAATCAGAAAGCAGGTTATTCTGTGGAAAATTCCTTTAAACAGTCTTATGAAGATATGGTTCTTCTCTATGGGAGAGAAAGTATCATATGCAGGGAACTGTATACCATGGTTTCCGGAATGGGTAATAATATGATATTAGAAACAATGATGTATGATTTTGGCAAACGTTCCGGCGTGACGGAAATTATGGAGTTTGCACAGGTTTTCGCGGCAGCAAAAAGGAACGGAGGGAACCTGACGGAAGTAATTGAGCGAAGTGCAGCCATTATCGAAGAAAAAATAGAAACAGAGAAGGAAATACAGATACTGATTAGTGCGAAAAGACTGGAGCAGAAAATCATGAATGTAGTGCCATTTGGAATTTTACTGTATATCAGCATTACCTCTAAAGGATTTTTTGATGTATTGTATCATAATCCGATGGGGATTGCTATCATGACTGTCTGCCTGGCTGTCTATATCTGGTCCGTGTTTTTATCCAGAAAAATAGTTAATATTGAGGTGTGAATATGATGATATTGTATGGAATGGTATTTGGTTTATTCCTATGTCTGTTTTGTCTGGCTGGACGGCGGGGGATGGGTATATCCGCGTATCTATATGAATGGGGCAGAAGAAAAGGGATGTTCGGCCGGGAGGGTATTCGTGATAATATCCGTTTACTGCAGCCGGACAGCGGAGGAAGGGCGGAAAGGGAAGGAGCATATCTGCGGCGGTTTTATATAGGTAAAATAAAACTTCTGCTACAGATGGTTTTCGTCGGAAATCTGTTTGCTGCGTGTCTGTATATCAGCAGCGAAGCGGAAAGCGTATTGGAAGATGGAAGGTATATTAGCAGGAATGCATACGGCATGGGAAATATTGAAACGAAACTACAGGTCAGGACAGAAGAAGAAAATGGAATGGCAGAATATCAGGATTTTACTTTTGTCGTGGAAGAACAGCAGTATGAGGATATACTGGTGAAACAGATGGCGGACAGTCTGATACAGGATTTACCGGATATGGTATTGGGGAGCAATTCCTCTTTGGAGGAGATACGGGAGGATTTGAACCTCATGCGGGAAGCGGAAGGATACCCGTTTAGCATAGAGTGGGAAAGCGATGATTATTCCTGTATTTACCCGGATGGAAGCGTGATGAATGAACAATTGGGACAGGAAGGAAAGGTAATTTGTCTGACCGCTTCTCTTACCTATGGAACTTTTCGGGAGGAATATATATTTCCGATACATATTTTTCCGCCTGTTTATTCGCAGGAAGAGAAGTTCAGAAAGAAAGTATATGAGCTGCTGACCTTACAGGAAGAACAGAACCGGTGTGAGGCACAGGTGGAACTGCCGGAAAATGTGGATGGCAGAAAACTGATATGGAATGAAAAAAAGGAAGAGGAAAGCGGTACGCTCTTTTTTCTGATTAGCATCGGTGCAGTCATGGTTTACTTTCTGCGGGATAGGGAATTGCGGGATAGAGTAGAGGCAAGAAACAGGCAGATGCTTTTGGATTATCCCCAGTTGGTCAGCCGGATTGCGCTTTACACCGGAGCCGGAATGACGGTACGGAATGTATTCCGGAAAATTGCTTCCGATTACCAAAAGGAGAGACAGGCTGGCGGTGAAATGCATTATGTATATGAAGAGATGCTGCTGACTTGTCATGAATTAGATAGCGGAATTTCAGAATCGGCGGCATATGAGCATTTTGGAAAAAGATGCCGCATGATGCAGTATATGAAATTTTCTAATCTGCTGGTACAGAATCTCAAAAAGGGAAGTAATGGAATTTTGGATGCATTGCGGCAGGAAGCTAAAAATGCTTTTGAAGACCGCAGGAATATGGCGCGGAAACTGGGAGAAGAAGCAGGTACGAAGCTGCTTATGCCGATGATGCTTATGCTGGGGATTGTTATGGTTCTGATTATTATACCTGCATACTTTTCGTTTTCTGTTTAATGAAAAAATAAAATGTGAAAGGAAGAAAATATGAGTAGAGGACTTAAAAATTTTAAAGAATTTATAATGGAAGAAAAGGGAATGGGTACGGTAGAAGTTATATTAATTATTGTGGTGCTTATCGGTCTTGTAATTATTTTTAAAAAGCAGCTCAGGACATTAGTGACAAATGTCTTCAAGAAAATAACAGAAGACAGTAATACGGTCATGTCATGAGAAAAGAGAAGGGGTATCTGACAGTATATCTGTCATTGTCGTTATCACTGATTCTTTCTTTTATACTCACCATGGTAGAAGGTGCAAGGAGGCATACGGTATATATGGAAGCGGAGTGTATATCGGATATTGGAATGAATAGTGTATTGGCGGAATTTCATAGAGAGCTTTTGGAGCAGTATGACTTACTGTTTGTGGATATGTCTTATGGAACAGCTTTGGCTGCAATAGAGAATTCTTCGGAACATCTAAGGAGCTATATGCAGAAAAATTGTACGGGGACGGCGGAAAGCACAGGAAAGAATTTATTTTCAACGAGAGACTGGCTGTCCCTGTCGGTGGATAAAGCAATGATTGGGGAATATTCCATAGCTTCAGATTATGACGGTGATGTCATGAAGCGGCAGGCATTAGAATATATGAAAGGCGCATCTGCGGAAGGAATGGCGTTAAACCTGATGGAGCAGGTGAAACAGGTAAAGAGCCTGGAATTGGATACAAGAGATATTGCAGCAGAAAGAGAAAGTATACAGTCCCAGATTGATGCCATAGAGCTGCCTGTTCAAACCAATGAAGAAGGTGAGGAATATGAGGTGACCTTAGACAATCCGGCGGATAAAGTGAATGCTTCCAGAGGTGGTTTTACCTTAGAGAAAGTGTTGGGGAGCGGTTCCCTGGTTTCGGGAACGGTAATCCGGCCGGAAAATTATATATCCCACCGGGAGAGAAGGAGCGGAACCGGCATTCGGCCGGAGTTCCGCCGCCCGTCCGGAATTATGGAGGATTTATTGTTTGACTGCTATCTGTTTGAAAAATGTGGGTATTATGGAAATGAAATGGAGAAATCACTTTTAAAATATCAGATAGAATATATTATCTTTGGTCAGGATTCGGATTTGGAAAATTTAGAGAAAGCAGTAAAGCGGCTTCTGCTGTGGCGGGAAGTGGCCAATGTAATTTATATATTTGCAGATTCCGGGAAGTGTGCAGAGGCGGAATTGCTGGCGGGTACGCTGACAGCGGTTTTGCTTGTACCGGAGTTAGCAGAACCGGTTAAGTATGCTATTTTATTTGCGTGGGCATACGTAGAAAGTCTTTGGGATGTGAGGTGCCTGTTGAATGGAGGCCGGATACCCATAATGAAATCGGCGGCAGACTGGAAGACAGGAATTACAGATATTGTCGGGTTTTCGGAAAGTATACCGGGTGAAACTGTAGGCGGGCATGGCCTTGGTTATGAAGATTATTTAAGAATCATGCTGTGTCTGGAAAATGATACAAAGAAAAATATGCGGGCCATGGATATTATGGAAATGGATGTCCGCAGGACACCCGGTAATGCAGATTTCCGTATGGATGCGTGCTTTGACAGTTATGCGGCAGATATCTCTATATCAAGTTCTTTCGGATATAATTATGAAGTAAAAAAGCGGTACGGATATGATTGAAAATTATGAAGGGAGAAAAAGAACGATGTCCTCTTTTTGGAAACCTGTTTGTAACAATAAACATATCAGAAAAGCATTTGTTTCTCCGGGCAAGAGTCTATTATTATTCATATATAAAGTTCTATTTTTCAGGTCATCTTTTGGGACCAAAAAGAGGATGTCGTTCTTTTTCTCCCTCCATAGCAGAAAACAGAATGCCAGTATGGCAATAGAGGCTTCTATGGCATTGCCTTTTTTCCTCTTCTTTCTAATAAATATTCTGTTATCTTTTGATATACTCCGTCTGCATGGCAATCTTATGGCAGCCATGCATCAGACGGGAAATAAGATGGCGTTTTATGGATATGCTTACAAGGCTGCTGTGGGAGACGAGGCTGTTTTTACGGAGATGATGGACAGTGTTGTTTTATCGGAAGGATATGCAAGAAACTGTGTGGTAAATATTTTGGGAAAAGAATATCTGAATCACAGCTGTTTATCTTCCGGTGCTGCGGGCCTGCATTTTATGAAATCTTCCGTTATGAAAGAAAATGATGTGATTGAGCTGGTGGCCTCTTACCGTGTAAAACCTTTTATAAAAGTAATGGGATTTCCTGAGTTTTCAATGGAAAGCCGATATTACGGAAGGGCATGGACCGGATATGATGTAACGGGAGGGCAGGAGGGTGAATCTGCCGAAGAGCCGATTGTTTATATAGCAGAGAACGGTATGGTGTATCATACGGCACGCAACTGCAGTTATTTGAATCCGTCTGTAGAAGCAGTTCCTTATGGAGCGGTACCGGAGCTTAGAAATGAAAGCGGCGGGAAGTATTATGCCTGTGAAAGATGTGAATGCAGCGCATATCAGGCTGTTGTGTACATCACGAATCAAGGGAGTAAGGTACATGGTTCCCTAAAGTGTGCCGGTTTGAGAAGAACTGTTTATGCCGTTCGTTTGTCTGAAACAGGAGATAAGGGAAAATGCTCGAAATGCGGCAATTGGAATAGACAGTATTAAAAATGGTAAATCGGGAGGGAGAAGGATATGCAGAACGGGTGGATGATTGCGATTGTATGTTTGTCATTATTGAGCATTGCGGATATTAAAGAGAAAGCGGTTCCCTGTATATTTCTTGCGGTATTTGGAATGATTGCATTTATATATGCGGTAAGGAGCGGAGAGAAAGAATGGATTCATATTCTTTATTCCTTAATTCCGGGAGTTTTTCTTTTGATGGTAGGCATGTGTACGAAAGAAAGTATCGGTTACGGAGACGGATGGGTGGTTATGGCGTTAGGGTTACTGATTGGGGCGGAAGCGTGTTTTGTAACAGTCTGCACAGGGCTGTCTGTTTCGGCATTCTTTTCCTTGATATTGCTTGTTTTACATAAAGTGAATGGAAAAAGCAGATTACCTTTCCTGCCGTTTCTTACGATTGGATTGGGGGTTTTGATGATTGTACAAAAGGGAATTTAAAAAGATGGGCGGATATTTTACGGTCGAGGCATCCATGATTATGCCAATGGTAATAATTTTGACGGGTATGATTGTTTATCTGACTTTTTATCTGTACGACCGGTGTATCGTATCACAGGATGTTTATATATTGGCATTCCATGGAAGTCTGTGCTGCGGAGAAGAGACTGAGGATATTAAACAGACGATAAGGAAAGAAAGTGATTGGAGATTTGGAAAAAAATATATCAGCACCGCGAATTTTGCCTGGAATGCAGGAGCGGACAGAAGTATGGTAACAGTGGAGGCAAAAGGAAAAATGGCGACAGTTGGATGGGGATTTGAAGCAAAGTGGGAAGCGCAGCGGATATGTCCTACGAATTGTGTGCGGAATGTAAGATTGGTTAAAAGAATAAAAAGCGGTATAGAAAATAAGTTCAGCAGAGAGAAAAAGTAAGGGAATAGGAATAAAAAGGATATGAGCATAGAAAATATAAAGTATTATAAGGATTTGAATCATAATTATTTAATTATAAAGGATACAGAAAAAGAAACAGGAAGTTACCAGCATAAAATGATAACAGCAAATAAGATGAAATATTTTCTTTCCTGTAAAATCAGATATGTGGATGAGGAATGTCATTTTTATTATGAGATAAGTTCCAGACAGAGCCTGTCTGGTATGTTTGGCAGAGGGCCGATGGATTACAGGCAGATTCACCGATTGTTTGAATGTATGAGGGAGGCTTTGGCGGAATTGGAGAACTATCTTCTGGATAGCAGATGCCTGGTTTTACAACCGGAATATATTTTTGGAAATCCTGAAACAGAAGAATACTTTTTCATATATTATCCATATTACATGAAGGGCGGAACGGAAGCATCCTACATGCCGCTGGCGGAATTTCTTGTAGAAAAGGCAGATCATTCGCAGGACGAAGCGGCAGCTATTGTATATAAAATTTACGAGATGGCACAGGATAATGAATTTATCTTATCTGCGGTATGGAACTTATTCACAGAAACAGTACCGGAAATAAGAGAGGTAGAAGAAAATGTAATAGATATAACGGAGGAAGCGGATTTGACTGTCATGGGAAGCGAAGGCTTTCCTGCAGATGGGGGAGAAGCGGATATAGAAGAAAGAGCGCCAAAACAGCTGATAGCGGCAGGAATACTGGCCTTTGCGTGTATGCTGTCGGCATCCGGTGTTTTTGGCCTGCAGTATTTTTTCATATTATCTGCGGAAGAGATGGTTATGTCCATAACGGGGGGCATTGTCCTGACAGTTATGGCGGCGGCTCTGTTTTTATATTTGATATTCAATGTCTGCGGACAGAGGAGGTGCCGGAATAGAAAAAAGGAAAATGCAGGTGTGGCAGACCTGGCAGAAGCTGTTCCTGTGGCAGACTGGAATTTGGAGCCCGTATCCCGGAAAGCGATGATTCCGCATAAAGAATTAATGGGAGCGGTATGTGAAAATAAAGCTGCGGGTATGGAGAAGGCGGAATATGGAAATACGGTTTTTCTGGAAGATGCCATGTGCAAAACAGAGCACAAGCTGTATGGAACGAATAAGGGCAATAAATACCATATTGATTTAGAACAGCTTCCATGCACGATAGGAAAAATGGCAGGAAGCGTAGATGTAGTCATTAAAGATAGTACCATCAGCCGGATTCACGCCCGGTTTACGAAGCAGGAGGAAGGCATATGTGTAACAGATATGAATTCTACCAATGGTACATTTAAAAACGGGCTGCGATTGGAACCAAATGACACAGTGCTGATAGAACAGGGAGATGAGCTGCGGTTTGGCCGGATGACATTTTGTTACCGGTAGATTATTTCATTGACACGCTTGTAAGGAAATGTTACCCTTTACCATAGTGAAATATCATTCTGCGTATGCGGATGGAACGGAGACAATATGGTTGAAAGGCAGCTTGATGAATTCTTTACGGAAGAAGGGTATGTGGGTATTCCTTCCAATTTACCGGAATTTACAATTTACTTCCGGATGGAAAATTCTTATGTGAATGTGTTCCATGTGGTAAATTATCGTAAAAATTTGTATATATCAGGGGATCAGTATTTGCATATTAAAGAAAAAATCAGGAATTTATTTTTAGAAAAAGGAATTTCCCAAATTCATATATTTTCTCTTATTATCTGTAATGATGGAAATAAAGCCAGGAGGCTTTGCGCTGACGATGCTATGTGCTGGATAATAAATCCGTATGAAAAGCGGTTAATGATTTTCGAAGATCAAGTGAGTGATTTTTACGGGATGAAAGATAAGCTGGAGTATTTTCTGGCGCATTTACACTTGGAAGAGGAAGACGGACAGTCAGAGAGGAGAAGAAGTACATCCGGGACGAAAGCAGGAAAATATAAAATGCCGGTTATGACAACTGTTCTTGTAGCAGTGAATATCCTTGTATTTATATTATGTGCATTTACGGGAGATTTGTTATATAATATAGGTGCGATTGGCATAACGGAGTTTTTGGAAAAACATGAGTATTACCGAATTTTTACAAGTCTTTTTCTCCATTGGGATATAGATCATTTAATTAGCAATATGATTGTCCTTTATTATCTCGGAGAAGTGGCAGAGAAGCATTTTGGTCTGGTGAGGTATGGGATTCTATATATTGCGGCGGGCATATGTGGAAATATATCATCCATGATATATGAATTTTATTCAGAAACAGTTATTTTTTCGGCGGGCGCCAGCGGGGCAATATTTGGCGTGATAGGTGCATTATTACTATTGGTAATTATTCATAAAGGGCATTTGGATCAGATTTCAATAGGGAGATTCATGTTTATGCTTGCCTACTCCATGTACAGTGGGTTCGTAGGAAGCAACATTAACAATGCGGCGCACATAGGCGGATTTTTTAGCGGATTAGTAATAGCAGCGATATATCGATTCTGTAATTGGTTGAAATCAGAGAAGTCGTTACGGAATATATAGCGGAGGTAAGATATGAAAATAAATATTTATTACGGCGGCAGAGGTTTGATTGATGACCCTACTTTATTCGTCCTTAATAAAATGCAGGAGGTATTGGAGGAACTCCGGGTCAGCGTAGAGCGTTTCCAGCTTCATGAATTAAAGAACAGCATTACAACATTACCGCAGACATTAAAAGAGGCAGACGGCATTATTCTGGCCACTACTGTGGAATGGTACGGGATTGGCGGATATATGCAGCAATTTTTGGATTCCTGCTGGCTGTATGGTGATAAGGAAAAAATAAGCAATATTTATATGTGTCCGGTTGTTATGTCTACGACCTATGGAGAACGTGAAGGCAAACTGAATCTTGTATCTGCATGGGAAATTCTGGGTGGGCGTCCATGCAGCGGTGTGTGCGGGTACATTGCAGATATTTCTTCTTTGGAAGATAATCAGGATTATATTACTTTGATTGAAAAGAAAGCAGAGAATATGTATCGTACTGTAAATCAGAAGATTGTCAGTCTTCCGGCCAGCAATCAGGCGATACGCCAGATGGTTTCCAGGACACAGATAGATTTAACGCCGCAGGAGTCCGAGCAGTTGTCTCAGTATGCTTCGGACGATCAATATGTTCAAAGACAAAAAGAAGATATTCAGGAACTAACGAGTTTATTCAGGGATATGTTAAGTAATGGGGAAACAGAAGATACAGGTGAAATCATTACGCAGTTACAGCAGCACTTCAGGCCGCAGCCCGGATTTAGGGGCGTATACCGTCTTATCATAGATGGTAAGAAGAAAAATTTGATTATTGATGTACAGAATGGGGAATTACAGTGTTCTTTTGGAGCGGCAGATTATGCGGATGTGGAGCTTCAACTGGGGAGGCAGACTTTGGATGAAATCATGAGTGGAAGGATGACATTCCAACGCGCTTTTATGGCAGGAGAAATGAAAATGAAAGGTGATTTTAAAGTGCTCCGTATGCTGGATCAGATTTTCATTTTCGAAAGATAGAGATTCAATCGAGATTAAATCAAGATTATAAAGAAAGGAACTATGCATAGCAGCATAGGTGTGAAAGGTTATGAGAGACGACAATTGTATTTTTTGCAAAATAGCAAACGGTGATATACCGTCTAAGGTTCTTTACGAGGATGATGAGTTTAAAGTTATTTTGGACTTGGGTCCTGCTACGAAAGGACATGCGTTGATTCTGCCGAAAAACCATTATCATAATTTATATGAATTGCCGGATGAAACGGCAGGAAAGGTTATGCTGTTAGCAAAAAAGATGGCAATTCATATGACGGAGAAGTTAAGTTGTGACGGCTTCAATCTTGTTCAGAACAATGGGGAAGCAGCAGGACAGACTGTATTTCATTTTCATTTACACCTGATTCCCCGTTATAAGGAAGACGGACAGACGTTAGGGTGGGAACCGTTAGAGTTTTCGCAGGAAGAGTTGGAAGAAATCAGGAATATTATTATAAATTGATGGGATGGGATAGTATGCGTACAGTACGGACATCGGTAATTACAGAAAATGTAAAGGAGATGTGCATAGAGGCAAATCATTTTCTTTCCGAAGATATGAAAGAGTGTTTATTTAGCGCAGCAGATGAAGAAAAAGCGCCTTTAGGAAAACAGATATTGGGCCAGCTTAAGGAAAATCTTCAGATTGCGGGAGAGGATATGATTCCTATTTGCCAGGATACAGGAATGGCGGTTATCTTTATGGAGATAGGACAGGATGTACATTTTGAGGGAGATATTTTAGAAGATGCGGTGAATGAAGGGGTCCGGAGAGGATATACGGAGGGCTATTTGCGAAAGTCGGTGGTCAAAGATCCGTTAATCCGGGAAAATACGAAAGATAATACTCCGGCAGTTATTCATTATGAAATAGTACCTGGGGATCAGGTCAGAATTACAATTGCGCCGAAGGGATTTGGAAGTGAAAATATGAGCCGCATCTTTATGCTTAAGCCGGCAGATGGTATGGAAGGTGTGAAGGACGCTGTTCTGACTGCAGTAAGGGATGCCGGTCCGAATGCCTGTCCTCCTATGGTGGTAGGGGTAGGTATCGGCGGTACTTTTGAAAAGTGCGCTTTGATGGCAAAAAAAGCATTGACAAGGCCGGCGAATGAATATTCTTCTATACCCTATATAAAAGAAATGGAAGAAGAACTGTTGAAAAGGATTAATGAAACAGGAATAGGGCCTGGCGGATTGGGAGGGAGTACAACGGCCTTTGCTGTCAATATCAATACATATCCTACCCATATTGCGGGATTGCCCGTAGCGGTAAATATATGCTGTCATGTGAATCGGCATGTGGTACGTGTAATTTAACCTTTCAAAGTCATGAAATAAAGAGGAATCGAATATGGATAAATATATTAAGACGCCTATTAGCGGGGAAGATGCCAGACGGCTTCGGGCAGGAGATTATGTATATCTTACGGGGACGATTTATACAGCGAGAGATGCCGCTCATAAAAGAATGTATGAGGCAATGAAAGCCGGCGGAATTCTGCCTTTAGATTTGGCGGGAAATATCATATATTATATGGGGCCCTCTCCGGCGAGGGAAGGGAGGGCAATCGGGTCTGCAGGGCCGACGACTTCCAGTCGGATGGATAAGTACACGCCTGATTTTCTTGACAGTGGATTAAGGGGAATGATTGGAAAAGGAAAACGGTCGGAGGAAGTGAAAACGGCAATTGTACGAAACGGCGCAGTTTACTTTGCCGCTGTGGGAGGTGCCGGAGCATTACTTTCCCGCTCGATTAAAAGTTCTAAGGTAATTGCGTATGAAGACCTGGGGACGGAAGCAATCAGGGAATTGGAGGTAGAGAAATTTCCGGTTATTGTTGTTATTGATTCCGAAGGAAATAATTTATATGAAACGGTAGTTGGACAGTATGGCAGATAACGACAGCAATTAGTGCTGGTATGACAGGTAAAATGTATGGGAAGTAACGGTTATGTATAGAATAGCAATGATGGTTTTTAGGCTTTTTTTGAAAGCACCGCTATATTTTTTTCAAATCTGGCGATGCGGGAAGAAAAAAGGAATTACTTTGGATGAGGCATATGCTTGTGTAAAAAAAGTGACAGTAGCAGCTAATCGGGCGGGAAAGGTGAAGATAGAATCTTATGGTTTGGAGAATATTCCTAAGAAGAATGGATTTATTTTTTTCCCGAATCATCAGGGGCTGTATGATGTATTAGCTTTTTTGGAATCCTGTCCGGTTCCATTTGCTTTTGTAATAAAAAAAGAGGCCAGGAATGTAATTCTGCTGAAACAGGTAGTAGATGCTCTTGGTTCTATTGCCATTGACCGGGAAGATATAAGGCAGTCCATGAAGGTTATCCAGCAGGTGACGGAAGAAGTTAAGGGTGGAAAGAATTTTCTTATATTTGCGGAAGGGACGAGAAGTAAGGATGGTAACAGTTTATTGGATTTCAAGGGAGGGAGTTTTAAGAGTGCAGTAAAGGCCCGGTGCCCGATTGTACCGTGTGCTTTAGTGGATGCTTTTAAGCCGTTTGATGAAAAATCAATAAAACCGGTTGTGGTTAAGATTGTTTATCTTCCGCCTATATATTATGAGGAGTATAAGGGGATGAAGACTATAGAGATAGCAGCGGAAGTAAAAAGAAGGATTGGTGAGGCTATAGAAGAACATAATGCTTTGGCATAGCGTTTAGAAGCCAAAAATTGATTCCCGCGAGCATGAGGAAAATAGCCATGTTTAAGAGATATAAACATCTCTGGATGTTTGACGAATGCTGCGAGGGTCACATGCCAGCACATCCTCAATGTGTTGGTGCTCTGCAGCGTTGCAAGCCTGATGCCCCGTTGCTTGCAGCGGGGTTGTTGACTCTCTAAAAAAAATTAAAAAAGTGATTGACAAACAAATATGCTTTGATGTATAATAACATCTGCGCTGTTAGATAACAGGCACAATACTTTATATAATTCAGGCTAAGGAGAAATACTCAAGAGGCTGAAGAGGCGCCCCTGCTAAGGGTGTAGGTCGTTTACGCGGCGCGAGGGTTCAAATCCCTCTTTCTCCGTTTCATTTGCCAGATGGAAAATTTTAGTTAATGAAGATTTTCTTGCCGGATGAACAAAAATAGCAAAAAATGCTTGACAAGTTCAAGGGCTTGATGGTAGAATGAAAATCCACTGCAAAAGCAGTGGTGAGTTCATAAAAAATAAATCAAAAAAGTGCTTGACAGAATGATGAAGATGTGTTATCCTATCAAAGTTGCGTCGGAACAAAACAAACGACGAGATGATTTATCATTATGAAATCAAAATGAACCTTGACAAATAAA
The DNA here is from genome assembly GCA_947246015.1 of uncultured Lachnospiraceae bacterium. Classification (GTDB taxonomy): domain Bacteria; phylum Bacillota; class Clostridia; order Lachnospirales; family Lachnospiraceae; genus Kineothrix. Next base: position 36 of record CAMXQE010000004.1, on the reverse strand, counting down.
CAGTAATGCAACCCTGAAGATTCCAAAAGGCAGCCT
>CAMXQE010000003.1 GCA_947246015.1 uncultured Lachnospiraceae bacterium | reverse complement strand
TGTTCCCCTTTTTCTTTTCTCTTGATTTGTATACATTATATTGGTTTTTACATTGTGGGCTGCAAAATTCGTTCCCTTTCCGGCTTACGATAAAGGCTTTTTTACAGTGTTTGCACAAACGCATATCACTGTCTCTATCCGTGAGCATGAAGGAAAAGCACATCTGAACCATGATAAGCAGGGAATGGAAATCCCATACAATGACGGGCGCATCTTTTTCAAGAGCGATCCGATAAGTCGGCGCTATGCCGCCGAAAGCGGAAATGCCCTGACGGTACAGGCTGCGGGTATCCTCATCAATCGAATCGTAGTCGAGGTAATAAAGGAAACTTGTCATAAAAGTAAATGCAAAGTCAGTAAACTCTTTCACGATCCAGTCGTACATTTCCGCATATTCTTTCTGGAATCCCATCGTCACAGCCTGAGGCACATTTCCCATAGCCATTGCGATTGCAATGCCCTCACGGTCAGTCACAGACCAGCCTGATTCTATGCCATTCTTTTTAAAATCCAGCCTGTCAAAAGGATAGAAATAAGAAAGGTAGTCCTTTGTAGACAGTATTTCTGTCTTTATAAAGTGGTTTTTAGGCAGATACACGGATTCATAAGTTATAAAATCCGCTGTTGTCGGCAGGGCGGTCATAAAGCCGAGAAAACCATACTTCTGCACAAAACCGAGGACAGATTCTTTCAATTCTTCTTCTGGAGCCTTGTGCATGGCGGCAAGCCCGATATTTATCACATCAATAACAAGCTGCCCTGCTTCCTGCATGGGGCGGTACATCTCCGGCTTGGCATCTTTGGAAACGGTTATGTAAAGATTGCCGTCATTATCTGTCCTATATTCATAGCCGCTGTACCTGATCCACGGTGCGCTGGTATGTTCAAATAAATTCTTCATAGAAAATCTGCTCCAATCCATCAATCCTACCACATCATCTGATGTAATACTTCCTATATTATAAGCAGTTACCTGTTATCGGTCAAGCTGTTTGGCATTTCTTTTTCGTCCGCTCTGCTTTCTGTCCTTTTCTTCTGGACGCCATTCTCAAGGAAATTCTTTTCATCAATCGTCATCGGCAGACCGTTTTCTTTTCTATATGTAAGCGCTTTGCCATAGAGCCTGCGTATTCTTTTTAGTGCTGTTTCCCTGATTCCACGGATATTCCGGTCTGACTGCCTGATGCTTTCCGCATACTCCGCAGCGGAATAATCATGCAGGAACAGGTAATAGAGCATATTTTTTAGGTGCGGCTTCAGTTCCTTCATAATTTTCGATAAATCCGCATCCGTGACAAGTTCGTGCAGCGTTTCCGGGCGGTCAAATATAAAATCAAGGAAATCGCCTGCAAGCATGAGCCTTCTTAAGACCATATCATAGGAAGGCTTGTCGGGTAGACACGTTTCATCTGCTCCCCATTCAAGGGGAACAATGGAACGCCCTTTTTCGTGATCCCTTTCTTTCCGTTCCCTGTTGGCATCCAGTTTGTCCCACCATTTAATGACTTCCCTGAAATCTTCCTCTGTCCGTGCGCTTTCCTCAATGCGCCGGAGGGCAAGCGCACGGGCTTCACGGTGCAGCATATCCCCGTCAGCTTCGGTTATGAAATTTTGTTCCCTGAATGCTTGGAACTCAGCGTATTTCGGCATTTATGGTCAGTCCTTTGCAAAAAAATAAAATTTTATAGCATTTTTTTCAAAAACACTTCCGTTTTTATAGCCGTTTTTCTCCCATTGGTGAAAGAAGTAATTTTTTTTATCTACAAATCAGTTACAAGAAAGGAGAACGAGCTTATGGGATACGGATAAAATGAAAAACCAATTACGGAATACGGAAGTACAGGAAACATTATAACGGCAGTGCGCCGGATGCGCAAGGGAGGATGCATGGAAACAGTAAAAACAAATAATAATGACAGTATGATGGAAACCAGCCCGCATGAGGCTGGATTTTTTTACAGAAGAATCGGTGGGACGCTTTTTAAGGTCAGGGTGTATACGGGTTCGGGATATGCCGACACGCTGGACAAAAAAATTCCTCGTTTAATTTTGAATGAAATGGTGACAGGCACGGAAATTTATGTTAAGATGGATTCACCACAGATGAGCCAGCCGCTGGAAAGGAGTTCAACATGAACAACAGGACGGCTGGTGACAACAGAATAACTGCTCTTTATGAGCGCCTCTCAAGGGACGATGAGCTTGCGGGGGACAGCAACAGCATAGTCAACCAGAAAAAGATGCTGGAGGACTACGCAAAAAACAATGGGTACACGAACACGGTACATTTTACGGATGACGGATTTTCCGGCGGCAGTTTTGAAAGACCGAGATGGAAGCAGATGTTAAGCCGGATTGAAAACGGGGACGTCAGCACAGTCATAGTAAAAGACATGAGCCGTGTCGGGAGGGATTACCTTCAGGTAGGATTTTATACCGAGGTATTCTTCCGTGAAAAAGGTGTCCGTTTTATTGCTGTTTCCAATGGTGTTGACAGTGACAACAACACCAGCAGCGAATTCGCCCCTTTTTTGAATATCATGAATGAATGGTATCTGCGTGACTGCAGCAGGAAGATTACCGCTGTTTTGCGGGCAAAGGGGAAAGAGGGAAAACCCCTTACGAATAACCCACCTTATGGGTACATGAAAGATGAGGAAGATAAAAACCGCTGGATTATTGACGAGGAAGCGGCGGCAGTCGTGCGCAGAATATTTTCCATGACGGTGGAAGGCATGGGACCGTACCGAATCGCAAAGATATTGTCTGATGAAAAGGTGGAAAAACCATCTTACTATCAGGCAGTCAGGGGAAGGGGATGCTATAAGAACCAGTGCGATTTTGAACATCCTTATGCGTGGATGGGCGTGAGTATTGTGCGGATGCTGGAAAAGCCGGAATATATGGGCGACACGGTAAATTTCTGCAGCCATAAGGAATCTTATAAGGATAAGAAGGCGGTCAGGAATGACAGCAGCGAAATCCTTATCTTCCGTGATACTCATGAACCGATCATAGACCGCAGGACTTGGTATCTGGTGCAGGAACTCAGAAAAACCGTAAGGAGGATAAACACCGATGGGGAAAGCAGCCCGCTGACCGGGAAGCTGTTCTGCGCCGACTGTGGCAGCAAGATGTATTACCGCAGGGCAGGGGAACGCGCCGGAAGGGACTGGCGTGGGCTGCCCAATGGGGAGGTCAGAAAAACGCCTGCGTGTTTTAACTGCGGTACTTATAACAGCAGCCGAAAACAGAATGATAAAAAGTGCAGCTCTCATTGTATTCAGGAGGATGCCGTGAAACAGCTCCTTCTTGAAACGATCCGTTATGCCTGTGACAGTGTGCGCATGGACGAGGAGGCATTCATGGAAGCTATGCGGAGCGCATCGGAGGTCAGGGATAAGGGCGAGGTAAAAAAACTGAATGCAGACCTTGCCAGAAAAGAGAAACGATTTGCCGACCTTGACCTGCTGATTAAAAAAGTGTATGAGGACAACGCAATGGGGAGGCTGCCGGACAGACGCTATGAAATGCTTTCTTCTGATTATGAAAAGGAACAGCAGGATATTGAAATTTCCATGAAGGAGATCCGGGAAAAACTCATGCAGTTTGAAGAAGATACGGACAGGACGGAAGAATTTCTGTCACTGGTGCATAAATGCACTGACATCCGGGAGCTGACAGCGCCGATCATCAATGAATTTGTAGACAAGGTGCTGGTTCATAAAGCAGAGCGGAATGGCGGTGAGCGTGTTCAGGAGATTGAAGTCTATCTGAATTTTATTGGGAAAGTGGAACTTCCGGTGCAGGAGCTTTCTGAAAAGGAGCTGGCTGAGATGAAAGAGAGGCAGAGAATCCGGGAACGGAATGCAATGTACCAGAGGCGGCGCAGGGCAAAATTTATGCCAAAGACGAAAGCCATTTTAGAAAAAGCGGACGGGGAGGAAAAAGAAAGGCTTTTTGCAGAGGCGCAGTCACAGGCGGAAGAACGCTTAAAAGCGGATGACACAAGGCATATCGCTTCCGTGGTTGCCGGGGAGAATAAAATCATGGTGGAAAGCGGCATCTTCCCTACAAAGGAAGACGTCAAAGCCAAGTATAAAATTTAACAAAATAATGTGAAAGAGAGGACTTTTTATATGACAAAGATCAGGGATTACAACATGAACGGGACAATTATTTTAGGCGTGGATGCGGGATATGGGAACTATAAGACGGCGAGGTGCTGTTTTCCGACTTCCGTGAGCAGGAGTGACCAGCCGCCCATTTTTACAAGAAACTTTCTGGAATATGACGGCAGTTATTACACCATAGGCGAAGGGCATAAAGATTTCGTGGCGGAAAAGAGCATGGATGATGATAATTACATCCTCACACTTGCCGCCATCGCAAAGGAATTGAAAGCAAGGGGGCTTGATACTGCGAAGATCCACCTTGCGGTGGGGCTTCCGCTTAAATGGGTGCAAACGCAGCGGGATTCGTTCCGGGAATATATGATGCAGAACCGTCATGTAGATTACAGATATGCCGGAAAGCGTTATGTGATTGACATTGTGGACTGTACGGTCATGCCGCAGTGTTATGCGGCGATAGCGGAGAGCCTGCCGGATTTTAAGGGGATGCACATGGTAGCGGATATTGGCAATGGGACAATGAACGTGATGATACTCAATAACGGAAAGGCGAGCGAGAGCAGATCGTGGACGGTAAGGCTTGGCGTGTGTGAGTGTTTTAAGGCGATCCGTGACTATGTTCTGGATAAGAAAGCGGAGGAACTTCCGGCAGAGATCATCGAGAATTATCTGCGTTACGGCGATACTGGGACAGGCGGGGAATACCGGCAGCTCATGGAAGAAGCGGCAAAATCCTATGTGGATAAGATATTTGCGGAACTGAAAGCGCACGGCTACAACCCTAACCTTATGAAACTGTATGTCATGGGCGGCGGCGCAAAGGTTGTGGAACTTGCCGGGGATTACGACAGCAGCAATGTCACTTTCAACCACGATATACGGGCGAATGCCAAAGGCTACGAATATTTCTGCTATATGAAACTGCGCAGGCAGAAAGCAATGGCTTCAGCCGGATAAGGGGGTGCATCCAAATGAAAAACAAAAACCACAATATCCGCTTTAACATGGAAAAAGGGGACGAGTGCAGGGCGTGGGAACTCCTGCACTCCCCACAGATACGGCAGATGTTCAAGTCACAGAATAAATTTGTGATAGAAGCGGTCAATGATTATTATGACCGCTGTGTGGCGGTAAAGCGTGATCCCTATCTAGAAACAAGGGAGAAAGAGGACGCTTTTGCGGAGCGTATTGTGGAAACGGTGGAAAAGAAAGTGATGTCCAATCTCCCGGCACTTTTTGGGATGTATATGGCACAGATGCAGCTTTTTCCCTTATCCGTTCCTATGAGTGCATACCCAGCGACGCAGGGCGGCATGGTGTACGGTCAGGCATTGGCAAACGGTACTAATAATGAAAATGCAGTAATGAGTGGGGTAATTTCCCTCATTGTTTCCAATCCGGCAGATATGCAGAATGCAGGGGATATGCAGGAAGAAGCTGTATCGAAGAATGCCACAGAGCCGCCGGACAATGATTTGATTGATTTTGATGCATTTTAATATATTTGCAGAGTAGGGCTATGGTAATCAGGCTTACTGTAGCCTTATTTTTGTGGATTTTTTTACATCAGAGCATAAATGTATCCATATTTTCATAAAAGACCGACAAAGGGTAGCCGAAAGGCTACAAAACAAAGACAAAGGGCAGCCGTTAAAGGCTGCATGATAAAGGGCGGGCATTTAAGCCCGTAAAATAAGGGCAGAAAGCAGCCGGAAGGCCGCAAATAAAGGTGCAAATGTAGCCGTCTGTTTTGAAGCTGGAATACCAGTTTTCAGGCAGGCGGTTTTTTGATGTCCGTGAAGTATCTGCCCTACGAACTGCTTTGGAGTGGTTCGGGGAGTGTCAGAAGCTGATTTCCGGGGAGAGCGCAAGCTCTCCCCTAAGCCCTCGGCGTTTGAGAGCGAAATACACCCTACGCACAAACCTTCGGTTTATGCTCCGGGGATTTCGCCCTGCCGGGGGCAAATTTGCGCAGGTGCAAATTTATACAGTCCGAAAAAGCCGGACTGTATTTCTCCATGCCGCCCAGAGGACGGGCGCATGGACGGCTCTGCTGCTTACGGCTACATTTCAGGGCAGATGTGCAGCATCGCAGGGGGAACTTCGCAGAACGAAGCCCCCTGCGGCTGTCAGAAAGCAACAGCCGTAAACTGCCCGGATACGGGCATCGGTTCACAGCCAGCCGCCCTATAAGGGCTGCTCTCAAAGAAAGTTATGGCGGCAGGAGTATCCACCAAAGGAAAGGAACAACGTTTATGAGAAGAAATTCATTTATAGAAATGGCAAAGCTGCATGACTTGTCAGGGCGCATCACTTATATTTCAAGCCACGCCAAGCAGGAGTATCTTTATGAAGTTTATGCAACGGAGCCGGACAGGGTATTTTGGCAGGAACTTGCCAAATGTAATCAGGAAGAATTTGAAAAAAGCGGCACGAATGGGAAGTGCATTGAGGCAAGGGAGCTGATGGTTGCGCTGCCGGAGAGTTTTATCAATTATGACCATGATTATCTTTTGAAAAAAATGGTAGACGAATTTAAAGAAAAGTACGGCGTGGAGTGCTTTGCTGCGCTTCATCACAACAAGCGGAAAACAAACCTGCATATCCATATGATATTTGCGGAGAGAAAGCGGCTGGAACAGCCGACAGAAAAAACAGCTACACGGAATATGTTCTATGATGAGCGTGGGTGTCATGTGAGGACAAAGAAAGAGATTCTTGATGGGGATGGAAATATCCGCAAAGGCTGTAAAATCATTAAAAAAGGCGAAGTTTATGAGCGTAAGATTTTCACTACTAAAGATGAACGCTTTAAGCAGGAATCCTTTTTAGACGGGGTAAAAGTGTTTTATACGGATTTAATCAATAAGATGGTGCTTGATGATAAGGACAGGCTCAGTATTTTCGATAAAAACGGCCCATATCTTGCGACAAAGAAGGTTGGCAAAAATAACTCAAAAGCGGAGGAAATCAAAACAGACAATGAAATCCGCATGGAATAGAACAGAACCGTTGACCGTGCGATTGTAAGCGGCGTATCGGATGCGGAGATTGTGGAACTTAAAAAAGCGGAGATAACGGACAAAGTAAAGGAATCCGTGGAGCAGAACGGACAAAAGCCGGAGCTGTTCGGGGAGATTGTCAGGGCAGCGATTCTGTTATTAGAACTTCTGATTGCGAAAACAGTGCGGAAAGTGTTGGATATAGCGGAGAAAGTGATTGATATTGATGTTAGTGCCGCTAAGGAAAAATCAAAGGAAATGGACAGCCGTATTCATGCAGGGGATAATCTGACATTCCAGCTGGGAAGAAAAAAGATACCGTTTCCCGTGAATCCATATCGGGGATTGGATATGAAAAAGAATGGAGAACATTCAGCGGCTAATCCCATAAAAAAAGAAAGCATCATCAAGCAGATAACGGCAGAACAAGAGCCTGTTTCGGTTAAAACTGGGAAGACAGCAGAAAGACCATCGCAGCCCAAAATGTCTGTACTTGCGAGTAAATATCCCCGCCTGAAAGAGATTGAGGGAAGGCTGAAAGACCAGAACAAGGCAATTTTCGGGCGAGAGAAAGAAAGGGATATGCTGAAAAAAGAATTGTCTGAATGTATGGGTATTTTCAAAGGCGGCAGACGCAAGGAGTTACAACAGGAGATTGACAGTCTTGACTTCCAGATTTCCAATATGAAAAGGAGGCTTTCCTCTATTGTCAGGGAATATAACTTCGACTCTGTGCAGGCATTTTATAAGGAACTCAATGCGGCAAAGAAAGAGAATCATGATTATGAAGTGGCTTGTGCGGAGTACGAGAAAACTTACGGAGAAAGGGCTGTGGATACATGGAGTGTCAGGAACAGGCTCAGGCAAAAAGAGCAGGTTATAAAAGAAAGAAAAGCAGGCAGGGTGTATCAGGCAAGACAGAAAGATAAAGGAGCGAGGTAGAATACTTGCTCCAATAATTTTATTACACAATATTGATTCAAAATTATGGAACGGATTATATTTTATGGTATGATTTTTTCTTCAAGCAAAATTGGAATCTTTCAGAAGTTCTGTATTTTTGTTTATGAATGGTACTTAAAATGTGCTAAATTATGAAATTATAAATGAAAATTTATCAGCAAAAATTATACCAATAAAGCTTGAATTTATAAGGGATTTACGGATTTAAAAAATAAAGTTATCTAATATTTTTTGTAAATTTTTCCTTGACAATTTTAAAAAAAAGTGATATCGTTTTATAAATTGAGTTGCACACGGTAAATGTTTTGTGAAAGGAGATTAAAAATGAAAGAATACAAAAAACCAGTATTAAAGGCTCAGGAGAAAAGCAGTTTTGTTTTTGATGTTGTAAAGGTTCATGTTAAGGGTGCGGTAACATGCAACCAGTGTTCATCATGTCATGGATGCAGAGGCTAATGTTTACAATTTCAATTATTGGGCGAGAGGATGCAGGGGGCTGACGCTGTCAAGTCGTCCTGCATTATTTTTTAAGAGGAGAGTTGTGACATATGAGTAGCAGAGAAAATGTCGCTGTGATTCATGTTGCAAAATATCTTGATGGATACGATAGGCTTTGTGATCATAACTGTATGTTTTGTATGGAACGAATGGAACCAGGTGACAGTAATGAATCATTGCCTGTTCTTTCCGATATAAAGTCGGCAATATTGCAATACATTACTGAGTATGGCGACATAACAAAATTGTATATTGCTGGAGGGGAACCTACACTTAGAAAAGATTTCTCTGATATTGTTAGGTTAGCACAAAATTATTGCGATAGTATTGTTCTTTCTACTTGCTGTGATTACAAAGATAGTTGCAAAACAATCAATATGATTTGCGATCTAGGAATTAAAAGTGTTGCGACTTCGATTCATGGTTCGACGAAGGAAGTGCATGATAGGCTAACAGGTGTTCAGGGGAGTTTGGACAATACATTAGGGGCAATAAGACAGTTGTCGAATAGAGGCTTGAAAGTTACTATTAATTCGGTTGTGTGTGCGTTAAATATTGATGATATGCCACAAATTGCACAGATGTTTTCAAAGAATGGAATTCCTATCGATAAACTGACATTTACACATTATATTCATCATGGGAATGCTTACTATCATGATGAATTGAAGTTTAAGGTTGATGAATATAAAAATGTACTGTCTGAAGTAATAAATAGCTGTGATAGCGCATCATATGAGATTACATTTAGAGATTTTCCGTTGTGCCTTGAAGAAAGACTTGCCGAACATCAGGAAGTAGTCGAAGAAATCAATATTATCTGCTTGAACACAAAAGGAATAATTGCAATTGGTGAGAAAGCACCAGCATTGCTAAAAGAAAAATGTCATCAATGTAGTCTTGTGGGTGAATGTCCAAAGTATTTGATGGCAAATTATACGGAGGCTTAAATTTATATTATGATTGAAAATACTGATTTTTATTTTCAGTGGCATATAACAAATGTATGTAATAACAGATGCAAACATTGTTATCATGCTGATTATGACAAAAAAAATGAAATGACAACTGAGCAATTACTTCAAATTGCTAATCAGATTGAGGAGGCTCTTGAAAAGTGGAATTTTCACAGTAGCATGTCAATTACTGGCGGAGAACCATTTACTCGTAAAGAAGATTTATTCTACTTATTGGATTATGTGGAAGAAAAATGTGAGAGAGTAGCTCATTATGATATTCTCACAAATGGTACACTAATTAATGATGATGATATTGTTAGATTAAAGAAATATACAAAACTTCGACGAATTCAGGTTTCTATGGAAGGACCTACACCGGAATCTCATGATGCAGTCAGAGGTGACGGAGATTTTGAGAGAGTTACAAATGCCATTAAGAAGCTAAAAGCAAATGGTTTTGTAATGAGTGTAATGACTACATTAACAAGAAATAATATGGATTTGATTCCTGATTTGATTGAACTTTTAGGTATTCTTGAAGTGGATTATTTTGCCTTAGAACGTTTTATGCCTGAAGGTCAGGGTGAAAGTAATACAAGTTGGATTCTTTCAAAAGAGGAAACAAAGAAGATTTTTGATTACATGACTGAGCAAGCCTTCAAGATTAAGGTTCCACATTTGTTATTATACAGAACACTTTATTGTTTATGTAGTGATGATAATACTGTTGGTGCGATGTGTTCAGCAGGCGTTAGCGCACTTACGATTTTGCCAGATGCAACCATTTTACCTTGTAGAAGACTACCTATTCCTATCGGAAATGTATTGAAAGATGGCATTGTGAATACTTGGTTTAATTCAGAAGTGCTATGGCAGTTGAGAGATTACAGTAACTATAAGGGTAAATGTAATGGATGCAAACATTTTCTTGAGTGTAGGGGATGTAGATCAATGGCCTATTTAGCTACTGGAGATTTTATGCAGGAGGATCCACAATGTTGGAAATAAGAGAAGATAGTATATTTGAGATGAAGAAAAATGCATCTGTAAGAAATATTTTAGGTGAGACTTTTTTTATTTTAGATAGTGAATCAGGAAAACAGTATAATCTCTCAGAAATGGAATATGAGATTGTTGATATGATCAAAAAGGGATATAAATTTGATGAAACCGTTGATAAAATAGCATCAGAATATAATGCCGAGAAGGAACAAATTTCAGCAGATTTAGCGGAGTATGTGATTTCTTTGTATGAAGCAGGATTGATTATTGTAAAATAGGAGTTAAAAACAATGTCCATAAAGGGTTTTATAGGGTTTTGGTCGTTTTCTGGTACAAAACCAACTGCAAAGACAATGGGTGATGCTTATAAAGAGACTATTACTAACGGTGTATCTATCGACAACGAGAGGTACACCATTGTTGTTTCTAAGGACTTTTTGAGTGAAATATCCGAAGACTCAACAGAGATAGAAATCGGCAAGTGCGATAGCTCAGAAGCCTATTCGATGATGACAATCATAAAAATGAACAAGCAGGAGTTTTTTGCGAAAAGAGATCATTGGGGAACAAGAACCCTATATTATTGTTTGGTAAATAATGGCTTTTACTTTTCGTCAGATATTCGGTTTATATTATCCCTTCCAATTGAAGGAGTTGAACGCTATGATGAGAACGCGCTAATTGAATCGGCAACATTAGGTTATATTTTGTCGCAGGAGAAGACTTTATTTGCTCATATTAAACAGATTCCAAGAAATTTTAGAATGTCTTGGAAAGATGGCAATTTTAATATAGACCGAGATACGATTTTATCTGGAGATAAGGATCGTTTTAATTCTTTTGATGACGCGTATGAAGCGTTTTCTGCAACATTTAAAGAAGTGGTGGCATCTGCAGCAGGTATTAAAGGTGCAAAGGCATTTTTATTATCGGGTGGAATGGATTCATCTGCTTTAGCTATTGCTGCAAGTGAAAGTATAGGAAAAATAGATACTATATCTTTTGCTTCTGAGAATAATACAGAAGATGTATATTTTGCAAAACAGCTGGCGACGTGCATTAAGAGCAATCATACTATTATTAGGTTTGATGAGACGAAGGCTTTATATAAGTTGCCAGAGTTTCTTAATAGCATTGAAAATCTTGAACTTGAAGGCATTTTTTCTCCGTTAGGAGGTTTTGCCTATTATTTGTTATGTGATGAAGTTAAAAAGATGGGATACGAAATAATCTTTCCGGGAGAAGGCGCGGATGAAATTCTTGGCGGTTATTATTGGCAATTGACGCATACGTTTGGGTTTGTAGACAGATTAAAATCATTGACTAAACATACAAACGTACAGACTGTTATTAATACAATGTTCCCAGATACTGAAGAACGGTCATTTTACCGGGAAATGGCATACTACTTCCTTCAGGGGACTGCTCTTACAAATTATCATTTGAGTTGCGTGGAGCATTCAGCTAAGGCGTTTGATATGTTGAATTATCCAACATTTATGTCAGGTTCTCTTTATAAGGTGATAAAAGACGTTCCGATGGAATGGCTGTGCGATGGAGATAAAACGAAACTTTTATTAAGATGCTTCTTGCTTTCATATCTGAGTGATATTGGTTTGGCTGAATTGGTTACAAGAAAAAAACAGGCTATGCCATCGGTTGTTCCGAATTCATTTAACAGGCAAATCAATGCATTGGCTTTGATGGGAGCTGAGCTATCAAAGAATCCATATTCTGATATTTTGAAGGGGAATAAGGCCAGTATTTTAATGTTAGATATTTTTCATAAATATTATACTTTGCGTCCATTGGAGAAGATTGATTTGGATGAATGGCGAGACGATGTTGAAAGGATAAAAAGGAATGAATATTTTATTCATTGGTAAGTATCCACCAATAGAAGGTGGTACTGCATCGGCAGCATACTGGAGGCATAAGGAACTTCTCAAACATGGCATCAATTTTGAGATTGTTACTTGTATTTTGAATGATAGTGATTATTGCATTCCAAAGTATAATAATAACGAAAATGTTCATGTGCTTTCTGAAAGAATATCATGGCATATACCATATTCGCAGTTATATGCAGAGCAACTTATTTCTTTGGCATTAAAAATTGCTAAGAATAAAGAGTTTGATGCTGTTGAGGGATCTTATCTTTTTCCATATGGTTTTGCAGCTTTTGTTGTGGCTAAAATATTGGTTAAACCTTTGATATTACGTCATGCAGGAAGTGATTTGCATAGGATAATTTCGGCAGGGCAGTTTGATGATGTTGTAAGGGAAATGACAAGTAATGCAAAAGTAATTGTGACATACAGAGATTGCGAAGATGTATGGAGAAGAATAGATAAGAATGCGAGACTATATTTCACAGAACGATACGTCCCTAATGCTTCATTTTTTTATGATGATGGAAAAGGTCAAAATGCAGTATTTTTGGGAAAAATCACAGAAAAATGGAATAGAAATCAGTTTGACTATTTTCTGTCAGGATTAAAAGAACGCAAATATTATGGTGCGATAAGAGTATATTCGAATAATTATACGGTAAGTGCGTTTAAGGATTATTTTGAGAAGCAAGGATTTATAGTAAAACCTTATTCATTTATTGATCCGGAAGATGTGCCGAGTGTATTGAAAAATGCAAAGTATGTTTTATTATCAGAAATTCCGTCTGGGATACTAGAAGAGTCAAATCTGTTTTCTGAAGCAGTAAAATGTGGATGCGAAGTGATATGTGCCGGTAAACATCATATGCCGAAGATTGCTTATGATGAATATATTCAACAACAAATAAAGATATATAAGGAGACTGTAAGTTGAAAATGTTAAAAGTAGCATTTATGCTCCCGGCTTATATGGGAAGCAATCACAGTCTGTTTTTGGGAGTGGCGTATCTTTCGTCGGCGGTAAAGAAGCAAGGAAATCAGTCGATTGTATTGGATGAAGATGCAATTAGATGGATTTATGCTAAGAAAGATGAGAGTACTTCATTGGAAAAAGCAGAAGGACGGGTTAAAGAAGAAATTAGAAAATATGCGCCTGATGTTTTGTGCATGTCACTGAATACAACAAATCTTAAGAATGGACTTAGAATGTTATCTTATGTAAGACATACGTTTCCAGAAGCATATACGGTTGTTGGTGGGCCGCATATATCGGCTTGTTCAGAACAGTTTAGGAGATGGCATAGAGATTTGTTTGACGCTGCTATAGTAGGAGAGGGAGAGGATGCTATATGTGACCTCCTACAAAGCATTAGTCAAGGGGAAAGAAATACTCCAATTCCAGGAATAATATATTCATCAAATGAATTATCTGTTATTCCTAGAAAAATGGTTGATATAAACTGTTTGGAATTTCCAGACAGAGAGGCATTTTTTGCTATATATAATATCGAAGAAAGAGCTATTGCTGAGGAAAACTATACACGTGTGTTTTATTCTCATTTGCCGGGATTTGACAATGGGCATGCGCGAATTGTAGCGTCTCGTGGTTGCTATAATAATTGTACGTTTTGTTCACCTGGAATGTATTGGAGAGATCAGATATCTGGAAAGCCATGTCGAAGAATAAGATCAGCAAAGAGCATTGCTGATGAAATAGAACTTTTAATACATGATGGAGTAGGTGCTATATATTTTGATGATCCTACATTTCCAATAAAAAGTGATAAAAAGTTCTTTGACGAATTAGAAAAAGAAATACTGAGTAGAAAGCTTGTGTTCAATTGGGGAGCGCCAATTTGTAGTAGCGAGGTAGATACAGAAATATTAGACAGACTACAAAGAATAGGCTTTTCGTATACCTATTTTGGATTAGAAAATTATAAAGAGGGAAATTTAAAAGATTTTCATAAGATGCAAAACATACAAAGATGCTTGGAACTCATTAGAGAATGTAAAAAAAGGAACATTCATTGTGATGCGTCATATCAGATAGGTTTGCCGAATGAAACGGTCGAGGATATCAAAAAAAGTATAGATTGGATATTCAAGAATAAAATAGAGAGGAATGCATTCTATTCCATTACGGCGATTTGGCCAGAAACAATGATGGCAAAGAAATATGGTGTGCTTCCAGAGTTTTATGAACCATCATATGATAAAAACATAATAGAGCGAGAAATGGGATTGTTTTACTACGAACAAGGGAATCCTATTGTTGAGCAGTTTTATTCAAACTGTTCTGGTACATATCATTTTGTTCCAATGGATGTAGCCATAGAAATGAAATACTATGTTTTTGATAATGGCTTAACAAATCGTTTCGCAAAGAAAAGGGGGTCTTGAGGTATGAATTTGTATGAAATGATGGATGAAAATGGAAAGTTGATTATTCCTGACCATCCCCTTATGTTTTTCTTGGATCTTACCCAACGATGTAATTTGAGGTGTTGGTTTTGCTACAATGAGCCAAGTAAAGAACGGGTTGATGCAGATTTTGAAAAAGTAAAACAGATTTTGGACGAAATGAGACAAGCTGGATGTGAAGAAGTTACATATCTTGGTGGTGAGCCTACAATATACAAGTATTTTTGGGAAACGATAGATTATGCAGATTCTTTGGGATATATGCAATGTTTTGTGACAAATGGTCAAATCATTGATGAGGAGTTTACTAAAAAACTCATGAAATACAAGGATATTGAGGTGGGTATTTCCTTTCATTCAATAAGAGAAGAAGTGCAAAATAATATTGCAAAATCGCCGCAATCATATAGTAGAATTCTTAAAGCAATACACTATTTGGAACAGAATGGAATAAGATGGTATTCGCAAACCTCACTGATAAGAGAAAACTATCTTGAAATAGAAGAAATGCACAGCTTTCTTAGTAGGATTGGAACGCCAGTGAGAATGGATCTGAGCAGAATGGTTGAAAATGGAACAACGTATCTTCAATTTTTGAATGAAAATGAGTATAAACAAGTATTTGAACAGATATGTAAATTAGATATTGAGACAATTCCTGTTCGTATAGAGGCATTCCCAAGATGTTGGCTTAAAAAGATTGCTTATGAAAGAAATTTGGATTATAATAAAATGAAATATAGTGTACGTCCCTGTTATGCTTGGGTAGGGCAGGTTAGTATTGATATATTTGGAAATATAAGAATGTGTCCTACGGGCGGATCGGTTGCTGGAAATATTTTTGAAACAGGAATTAAAGACTTGTGGAATAGCAGTATTGCAATAACTGAATTTCAACAGTTTTATTGGCAAAAAGAAGAATGCCTAGAATGTGAAGACTTTGTATTTTGTGTAGGAGCATGTAAAATGACATGTCGAGGTAAATATCCTGCGCCTGATAAATACATATTAGAAGGAGGAATGCATAATGCCGGTAATAATGAGTGAAGGAGTAGAAGTTCCTAGATTGATAATTTTAAGAGGATCACCAGCTGTAGGAAAATCAACTATAGCTTCGAAAGTTGCATCACTTAATTCAGCTAAAAAGAAAACACATATAGCTGTAGATAATTTTCAGTTGTATGATTTAAGACCTATGAGTAAAGACCGAGAAAAGCTTGCTATTAGAAATGCAGCTTTGCTTTCAAAAAACTTCTTACTCGAAGGATTTGATGTAGTTGTGGATTATGTTTTTGATGAGCCTACAGACCAGAAATTATTTATGGATTTTATTTTTGGTGCTCAGCTTGGAAAACTTGATACAATCTATGTTCAACAGTTCTATTTAGATGCGCCTATTGAAAAGATTGTAAAACGTAATCAGTCAAGAAGTGGCAAACGTGGCGAGTATATGAATGTACCGTTGTTAAGAAAGTTATATGCCAAGACATCAGAAACTAAAGGATCAATTGAGCACGAAGTAATAATTGATACAACAAAATACAGTGCGAAACAGTGTGCTAAAGTCATCTTGTCTAATCGTGAGGCATATAAAAATGATCAAGTGCTTGAAACAGTTTTACTACCAGAAAAAGATCTTGCACGAGCATTGGAGGAAGATGAATGATAGATTTGCATATGCATACAGTGTTTTCTGATGGACAAATTACCGATATTAGTACCGTTGTAAATCACTGTGAAGTATTTTCAATCACAGATCATAATTCAATACAAGCTTGTAAATGCTATGCTGACAAAACCCAGGATTCCAAATTGATTGTCGGATGTGAAGTGACTGTTGATAGAGCGCCTGATTATCTCGTTTATTTTCCGAAGATGGATTATTCTGATAAAATCGAAGAAGCTCTTGAAAAAATTAGACTTTCGGAAGAAGAAGTCATAAAAGCATGTTATTATAAGTTAGGCTATACTGATTGGGAAAATGATATAAAAAGAGCATTTCCTCAAAATCAGAAAGTGAATAATGCAAGAACAAGAGATTTAGCAGCAATTATTCATCTGTATAAAAATGGTATAGCATATGACGATGGAAAGTTTGATTTTAGCGATTTGAAGGTAGCAAGAAAGGAACGTTGGGCATTTGCTGAAAACGAAGGCAATCCTATTCCTGAGGATTATGCTTTTGAAATTGCAAAAAAGTTTAATGGTGTGATTGTTCTTGCTCATCCTATTCATACTGCAATAAAGAGATGTCATAAGGATGATACAAATAAGTCAACGGTTTTGCAGAAATTACTTGCACTCATTGATTCTTTCTATGATATGGGGGGAATGACAGTTGAGTGGGAATTTTTCAGTGAAGAACATCTTGATAGGTATGGATTATCAATGGATGAGATTACTGAGATAAGAAAAATTGTGACTGATAAAGCTAATAATTATGATTTTTCGCTCACAATTGGATCCGATTCTCATACCTTGCTAAATTACGACAAAGCAGTTGAATGGCTGTCTGAAAATTGCGAAATAATTAAAGATAAAATGGTAAACTGGATTTAATGGAAGGAGGAAATTTATGCCAAGAAAAAGTGCGTTAAAAGAAGTAAAGTGTCTGGTAGCATCATTTAAACCAGTTATGTTGATGCAGAATGATGATGCTATGAAACAGGCACAAAATATTGAGGGATTATACCGTTATGTGGTTGAATTGTTTGATGTTATAGCTAGAAATGAATCTAATGGATTTTCCGGAAAATTTGATTATTCAGTTTCGTTGACACCTTCAAGATTTCTTGTGTATAAAAAAGTATCTGGTAAGGAACCGACAGAAAAAGAATATGAAGAATTTATGACTGCAATTTCGATATTTCAAATGGTATTTATTGATGAAAATATTTATCTTACAGGCAATGTATGTGAAAGAACTCTAATTATTTCCAAAGAAGGTATCATTTGGGGAACGGACGAAGAAATTGACGTGAATGAAATATCTGTCCGTGTAGAAAAAACATTGGCAGATAAGTATGATGAAAAGTATGTTGCTTTGGTATCTAATAAGGTCATTGTTGATTTTTTGCCTACGGTATATAGATTTAATCCCTTTAAGGAAGAAAAAGGAAACATGATGCGTCATATCGTAAATCCAATTAATTCGGTAAGAAAAGGCAATGAGGAGTTACTTTCTAATCTCATAACATATTGTCAGAATTACATTCAGCTCAAAAAATTTGATTTGGAGTTATAGTGCTATGTTTAGATTATTAAGGCTTTTCTTGAAGAAATTGTTTCCAAGTGATGAATATGTATCTGGTGATACAATATATGATGACTCAGGGTATCGCATGACATTTCATTCTTATTTTGAGTTATATGATAATTGGTATGATTTACATAGAGAATATGATTATTGGGAATATAATTGATATACTATTTTTGCATATGAATTTCAAAAGTAATCTCTATATAAAATATTACAGAGTTTTAAAAACACTTTCTTTTACAGAAATTGATTATATAGCTTGTTTTGGTTGACTATTAACTTATTATATGAGGAGCAAATTTTATGGTTCATACTGATGGAATAGCTTCTGAACTTCGAAATATTATTATAGCTGAAACTGATTGTAACAAAAAAGGGGATCTTTTCAATCAATTAGTATATGATGCTTTTTGCGCATTGGGATTTAGCACCATCGTTGCTTCTAATATTCAACGGGTAGGGCGTGAAATCGATATGATTTTACAGCACCGTACAGAAAAGCGCATTGCTATAATAGAGAGTAAGGCAACGAAAAAACCAATTGGAGGAACGGATATCAATAAGTTTGTAGGAGTTCTTGATTTAGAGCGAAACAAATACGAACAAGATGGGTTAGATGTAGTAGGCTATTTTGTTTCAATGTCTGGATTTACGGAATCTGCTCTAGAACAAGAAAAAGAACGTTTGAACGCACATTGTTACAGTAATAATAATGGTGAGTTGGTTCTTTTGGGACCACATGAAATTGTCCGCGAGTTGCTCCAAGGCAACATCATTTGCTCGATTATGCAAGCTGTTAGTGCAGTGCGGAAGTCAGAAAAAATGAATCTCTTATTATGCAAATATGTTGACTTACTTGCTAGCGAATATGGTTGGATATGGGTTTTATATTATTCACCATACCCTTGTCAAGTTCCAACACATTTTGCACTGATTCATGCAGATGGAAATCATCTAAACGATGATATTGCTAAGCCTTTTTTATCGATACTAAAGTCGCAGTCAACTGCTTATTCAAATTTAATATATCTTAAGCCTAATTCGTGTAGTATTCTGGAACAATCGCTTGCTAAAGAAGCTTATTTTCAATATCTGTCTTCTGAGCTTGGTGAGATTAAATTTGAGGGCATGCCAGCAGACAAAAGAGTAAGTGCAATCAAGGTGAATTTGGAGCACATATTTATCCCACTTTTATTCAGGCATACTGATGAAGATATTCAAAAATACGGAAATCCAGAACTTGGCATTGATGAAATCCTTACTCAAGCAAAAAGATCTGCAATTTTGGCAACGCCAGGCGGCGGAAAGTCAACCTTGATATGCCGCCTGGCGTTGGCTTTTGCATATCCCGAACGCAGGAATTTAGTGAATGATAAGATTCCTGATTATAATTTGTTTCCAATATATATCCGTTGCCGTGATCTTGATGGTTATTTACCAACAAGTGTATTTGAGATTATCATTTCAAGAGTTGACCGTGCAGAAATTTCGAAATACAAAGATTCATTTAAAGCCTTAGTTGAGAATAAATTGCAGGCCGGACAACTATTGTTATTAGTTGATGGCTTAGATGAAATAACTAAGGAACAACAAAGAATTGCATTTATTGATCAGCTTAAAACCTTTATAAAAGCTTATCCCTCGACTCATTTAATTATTACATCTCGTGAAACCGGATTTCGTGCAATAGCCGAAAATCTAGCTAGCTATTGTGAGCTGTATTCGATTGTTGATTTGAATCGAGAGCAAATTCGAAACTTTTGCTTGAAGTGGCATCAAGCAATTCAAGGAGATTCTGTGCAAACTCGAACTTATTCTGATAACATTAGCAGAATTATTCTCAGCGAACCACGGTTTATGGCCTTAGCAAAGACTCCGTTACTTTTAACTACGCTACTCTGTGTAAATCGTTGGATTGGTTATCTTCCGACTAAAAAGTGCCAACTTTATGAGGAAATGATTAGGCTATTGCTAATTACTTGGAATGCGGCTGCTCACGCTAAGTTAGATCTAGATGAGGCAGAACCTCAATTAGCCTATGTGGCACACCATATGACATTATGTGATCAGAAAAAGATTTCCAAGGAATGCCTAAATAAGTGTATTATTGAAGCTCGTAAAGCTTTGCCCGACTTATTAGGCTATACGATCATTAGCCCTTCCCAATTTATCAATCTTGTGGAGGAGAGGAGTAATCTACTAGTTTATCGTGGCATGGAAAAGGATGAAAATGGTCAATTGGTTCCCTTTTATGAATTCTCACATCTTAGTTTTCAAGAATATTTAACTGCAAAGGCGATTTTTAAACGATGGATTCCTATCATTAGTGACCAAGATAGTGATATTCTTTCTGTTATTGAGAATCATATAGATGAACAACAGTGGATAGAAGTTATTCCTCTAATAGCCGTCCTTTTAGGGCGCGATGCTGAAAAAGTTATAGATTATTTACTTAAAAAAAGCGAAGAAAATACTTTTAATTCAGAAGGTACTATTTCACAGAATAATATAGCTGCACTTTGTTTGGCAAATTGTATTGCCAATGAAGTTCCCATGAATCCAGAGATTCTCAAGCGGGCAATAGAAATTGTTGTGAAAAATGAACGTTCTATTGGATTAAAGAATCATGTTGGGTCTGAGATATCAATTAATATGCATAAGACCATACATAATGGAAAATATGGAGTAAAATATCGTGAAATTATAAAGCAGATACTATTTTATGAACTGGATATAAATTTTATCTATGAATTCTCCGATGCATGGCTTAAAATACATATAGAAGATAATGGATTTTCTTCTTTAAAAAATATAATGAAACTACTAAATAGTAATCAACGACAAGAATATATAACTGGCACATTATTAATGCTTCAATTTGCAGTTGCATTTGAAAAATCGCAGGAGAAATCTAGCTTTTGGAGTTTAGAAAATAAACAATTGTTGCTGAATATTTATTCTGCAATTCTTAATTTGTTGGAAGTAGATGATATCCTCAGTGTTTATGTTGCTACTTGGTGTGTTGCGTGGTCGGGATATAATGAACGTGATATTATTCCACATGAACTTGTCCCTAAAATAACAGAAAAGCTACTCGTGCTATGGTCCCAAAGAAATCTTCCACATAACTTGAGACGTATTTTTTCATGGGGAATTGCAAGTGTTTGTATGCCGGAACTCAAGATCAATAATTGTTTTATAACAAATGATGCAATTGAATTGCATTTAAAAAATCAAGAAAATGAGTATGACCTATATGCAGCATTGTATCTAGGAATCTTAACTCATTTATTGTCGAGGGAAGATGTGCAAATTCGGCTGAAGCTTGTTAAAGAACAATTTTTGTGTCCTCCTTCTCGTTTTTTAGTAGAACTAGGTTACGTTGAAAATAGAGAGGCAATTGTATCTTCTGGATTAGATAAATATAGTCAGTCTTGAAAGGAAAAATAACTCGTACTAATTCTCTGTCGAGAATATATTTTTATTTTAAAAAGTAGTATTCTGTAAGTAAAAAGTCAGGCAGGAATTTGTGGACTTTGAAAATCTTATTTAGATTGAATCAAAGGTATCAGAAAAAAGACCACCATAACACGCTGGCCTGTGGACAATATAAATGTTATAGGAAGGTTTAGGCGGGGGAGCGCCTTTCTTGGAGATTTCTTCCCCGATAGGCTTTTTGACCGCACCTTGTTTTGAGCACTGGCTCTGGGTCCAGTGGATGATATCCGCCTTTGTGTGGATGTTCAGCTTCATATAAAGGTCGATAGTGTTGCCTTTGTCATATTTCGCCTGTGCATTGGTATGGGTCTGTATTGAATTTATCAAGTCCTTCATGTGGTTACAGCTTCATGATAGGTATATACCTATTGATAATGTGCCATGACAGTTGCAGGCTGATCATCTGTGAAAGCTTGGATGTCAACAGATGGAGAGTTTTACTGTTCCACTTCTAGCGATGCCATGTATTCTTTCACTCGTCCATAGTAAATGCGTAGAAACTTATTCGCCTTGGCGGTCATATAGACGTAATAAGGCTCGCCTTGTGCCCGTTTTCTGTCCATGAAAGTATAAACAGCATCGTCAGCAGGGGAATGTTTGATAAGGCTGTCCATGATCTGAAAAAGGGTTTTGCGCAGATTTTGCGAATCTTTTTTTGTCGTATGTATGCTTTTTGGGACGTGTTGCCTGGAATCGTTCTTTCTAGGATCAACATCGGTAAAAGCAGTCAGTGCCCCACAGTATGTGAAGCGTGTCACGTCCCCAATTTCAGCCATAAGCTGTAGGTCGAGGGTAGAACCGACATCGTTCATTTCCATGACAGCAGGATATTCTGGCAGAGAAGAAGTGGTTTTGCTCATTTTCAAGCGTAGGAATTTTACAGTTTTGGATACAGCCCCCAGCATTTCCACAGCCTGCACTGGCAGCTGGATTTCACATTTGGAGGCGACTAAAACACGAGCATGGCAAAAACATGTGCAAAGAATCTGCAGATTATGAAAAAAAGTGGCGCTGTCTATCCTGCGTCTGGTCAGGGACAGCTATAAGATTAACATGAAGCGGATACGGTATGACCTGTTCATGGATTTTAAAAACGGGATAGAAAAAATGCTTTCCCTATATACATTGATAGTATAAAAAGCTAATAGAATTAAACAGAAGATTTTCTCAAAAATAAAACCATGTCTTTATAGTTTTTTAAATCAGCAATAGCTGATTTCTCATGCAATAGCATTCTATAAGTTTAACCTATAAACAATTATACAGTAACACTTGACAACACGTCTCTGAGGAGGCAGTAGGGGCAGCTCTCAAGGACTGCGGTGTGCCGAGGGAAGAGCTTTTTATCACTACGAAGGTGGATCAGCAATGCCGGGTAGGACTAGGAGAAAGGTTCTTTGAAACGAAATCGTAGGAGCTTTGAAAAAGGAATGATAGTGAGATAGTCAGGAGGTGGATGAAGTAAAAAATATAGTTATCAGAATAAGAAGATATATTTTATTTTTTGTACAGTATATCTTATATGAAAAACCGCATGGATTGGATTTTACAATGAGAGACATCAGACTTTATGAAAAAAGCGGTCATTCATTTCATGGTTATAGTAAAACTAACGAAAAGCATATTAGGGAGATTTTTCAAAGACTGTCTTTTGAGGATGCAAAGCTGTTAGGCGTTGGATGCGAAAAAGGGGTCGTTTTAAAAGAGGCGACAGGATTTCCTTTCCAGAGGATAGCGGGTATAGAAATCCAACAGGAGCTGGTACAGGTTGCCAACAGAAATTTTAAGATTTTAGGGAGAGAAGATAGAATTGAATGTTTGCAGGCTGATGCAATGGATTTTGACAGATATGAAGATTTCAATGTATTTTTCTTTTTTAACCCGTTTTCCAAGAACGTTTTACAAAGGGTAGTAGATAAAATAGCTGAAAGCAGAAATGAAATGAACAGTATGGTTACGGTCATTTATCATAATCCAAGATTTCTTTCTGTTTTTGAACAAAAGACGCAGATATTGAAAAAGGAAACACTGCATGATGCATTAAAGGATTACGATACCTGCATTTTGCGAGTATGTTTTACTGGCTTAAAGATGACGAGAGATTATACAAAAAGTTAGGAGGAAAATGAAATGAGCAGAACATGGCTTATTACTGGTGTATCCAGTGGATTTGGTTACGAAATGACAAAACAGCTTCTGGAAAGAGGAGACTGGGTAATCGGTACTGTCCGAAATAAAGATAAGGTTCAGGACTTGGTTAAAAAGTATCCGGAAACATTTGACTGTGAGATTCTGGATGTGACAGATATTCCGGCGCTTAAAAAGCTGGTGGATTCTTCCTTTGCGAAATATGAGCGGATTGATGTAGTAGTCAGCAATGCAGGTTATGGATTGTTCGGCTGTGCGGAAGAGTTGTCAGATGAAGAAATAGACCATATTATCGCAACAAATCTGGTGGGTTCCATCCATCTGATCAAGTCCACCCTGCCGTATCTGCGCAGGCAGGGAGGCGGCAGGATCATCCAGATGTCCACTTATGGCGCGCAGGTGGCATTTGCCGCCAATTCTATGTACCATGCCACTAAATTCGGCATTGAGGGATTCTGTGAGGCAGTGGCACAGGAAGTCGCACAGTTTAATATCGGTGTGACAATGGTGGAACCCGGCGGAGCAAGGACGGAGTTCCGTTATGGAAGTGCAAAGGTTGCAAAGCTGATGCCGGAATACGAATCCTGCCACGGATTCCTCAATATGCTGGATGCATCCAAAGGCCTTGCCCCTGGCGATCCGGTGCGTATGGCATCCCGTATTATTGAGAGTGTGGACAAAGAACCTGCACCTTTGCGCATGGTACTTGGTTCGCAGGCGCTGTCTGCAACCCTTACGAGGCTGAAAGAACGGGTGGCAGACTATGAGACACAGACGGAACTTGCGGCATCCACAGATTTCCCGGCAGGAAAATAGCGTGAGAAGAGTTTCTAACCGCTCACAGCAAGGGCTGTTTCGCGGAGAAACTCTAAGTCTCACGCTGAAGAATGCCTGAAATGCGGCATTCTTCTCATGAAAGATTTGTGCCGCCGCAGGCGGCATGGGGTTAGGGTGAAAACTTTTACGTTACTGTTCACAAAAGATTCATAGATACAGCCTTGCGTTTTGTTCGATTTACAAGTTATAATACATGCATTATGGAAAATTTGGCGGCTTGTATGCCTGATTTTAATTCGATGAAAGAAAAGGTGAAAAGTAGACGGATGATTTTTAGTGGAAACGAAATCTGGTGAGAGGGGAGGAAGGTAAAATGCTAAAGCAGATAAAATATTTTTTAGCGGTAGTCAGCTGCAATAGTTTTACGGAAGCTGCTGAACAGTGTTTTATATCCCAGTCGGCTATCTCGCAGCAGATCAGTGCCTTGGAAGAAGATCTGGGCGTTCAGCTTATCAAGCGGGAAAAACGAAAATTTTCTCTCACTGCTGCAGGGGAGTATCTATATCAAAACGGGTCTGCGCTGCTGGAACAGGCGGAAGAACTGCGGAAAGAAACAAGACGGATCGGTCAGGATGATGAGTTGCAGCTACGCATTGGATATTTGATCGGATACGAAGGAAAGGAACTGCAGGATACGATTTATGAATTTACGGAAGAATACCCAGAGGTGTTATTAAGTGTGGCGAAATACAGTCACGAGGATTTATTTAAGAAAATCAGTAACAATGAGATAGATCTGGTACTCAGCTATCAGCGCCGTGCTTTTTTAGAGGAGTATGAGAGTTTTCATTTACGCTATATTCCCTGTCTGGTGGAACTTCCGGGAAGAAGTAAAGTGGCCCGGGAGGAAGAGGTTTCTACGGAATCACTGAAGGACATGACTTGTATCCTGATCGCAAAGAAAGAACAGCAGGAGCTGGAACAGAGTTTTTATCAAAATGTGCTGGGAATAGGAAGCCGGTTTTATTTTGTGGAAAGCGTGGATGACGCCCGGCTGGCAGTGATTGGGAACAGAGGCTTCCTGCCCGTGGCAGACTCCGGAAATTTACCGGAAACAGGAAGAACCATTAAACGGCTCCCCCTTTACAGACAGGATCATAAGCCGATACAGTTTAATTACTGTGCTTTCTGGAAAAAAGACAGGAGTAATTATTATATAGAAGAGTTCGCCTCTATGTTCTATAAGCGGTTTATGAAAGAAAATTGAATGTGCGGTTTTGAAAAAGCATCCTGACAGGGTGCTTTTTTGCATTCGGTTGTTACTGCCCACTCCGTGACCGGTAACATTAGTTTTTCTTATGGAACAGTTCAGAAATCAGAATTGATGTAAGGATATAAAAAGGTAAAATATAATATAGAAATTTGAAATAAGGAGGAGTAAACGAGCATGAAAGATTTTCAGTTAAGGAACGATACCAGGCTTTTATTTAGAGATGACCCGTCCGGGGACCTGGAGAACCTTACAAAAGGGAAAAAGGTTTTGTTTGTTTATGGCGGGGGTTCCGTCCATAAAAACGGTTGCTATGAAGATGTAAAAAAGGCTGTTTCGTCCGGTAGCGGGGAATTTTATGAATTTGGTAATTCCTCCCGTGAATTTGCAGTCATTGAAAAAGGGATTCAGCTTGTGAAAGAGAAAGGGCTTGAACTTATCATCGGCGCAGGCGGCGCAAGCATCATGGATTCAGCAAAGCTGATTGCCTTTGGAGCCTTTCATGGAGATGATCTGTGGGATTATGTAAAAGGGAGAAAGAACCCTTACGGCCTTGAAAAGCTGCCGCTTATTCTGATGCCCACATATCCTTCCAGCGGTTCGGAGTACGGACTGGGGGCTGTTTCGGCTGACAGCCGTACCAATGACTTCGGTACGGCATATGGAATTGCTGCGGATACGGCAATCCTTACCCCTAAGTATTCCTTATCACTCAGCCCTGAGATGACGGCCTATACCGGTCTTGTCACTCTGGTACAGTTGTCAGCGTCTACCATCGGGGACAGGAATCCTGTCTCATATGATGCAGGCATTTCCGTTATCCGCAATGTGTTGAAGGCGGCAGAGCAGCTTCGGGATAACCCCAATGACACAGATGCCAGGGGAGTGATACTTTATGGTGCTTCCATATCCACATCAGGCAGGCTGGGGCTGGGAAAAACTGAGAACTACGCTTATGATATATATGAATTGGAATTTATACCGGAAGTGTTGTTTGGCTCATCTTACCGCAAAAGCCTGACCACGTTATTCCCCCGTTTCCTCAAGGTAATGGCCGGATACCACGAAGAAGATATCCGTGCATATTTTGCGGATGCTTTTGGGTATCACGGAGAGATTGCGGAGTCAGTGCAGAAAATGACAGATCTGTTCTCAGGGCTGGGTGTGGATATGTATTTTGACGGTGAGGTTTCCAAAGAACGTATCAGCCAGGTTCCTATTGAGTCTATGCTGGATCAGAATGAGATATCGGACATTATTATAAATGCAATGCGGTAATTACAGAAAATAGATGCATGATATGCAGATTGGATTCTGGAAACTATTTGTTTACCAGAATAGCAAAGGAGTTTGTTACCCATGGATGATAAATCCCAGATAGCAGATAACTACCGTAAAATGTATTGGGGAATGAGCCAAAAGGATAGAACCAGACTTGAAAGCGTTCTGCATGATACTTTTGTGCTTGTTCATATGACGGGGATGCAGCAGTCCAAAGAGGCATATATCCATGCTATTGAGGATGGAACATTAAATTATTATTTTGCCATTCATGAATCGGTTCAAATTACAATAGACGGAGATAATGCCTTACTTATTGGAGAGAGTCTTGTGGAGGCGGCCGTATTTGGTGGCAGCCGCAGCACATGGTGGCTGAAACTCAAAATCAATTTGATAAACAGGGATGAGAACTGGTTTATGACAAGGGCGGTCACATCCACATATTAAAAATATATTTTAAGGAAATGGAACGAGATGAAAAAGAGATTATTGGTTATTTTAGCTATATTGGCAATGCAGGTGCTGACATTGGCTGCCTGTGGCAAAAATACGGCACAGACAGCCAATGAGCCGTCGGAAGATGAAATGGTATCTTCCGTGCAGGAGCAGGAAGAAGAAAGCGAGCCGGAAGAAGCAGCGTTGGAGGAATCGGCGCCAGAAGAATCAAGTTCAGAGGAACCGGCAGGGACAGTAAATCATACATTGGTCACCTTTTTTTCTAATACCGGAAATACAAAGGGAGTGGCTGAACTGATCGCAGAGTATACGGGCGGGGATTTAAATGAAATCCGGCGTGCTGTTCCATACGAGAACCTGAGAGAGGAAGCAAAGGTTGATATCGATGATGGTATCCGTCCCGAAATCACAGCGGACATTACTGATATTTCTGCTTATGACACGATTTTTGTGGGCTATCCTATCTGGTGGGATGAAGCGCCGGCTATGATTGCCACATTTTTGGAGAGCAGCGATTTTTCCGGAAAGACGATTGTGCCATTCTGTACCAGCGCCAGCGACACCATTGAGAACAGCCTGCATATTTTTGGAGAACTTTGCCCGGATGCGGTGATCGCTGATGGTTTGACCGCCAATGACACAGAGGAGATTGCTCCATGGCTGCAGCAGCTTGGTTATGAGGTTTCTGTTGTTTCTGAGGAAATACCGATCACGATTACAGCAGGCGGGCAGGTATTTGAGGCTGTTCTGGATGGCAGTGAAACGGCGGCCGCATTCGCAGAGATGCTTCCCATGACCCTTTCCATGCAGCGTGTCGGCGGAGACCGGGAGTTCTATGGTGGTATGGAGAGCGCGCTTCCTTATGACAGCGCTGATGCACAGACAGCTTTTGAAAACGGTGATATTGCGTTCTGGCTGGGTGGGGATGGTTTATGTCTGCTGTATAATAATCAGGTGGAGAACCCCGAAATTTCGGCAGGAATCATTGTTTTTGGGAAAATCACTTCGGATCTGTCAGGCTTTTTTGATCTGGATGATTATTTGGATGTAGTAATTGAAATAGCCCAATGATAAAAAAATAAGTTTTTCTTATGGAATGGACTGAAAACTTGAATTGCTATTTTAAATTGAGATTTATATGATATACACAGAATCAACAGAAGGAGATAATCAAATGAACAGTTTTACTTATTCTTATCCAACAAAGAATTATTTTGGCATTGGCTGCGTGAAAGAGAATTTACCTGAAGTTTTAAGTTCCTATGGAGGAAATGTGCTGCTGGCTTTTGGCGGTGGTTCCATTCAGAAAAATGGGGTTTATGAGGAAATCACAGGTATTCTTAAAGGTGCCGGTAAGAGCATTACCGAGTTTACAGGCATTATGCCTAATCCCACTTATGCAAAAGTGCAGGAAGGTGCGGCTCTGGTAAAGGAAAACAAGATTGATCTGATCGTTGCGGTAGGAGGCGGCTCTGTGATCGACTGCTGTAAGATTGTTTCCGCCCAGGCAAAGCTTACACAGGATATCTGGGAAATGGAATTCACCGAGCATAAGTATCCTTCGGAGTATGTCCCCATGATCGCTGTTGTAACAGCTTCCGGTACAGGGGCGGAACAGAATAACGGTGCAGTGATCACTCATGAGGAAAAGAAGATCAAAGCCGGTGTGCTGGGTGCATACGCTGGCGCTGCATTCCTTGACCCCTCTTACACACTGTCGCTGCCGATGATGCAGGTAATGTCCGGAGCTTTCGACACACTGAGCCACAGCATGGAGACTTACTTTGGCAGCCCGGAAGATAATAACCTGTCCGATGATATCTGTGAGGCGGTTATGAGGAGCGTGATCCGCAATATGCGGATCGTGAAAGACGACCCGGAAAATCTGGATGCCCGCAGTGAACTGGAATGGGCGTCTGCCATGGCAGAGAATGGTATTTTGAAAATCGGCAAGACTTCTTCTTTTCAGGCACACCAGATTGAGCACCAGTTGGGGGCTTACACAGACTGCAACCACGGACAGGGTCTGGCGGTGATTCATCCGGCTCTGTATCGCAGACTCTGTGAAGGAGCGCCGACGAAATTTGCCCGATTTGCGGTCAATGTATTTGGCGTATGTGCGGAAGGCAAGACGGAAACCGAGACCGCAAAGGAAGGTGTTGCGTGCCTGGCTGCCTTCATCAGGGAGATGGGTCTCCCGACTACATTTGCCGGGATGGGGCTTTCAGAAGATACGGACTACCGCAGCGTGGCAGATTCTTCTAATATCATTACAAACGGCTGTTTTAAGCCTCTGACTCATGACGATATTTATGAAATTCTGATGGAATGTAGGGCATAAGGCGCGCCGGTGCTGATATTTGTCGTAAAATTGAATAAGGAATCAGAAACGGCACTCATCAATGAGATGATACCTCCAAAGTAGACAAGGTAATAAGCAAAATCTACTTTGGAGGTACTATTTTCATGGGGAGA
Organism: uncultured Lachnospiraceae bacterium; assembly: GCA_947246015.1. Lineage (GTDB taxonomy): Bacteria > Bacillota > Clostridia > Lachnospirales > Lachnospiraceae > Kineothrix. The sequence goes on along the minus strand of CAMXQE010000003.1, from coordinate 116,605 downwards.
AAACAACTGTAAAATCCGTTTTTCATTAGATTTTCTTATCTATGAGATTCGGAATCAAAATTGATGAAAAGCGTCAGGCTGACTAAAATGATAAATATAAAGCAGTTGATTCCGGACAGATACAGGAAAGCAGGCAGAAAGAGGGATTTACTTGTGACTGGCGGCATCAAATATCGCAGGAAGAGAGAAAGGCATGGTTATTGATATGAAGCGCAGGAGATTGGGGAAAGCAGGTTTGGAGGTTTCAGCCATCGGCCTTGGCTGTATGGGGATGAGCCAGAGCTACCCGCCGTTCCCGGAGAAAGAAGAGATGGTGCGGTTTATCCATCGGGCAGTGGATATGGGGCAGAACTTTTTTGACACCTCAGAGCTGTATGGAATTTATAAAAATGAAGAACTGCTCGGCGAGGCGTTGGAACCCTGCAGGCATAAGGTGGTCGTTGCAACAAAGTTTGGCTGGAACATACAAAAAGGAAAGGTCTGTGGGCTGGACAGCCGCCCGGAAACCATACGGAGGGCGTTGGAAGGTTCTCTGACAAGACTTCGCACAGACTATATTGATCTATATTACCAGCACCGGGTCGATCCGGAGGTTCCTATTGAAGAGGTGGCAGGAACCATGAGTCAACTGGCACAGGAGGGAAAAATCCTGCACTGGGGGCTTTCGGAGGCAAGTATATCCACAATCCGCAGGGCTGACGCAGTATTTCCGGTGACTGCCCTGCAAAGCGAATATTCCATGTGGTACCGGGAGCCGGAAAGAGAGGTGCTGCCTGTACTGGAGGAACTGGGGATTGGCTTTGTTCCGTTCAGTCCTTTAGGCAAAGGTTTTCTGACCGGAACGGTGACAAAGGATATGACATTTGCGGATAACGATATCCGCCATACCATTCCCCGGTTTAACAGGGCTGAGCATATGGCGGCAAATCAGGCACTTGCGGAAGCGGTTACAGGGTTTGCCGAGGAAAGGGAGTTTGCCCCGGCACAGGTGGCGCTTGCATGGCTCCTTCACCAGAAACCATGGATTGTGCCGATACCCGGGACCAAAAAGATGGAGTATCTGCAGGAAAACATGAGCGCAGCCTATGTCGAATTATCCGAAGGGGACTGGGCGGAATTAGAGGAAATCCTGAACCGGAATCCGGTATCCGGCGAGCGGTATGCCCCGGATATGCTGCGGATGACAGGCAGATAAGATAATTTGCAATATCGCAGGCTAAGCCGGCGATATGCGGGAAGAGGTAAATATGCAGGAGAGCATCCTATCGGCAGAAAATTTAAGTAAGGTATTTAAGGTGCAGGAGAAAGAAAGCATCGTTTTGGATCAGATCAACGTGGAAATCTACCGAAATGATTTCACGGTTATCATGGGGCCTTCCGGGGCTGGAAAATCAACACTGCTTTATGCGCTCAGCGGCATGGACAGCATTTCCGGCGGAAGTGTAAAGCTGTCTGGAAGCGCCAAGGAACTTCATCGCATGTCAGAAAAAGAGATGGCGGCAATACGCTCTGAGCGGTTTGGGTTTGTGTTCCAGCAGATGAATTTAGTGAGCAACCTGACCATTGAAGAAAATGTACTTGTGGCAGGATATAACAAAAAGGAAAAGAAGCCCTCTGACATAAAAGCCAGAGCGGACAGTCTCTTGCAACAGCTATCCATTGAAAGAATCCGTGACCAGCTTCCGGGGCAGGTTTCCGGCGGCGAGGCACAGAGGGCGGCCATCGCAAGGGCGCTGATCAATGAACCGGATATCCTGTTTGCGGATGAACCCACCGGTTCCCTTAACCGGGCCAACACGATGAACATTCTGGACATATTAAATGTCGTACATGCAAACGGGCAGAGCATCCTTATGGTTACCCATGATATGAAAGCGGCTATCCGGGGAAACCGCATTTTATATCTTTCGGATGGAAAGGTTACAGGGGAGCTGAAACTCCCTAAATACCGGAAACAGGATGAAATGTCACGCGAAGAGCAGATCAGTGTGTGGCTGAAAGAATTGGAGTGGTAGAAGTATGGCATTAAAGATTCGGCTGTTGGCAGATTTGAAAAGACAAAAAGGAAGTATAACCGGAATTTTTCTGTTAGTGTTTTTTGCGGCGGTCTCGTTGACGGTTGCGGTTACAGTTTTCCATAATTCCGGAGCCTATATAGAGCAGGAGATGGAGCGGGTCGGGTATGGAACGTTTACGGCATGGGTCAGCGGATATACGGATATAACAGATATCCAAAGTGAGATACAGGGGCAGGATATGGTAAGCCGTGTGGAGGTGCAGCCCCTTATATTTTCGGGATATTCCATCAATGGGATACATTCGGATAATGAAGGGCAGCTGATTCCCTATGGACCGGAGCAGTATGATTATCATTTTTTTGCGGATAGTTTGGATGCTTATGCAGATATCCAGGGAATAGAGTCAGGAGAAATATATCTGTCTCCGTCCATGGCAGAAGGTTTTGGCGCATCCATCGGGGATGAGATTCAGTTTATGCTTGGACGGAACGGGGCAAAGCAGTTTTTTAAGGTAGCAGGTTTTTTTGAAGACCCGTTTATGGGAAGCTCTATGATTGATATGAAAAGTTTTCTGGTAAACAGGGAGGATTATGAGGAAACGCTTCAGGTCTTGAATACCGTTTCGGAATTCAACCGGATCGGCAGGGAGGGGGCAATGCTCCATATTCATGCAAAAGATCCGGAAGAAGTGAGTATGACGGAGCTGAACCGGGCATTAAACAATGCTACAAGGCTTGGCATGTATTCTGAAATGACATATTCGGAAGAAACCATTCACGGCTTTATGCTGGTGTTGCAGAATATCGAAACGGGATTTTTGATTGGTTTTTCGGTGCTGCTTCTGGTGGTAATCCTGATCGTTATCCAGAACGGCATCCGGAATGCAATGATACAGGAATACAAAGATATCGGAATCCTGAAAACCATCGGCTGTACCTCATTCAGCATATGGATGGGGAAGATTTTGGAATACTGTCTGCCTGTTTTTATCGGAATCATCACAGGAGTTCTGGCGGCGCTCCCCATCCTTCGGGCAGTAAAGGGATTGACTGTTACATCTACGGGAGTGCTTATCCCATTGGGGCTTCCATCAGGAATTTTATGTGTTATCTTTCTGGCGCTTATTGGTCTGCTGATGCTTTTTGTAGCCCGGCAGACAAGAGAGGTTACAGACATAAGACCGATTCAGGCAATCCTAGGGCGTATAAATGAAATGCCCGGAAATAGAAAAAGGAACAACATTTATCCGGAATGTGTGGGATTGTCACTGGCCTGCAGGCAGCTGCTGACCGGATGGAAACGGTATATGGGAGTGTTCTTAATCATGAGCATACTCACGGTTTTTTTATCTGTTGTAGATAAAATGAGCGACTGGGTTGGCAGGAACGGGGAAGGGCTTATGAATGCTTTCTCAGTTGCGGAACATGACCTGGGGGTACAGCCCATGAGTTCCGATGTGGATATGCAGGAGGTTGCAGAATTAATCGGCAGTTACAGCGCGATTACGGACACCTACAGGCTCGCAATGCGAAGCGGCACGGTAAATGGAACGGACCTTACCGTCAATGTGCTGGATGAGCCGGAGTGGTTTCATGTGATAAGCGGAAACACCGCGGCAGATGAAAATGATGTTCTGGTGACGGAAACGGTGGCACAGGATTTAGGTCTGGATATCGGGGATGAAGTGACCGTATCCTCTGGCGGAGGAACAGCAGTTTACACAGTAAGAGGAATCTATGAATGCGCAAATGAGATGGGAGCAAATGTGGGCATGAGCATAGCGGGCTATGCAAGGATTGCGGACACAGGAGCCAGTATCTGGTGTACCCACTATATTCTGGAGGACAGTTCCAGAAACGACATAATCATGGAGGAGCTGATGGCGCGGTACCGTGTCAGCGCTGATATCCATACCAACAGCTGGTCAGGGCTGGATGGAATCGTGCGTACTTTGCACATACTGATTTTCTTTATGTATGCCATTGCCTTATTCATCATTGGTATTGTCATCGTTTTGTCCGGCAGTAAGGTCTTGGGTTTTGAACAGAAGAATCTTGCCATTTATAAAAGCATTGGCTACACGTCAGGAGCCTTAAGGGTATCCTTCGGAATCCGGTATGGGATGGTGGCAATAGTGGGCACTGCGCTTGGAACTGTGATAAGTGCGTTTGCTGCGGACAGTTTACTGTCCGCACTGCTTGGAAACTTTGGGATTGGTGATATCCATGTGGCGGTGCGGATCGGCCAGATGGCGTGGACAGCAGGGATCATCATTTTATTTGTCTTTTTGTTTGCTGTTCTTGCTTCCGGGAAGATCAGGCATATTTCGGTAAAAGAGCTGCTGCAAGGAGAATAGACAGGAGGATGGTTATGGGATATGGACAGTTATTGTGGAATCTTTTCAGGCTGAGGAAAAATGCTGGGAAAAGCAGAAAACAGGTAGAAAAGCTGCAGCAAAAGAAATTGAGGGATATGATCCGCTATGCCTTTGAAAACTCGGAATACTACCGCCGGATCTACAGCGCGGCAGGAGTGACAAGGGATAACATAGAATCCTTTCCGGTGGAAAAGCTTCCGCCTGTAGATAAAAAGATTTTGATTGAAAATTATGAAGATATCGTATGTAAAGAAAAGCTGAATCAGGAAGAACTGGCTGAATTTGCCGCCGGCTGTGAGGATATGAAAAAGACATACCACGGAAATTATCATCTGGTGCATTCCTCCGGAAGTACGGGAAAACCGAGGTTCTATGTGTATGACGATGAGGCATGGGAGCAGATGCTGGTGGGAATCATCAGAGGGGCACTGTGGGGTATGTCGTTCCTTCAGGTCGTGAAACTGCTGTTATGCAGGCCGCGTATGCTTTATATAGCAGCCACGGACGGCAGGTATGGCGGTGTGATGGCCGTGGGGGATGGGATAGAAGGATTAAAGGCGGAACAGCTTCATCTGGATATCAATGCCTCCTTACAGGAATGGTGCAGCGCCATTGGGAAGTTTAAACCCAATATTGTGATCGGGTATCCTTCCGCCCTTAAAATCCTTGCGGGATTGGTAGAACAGGGAAAAATCAATGTGAAGTTTTCAAGGATCATTACCTGCGGCGAACCGTTGTCACATGGTCTGCGGACATATCTGGAGAGTGTATTCGGGGTGAAGATCGTGAATTTTTATGGAGCAAGTGAATCTCTGGCGCTGGGGGTAGAAACTGATCCGGCAGAAGGGATGATTCTCTTTGATGATCTGAACTATATAGAGGTCATAGACGGGCAGATGTATGTCACCTCTCTATACAATAGGGTACAGCCGCTGATCCGGTATCGGTTAAGCGATAAGTTATCCTTAAAAGAGGATACTGACACAGGAAACTGTCATTTTACGAAGACTTTTTCCATCCTTGGGCGGGATGAGGATATGATGTGGTTTGAAGACCGTAATGGAAACCATGAATTTCTGCACCCGCTGGCAATCGAGGGGATCTGCATTGAGGGTATTATCGATTACCAGTTCAGGCAGACGGCAAAGGATGCTTTTGAGCTGTCCGTAGAGACGGAACCGGATGCGGATCTGGAAAAGGTAAGCAGCGAATTGGCGGAACTGATGGATTCCATACTGGAGAGAAAATTAGAATTTGTCCGTTACCGGATCCGGTATGTGAATCAGATAAAGCCGAATCCAAAGACAGGAAAGAAACCGTTAATTCTTGCAGACAGAATTTCAAAGGCCCTGTCTGCATGAAAAAACAACGGATGCCGCGCTTCGCAAGACATCCGTTGTTAATAAAAAGTAATTTAGTTGTGATGCAAATATTAAAATGGAGGAAAAATCTATGAAAAAAAGAAGAGTGAGAAATTTAATTGGCTGTCTTGTAGTGACAGGTGTCATTTTATCCGGTTGTGGTGACAATGCCTCAGAACAGAGAACGGACACATTGGCAGCAGAAAGCGTTGCAGCGTCAGGCGAAACAAACACAGATGACTTAACATCTGTTCAGGAAACGTCAGATCAGACATTATCGGATCAGGAGGCATCTGGGCAGGCGGCAGAAGAAAGTTCTGCGGAGGATTCTGATACGGAAGATATGATCATGGAAATACAGCTTGGGTATAACGGGCAAACCGTATACCGGATGCAGCTTTATGATAACGTAACGGCGCAGGAGTTATACAGGGATATCGGTGAGACTCACTATAATCTTCCGATTTATCATTATAATGATTTTGAGCAGGCAGATGTTATTCAGTATTATGACCTGCCGACAAGATATAGCTATACGGTTGAAGATGCGCAGGAAGTGGGAGAAGTAAAAGCGGGTGAGGTGTATTATTCTGATCCTAACCGCATTATTCTGGTTTACAGGGATACAACGTTAGAGGGAGAGTATGTACCCATCGGTAAAGTGGAGATTGATGATCCGGAAAAATTTGCACAGGAAATGGAAGACAGTGAAGTGCTGGAATACTGGGAGTGCAAGGTAATTCCTGTGCATCGTCTCGGCGTTGCATTTTCACGTTAGAAGGTGCCGCTTTGCGGTATAAATCAAAAATAAAATCGGCGGATAGATATGAAGCGAGAATATAGAAAAAGATTAGGAGTGTTTGTGGTGCTTGTATGCCTGCTTACTGGTTGCGTAGGTAGGCATGCACAGCAGGATGATCCTGTATCTCAGGGCGCGCAGCAGAAAGAGACACAGAGAATACTTTCGGAGGGGCAACGGGAAGATGTCCCGGAGGGGCAGCAGTATGAAATGCAGGAGGAAGGTATCGCCGACAACACCAGAATAATAACACCGCAGACGGCTGTAACGGAAATAGAAGATGGTCTTTCCATTGTGCGGTTTGAAGGAGATGACGGATTATCCTCATTTCTTGAAAACGGAGGGGCTTCCTCAGATGCGGGAGTCATGGAATATCTGACAGAAAGAATGCTTAACAGTGTGGGCAGCATTCAGATGGAGGGGAATCCCTTTGGATGCAGTACGGTTTCGGTAATGAATGAAAATGGTGAATTTTTGTTTGGAAGAAATTTTGACTGGTATCATTGTGATGCGCTGATCGTTGTCTCTTATCCGGAGGATGCCTTTGCATCGATTTCTACTGTCAATACCAACTTCATTACGCAGGGGGCGGGAATGGGAGCAGCGCTATCAGGAAATGAAAGCATTTTGACGGCTGCAGCACTGTACGCTCCGTTGGACGGTATGAACAAGCAGGGCTTATGTGTTTCGGTCAACATGATAGAAGACTCCGACACGATTGAACAGAATACGGAAAAACCTGATATTACTACAACTACGGCGGTGCGGCTGATCCTGAACAATGCTGCGGATGTGGATGAGGCAGTGGAGCTTTTGGAAGCTTATGACCTGCATGCGTCCTTTGGATATATGGTGCATTTTGCCCTGTCAGACGCAAAAGGAAACCATGTGGCGGTGGAATATGTAGACAATGAAATGGTGGTCACACAGACGCCGGTTGTCACAAATTTTTACATGGCGGAGGGAGAGAAGCACGGTATGGGAACAAGCCAGTCCCATGAAAGATATGAAATCCTCATGGGAATATTGGAAGGCCAGGAAACATTGTCTGAGGATGATGTAAAGGATGCGCTGGAGCGTGTCAGCAAACATAATTATAACGATGGGGAGACTACGGAATGGAGTATCATCTATCATCAGACGACCAAAGAAGCGGTCTATTTCCACAGGGAAGATTATACGCAGGCGTATCGGATTCAGATGTAAAGAGGTGGGAAGTTTGGAAGTAAACTTCCAAATATTGAATTGATGCCCGCTGAAGCGGGCAAGGGGTATAAACATGGCGTTTGAACTGATTGGAAAAGGATTACTGACGGGGCTTATTTTTGGCGTGCCTGCCGGTGCCATTGGTGCGCTTGCCATCCAGAGGACATTGGAAAAGGGATTCCTTTATGGGTTCCTTACCGGGCTTGGGTCTTCGGCAGCAGATATTCTTTACGCAATGATAGGGCTGCTGGGAATTACCATGATAACAGACTTCCTGAATAGATATGAAAAAGTATGCAGTGCCTGCGGCGCGGTACTGATTGCGGTTTATGGCGTTATAATCTGCAGGAGGAAAGCGGAAATGGATCGGAACGGAACGATAAAGGGAACAACCTATATGTCAGGTTTTCTGTCAGCATTTATGATCGCCATTATGAATCCGGCTACTGTCCTGTCATTTCTGGTTGCCTTTGAAACAGTTGGCCTGATTGGCGAATATTCCATAGAGGAAGGATTGCAGATCGTATTAGGAATTCTGCTTGGTACAGGAACCTGGTGGGCAGTGTTAAGCGGCATTGTATATAAGTTTAAATCCAAAATTACAAATAAAATCTATTCACGGATGAATCTGTTATTGGGATGCCTGCTGGTCGGATTTGCGGTTATTGTATTTATCAGGACTTGTGTATTATAGCTGTAGAGGTTTTTAAAGTTGCGTTGTTGTTAATGAATGTTAAATATAAGTAGAGGAGAATCATTATGGAATTTATACATCAAACTTATGACGAAGAACGGGCTTTGTATGGCATTAACGGGGCAAAAATTGCAGACTGCACATTTGATGGTCCGGCGGATGGAGAGTCTGCTTTGAAGGAGACATCCGATATTACTGTGGAGCGCTGTTACTTTAACCTGCGTTATCCGTTCTGGCATACGAAAGGCGCGGTAATTCGCGATATAACAATGACAGAAGGATGTCGGGCAGCTCTGTGGTATGATGAAAATATTACATTGAAAGACTGCAGAATGCATGGCATTAAAGCATTGAGGGAGTGCCACGGGAGGCTTGTTTTAGACAATTGTGAAATTCATTCCCCCGAGTTTTCGTGGCGGTGCAGTGACTTGCAAATCCGGGACTGTCATTTGGAGTCGGAGTATCCGTTCTTTGAGTGTAGGGACATGGAGATTGATAATCTGACTATGACCGGCAAGTATTCCTTCCAGTATGTTGTAAACGCAGTGATACGCAGGTCCCATCTTGATACGAAGGATGCCTTCTGGCACAGCAGAAATGTCACGGTTGTGGATTCTGTTGTACGTGGAGAGTATCTGGGTTGGTACTCAGAAAACTTAAAGCTTATCCGCTGCCATATTATCGGAACACAGCCGTTCTGCTATTGTAAGGGGCTTGTTTTAGAGGATTGTACGATGGAACAGACGGATCTGGCATTTGAGAACAGTGAGGTGCATGCGGCAGTGTCCGGCAGGATTGACAGCGTTAAGAATCCCCTTAGCGGTGAAATACGTGCGGATGCTATTGGTGAATTGATTTTGGAAGAAGACAGGATCAACCCTGCAGATACCAAAATTATTTGTGGGATGCCTGTGAAAAAAACAGAATGTGCATGAGGTTTTGCCAGATATAGAAATGTATTTATATATTACCTGATATGGAAATATGGGATTAAAAAAAACCAGATTATATTCTGAAGAAAAAGATTATTGGAATAAGAGCGTGTGCAGACAGTGCAGGATAGATCCGCATAGCTATTGAGGAAGAAGACAGCGTAGTGATGCTATGTTGGCTGATAACATCAAATGGCCATGCGGATTTAATATATGAAAATATATTTTCCATGGAGAGACAATTCATATTAGATTTTCTTATATAATATCTGCCAAAATAAAATTGTTCAGAGTAACGGAACAAAATATAATGAGAGATGTATATAAAACAATTGATAAAAGCGGATGTAGGAGGTAGATCATAATGAAAAGAGAAGATAATCCAAGCGCATTTCCTATGGGGAATCCGCTGCCGGAGAAATTTAGTAAATATTTTATCGGGCAGGCTTATCTGCAGCCCCTGACGGAAAAAGGAGGGCCAATCTCAAATGTCACCTTTGAACCCGGCTGTCGGAATAACTGGCACATCCATCACAAGGGAGGTCAGATTCTCCTTGTGACAGGTGGTAAAGGATGGTATCAGGCATGGGGAGAGGCTCCACAGGAGCTGCATCCCGGTGATGTGGTCAATATTCCCCCGGAGGTAAAGCACTGGCATGGGGCCGCTGCTGACAGCTGGTTCTCCCACTTTGCCGTAGAGGTTCCGGCAGAGGGTGCATCCAATGAATGGCTGGAGGCGGTCACCGATGAAGAATACGGTAAGCTCTGTTAAAACAAGACTGCTGATAGACCGTCTGATCGAACCGCGCAGACAGATTCCGGAAGAACGAAAACGTTTTACCAATCAGGCACTGAAAGTGCTGATCATACCGATCATTGTCGAACAGTTCCTGGCTTTGCTTGTGGGCATTGCCGACACATTGATGGTCAGCTATGCAGGTGAGGCGGCCGTTTCAGCGGTATCTTTAGTCAATCAGCTTAACAATATCTTTATTTTGGTCTTTACGGCGCTTGCTTCCGGCGGCGCCGTGGTCGCCAGCCAGTATATCGGAAGCAGGGATAAAGAAAACGGAGATCTTGCGGCCAGTCAGTTAGTTATGATTACCAGCCTGATCGCATTTTGCATGATGGCCATGCTTCTACTGTTTGGACGGCAGATTTTCGGACTTTTATTCGGCAGCGTAGAAGAGGATGTTCTTGAATCAGGTCTGGTCTACCTGCGGATATCGGCATGGTCTTTTCCCTTTCTGGCTGTTTATAACGGATGTGCAGGGCTGTTCCGCAGCATGGGAAAGACAAAATCGCTGATGAATGTTTCCATTATCATGAATGTGATGAATGTTGTAGGCAATGCCATAGGCATATTTTATTTTCATGCAGGCGCCGCCGGTGTTGCATATCCTTCTCTGGTTTCCAGGGCATTTGCCGCAGCCGTCATGTTTTGGCTGGCAGTCAGTAAGGAAAATCCGCTCAGTGTCCATATCCGCGAGGTCTTTGCATGGAAGGGGGAAATGATTGGACGTATTTTTAAAGTTGCAATCCCGAACAGTGTGGAAAATGGTCTGTTTCAGATCTCAAAGGTTGCGCTCAGTTCCATTGTTGCCATGTTTGGCACGGTACAGATTGCAGCTAATGGCGTGGCACAGAGTTTCTGGTCAATGGCCGCGCTGTTCTGCCTTGCTATGGGTCCGGCATTTATTACGGTCATTGGGCAGTATATGGGTGCCGGAGATTCGGAGGGTGCGGAGTATTACATGAAAAAGCTCCTGCGGCTGACCTGGCTGGGAGGAGCCATCTGGAATGCGGTTTTCTTTATGCTGACTCCGTTGATACTGAAACTCTACAGTTTAAGTGCGGAGGCAGTGTGGCTGATTATGATTCTTGTACTTCTCCACAATACTTTCAATGCGGTCTTCTGTCCTGTTTCCTATTCTGTATCCAGCGGTATGCGGGCAGCAGGAGACGTAAAATATACCATGTATGCATCTATTATCTCGACGGTGGTATGCAGAGTGATTTTATCGGTTCTGTTTGGTATTGTGCTGAATCTTGGTGTGATAGGCATCACACTGGCGATGGTTGCCGACTGGGGCATCCATGCTGTGCTGATTGGTATCCGCTATATGGGCGGGAAATGGAAAAATTATAAAGTGATCTGAAGGAGGATTATTATGAAAAAAGTTTTGGCTGTTATGATTTCCTTTGTTTTGCTGTCTGTAATGACAGCCTGCGGTAACAGTAATGGAAGTGCAGGCAATAATCAGGTATCTGTCCGTCCGACAGAAACAGAGGCTGAGGGTGAAATGAGAGAAGAGACACCGGAGGAAACGGAATCTTCGGTGGTAGATTCAGAGGAAGAAACGATACCGGAAGAAATAGAATCTCCGCTGACGGTCTCAGAGGAAGAAATAACATCGGATGAAACAGAAGCCGTAACGGTAGATTCCAGAGAGGAGACAGTAGCCGAAGAAAATAATTCTGAGCAGCCAGAAGGAAGTAGTATCCTGATCGCATACTTTTCACGGGTAGGAAACATAGATTTTGATGCAGGTGTGGATGCTGTCACTTCTGCCAGTGTGAACATGGAGGATGATGATGTTTCCGGTAATGCCCAGCTCCTTGCGCAGATGGCGCAGGAAGTAACAGGCGGGGATCTGTTTTTTATAGAAACTGTGGAGAAATATCCTGCAGCATATCGTGGGACTACTGACCAGGCAAAGGAGGAGCAGGATAATGATGCCCGTCCGGAACTTGCTTCCCACGTGGAGAATATGGATTCCTATGATACGGTTATCCTCATTTATCCGAACTGGTGGGGAGCGCTCCCACAGCCCGTTTTTACTTTTCTTGAGGAATACGATTTTTCAGGGAAAACAATCTGGCCGCTGTGCACCCATGAGGGAAGCAGATTAGGGCGAAGTGAAAGTGACATTGCGAAGCTTGTCCCGGATGCAGAACTGGCGGAAGGGCTTGCGATAAGGGGTTCCAGTGCGGGCAGTGCGCAGGCGGATGTGGAAGCGTGGCTGAGCGACCTGAAGATTTCGGAATAGTGGAGTGCATATAGAACATGCAAGGAGGATGCTCATGAAAAAAAGAAGTTTAGGAAAAAACGGGCTGGAGATTTCTGTCATTGGGCTTGGCTGTATGACTATTGGCAGGGATTACAGTGATGACAGTAAAAAGGAGGCCATTCGGATTATTCGCCGTGCCTGTGATTTGGGGATTACGATGTTTGACACAGCAGAACTATACGGCGGTGGTGGACGGAATGAAAGCCTTATCGGAGAGGCTTGCACTTGCGTGGTTATTGGCACAGAAACCGTTTATTGTGCCGATTCCGGGGACATCCAGGATGGAGCGGATGGAAGAGAACATCAAGGCTGCTGAAATAACATTTACGGATGCCGAACTTAGCAATATCCGTAGCCTTTTGGAAAACATAACGATTGTCGGGGAACGGTATGATCCGAACAGCGAAAATGGAAAAAGTGTGCGAAGGTAGGTGGTGATGGGTTCAGAATAAATAAATTTTACTGTACATAATGAATGAGGGAGAAATGGATGAAAAACGAGGAAGAAACGAATAAAATGTTTACATTTTGGATATCGAGCCTGAAAAAATGTATGTCATTTCATCCGGAACCTGGATTTGAGGAAATATCATTTAAAGATCATGGTTCTATGTGGAGCAGGGTACATGATTTTATAGACAAAGGATATATTGTGCAATAAAAGAAAGCCAGACCAAAGAAACAGCTTTGCCAATCACAGAAGAATAATAGTACATTTGCTTTTTATAGAGAGTAGAAAATGGTGCCTGTAAAAAGAAAAACATACATCAGGTAAATGGGAAAGGATGATGATCATGAGAAAACGACTATTATCAGCATTATTGACTGTATCTCTGATATCCATGGTTTTTTCCGGCTGCGGGCAGACGGAGAATCCATCCGACAGGGGAAGTCAGACTACACAGGACATTGTGCAATCAGTATCTGAAGAGGATGAAGAAACAAATGCCGACGAGCAGGCACAGGAAGATAATCAAATGACAGGAATAAATAATCCTGCAAAGGATGATACTCCTTCAGAGATTCCTGTTGTTTATATGACAACGGATATTTCACCGGAGGGTCTTATGGCTGTTTATGAGGATCTGAATTGGGAACCAGGTGAAAATGTGGCGGTAAAATTATCCACAGGAGAACCGCCGGCCAGCAACTATCTCAGACCGGAGCTTATCGGAGAACTGGTTCAGTCAGTGAATGGAACCATTGTAGAGTGCAATACTGCTTATGGGGGTTCCCGTGCAGAAACAGCCATGCACTATCAGGTGGCGGAGGATCATGGTTTTACCGCCATTGCGGATTTCCAGATCTTAGACGAAGATGGCTCCATGATACTTCCCGTTACGGGCGGCACACAACTGACAGAGAATTATGTAGGCGCAGCATTTGCAGATTATGATTCCTATCTTGTTTTGTCCCATTTTAAAGGTCATGCTATGGCAGGATTTGGTGGCGCGATTAAAAATATTTCCATTGGTCTGGGTTCAAGCGAAGGAAAATACTGGATTCATTCCGGCGGTACCAGTCTTACAAATCCCTGGGGAGGCAATCAGGATGCCTTTTTGGAATCAATGGCAGAGGCAGGTAAATCTGTTTCGGACTATCTTGGGAACGGCGAACAGATTGTTTATATCAATGTGATGAACCGGCTGTCAGTAGACTGTGATTGTGACGGGAACCCTGCCGAGCCGGATATGCACGATATTGGTATTCTTGCATCCACTGATCCTGTGGCGCTGGATCAGGCTTGTGTAGATTTGATTTATGAGCAGAGGGATGGTGATGGGGCTTCGCTTGTAAATCGTATTGAATCACGCAATGGGCTGCATACGTTGGAACATGCGGAAGAAATTGGTCTTGGCAGCCGCATCTATGAATTAAAATCTATTAATGAATGAGAGATACCATTGGAAAAAGTGTGACAGAAATTGCTTATTATCTTTATGATTGCTATAAACAACGGAAAGGAGAGTATCCGGCAGTTTCAAAACCGCTGGATTCTGCTTGAAGAACAGTGTTTTGCGGCATATGGGTTATGGGGCGCTGTGATTTACTTTTTGAAACATAAAACTATTTGGAAGGAGCTGGTGTCTATGCCAGAGATATTACAGAGGGAAACAGTTTACCTTTGGTATTATTTTGAAATTCAGCTTCGGCAGATTCTGCCATATTGGGCATTGGGAATTGTCCTTGGGTCAGTGGTTTCAGTTTTTGCCAAAGACCATATCCATGGGGTGTTTCGTTCTATTGGGAATAAAAAGCCCGGTATCCTGGGGATTCCAATTGCGAGTATCCTTGGGATTGCTTCTCCGCTTTGTATGTACGGCACCATTCCTGTAGCAGCTTCTTTTTCAAAAAGCGGTATGAAGGATGACTGGCTGGCGGCATTTATGATGAGTTCAATTCTGCTTAATCCTCAGCTTATTGTTTATAGTACGGCATTAGGCAGTGCAGCATTGACAATCCGCATTGTTTCCAGTTTTGTATGTGGTATTATGGCAGGGCTGCTGGTGCGGTGGTTTTACCAGGACAGGCCTTTTTTTAACTTTACCGGTTTTGATGAACCGAAAAGCCATGATACCGATCCTGACCTGCTCTTACGGCTGGTCAAGAATATTGGCAGGAATATAAGGGCAACGGGGTTATGGTTTTTACTTGGAATAGTTTTGTCGGCGGTCTTTCAGAGATATGTTCCGGCAGAAGTGGTGAGCGGCCTGTTTGGGGAAAATGAAGGATTCGGCGTATTGATGGCGGCAACGATTGGCGTTCCCCTTTATGCCTGCGGAGGTGGGACGATTCCGCTGCTCATTCAGTGGCTTGCAGACGGAATGAGTATGGGAAGTGCAGCGGCATTTATGATTACGGGACCATCTACAAAAATTACCAATCTTGGAGCATTAAAAATTGTGCTTGGATTGAAACGGTTTTTACTTTATTTGTCTTTTGTGATGGTATTTTCGCTGGTGACAGGTCTATTGGTCAATATATTGTAAATTAAAGAACGAGGTATTGCTGATATAAGACGTGCGGAATAAGCAGTAAGCTATACTGAATCTGGTCTTTACATTGCTGAGGTATCAGATGATTGTCGGATTTTATGATATTATGAACAATAGTGCTGAAGGGAGAAGTGTAGATGAGTGAGAATATACACAAATCACACAATGTATCAAAGCTTATGTATCATTTCGTTTTACCAGCAAAATACAGAAGAGTAGTAATAGACGAAGAAGTAGAAAAGACAATTAAGGACACATGTTTGGAAATAGCAAAAAGATATCCAATCCATTTTATAGAGATAGGAACGGATAAAGACCATGTGCATTTTCTGATACAATCAGTGCCAACATACAGTCCAACAAAGATAGTGACCATAGTGAAAGGTATAACAGCCAGGGAAGTCTTTGCAAAGTGCCCACAGGTAAAGAAAAAACTGTGGGGAGGAGAATTCTGGTCGGATGGATATTATGTAGCTACGGTCAGTGAGCATGGAAACGAAGAAGTAATATCAAATTATGTAAGGAATCAGGGGGACGAGTATCGGAAGATGTATAGAGGAAAACAAGTAGAGGGACACTATGTGATAGGAGATTACATATAGTGGAGGACAGTGTAGCGATACCCCGCTGCTTGCGGCGGGGTAATTCATTGAAAAGTATTTGGAAAAAGTTATTTTTGGATAAATTTTTGAAATAAAGGAAGTCGATAAAGTATAGATGGAATGCTGTCATGCGTTTCCCGTGTCTTGATTTTGGAAGAATATTGAGAGATGCTGTTTTTAAGGGTATACTTAATGTGAGCAGCAAATAAGAATCGGATTTATTTAGGTAAATACTAAATGGGAACTTTGTTGACCGTTATCATAGGCTTAAGCAGAATTATAAAGATGTTTTGGACACTAAAAATCTGGAAGATGCTTTTGGGCATGATGAAATGATTAATATTTATGAAAATAAGCTAAGTGGTTGTAAGAAAACTATTACAGGAATATGGATATTTTAAGCTTTTAGTAACTATACAAGTATTGATGAAGTCTACCAATCAGGTTGTCTTTGTTGTATAATAAATTTGTCGTACAGGGTCACTTTCCTTTGTAATGGTTGTCGCAAACTCATTATACATCAGAAAGTTCTGTACGACACTTTTTTATGAAAAACTTGTAAAGTGGCCTACGGGCAAAAGGGGCAGACCGGCCAAACATAGGAAATACGGCATTTTCAGGAAAGGACGGGTATGTCACGCTGTAAAAAAAGCGGGCTGACAGTGGAAAAGATGCCATTTCCTGTCAATTTATCCATTTCGCTAAAGATGATGGATTTTGAGAGGATAGAAAGTGTATTTATAAGTCTTACGATAGCTGTAATCATGTGTGTGGCTGGTTTTGCCGTTATTTTATATGCAAGGCTGGTAAAAGATGATGACGGACTGCTGCAGATTGTCGGTGCAGAGGTGTATTCCGTAAATATTCAGGCGATGATACCAGAGGAAACAAGGGATATAGCAAGCAGGTTGGATAAACCGGAGGTGCGTAAGGTTATGACGGCTATTGAACCGGGGTCTTCAAGACTTGCGTGAGAAGTATTTCTAAAGCTCACAGCAAGGGTTGTTTCGCTAAGAAATGCTGAAGAACGCCTAAAACACGGCATTCTTCCCATTGATGATTTGTGCCGCCGGAAGGCGGCATGTGGGTTAGTGTGAAAATAGGAAAGGATATGATGTAGTTGACATATGATTGTCTGATGGTTGAAGATGAGAAGCCTTTAGCAGAAAATACCAGCCCGTTTTTATTTCATTATTTTCCATAAAATTTATTGTGCCATTTGACGGCTTCGTCGCGGTATTTCATGGCGGTGTCCATAAGTTCTTCATATTGTCTGCGGATACTTTGGATTAACTGGTCACGGCCCAAAAGCTCTGACCGTAGTTCAGAGATTTGCTTTTGTGTTTCTGCAAGAAGTTCTTTGTTTTTGTCCAGTTCAGCCTGCGTAAGAGAGGGTATTTCCTGATTTTTGCCCAGCTTGTCGCATTGGAGGGATTCATTGATGGAAAAAATAAATTCTTCCGTATCGTGGGACAGATGTACAAGGAGCGCTTCGCCGACAGATAGAATGTGAAGTGCAGGCAGCGAGCTGAATACCGCTTCGCCGGGGGAGGCAGGCGTCTCTTTTGATGAGAAAAGAGTTCCCGGCAGTGAAAACTTTTGTTCCGGCTGTAACGGAAGGAGGGATTTCAGGCAGTAACTGTTATTAACCGGGTTTTTGACGAAATAGAACAGAATCAGCGATTTTTGTATTGCTGCGATTTGCGGATAAAAGCAGTCTGGTGTGTTGCGGCTGCTTATTTTATATAAATCGTTCTGTTCGATAACACTTCGGAGTATGATATCCCGGTTTGTGTTTTGATAAACGTAGTAGATGGTGTTATTATAAACCAAATCGGAAAGATTCGAAGCATAGTCATTGCAAAGAACGATTGGCCTGGTCAGATTTTCTTTGACCGAGGTTCTTAAACAGATATAATTTCCGGTACTGTATAAGATTAGATTTTGTTCCGCGTCAACTGCATATACATTTCCCATAGGGCTCCCCCATTTTGCATAATATTTCTTTTTCTTACCATTATATGGCACATGATAAGAAAAAATGACATATTATAAAGTAAAATAACTGGAAAGAAGAGTAAATGGCTTATGGCGAAATGTAAATCAGGGAAATGTGGATGCAAGGCAAGGATCGTCAGCAATGTGGTTCAGAATATGCAGGGAAATAACTGCATAGACGTATGTGCCAACCCAATCTGTGAGCCGCCCAAGGTACTGAGCCTTATGGCACCGTTGATTTATGATGAAATCGGAATTAATCTCTGTGCGTCTTTTACGCTGGGAACGGATATTTCAACAACTTATCCGACAGCAGTGTCTGCAACGGCGCATGTGCTGAATATCGGTTATACCTATGGTGATGGAGACGTTGTGATTGAGGCGATTACAGGCAGGCCAAATTGTTATGTTGTCACCTTGTCGAATCTGTCAATCGAGTTTGCTGTCAATCTTTATGATGAAAACTGCCGATTGTTGGCTACGCTTTATCCTACGGCTGTTTATCTGCCGCCGGAAACGACAGCGGCAACCTATGATGAAGATACGAATCCAACTTCCGTGGAACTGGAGATTTTTGCCCCATATGGAATCAGCTATGATTTAGGAGCAACTGCTGACGCGGATCCGACTCCGAATATCAATTATGTTGGTTTTTTGGAAAGCAATAATTATATCAGACAGGGTCTGAATCTTTATGCGATGGCAAAGGTTCTGGGATTCGATACGGATGATGATACGGTTACGGTCGGCTTGACACTTGTTCTGCAGAGTTTGTATTTTGCAGGATACCATGTGGAGAGCGCAGGTAAAATCAACACGCCGAAAGGAAGTCTGATTACGCCGGATAACAGTAGTTGTTTGCGCTTTGTTGCAGGTGATTTGCTGGATTTGGCAATCAAGCCCCTGGAGCTTGGTCCCCCGCTTTGCGAGGAGCAGTATAAGGAAAACTGTGCCGTTCCGTGCAATTCATGGTGCGGTGCGGGAGCCGGAGCGGGCGATGACACGACCGTTCTTCCCGGCATCGGCGCCGGAGCTGCGGCAGTCACCGGAAACACTGGCAGTACGGAAAATACAGAAAGCTGATTGACTAAAATAAAAAGATGAAATCGTGGGGCTGTTGCAAAGTGGTTAAAGCTGTTTGAGCAACAGCTCCTTTTATGTCCGAAACATTGACATGAATAGATTATGATATAAGATTATTTAATATAGCTGAAAATATCAAAAAATTCGCGATGTTGACATAGGTTGAAATGATTGTTAGAATAATTTACTAATATTCAATTCATAAGTTTTAGCATAGATGTTGGAAAGGGAACTTCATGCTGTGAAGGCAGGAAATTCTTATCCGGAATTAAGAGAGCAACGTCATAATTACTATTTTAGAGGGACAATTTAGACCTTCTGTTTTATGTAAATCTGGAAGGAGTCAGAATATGACAGCTACGCTGGTTACCAATATTATCAATAATATTTTTCACGTAGTATGGTTTTACAATCTTGTGCTGGAGCCAAAAAACAGACCGGGGAAACGGGCAGTGATTTCAGTTTTGACAGGAATATTTTTTCAAATACTGATGATATTTATATATTCTGGCAGGACTTTAGATACTATAACCTATCTGTTAAGTTATATATTTGCTGCTTTTGTTTTTGGGGGAATGTTTTGTTTTGGTCTTTCGGCTTCTTCTCTTCCGAAATCCATGTTTTTGATTTCTGCCTATTATTGTCTTTGGACCTTTATATATGGTTTTATTTCTATTGTTACCGGAAGTTATGCAGGCGCGGGCAATCAGGCAATTTGGGGGCTGCGTATTTTCCTTAATTTGTTTTTTCTGCTTTTGTATCAGGTTTTTTTAAAGAAAAAGCTGGTCTGTATTTACCGCGAAATGAAAAGCGGCTATGAGATAATCACCGTCATTTCCTGCCTGACTTTTGTCATGATGACATTTTTGCTGTTTTATAATCAAAGCCGGAAAGAACAAGAATTGTCACACATATTTCTGATGTGCTTTGCCTATGTTTTTATGGTGATTGTGTATGTCCTGCTGTTTTATTTTATGGTTCAGGCAGACCAGAAACAGCAGATTAAACAGATGCAGTTTCATGAAAAACTTCTTATGTCGCAAATTGATTCCTATGAAAAAATTGAGCAGAATGCACGACAGATGCGTCATGACTTCCGGCATCATAATATGGTGGTAATGGACCTGGCTTCCCAGAAAGATTATGAGGGTATTCTCAGCTATCTCGGGGAATATGAACGGCTGGAAGAAGAAAATGTCTGCAAGAAGTTTTCTTCCAATCATGCGGTGGACAGCCTGATTTCCGTCTATATGGCAAGGGCGGGACAAAATGGCATAGAATTTAAAGCGGATATACAGATGAGGGAGACATCGGGCATTTCTGATGTGGATTTGGTTTCTGTTCTTGCTAATATGTTGGAAAATGCGGTAAAAGGGTGTATGGAATCAGAGGGAATCCGGCGCATGGAAATTAAGGTGCTCCAAAAACATACGATGCTTCTGATTGTATGCCGTAATACCTGCGGGGCTGATATTCTGTTTCAGAATGGTCTTCCGAGAGCCAGAGACCATGAAGGTATTGGTGCGGAGAGTATTTTAAATACAGTAAAGAAGTATGCGGGAGATGTGGATTTTTCTGTGGAAAATGGCGTGTTTGTCTGTAGAGCGCTTTTGAATGGAAAGAATGCCTGATTGGAAGAAAACTGTTACGTTTTCCTGATTTTTTCGTCAGGTTATCTTGCAACTTTTGAATGCGGGTGTTATACTAATAATAACTATAAGGAATTTTACGATGATATATTATATGTATCAGACGTAAGGACATGGATGTCCACATTTTTATTCAAAGGAGTGATGATAATGGGTATTGGTATTGATGTGGGTACAAACAAGGATTATTCCTATTTGTTCCAGAGTCTTAGCAGCGGCGGAATGGGAAATCTGAATTTTCTTTCAGATTATGCCAGCCTTAAGAACGGCAGCTATGGCAAGCTGATGAAGACTTATTACAACAAAGTGCAGAATTCGGATACGGAGGGGACCAGCAAGAAAAGCAGTTCAAGCACTGTTCTTGACAGAATATTGGATGAGAAAATGCATCCGAAGGTTTCTAAAGAGGTGCAGGAGGCAAATGCCAATCTGGTAACGGGACTGTCGAACATGAGGTCTTCTGTTTCGGCTTTGCAGAATGACAAAACGTATACAGATACGGCGGGCGGTCAGAGTGCAGCAGACAAGGTAGTTTCTGCGATGAAAGCTTATGTGGCAGATTATAATAATGTTGTGAATGCGGCAAGAGGTTCCACGCTGACTAACAAAACGGCATATGTGGCAAATGTGATGAGCAACACGGCTGCAAATGCTGATAAGCTTGCGGAAATTGGTGTCACAATCAATTCAAGCGGACTGCTTGAGCTTAGTGAGGATAAACTGAAGAAAGCGGATATCTCTAAAGTACAGGAATTGTTTTCTGCTAAAGATATCATGAGTTATGGCTCTATGGTATCATCGCGTCTCCAGTTTGCAGGTGCGGCAGCCGGCACAACTACGTCTACGGGCAGTACGGGTACGGTTACAGGCGGTACAGACACAAATAACACAGCGGGTTCCAGCGCGGCATCCGTCAAAGATGCTGGCAGGGCGCTTGCATCTGAAGAGCTGTATAAAATGATAACCGATAAGGATGGCAACGAAAAATACGATATTGAAAAAATTTTTGCTACTGCAAAGAGTTTTGTAAGCAATTATAACAGTATGTTTGATGCTG
Source organism: uncultured Lachnospiraceae bacterium (assembly GCA_947246015.1). Taxonomy (GTDB): domain Bacteria; phylum Bacillota; class Clostridia; order Lachnospirales; family Lachnospiraceae; genus Kineothrix. The sequence goes on along the minus strand of CAMXQE010000003.1, from coordinate 94,762 downwards.
CAGAATCCAGTTCAAATTCCGGTGTAGTGGCAAATCTGTCATACATCAGGGAAAAAACGGCAAACAATGCGGAGGCACTTAAGCAGTTAGGAATCAGCGTAGACAGTAAGGGAAGATTGAAAATGGACGAGGACACATTTAAGAAATCAGATATGTCCAAGGTACAGGATGTTTTCCAGGAGTATGGTTCTTCTGTTGCTACAAACGCATCACTTGTAGATTATTATATGACTACACAGGCGAACGCTGCCAGCGGCTATACAGCTGCCGGAACATATAATGTACAGGGAAGTTCCCGCTATGCGGATGCTTTTTAAGCAAGAGTGATGTATAAAATTTAAGTATCTGGCATAAGAATTGTAAAATATGATATAAGTGCAGTGGAAAAAATTCTGCTGCACTTATATTTATGCACACGGGCACCCATAGGAAGTGTGTCAGCAGAGCTGACGGGTGCCCGGCGCAGGAGTAGGGGAAAGATTTCCCCTACTCAATTGCACAGGGGTGCGTAAGGAAATGTAAAAACAGACAATTAATTTGATGGAAGCCGGAAAGGAGCCAGGGATTCATATGAGGTATATTTTAAACGGAAAAGACGTAATGTTAGGTACATGCTATTATCCGGAGCACTGGAACCCGGATTTATGGGAGGAGGATCTGAAGCGGATGTGGGAAGCGGGAATCCGGGTAATCCGTATTGCAGAGTTCGCCTGGAATAAGGTAGAGCCAAAGGAAGGCGAATATACCTTTGAATTCTTTGATACCTTTCTGGAAAAAGTGGCTGGGACGGGGATGAAGGTGATTTTCTGTACACCGACGGCTACGCCGCCGGCATGGCTGACTGAAAAATATCCGGAAGTCCTGAATGTGACAAAGGAAGGTGTACGTTACCGCCATGGTGCAAGGCGGCACTATAATTATAATTCTCCGGTATATAAAAAGTTTGCTGCGGATATTACGGAAAAATTTGCATCTCATTATGCGCAGCACCCAAGTATTATCGGCTGGCAGATTGATAACGAACTGAATTGCGAAACTGCTGAATTTTATTCTGAAAGCGATACTGTTGCTTTCAGGGAGTTCCTGAGAGAAAAATATAGTACGATTGAAAAGTTGAATGAAGCCTGGGGAACGGTATTTTGGAATCAGACCTATACGGACTGGGAGGAAGTGTATGTTCCGCAAAAAACCATCAGTGACTCGACGAATCCGCACAGGGTGCTGGATTATATCCGGTTTGTTTCCGACAGTGCCTGCCGGTTTGCAAAAATGCAGGCGGATATTATCCGGAAATATATGAAAGCAGACGACTTTGTTACTACAAACGGTATTTTCGGAAATTTGGACAATCATAGAATGAAGGAGGAAAGTTTGGATTTTATTACCTATGATTCCTACCCTAATTTTGCGTATTGTCTGGATGATTATGACGAGAATGACCCGCTGAAGGACAGGAAATGGAGCCGTAATCTTACAGAAACCCGTTCCATTTCACGGATATTCGGTATTATGGAGCAGCAGTCCGGGGCAAACGGATGGAATACCAGAATGGAAGCACCCACACCAAGACCTGGCCAGATGACGCTTTGGACTATGCAGAGCATTGCTCATGGCGCGGATTATGTGAGCTATTTCCGTTGGAGGACATGTACGGTAGGGACAGAAATATACTGGCATGGGATTTTGGATTATTCCGGAAGGGAAAACCGCCGGCTCAGGGAAGTACGGGAAATAGCAAAAATGGTTTCCGGAATGCAGGGAATAGCCGGAGCAGTGTATGAGGCCCGCATCGGTATGCTGCAGGATTATGATAATATATGGGATGCTCAGTTGGATAAATGGCATGAAAGAGTAGACAGAGTAAGCCGGAAAAATATATATGCGGCAGCCCAGCTGGCTCATGCGCCTGTGGATATTATTTATATGAGGGAAGGGATGACGGCAGAGGAATTGCAGCGGTATGAAGTTCTGTTCTATCCTCATGCCTCAATTATGACAGAAGAACGTGCTGCGGTTCTGGAAGAGTATGTGAAAGCAGGCGGAAAACTGGTTATGGGATGCCGGACCGGATATAAAGACAGGAATGGAAGATGTATCATGGAGAAACTGCCGGGATTGGTTTCGAAGCTTACCGGAACGGATATTCCGGAATATAGTTTTGTAGCGCCTGATGAGGGAGCGGTATATGTGGATTGGGAAGGAGAATGTGTGGAAGCTGCCGTGTTTAATGATATACTGGCTCCGATTCCGGATGGCGCTGAGGTTCTGGGAACATACAAATCCAGTTATTACGCCGGGGAACCGGCTTTAATCCGGAATCATTTCGGCGAAGGCGAGGCTTATTATTTCGGAGGGGCGTTCACTTTGGATACTGCAGCTGTTTTCCTGAGAAAGCTGGGAGTGGATGAACCGTACCGTAATATAGTGGAGGCGTCTGAAAATTGTGAGATTTCCGTACGCCGGAAGGAAGGATGCGGGTATCTTTTTCTCCTTAATTATGCACCATCAGAAAGTGTGGTACAGATAAAGACACCTTTGCGTAACCTGCTGACAGGAGAAATGGAAAATGGTAATGTGGAAATAGAAAAGTACGGGGTAAAAGTTTATCAAATATAATAAAGACTTTTCACAGATTCAGAGTGGAAAAAAATGCCGTATGAGGGGAAGCCGCAGGGAAAAAGAGAATAGCTGAAAATTTATACCCCGCTGCTTGCAGCGGGGTATTTGATTTGCTGGTTTTGGAGTCCTTTTTGGAGTTCTTTCTGGTCTGTGATGCAAAGATCGTTTCTGAATTTATTCCTTACTATTTGCGTTTACATAATCATGAATTGCAAAGTTATCCTCCGGCATACGGCAGCCGATAATGTATTCGCCGTCGTTGTCCGTATTCCGGATGATGCGCCCTTCCAAAGAACGGGCTTCCGGAAGCGGAAAGCCGGGGATGGAGACAGACACATCTTTGCCCTTGGAATTTTCAAATTCTGGGGCACGTACAGTGAAGGCGAAACCATTGGCGCTGAAATTGACCATCTTTCCGGAAAAGGTTCGATTGGATTCTTTCAGTGTGATATTGCAGGAATGTGAAAGCGGCATACGGTGGTATTTTCTCCGGTTTATAACTTTTGCAGAAGAGGAGACGGTCAGCCGGTAACAGCCGGTTCTTTCTTTATCTTCAGCAGCTTTTATATTTTCCCAATGGTAAAGTACGTTATCAACAACTATCCGTAAATGAAGTGTAAGGTTTTTGGACTTTATATCAACCGGTTTCTGATGGTCATGGCGTAAAGTAACGATAATATCATTTCCCTGCTGTGCGATTACTTCGCCGCGGTATTCGGTACGGATATTGTTGTCGGTAGCAAGGAGGGAAATCTTCATGTCCGGTTTTACATCCTGAATACTCATGAATCCTCCCTCGCCCAGTTCTTCCATGAGTTTGCCGACAGTATCTTCTATATTGTTGACATTGGCAGCCGTTTCCTCATATTTGCTCAGCATAATCTTGGTGGTGGTATTGGCGTCCGTCACACAATCAGCCATGACCTGCATAACATCACAAATCTGCTGCATATTATTGACCATGTTTTGGTTGGAGGATTTCACCTCTTCCATAGCGGAATCGATGACTTTTATATTGCCGCCTAACTGTACGGAATCCTGTGTAATGCTGTCAACACTTTGCGCTACCTGTGTTACCTGTTCCAGATTAATCTGAATCAATTCCAGTGTGTGGATGATGGATTCCGTCATTTTGTCTGAGGTTTCTTCCAAATGGCTGAGTGCGGACATGATACGGCTGGAAGAATTCTGTGTTCCCATACTGAGGTTACGGATTTCATCGGCGACTACCGCGAAGCCCTTTCCGGCGGCTCCTGCCCGGGCAGCTTCTATGGAAGCGTTCAGGGCGAGCAGATTAGTTTGGGAACTGATGCCCTCAATGGTGCTGGTTTCTTCTTTTACCATGTTAAATTCCTGTTTAAATTCATTTAATACAGTTTCTACCTCAGAGGATAGTTTGGCCATGTTGTTATTTGTTTCCACAACACCGTTTAATTTGGCGGAGCTGGTATTTGCATGTCCCATGGATTTGTTAATCAGGTCAACCATCCGCTCAATCAGTGATGCAACGTTCTGTACCTGTGTATTGATATCGGTGGTCATGTCCATGGAGGACATGGTTTTAGTTTGAAGCATATCATTGTTTTCTGATAATTTTTCCATGCTGCGTACAACGGAATTGGCCCCCTGCCTGTTTTCATCTGCAAGTTCGCGCACTACGGTAACGCCGTCTACGATAGAGGTGCTGGCTGTTTTTACCTTTTCTATGGTAGTAACGACCCTTTCCAGATGACCCTGGATGGAGTCTGTCAGGGCTCCGTCGGAAAGGTTCAGATGGTTGATGGATAATGCGTAGCAGGCAAAGCACAGGATAATACAGGATAGCTGAAGCACAAAAGTGCTGATATCAGCAAAAGTATTCATGCCGTTTAAGTATTTGTATATATTTCCGGCTATGAGGACAATTGATGCCGCAACGCCGCAGCGGATAATGAAGTTACGGTTTTTATACAGTATCAACATGCTGGCAAGAGGCAGTATGTACATGAAGCAGAGTGCCGAAGAGGTGGTGAAGACGATATAGGCATAGAAGATGCCGTATCCGACGGCAATGATATCTTTATAAAAAGGGGTTTCCATACCCTGTATCCTGAGTATAAGCAGGCCGAGCAGATACGGAACCCAGCAGATAAGAAGGAAAACAATAAAATATCCGGCAGTCCGCAGCCCGCTTCCCGTTTCATATCCATAAAATACAGTGAGTATCAGGTTTAATATCAGCCATACAGCCATGGCTTTTCTGTTTGCGCTTTTTTTGAATATTTCTTCCTTATATTCCATTTGTATACCCTGCCCTTTCTGATTTCAATGCTTTTTCTTTTCCCCTGTATATGTATAAATATACTTTATCATAATTATTGATAAATTGCCATAATTTTGATGTATTTTGGAAAGGATTAGGGTATAATAGCTATATATGGAATGAACTGAAATCTGATGGAGCAGAAAAGATATGGGAAAAGATGAAGAACTGCGGATGACATATTCCGGACTGTTGTTAAAAGACGGTGAGAAGATGGTGAGGGTTTGTTTTGAACGTGGAAAGAGCGATTATGCGGAAGGGATAGTACCAAGGGGCGCTATCGTCAAATCTTCCGGGTTCACCGGTGCAGAGCTCGAACAGCTCACCGTTTATATTCAGGATAATGCTACGGATATCATTAACAGGGCAAAGAATGTGAATTTTCTGAACGAATGGTTAGGAAGGAAATAACTGATAATGAGCAGGAATACCTGCCCCCCGTTTATAATAAAATAGCTTTAAGGAAACGGAATGGGGAGACTTCGTTATTCTGAACGTATTATCTAATATTTCCAACATTATTATTCCTGTTATTATTTTTTATGTAGTGGCTTATGGATTGATTCATAAGAGGAATGTGTATGAAGATTTTATTAAAGGGGCAAAAGACGGGGTGCAGACTGTCATACAGATAATGCCGACACTGGTAGGGCTGATGGTAGCTGTAGGGGTATTGCGCGCGTCGGGATTCCTGACGTTTTTAGGCGGCCTGTTTCATGGGCTGACAGAGCGGATTGGTTTTCCTTCCCAGCTGATGCCGCTGGTATTCATTAAAATGTTTTCCTCATCCGCAGCAACAGGGTTAGTGCTGGATATTTTTAAAACTTACGGCCCGGATTCCTATATCGGAATGATTACTTCCATCATGATGAGTTGTACGGAAACTATCTTTTATACTTTGAGCGTTTACTATCTGGCAGCGAAAGTGACAAAGACCAGGTATACCCTGAAGGGAGCCGTGCTGGCGACTTTGGCAGGGATTGCAGCCAGCGTGGTTTTAGCGTCGCAGATTACCGGGTGAGACGGAGGACGGGAGGGATAATGATGATGGACAGATAAAAAACGAATGATAAAATTGTTTAGAATGTTATTGCTACCTTTTAAAAATGCAGGTATTATTAAGGATAGTATCCCTGTTTAGAGGCGGTGTACGGCAAGGTGTGCCCTGACGGACTGCCATGCAGGGAGAGAGAACGGAAATGGAAGGAATTAAGAGACTATGAAAGAAGAAATCAAATGGTTGGATTATCCGGAGGTATTCCGTGCAGGCAAGCTTCCGGCTCACAGTGACCATGCTTTTTATAAAAGCATGGAGGAGATGGAAACAGGAGAAAATTCACTGGAACAATCTTTAAACGGAACATGGAAATTCCATTACAGCCGGAATGCGGCAGAGCGGCCGGCGGCTTTTTATGAGTGCGGTTTTGATGTTTCCGGTTTCGATGAGATTGCGGTGCCGTGCCATATTGAAATGGCGGGTTATGATAAGATTCACTATATTAATACGATGTATCCATGGGAAGGACATGTATACCGCAGGCCGGCATATTCTTTGGACGGAAGCCATGTGTGGGAAGGCATGTTCAGTGAGGCGGACTATAATCCGGTAGGGTCTTATGTCAGGGAATTTGATTTGGAGGAAGGACTTGCGGGACGGCGTGTATTCATTCGGTTTGAAGGAGTGGAGCAGGCAATGTATTTGTGGCTCAATGGCAGTTTCGTAGGATACTCGGAGGATAGTTTTATTCCTGCGGAGTTTGAATTAACGCCTTATTTAAAAGAAAAAGGAAATGTATTGGCGGTAGAAGTACATAAGAGGAGTACGGCCGCTTTTTTGGAAGACCAGGATTTCTTCCGTTTCTTCGGGATTTTCCGGAACGTATCGCTGTATGGCAGACCGGAAATCCATGTGGAGGATTTATGGGCTAAACCTGTGCTGCATGAGGATGGGACAGGAAGCATCAGTGTGGAATTAAAGCTGTCCATGAAAGCGGATGGCTTAGGAAAAGCGGAGATTTCCCTGCTGGACGCGGAGGGCAGAGTATGTGCGGAACACACGCTGACATTGCCGGAGGATGGAAAAGCTGAAAAAGGAGAAGCCGACGGCTGGCAGGAATTACAGTGCGGGATGCCGTCCCGGCCGGTGGGAAAAGTGAATGTATGGGACTATGGAACCCCTTATCGGTACCGGCTGGTTATCAGGCTGTATGACGGGGACGGAAAGCTGGTGGAGGTGGTGCCTTACCATATCGGTTTCCGAAAGGTTGAAATCGTGGATAAGGTAATTTATCTGAATGGGAAGCGGCTGGTGATAAACGGAGTAAACCGTCATGAATGGAGCGCTGAGGGCGGAAGATGCATTGGCATGAAAGAAATGGAGCAGGATATGGAATGCTTCCATGCCAATCATATCAATGCGGTCCGGACATGCCATTATCCGGACCAGATTCCGTGGTATTATATGTGCGATGAAAACGGTATTTATATGATGGCGGAGACGAATTTGGAATCCCATGGTTCGTGGCAGAAGCTGGGAGCCATAGAGCCTTCGTGGAACGTGCCCGGAAGCCTGCCCCAATGGAAGGGAGCTGTCATGGACAGGGCGGAGAGTAATTTTGAGTGGTTTAAGAATCATGTTTCCATTTTGTTCTGGTCTTTGGGAAATGAGTCCTATGCGGGGGATAATATTGAGAGCATGAACCAATATTTCAAAGAGAAGCAGGACGGCCGGCTGGTGCATTATGAAGGGGTATACAACGACAGAGAGTATACGGATACGGTTTCGGATGTGGAAAGCCGCATGTATGCCACGCCTTGGGAGATAAGGGAGTATCTGGATAACGAACCGGATAAACCGTTCCTGTTATGCGAGTATATGCATGATATGGGAAATTCTTTGGGCGGTATGGATTCTTATATGAAACTGCTGGATGAATATGAGATGTATCACGGCGGATTTATTTGGGATTTCATTGATCAGGCGCTTTGGGTGGAAGACGAAGTGACAGGCAGGAAAGTACTGCGTTACGGAGGAGATTTTGACGACAGGCCCTCGGATTACGAATTTTCAGGTAACGGCATTGTATTTGCGGACAGGACGGAAAAGCCGGCTATGCAGGAAGTGAGGTATTATTATGGAAAATATCGCTAAGAATGTTCCAGCGGAACTGGAAATCATATACGGAGATGTGACCTTGGGAGTAAAGGGGTGTGTGGGGGACAGGAAATTCCACTATATATTCTCTTACGCTGCGGGCGGTCCGGTATCCTTTTGCGTAGAGGGGCGGGAATGGCTGTATCGTGCGCCGCGTCCTGTTTTCTGGAGAGCAGTTACGGATAATGACAGAGGATGCGGATTCCCGTTGAAAAGCGGGATATGGCTGGCGTCAGATATGTTCATCCAGTGTACGGATATTGCGGTAGCAGTGGACGGACAGGAGATACCGCTGCCCTGTGCGCCTGCAAACAATGTATATTCACCGGATGAACGGGCAGGGAGCGTGCAGATTGTCTATACCTATGAAACGGTTACGAATCCTGTTGCGAAGGTTACTGTGGCATACCGGGTGGATGCATCGGGAAATATACAGGTGGACGCCCATTATTTCGGGGTGAAGGGATTGCCGGAGCTGCCGGTGTTCGGTATGCGGTTCATCCTGCCTACATGTGCGGAGCGGTTTGTATATAAAGGTTTGTCGGGTGAAACCTATCCGGACCGGAAAGCGGGGGGCGTGGAAGGGATATACGAAGTAGAAGGGCTTCCTGTTACGCCTTACATGGTTCCGCAGGACTGTGGGATGCATATGGACAGTGAATGGGTTGAAGTATGGAGAAGTACAGGGCTGGATAACAGCAGGAGAGAGAAAGAAGAGAAAGCGCTGCGGTTCGAGATGGACAAACTGGCATTTTCCTGTCTTCCTTATACCGCGTCGGAATTGGAAAACGCAACGCATCAGGAAGAACTGCCGCCTGCCCGCAGGACGGTGGTGTGCATCTATGGAGCTGTCAGGGGTGTGGGCGGTATCAATAGCTGGGGCGCCGATGTGGAAGAGGGATATCATGTGGACGGTGAGAAAGATATCCTGTGTTCCTTCCGGATATGCGGACCGGCGGATATGGCGGTTCAGGAGACGGGAAAAAATTAAGATATGATAGAAAAGCAGCGCAGAAGAGAGGTTGAATATGGCAAAGACAGCTACGGAATTGCAGACATTATTGAGAAATATAGACCACAGGGGATATCCTGCGTACAAGGACACGAAAGGAAGCTATAATTTTGGACGTTATGTGCTGTCCATTGACCATGTGCAGGGGGACCCGTTTGCTGCCCCTTCCAAAGTCAGCATACATATTGCCGGCAGGGAGGCGGGATTTCCGGCGGAATATTATGGCAGCAGGGAGAGACGGATTGCCCTGCAGGATTATCTGCTGAGGTTATTCCGTAAAGAAGTGGACAAGTACAATTTCAAGGCAAAAGGTTCCGGGAAGAGCGGGCTTATGTCTGCCAGCCGGCCGGGGCAGGAAGTGCTGGAGCGGACTGCCTGCGAAATGGATGCGGCTTCGGGGGATTTGGTCGTGCGTTTGGAAGTGGGATTTCCGGCCAACGGAAGAACCATATGTTCATCGGAACTGATAAAAATATTATTTGATTTTTTGCCGAAGTGCGTGCAGGATGTACTTTTTTATAAAAAGCTGGACCGTAAAGAAGTGGAAGAGACGATGTTTCTGGCAGATGACAGAAAGTATATCCGGAATAAGCTGGAAGAGCTGGGGTTAGTGGCCTTTGTTGCTAACGGTTCGGTACTGCCGAGGGAATCAGGAGTTTCGGATAAACCCATGAAGGAAAGCGTGGCTTTCGTTTCACCGGAATCAATGGAAGTGGAATTGCAGCTGCCGCATAAAGGCGGATTGAAAGGAATGGGAATCCGTAAGGGAATCACCCTGATTGTAGGCGGAGGATATCATGGAAAGTCTACTTTGCTGAAAGCATTGGAACTGGGAGTATATGACCATATCGCAGGAGACGGAAGGGAATATGTGATTACGGCTCCGGATGCGGTGAAAATCCGTGCGGAGGACGGCAGATGCGTGAAGAGGGATGACATTTCCATGTTTGTCAATAATCTTCCAAATGGAAAACAGACAGAAAGTTTCTATACGGAAGATGCCAGCGGAAGCACATCGCAGGCGGCAAATGTGATAGAGGCTATGGAAAGCGGTTCTTCTCTTTTGTTAATCGATGAAGATACCTGCGCTACTAATTTCATGGTACGGGATGAGTTGATGCAGCGGGTCGTGCACAGGGATAAGGAACCGATTACGCCCTTTATTGAACGTGCGCGGTATCTGTATGAAAAGAAAGGCATTTCCTGCGTAATCGTGGCAGGAAGTTCGGGTGCGTATTTTCATATAGCGGACCAGATTGTGCAGATGGATAATTATGTGCCGCAGGAAATTACGGCGTTGGCAAAGGAAGAGGCGGCAAAGTATCCGGTATTGCTTTTGCCGGATAAGGAACCGGCCGGGCCGGATTACCGGCGGGCTCCGGCACTTTCTTCCGGGGGCGGCCGGAGCGGTGCGCAGCGCGGCGGATACCGGGGCGGACATGGCGGGAATGACCGCGGCGGGAGTGAGCGCGGTTCGGACCGTGTGAAGATAAAGGGAATGGGAAAAGAGGCTGTGAGCCTGAACAAAGAAACCGTGGATTTGCGCTATGTGGAGCAGATTGCGGACAGTGAGCAGGTGATGACGTTAGGATATCTGCTGGCTTATGCGGAGGGCAATTTATTTAATGGAAGAGACACAATGCAGAAAGTCGTGGATAATCTTATGAATCTCATAGAAAAGAAGGGGCTTGCCAGTATCGTTCCGGGCAGTTATCTGCCGTCGGGGCTGGCGCTGCCGAGGCGGCAGGAGATATTTGCCTGCTTTAACCGTTACCGGAATTTGAAGTTATAGAAAATATGGTACGCATCAAACGCTGCCACGCTGCGCGGGCCAGCTTATTGGATATAAACGGCTTCCCGTAAAAGGGAAGCCGTTAAGAAATTGACTGTGCAATTAAAACGCCGGTTTCTGCATAGGGAGTAAGAAAAATGCATAAATCCCTGTCTTCCTGCAGTATATGGTTGAACAGATAATCCTGCATATGTTCTTTCAGACCGGTAAGGACGTTTTGCGGGTCTTTGGCAAGAGCCGGTAAATCAATTTTCAGGATATAGTCTTTTAAGTCTATATGGTCTGCCATATGGATAGCGAGTTTCGGATACTGGTATCTGGCCATCAGATTTTCTTCCGTATAGAAGTGGTAGTTGATGTATTCCCTTAGCTCGCAGACGATATCCAGCAATTGTTTCGGGGTGACGTGCTGACAGCCGCCCATAATGAGCTGTTCTATCTCCCGGATAATGCGAAATAATTCCTGATGCTGTTCGTCAATGATTTGAATGCCACATTCCATTTCTTTACACCAGTCAAATTTAAAATCAAACATAATCGTACTGCCTCCTGTCGAGTTTTATATGGTGGTGTTTCTACTTATTATAAATGTAATGTTTAAAGCGGATATCTATCTTATTTTATACTAACAGGGGTACTGTGTGCAACTGGAAATTATAATAAATTATTAAAATTTTAATAAAATACCAAGGCGGAACAGGGAAGGATGTGAATCAGGATGCAGGAACAGAAGTGGATAATTGCAGCGGTGGCAGCAGTGCTGGCAGCCGTGTTTGTTCTGATTGTGCTTTGTCTTCTGCGTAGCAGGAGAAAGAGGGCAGACGGCATCAATGAGACAGACGGGATGGAGGGGCATGACTTTGAGTTTTTCTGTGCAGAGCTGTTAAAAAAGAGCGGATTTGAAGAAGTGGAGGTTACAAAGGGCAGCGGGGATTATGGGGTGGACATACTGGCGGAAAAGGAAGGGATTACTTATGCAATCCAATGTAAGTGCTACCGTGAGGCGGTAGGCGTGAAAGCGGTGCAGGAAGTATATGCCGGAAGGGATTATTATGACTGTATGGTGGGGGCGGTAATGACCAATCAGTATTTTACGGCGCCGGCGGTGCAGGCGGCAAAGAAATTGAAAATACTGCTGTGGGACAGGGGATATATGGACAGTATGATGGAAGAAGAGTAGTTGTACTATTTTAAAATGGTACAACTATTTTTTATTTGTATTATATTTTTGCCAAGCAAATATTGACAAGTTGGATTACAGATTATATTATTATGTTAGAAAGAAAGCAAAAAAAGGATTCTTTTTCGGCATATAGTATAAAAATGAATACATATCAATCGGACAACTAAAATATTTGACATTGTTCAAAATAATACAACTTTCGACAAAACAGTACAACTGAATCTGAAGTTGTATCAGGAAATGTTTAAGAACTTCGTAAAAAGTGTGGGAGTAAAGCGGATTTGAAACCGGCAAGCCGGTTCATATAGAAAGAAACATAAAAGTAATAGAGAAACAAAAAACAAAGAATGTATAGGAGGATGGTAACATGGAAACAGGAAAGAATTACAAGTTTTGGTTCTGCACAGGTTCACAGGATTTATACGGGGATGAATGTCTCGCAAACGTTGCGGAACATTCTAAGATTATCGTTGGAAAACTGAATGAATGCGGGCTTCTGCCTTTTGAAGTGGTATGGAAGCCCACGCTGATTACCAATGAGTTAATCCGTAAGACATTTAACGAAGCAAATGCGGATGAGGAATGTGCGGGCGTTATTACATGGATGCACACCTTTTCCCCGGCAAAATCATGGATTCTGGGATTACAGGAATACAGAAAGCCGCTGATGCATTTACATACGCAGTTCAATGAGGAAATTCCTTATGATACCATCGACATGGATTTCATGAATGAGAACCAGTCCGCACACGGCGACAGAGAGTATGGCCACATTGTCAGCCGTATGGGAATCGAGAGAAAAATCGTAGTCGGACATTGGAACGACAAAGAGGTACAGCAGAAAATTGCTGACTGGATGAGGACGGCAATCGGTATTATGGAATCCTCACACATCCGTGTCTGCCGTATTGCCGACAATATGAGGAATGTGGCAGTAACGGAAGGGGACAAGGTAGAGGCACAGATTAAATTCGGCTGGGAAATTGATGCTTATCCGGTGAACGAAATCGCAGAGTATGTAAAAGATGTGGCAGAGGGCGATATCAATGCGCTGGTAGATGAATATTATTCCAAATACGATATTCTCCTTGAAGGAAGGGATGAAGCGGAATTCAGAAGACATGTGGCAGTACAGGCAGGCATTGAAATCGGCTTTGAGAAATTCCTGGAGGAAAAGAATTATCAGGCTATCGTAACCCATTTCGGTGATTTGGGCGCATTGCAGCAGCTTCCGGGACTTGCAATCCAAAGGCTGATGGAAAAAGGCTATGGTTTCGGCGGAGAAGGCGATTGGAAAACCGCAGCGATGGTACGTCTGATGAAGATTATGACTTCCGGCATGAAAGATGCAAAGGGAACTTCTTTCATGGAAGACTATACATATAATCTGGTGCCCGGAAAGGAAGGCATCTTGCAGGCGCATATGCTGGAGGTATGTCCTACGGTTGCGGACGGCAAAATCGGAATTAAAGTAAATCCGCTGTCCATGGGTGACAGGGAGGACCCGGCACGTCTGGTATTTACTTCCAAGACAGGACCGGCAGTAGCAACTTCCCTGATTGACCTAGGCAGCAGGTTCCGTCTGATTATCAATGCAGTAGACTGCAAGAAGGTAGAGAAACCGATGCCGAAACTTCCGGTTGCTACCGCATTCTGGACACCGCAGCCGAATCTTAAGACCGGGGCGGAAGCATGGATTCTGGCAGGCGGCGCGCATCATACGGCATTCTCTTATGACCTGAGCGTAGACCAGATGGTTGACTGGGCGGCTGCTATGGGAATTGAAAGCGTAGTGATTGACAATGATACAACCATCAGGAATTTTAAAAATGAATTGAGATGGAACGAAATCGCATTCCGCTAAGATGCAGACAGGCTGTGTTTTTGGAACATCCAAAGGGAATCCAAAGAGACAGAAGGGATTCAAAAGACAGATAAAGGGATAGAAAATGGAAAGGCAGGGTTACGGCAATGGATATAAAAGAAATGATAACAAGCGGTAAGACGGCTCTGGGTATCGAATTTGGTTCTACCAGAATCAAAGCAGTGCTGATAGGGGAGGACAATTCCCCTATCGCTTCCGGAAGCCATGAATGGGAAAACCGGTATGAAAATAATGTATGGACTTACAGTCTGGACATGATTTGGAATGGTTTGCAGGACAGCTATACGAAACTGGCGGAGGATGTACAGAACCAGTACGGCGTGGCATTGGAAACGGTAGGAAGTATCGGGTTCAGTGCAATGATGCACGGATATATGGCATTTGACAAGGCAGGAGAGCTGCTGGTACCGTTCCGTACATGGAGAAATACCATTACGGCGCAGGCGGCAGAGGAGCTGACCGGATTATTCCAGTACAATATTCCCCAGAGATGGAGCATTGCCCATTTAAGGCAGGCGATTCTGAACAAAGAGGAGCATGTAAAAGATATCGATTTCTTCACGACGCTGGCGGGTTATGTGCATTGGAAACTGACAGGGGAGAAGGTGCTGGGCGTAGGTGATGCTTCCGGTATGTTCCCGATTGATACGGACACAAAGGATTATCACGCGAAAATGATAGAGCAGTTCGATGAGCTGGTAGCAGGAGAGAATTATCCCTGGAAACTGAAAGAGATTCTTCCGAAAGTACTGGTAGCGGGAGAGAATGCGGGAACTCTGACGGAGGAGGGCGCCAAACTGTTAGATGTTTCCGGAAAATTAAAGGCTGGTATTCCGGTATGTCCTCCTGAGGGAGATGCGGGCACCGGCATGGCAGCAACGAACAGCGTAGCGGTCCGCACCGGTAATGTATCGGCGGGCACCAGCGTATTCGCCATGATTGTATTGGAGAAAGAACTCTCTAAAGTGTATCCCGAAATCGACCTTGTAACGACTCCCGACGGAAGTCTGGTAGGTATGGTTCACTGCAACAACTGTACGTCCGATTTGAATGCATGGGTTAATATTTTCAAAGAGTTTATGGTAACGATGGGAATGGAAGTGGATATGAACAAACTGTTCGGAGCGCTTTATAACAAGGCTCTGGAGGGAGATAAGGACTGCGGCGGTCTGGTATCCTACTGCTATTTCTCCGGCGAACCGGTAACAGGCTTTGAAGAAGGACGTCCGTTGTTTGCGCGTAATATTGATTGCAAATTTACGTTGGCAAACTTTATGAGAACGCATTTGTATTCTTCTCTTGCAGCATTGAAAATTGGTTTGGATATTCTGTTCAAAGAAGAAAAAGTACAGGCAGATGAGATTTTCGGACATGGCGGACTGTTCAAGACGAAAGGAGTCGGGCAGGGGATTCTGGCAGCAGCGATGGACGCTCCGGTATCTGTAATGGAGACGGCAGGAGAAGGCGGTGCATGGGGTATCGCGGTGCTGGCTTCCTATATGAAGAACAAAGCGGATGGAGAAAGTCTTTCCGATTATCTGAACGGAAAAGTATTTGCAGGGAACAAGGGCAGCAAGATGGAACCTGATCCGGCAGATGTGGCTGGTTTTGACGAATTTATTAAGCTGTACAAAGCGGGATTCCCGATGGAAAAGGCAGCGGTTGAGAATATGAAGGCATGAGAAAACGGCATCTGCCAGGGCGGCAGGTGGGAAACGGAAGTTAGGAGGAATTTTAAATGTTAGAGGAATTGAAAAAGCAGGTATACGAAGCAAATATGCTGCTTCCGAAATACGGACTGGTAACATTTACGTGGGGGAACGTAAGCGGGATAGACAGGGAAAAGGGGTTGTTTGTGATTAAACCCAGCGGTGTGGAATACGATAAGCTGACACCGGAAGATATGGTTGTGATGGATTTGGAAGGCAATAAGGTAGAAGGGAAGTATAATCCTTCTTCGGATACGCCTACCCATTTGGAATTGTATAAGGCATTCCCGAAGGTGGGAGGCATCGTGCATACCCATTCGTCATGGGCAACGAGCTGGGCGCAGGCAGGCAGGGGGATTCCCTGTTACGGAACGACCCACGCAGATTATATGTATGGGGAAATTCCCTGCGTAAGATGTCTGACGAAGGAAGAAATCGAAGGGGCGTATGAAAAGAATACGGGACTTTTGATTGTTGATTACTTTGCAGATAAGGATTATGAGGCAGTTCCGGCAGTTCTTTGCAAGAATCATGGACCTTTCACATGGGGAAAGGATGCACATGAGGCTGTCCACAATGCGGTCGTGCTGGAAGAAGTGGCGAAGATGGCGGCAAGGTGTGAGATGATTCATCCCAAAGTGGCTCCGGCTCCCCAGGAGTTACAGGATAAGCATTATTACAGGAAGCATGGGGAAAATGCTTATTATGGACAGAAGTAGGCAGATAGGAAGAATATGAAAATATAAGAAAAAGCGGCGTTTCCAAAGTCATACGAATGGCTTTGGGGACGCTGTTTTGTGTTTGGATATTCATGCGGCTCTGGCCTGGCAGCTTTAGGAAGGGTATTTGCAGAGGGGTATTTGTGGTATAATGAATATAACGGAATGGATATCAAAGTGAAAAGAAGGAGCTTGATTATGGTTAGGACAAATCGGGAGATGATAGATACCGCAATGAGGCAGTCGGCAATTGATTTGAATTGCAGCCCCAGGGATTTCGGGAAAACAGAGAATGTGATAGTTGTTTCGGGAGAAAATGAAAATGCCCGTAAGTATCTGACGCTGCCTTTTGATTGTAATCTGGTTAGTTATGGGAGTAATGTGGTTGCATCGGTGAAGGAAGAACTGATGGGGATTGTGGAGGACTATATGAACCATTATTCCGTGGCGCATTGTTTTGAAACACCGAATATGCATGTATTGAATGATGCGCTTCAGGAGCGGGGACTGCGTATCTGCTTTATGGCGGAATATTTTCTGCCGGATATGGATGCGTTAAAGGAGATGCCTTGTGCTTATGAGATGAGAATGTTATCACAGGGGGATTTTAAGGACTTGTACTTGCCGGAGTGGGGAAATGCTCTGTGCGGGGACAGGAAACAGTTGGATGTGTTAGGCGTGGGGGCGTATGAGGGCGGGAAATTGATTGGAATGGCGGGAGCATCCGCAGACTGTGACAGTATGTGGCAGATTGGGATAGATGTATTGCCCGGATACCGTCGGCAGGGAATTGCCTGCGCCCTGACAAGCAGACTGGCTTTGGAGATATTGGAGAGGGGGAGAGTACCTTTTTACTGTGCGGCGTGGTCGAATGTGAAATCGGTGCGAAACGCGATAAAGAGCGGATTCAGGCCGGCCTGGGTGGAGATGACGGCAAAAAGCAGGGAATTCGTGGAAAAGATAAACAGGGTGTGAAAAATACCGGAAGAGAGAAGCAGGGTATAATAACAGGCACTTCACATGGACAGGGAGGAACGTATCGCTTATGGGTTACATTGGAAACAGGCCGGGAAAAAAATATGTTATTAAATATAAAGATAAGCGCAGGCATAACAGCCGTATAAAATATATGAAAATCGGCATACCAATAGCAGCAGTGGTTTTATTTGCGGCCATAGGATGGCTGGTTTGGATGAGGGCGGAAGGAAACAGGGGAGAAAGCATGGAAACGTTGTCAGAAGCGGTTGGGCCAAAACTGCCTGCCGGGACACCGGACGGACAGGGGACAGATGCGCTGTCCGGAGAAGGAGGGCAGGGAACAGATGCGCTGTCCGGAGAAAGCGGGCAGGAGGAGACAGGGACTGGCGGACCGGAAAGAGCGGACGGGACTATAGAAAATACAGGAAGCGATGAAGAACGGAAAGGGGAAGATAGCGGAAGGGATGGGAAGAAAGCCGGAGCAGTAAAAGTGAAGGGGGTCTATGTTACGGGACCAATGGCGGGCAATGAGGCATTTCAGGATATCTTAAAGCTGGTGGAGGAGACGGAACTGAATGCCATGGTGATTGACGTGAAGAATGACGAGGGGAAAATTTCATGGAAGATGGATTTGGAAAGCGCGCAGTCATTGGGGGCCTGTACACCGTACATAGGAGATATGGAAGAATTTATGAAAAATCTGAAGGAGCATAAGATATATACCATTGCCCGCATCGCATGTTTCAAAGATCCCTGTCTTGCGGCGGGGAGGCCGGAACTTGCCCTGACAAAAAAGGATGGCAGGGCTGTTACGGATGCAAACGGAATGGCATGGGTCAATCCTTATCGGGAGGAGGTATGGGAGTATCTGACAGAGGTAGCGGAGGCAGCAGCAGAAGCGGGGTTTGATGAGATTCAATTTGATTATGTGCGCTTTCCAATCGGAAATGATGCTGACGAGGCGGATTATGGCGTGGATATGCAGGTTCATACGAAACAACAGGCTGTCAGCGGATTTTTGGAATATGCGGTGGAGCGGCTGCATGAGAAAGATATTGTGGTAACAGCGGATGTGTTTGGAACCATTATCGGCAGTGAGACGGATGTGGAACGGGTCGGTCAGGATTATACGGAACTGGGAGAGTTGATTGATGTGATTTCCCCGATGGTTTATCCGTCCCATTATGGAAGCAATGTCTTCGGACTGGAGGTGCCGGATGCGCACCCTTATGAAACA
Organism: uncultured Lachnospiraceae bacterium; assembly: GCA_947246015.1. Taxonomy (GTDB): domain Bacteria; phylum Bacillota; class Clostridia; order Lachnospirales; family Lachnospiraceae; genus Kineothrix. The sequence continues at coordinate 76,172 of CAMXQE010000003.1, read as the reverse complement.
GTGCTGGCGGCACTGGAAGGGTCGAAAGAGGAACTGGCAGGGATACCGGAGGAGGAGCGGGCAATCGTACGGCCGTGGCTTCAGGCGTTTACCGCTACGTGGGTGAGCGGACATATTTCTTATGAAGGAGAGCAGATACGTCAGCAGATACAGGCAGTATATGATGCGGGATATGAGGAGTGGATTCTGTGGAATGCGGTAAACCGGTATTCGGCAGACGGACTGTTGTCTGAAAGCGGGGAGCCGCAGGATGGTTCATAAGTTTGTGCAGGTATTTGAAACCTTTTCTGCATATGATTCGTATTACATATATAAAGGATTCAATGGCATACAGCCGATGGAAATCGGAGAAGGATCCGAAGCTATGAGAGGGCATGGTTGGTGAGATGCTGATAAATGAGGAAAAGGGAACGGAGGAGCCGTTTACAAAGTATAAGGATATATTGTACCGGATTGCTTTTTCCAATATGAAAAACCAAGCGGATGCCGAGGATGTGGTGCAGGAGGCTTTTTGCCGCTATCTGAAAACAAAGCCGGTATTTGCGGATGAAAACCATGAGAGGAACTGGTTTATCAGGGTGGTTATCAATATCTGTTATGACATCCAGAAGAGTGCATGGTTTTCGCGGACAGTAGGATTTGATGAAGTGCCGGAGAGAGAAATGAAACATTTCAGTCTGCCGTTTGTCCAGGAGGATGATATGCTCTGGCAGGTAATGGAGCTGGCGGCGGCTTACAGCAATCCGTTATATCTTTTTTATTATGAAGATTATTCCATTCGGGAAATCGCCCAAATCATGGAATTGGAAGAGGGGACGGTAAAGACCAGGTTAAGGCGCGGCAGGCAGATGTTGAAAGAAAGACTGCTGTTCGGAGAGGAAAAGAAAAAATAGGCAGGATTTTACGGATAAAATCTGAAAGAAGGTGGCAGGGATGCAGATTAACGAATTAGGAAAAAGCAGGGCAAATTTAGGCGGTATCGGCGAAGCGGTTGGAAAGGCAAAGCAGAAGAGCCAGAGTGAGATTGCAGGTAAAAACGACAGAAATAAGCTGACGGAAGAGAGTTTTCAGGACAGTCTGCAAAAGAGCATGAATATGGAGAATTTTACGGAATCCGGCGCATCGGGAATAAATAATGAAAGCGAATGGAGGCCGGACGGAGCCGGACGGCCGGGAGGAGGCGTTATTTCCCGTAAGGATGCAGGATTTGGCAAAAACAAGGCCGAAGGAATCAGTATCCGTATGGAACGGAGCGGGGAACCGGGGTCGGCAAAGGGCGTGGAAGTGCGGCGGCTTTCCTATAGCGAATGCGACAAGGTGGAAATCAATGTGCTGGAAGGTTACACTTTGAAGGCAAAGCTGGAAACAGACGGAGAGGGAAACGTCCCCGGCGGATGCCGTATTTATGTGGAAATGAAAGATGAAGAAGGAACTATGAAAGCCTGCCTGTTTGACGGGGCGGGATTGGAGAAGAACAGCCGTGATGCAATGGAGAGGATTGCGTATGCGGCGATGCATGATGAGGAGGAAGTATAATGGCAATTAGTGGAATCGGGTACACACAGACTTATTATTATGATGCTTCTACGGGGAAATTCACATCGGGGGATAAAGCCGGAGAAGCGATTGCGGACAGTCTGAACGAAGAGAAGTCTCCGGTACAGCTGGCAGATTTCGAGAAGCAGCAGAAATATCTGCTGGAAACATTCCTGCGGATGCAGGGCGAAGCCGGAAACCGGTGGGACAGATATGAGCAGGTAGACGGGCAGGAAGGTGTATATGAGATTACCTATGTCAAGGAAAATGAGCTGGAGGCTGCCGTATATATAGGAAAACAGGAGGTCTTCCGCCAGATGGCTGCATTCTGCCTGCCGGGGACCTTTGACGGTACATGGGATTATATGTTCCCTGAAAAGACATGTTATGACCCGGGGAAGAACAGTGCGGCAATTGTACCGGGGGATGTGTTCACATTAAAAAATGGTTATAAGATAGAGGTAGGGAAAGAAGGAGTTTATGTGTCCGGCAATTCTTACGGCAGGGGGAGCCGGGAGGATGACGCCTATGCAGAGAAAATGGCGGGCGCCATGAATGAGTTCATCAAGGCGGCGAACAGGGGCTGCTTTGGCCTTTCGGTTTCCATGCTGGGAGATGAAACGACACAGGACGTAATGGAGCTTGTGGCACAGACCGGCATTGACCTTTCAAACGAGTTTACAGTAAACGGAACGAGGTTCGAAGAGGCGGACGGACAGCTCAATATCAAGGGCGCATTTGCCCAGGGCAGTAAAGTGTGGGAGCGGGAAGCGGCATGGAGACGCGGAGCCATGCAGGAACTTCTGCGCGATGAGTTCGGATTGAGCGACGAAGCGGTCAGGACGGAAATGGAGAAGTATCCGTCTGCAGTACCGAAAAGGGGAGAAGGAGGACCTTATTCCTACCTTGCGGATGAAAACGGGGTAATCGAGTATAACGGGGTGATTTTTACCATAGATAAGGAAAAGAACTGGCTTTGTCTGGGAGATGTGAGCAATTTGGACAATGTCATCCGCATTCCCCTGAGTGAAGGCGGATGCCTGATGGTGAACAGGGACTGCATAGGCTCTTTGGGGCGCGCTATCGGCATGTTTTCCCCGGAAGATATCAACCGGATTCTCAGGGCATTGAAGATGGATGCAAAAGTCCAGGAGATGAAGAAAGAAATCGAAGAAATGGAGGACGGTATCGGCAAGAGCAATGAACAGCAATATGCGGACAGTTCGGAGGAGGCTGAGCGGGCAGCGAAAGAGAATGGGAATGCCGGCGGCTTTAACGGATACGGGCTGAATGGAGAGGAAGAGGGGACATTCAGGCTGAGGGAATGGCAGCTGGCGCTGCTGTTAGGAGAGGACGAAGACGGCGGAATCGGTGCATGGTACGGACCGGCCGGGGAATCGGCAGGAGAGAAGGAGGAGAAACGGAATGACCGGGGTTAGTGATACATATGGAACATCATATGGTGCAGGATATGATTACGGCGGGGATAAACGGAAAGCAGACACTGCCGTACAGCAAGACAGTTCCGGTGAATGGATGGAACTGATTGCGAAACGGAAGGAAGAAATACTGGAAAAAGTCCGTAAGGGGGAGACGGAACCTTCGATTCCCACAGGCGCAGCTTCTTTTACTTATAAACAATGGAATAAGCTGATGAAAAGTGTGGACAGAGCCATTGACGACATGCAGGAGCGCATCCGTGCAGAAGAAGAGGATGCGGAACTGATTGTGAAGAAAAAGAAAGAAAACTCCATCACGGAAGAGATGCTGGAGGAACTTTTGGGAATTAAGATACAGAAAGGGAATGTATTTCACGGAGGCGCTCTGAGCGAACAGATTGGCAGCGGGGAGAGGACTGCCCTGGAGAACGACTATTACAGCATCCGGCCGGAAGGAGACGGGCTCTTTAGCATTACAGATAAGAAAACAGGTCTGACCTATAAATTTGCCGAGGAAGGATGCAGTCTGCGGCAGGACAGGGCGTCGGGCCGGATTTTCCTGATGCCGTGCGGCGCATATGAACAGATGGGCAGTGTCATGGTGGCAGATAGTACGTTAATGTCCATGATGGCACAATATTTCGGCACAGACAGCCTGAAAGCGGGAATGCTGGCAGGGTATACGTTTGAGCGGAATGAGGAGACCGGAATTGAAATTATGATTCGGGACGGAATGAAAGGCAGGAGTGCGCATATACTTTTTCAGAGTAAAGCAGACATAGATGCCTATGAACGTCTGGTGCAGATTTACAGGGGACAATATCCCAACCTTGTGCAGAGCGATAAAATGGCGGAGTTTTATGCGGCCATAGAAATCGAGGGGTTATGCCATCGGACTGAATCAGGGATTTTATATACCAGTGCCGGCGGCGTTGGTTATGCAGATGAAAACAATCCGGAAGCCAATTGGTGGATTGCCCTGGATGAACTGTCCGGTAAAAATTATGATATACTAATGGAAATCATGGAGGATATCAAAAAGAAAGGCGGGGCGATAGCCGGATTCGATGAATGGAAGGCGGGTTTGGAGAGAAGAAAGGCAGTTTACGAGGTGATAGAAGCGGATAAGGGATATGAGGAATTTTTATCCGGTATAAAAAGTTTGACCATCAAATAAAAAACATGGTATACTATTCCATATTAGCGGCAACATTAGGAAAGGGTACAATGGGCGGATACGGAGAGTGATACCGTGGAGATAAAGCAAAGATTAAATGAGGTATTGGTGAAACTGTTCCGGAATATTAACAGCATTGAGGAACAGGCGGTAAAAACGGAGGAATATAAGGATATCACAACAAATGACATGCATGTCATCGAAGCGATTGGCATAGGCTGCCCAAAAAATATGACAGCGGTTGCCAAGGCACTCGGAGTTACTACAGGAACCCTGACCATATCGGTAAATAGTCTGGTGAAACGGGGATTTGTGGAACGGGTGAGAAGCGAAGAAGACAGGCGTGTCGTTTTAGTCTCTTTATCAGGAAGCGGAAAACGGGTTTTTGCGCATCATCAGAAATTCCATGAGGAGATGATAGAAGCAATCGTATCACGGCTGAGCGATGGTGAGCAGGGTGTATTGGAAAAGGCATTAAATGGGCTGAATGATTTTTTTCTGGAAAAAAGCAGAAATTAAAAATATAATAAGTGGGATGAATAAAAAGGAGGAAGCGATATGGCTGAAATGATGAAATTCAAAGAGCTGCCTTACGAGAGGGTAGTGTATGAGGAGGCAGAGAAGGAGTACCGTAAGATTATCGGGGAATTTAAAGGGGCAAAGAGCGGTGAGGAGCAGTTTGAAGTGCATAAGAAATATTATGCCCTGAGCAATAAGACGGCTACGATGATGACGATTGCCAAAATCCGTTATGATATCGACACAGCAGATGAATTTTACGGTAAGGAACAAGAGTATTACGACGAGATAGAGCCGAAGCTGGACAATCTTACCGTTGAATATAAGCAGGCGTTGTATGAATCGCCTTATCGGGAATATCTGGAGGGAAAAATCGGGAAAGTCGCTTTCAAAAATATGGAGCTGGAGCTGAAATCCTTTGACGAGAAGCTGATTCCGCTCATGCAGGAGGAAAATGCACTTAAGACAAAATATGACAAAATCATTGCGGGTGCGGAGATTGAGTGGGAAGGCGAGACTTTGAACCTTTCCCTGTTAAGGCCGTATCTTACGAATAATGACAGGAATGTCAGAAGAAAGGCATATGAAAAGTACAGCGCATTTTTTGCATCGTGGGCGGACGAACTGGATGAGATATTCGATAAACTGGTAAAGAATCGGACGGAACAGGCCAGACAGATGGGATATGAAAATTATATCGAACTGGGTTATTACCGTATGAACCGCAACTGCTACGACCAAAGCATGGTGGAGAATTACAGAAAGCAGGTGAAGGAGTACTTTGTCCCGTTTGCAGAGAAAATGCATGACAGAAGACGCAGGCGGCTGGGACTGGAGAAACTGTCTTATATTGATGAATCCGTGTATTTCCAGGAAGGAAATCCTGCGCCCATAGGGACGCCGGAAGAAATCGTGCGCGCCGGACAGAAGATGTATTCGGAAATGTCTGCGGAGACGAAAGAGTTTTTTGATTTCATGATGGAAAATGAACTGTTCGATGTGCTGGGGAGGAAGACAAAGAAGGCCGGAGGATATATGACCTCGCTGCCGGAGTACGGGGCGCCTTTTATCTTTGCGAATTTTAACGGAACCAGCGGCGACGTGGACGTGATTACCCATGAGTGCGGACATGCATTCCAGGGCTATCTGTCGGCGAAAGACCCGATACAGGAGCATTGGGATATTACAATGGAAACGGCGGAAATTCATTCCATGTCCATGGAATTCTTTACCGGAAAGTGGTTCGAACTGTTTTTCGGCGACAGGGCGGAAGATTATAAAATCATGCAGTTGGAAGATGCGGCAATTTTTATTCCTTATGGCTGTATGGTAGATGAATTCCAGCACATCGTATATGCCAATCCGGAACTGACGCCGGAGGAAAGACGGCAGGAATGGATGAAGCTTGAAAAGGTATACCGGCCTCATATGGACTATGAGGAGGATGCTTATTTTGGAAATGGGGGATTCTGGCAGAAACAGCACCACATTTACCGCTATCCGTTCTATTATATTGATTACTGTCTGGCTCAGACCTGTGCTTTTGAATATAAAGTGATGATGGACGAAGATTATGATAAAGCATGGGAGAGCTATCTGAAGCTGTGCAGGCTTTCGGCATCAGGATTCTATACGGATATGCTGAAAGAGGTGGGATTGGAAAGTCCTTTTGAGGATGGATGTCTTGAGAAGATTGTATCGGAACTGGATAAGAAGATGCGTGGATAATAAAAAACAGCAGCCGCAGGCTGCTGTTTTTTGTCAACCTTTCCTACCCAATCTGTAATTGCAGGTTTGTAAAATCTGCAGGCCCGTTTTCCAGGTAAAATTTATGGAAACGGTAGTCGCTGTATGCGCTTCCCCATAACTCCCGTGCTTCTTTTTTTAACTCCTGTATTTCCAGATAGCCGAGATAATATTTGAGATATGTAGTTGGCTCTTCCACGATATATTCATAGATGGAGCGGGTGGAAGCAGGCGAGGATATGCCGACGGAAGAAAGCATCTTATGTATCTGGCTGTAATCGGCTCCTTCATAATGGATGGCAATGTCAGCCAGAGAATATAAACAAAGCTGAATCTGACGGTCCAGTTTGTAAACTTCGTACAGCGTTTCGGTATCCGGCATTTCTTCTTTCATGAGGGCTTTTGCGTAGTCATAGGCTTCCAGTTCCACATACATTGCCCAGCCTTCCACATATCCGCCGTAATTCAGCAGGGAACGAATAGGCGCCGTGTCGGTTTTGCGGAAGTAAAGTTCGCTGTAAACAGTCTGGTATAAATGGCCGGGATAACCTTCGTGGGCTAGGGTTGTGTACAGTTCCACACCGCTTGGATTGTCTTTTTGGTTGATGTAGATGACGTTTTCATGAATATCGTCCAGGGGCGGCGTCAGGTAAAAAGCAGGACTGCAATATTCCTCCAGACTTCCGGAAATGGTCTTTATGGAACAGACAGGCATTTCTCCCTGTGTTACTTCTCCCAGGGTGGGAAAATCCCCGGATATTGTCTGCTGAAGGTTTTTTAGCATATCTGCCGGCTTTGTGTATGCAAAATCCCCGGAATCCTGCAGGTTAGTGAGATGCGGGTTTTTCCTCAGGAGGGCGGTGAGCGCCTCCAGATTGCTGTTAAAATCCCGGAACAGCATCATCTTGATGTCTTCGATGTCCCGATATGAGCCGGTGTTGGAACGTATCAGGTAAAGATAGTATTCTTTACCGTCAGGAAAATGGGAAAGTCCGTTTTCGTTGGTTCCGCTTCCTTTTAAAAGTAAAAGTTCGTCACCGAGTTTCTGATAGGCGGGGAGCATTACCGTGGTCAGCAGACGGGAATTTTCCGACAGATAGTGCATTTTTTCTTCTTCAGTCAAAATTCCTTTGTCCATCAGTGCATTAAGACGTTCTTCAAAAGTAGTATTCAGGAAATGGGTTTCCGTTTCCAGCAGTGATGCGTCCATAATGGTATCGCATTGGTGGATGACCTTATCCACCGAGTAATCGGGCATGAAAAGACCTTTCTCGGATTGGTCTTTCAGATAATTGGCAATGCCTTCAAAATAGGTATCGGTCTGATTCAGCAGTTCGAGATAGTCCTCTACATCCTGCCTGCTGCGGAACGTATATTCGGCTAACAGAATGGGGAGCTGGGATTGGGCGCCGGAGGAAGGGGAAAGCGGGTTGGAATAGTAATATAATTCCATTCCTTTTTTCTCATTTTCCAGATAGGGCAGCAGCAGCCGGTAAGTATAGGAGTCGCTTTCATTTAGTTTCCGTTCGTCCAGACCGTGCAGAAACTGTAGGGAAGAAGTGAGTTCTTCGCAGGAATTTTCCCGCCGTTCCGGTGAATAGGACGGAAGGACAGGGGTATAAGAGTCTAAACCAAAGTTAGAGGGATATGCAACCGTATAATGCATATTCAGTGTATTGCCTTCCAGTTCAGAGAGAAAAAAATCATTGCAGAAATTCCGGAAGGCTTTGGTATCCCTGCCGGCGAAAAAGAAAGTAAAACCGGATAAAAGGATGAGGGATAAAGCAGTAAGCAGTATGGCTCTGCGCCGTTTGGAAAGGTTTGGAAAATTGAATTTTTTCAATGGAATTACCTGATGCTGTTTCTTTCAATATATGATATAGTTTGGAGAAACATGAGGGAATCTTCGTTTTTTTAGCTTGTATGCGTACAAGTGTGATACATGTATACAGGCAGGGCGATTTTACGCAATAAGCATTGACAAGAAGCAGTAAATAGCATATCATATACATAATTACTAAAAACAAAATAAAAAAAGTGCAAAATGATATAAAAATGACGGGAAAATATGCGGCGGAGTATGTAAGATTATATAGTTAAGCATAGAAAATAAACTACAGATAGTAGTACTTTGAATGAATATAAAGTGCAAATTGTACGAACAACATAGAGTGATTTACGAATGCAGAGAAAATAAGGAGGCGGACAGCTTATTTGGCTGTCCTGAATAAATTGTGGGGAAAAGTCAACCGAAATATATGGAGCTGGTCAATTGGATACAGGAGCAGGTGGAGTCGGGGAAATTTCTTCCGGGGCAGAAAATGCATTCGGAGAATGAACTGAAAGAAATGTTCCGCCTGAGCAGACAGACAGTGCGTCATGCTATAAGCGTATTGGAAAATGAGGGCGTGCTCGTCCGCAGACAGGGAAGCGGGACATATATTAACGACAGGCGTCAGGTGAATCTGAAAAATAAGACGCGGATTTCCGTGGTTACTACTTATGTGGATGGATATATTTTCCCAAAGACCATTCAGGGAATCGAGAATGTACTGTTTGAAAACGGTTATTCCGTGCAGATTGCATTTACCAATAACCAGATTGGCAGGGAAAGAACCATATTAGAGGATATTCTGAGCCGGGATGAAGTGGCAGGTGTGATTGTGGAAACGACAAAAAGCGGTATCCCCAATCCCAACCTGCCTTTGTACGAAAAGCTGCAGGCAAAAGGCATTCCGGTTATCTTTATCAACAGTTACTATCCGCTGCTTCCGATTCCCCATGTATCGCTGAACGATAAACTGGCAGGATACAATGCGGCAAAGCACCTGCTGGATAACGGACACCGGAGGATAGGCGGGATTTTTAAGCTGGATGACGGGCAGGGACATTTGAGGTATGCCGGGTATTTGGAAGCGTTGAAAGAAGCCGGCATGGAAGTGGATGATGCCCGTATTCTGTGGGTGGATACGATAGGAATGCAGAATCTGGGAGAATACAGGAGTCTGATATTGAACCGGTTCCGTGACTGTTCGGCGGTGGTATGCTATAATGACCAGATTGCGCTTGCGCTTGTGGAAGTGCTTGCAAAGGAGGGTATCGGGGTTCCAGGACATGTTTCCGTTGTAAGTATTGACGATTCCGAACTGACAGTGCTCGGAGATGTGGCGCTGACTTCTGTTCCGCATCCCACAGACAGACTTGGAGAGAAAGCTGCGCTGAATCTTTTGCAGATGATAGAGAATCCGGCATTTGATGCTACTTATGAGTTTGATGCGCAGGTTGTGGTCAGAGATTCGGTGAAGACGATGGATGAACCGCAGTAACAGGCCGTTTTTAACGCTGGAGAGGAGACGGAATGAAAAAGATAGGTTTTAAATTTGTAATAGTGATTCTGCTGCTGTTAGTTATCTCCTTTGCCGCGCTTGGGTTCCTGACGGTAAATGTGCATAGGATTTCCGATAAAAGCAACGAACTGATGAACGGGGAAGTGGCGGAAATCAATGAGATGCATGAGATATACGAGGCATATCTGGAGATATACCGTCTGACATTTTATCATATCAATACGAAGCTTGCCGGAGCCATGGACGACTACGAAGAAGAGATAGAAGCCAGCATGGAAACGATGAACCGGCTATTGGCGGGCTATGGAGAAAAAATCACCGATGATGAGGAACGGGCGGTTTTTGATATTGTGGAAAGCCGGCTTGGCGCATTCTGTGAATCCGTGGATAGTATTGTCGCACTCAGCAGGAGCGGGGATAAGGAAATGGCAATGGTGAACGTGACGAATACGCTTGGAACCATCAATGCCATGCTGCACAGCAATATGATGAAACTGATTGATTTTTCCAATGTCAGTTTTGACGCCGGACGCAAAGAACTGGAGGATACTGCGGCACAGGCAGCAGGAGCGGTGGGTGTGATTATTGCTTTGCTGATAGCAGCTTCCGTACTGGTGTTCCTGATTTCCATGAGAACCATAGTGACACCCATCCGTAAGATGACCAATGCCATGAAGGGTATCATGGAGGATATCAATAAAAACGAAGGGGATTTAACCAAACGGGTTCCGGTGATGACAAAGGATGAAATTGCCGACCTTGCGAAAGGCGTGAATGTCTTTATGGATATGATGCAGGGGATGATAGGCGGTATCATTGCATCCGGCAATGAAATCGGGCAGCAGCAGGCCGCAGTGTCTGATATTGTGGAAAGGGCAAATGAGGGGGCGGAGGATACATCCAGCATTATGGAAGAACTGGCGGCCGGAATGGAAGAGGTGTCTGCTACGGTACACAATATGAACGAGGGAACAAAAAATGCAGGCAGTTCCATGGAAGATATGGCAGGCAAAGCAGCGGATGGAACGGATTTTGCCAATGAAATGAAAGAGCGTGCAAGAAGACTGCAGGAAGAGGCAAAGGAAAGCAGACAGACGGCGGACAGTATGATTCAGAGTATTGATGCACAACTGCACCAATCCATTGAAGACAGCCGTCAGATTGAAGATATCAGCAGTCTGACAGGGGATATTCTCCGTATTGCCGGACAGACGAATCTGCTGGCGCTCAATGCCTCCATAGAAGCGGCGAGAGCGGGGGAGCAGGGCAGAGGGTTTGCGGTAGTGGCGGATGAAATCCGTGAACTGGCGGATGATTCAAAAGAAGCGGCGAATAATATCCGGCAGATTTCCGCAGGCGTAATCGGCGCAGTGACAAGACTGGCGGATAATGCCAACCGCCTGCTGGAGTTTCTGAATGAAAAAGTGGTGCCGGACTATGAAGTACTGCAACAGACGGGAGAACGGTATTTTGAAGATTCCGTAATGATAGACGGAATCATGCGGGAGGTGGATACCGCAGCGGAACAGCTCCGTCTCATCATGAAGGATATGGTATCCGCCAATGACGGCATATCGGTTACGGTGCATGAGAGTGCGACAGGTGTTTCCAACGTTGCCGGGAATACCAGTGAACTGGCGGGAGATATGAAAGATATTATCCGGGCGCTTGGCAGGGTGGCTTCAGTGACAGAGGAATTAAAGCAGAGAACGGGCTGTTTTAAGAAATATTGATATGGCGGGAAGAATGATATGGATGACAGGGCAGCAGACAGAGAAAAAATTAAATATCCGCTGCGAATCAAGATGCTTGCGCTGGTGCTGACCGCGATGGTACCGTTATTAGGAATAGCGGTTTATCTGATTGTGGCATTGGAAGATTACCGTAACGTATACGACAGTATCGTCAGCAATATGACAGTGGCAAATAATTACAACATAGATTTCAAGGACGAGATGGATGAGAGCATCTATAAGCTGGTAGTGGGATATGTTTCCTTTGATAATATCCACGAAGATGAAACGCTGGAGGACCCATATCTGCTGATTGATGAATTGAGGAAAGAATTTACGAACCTGATGGGAATTACCACGGACCGTGAGAGCCGCGTGTGGCTTCAGAGCCTGCTGCGGAATATCGATACATTGGAAGACAGAGTGGATGATATCCGGATTAATGTGGAACAGGGCGGCAGATATGATGAAAATGTCAAAATGCTGGATAATAATATTTATATCCTGACAGAACTGATTCAGGACGATATCCAGTATTATATTTATTATCAGACGAAGAGTATCGAACGGCTGACTACGCAGCTGAATGAACAGGTCAATGCATTCATTATGCTGTGCGTGATAGTAGTTGCCGCAATCGTAGTAGTGGTGATTCTTATTACGCTGCTGATATTGAAGAGCATTACGAATCCTTTGGAAAAGCTCTGCCGTATAACGGGACAGATTTCAAAAGGGGATTTTAATGTGCGGGCGAAAATCAATACCATGGATGAAATAGGAGTCTTATCGGACAGCGTCGATGACATGACGGAAAAACTGGAAATCATGGTGAAACAGATAAAGGATGACGAAAGGAAGATGCGTCATGCGGAACTGAGGCTTCTGCAGGAACAGATAAATCCGCATTTTCTTTATAACACACTGGATACCATCATATGGCTGATTGAAGGGAATGATACGGAGAAGGCAGTAGGAATGGTAATGTCTCTTTCTGAATTTTTCAGGCTGGCGCTCAGTAAGGGGAAGGAATATATTACGATTCGGGAGGAAGAGATGCATATCCGGAGTTATCTGGAGATACAGCAGGTACGTTACCGGGATATACTGGATTACGAGATAATCATTAATCCGGAAGTTTATGACTGCCGTATTTTGAAGCTGACGCTTCAGCCGTTGGTAGAAAATTCCCTTTATCATGGAATTAAATATAAGCGTGCCAAAGGGAAAATCACCATTGAAGGCGGAGAGGACGGGGAACTGATTCGTTTTTCCGTACGGGACAACGGAGTGGGTATGGAAAAAGAAGAACTGGAAAGGCTGCGGGAGGAAATCAGCCGTCCCTGTAAAGAGACAAAAAAGGGATTCGGACTGGCGAATGTGAACGAACGTATCCGCATGAATTTCGGTATGCAGTATGGAATGGAGATTCATTCGGTGAAAGGGGAAGGAACCTGCGTGAATATTACAATTCCCGCGCAGCGTCTGGAGTATTCGGAACAGGAGGAAGCGGACGATGAATAAAAGCGGATGGCATAAGACGGTAATGGCAGTCATGCTGGTATCCGTACTGGTATTAATCTGCGGCTGCGGCATCTTCAGCGGTGTAGCTGCGGGAGAAACAGATGCCTATGAGGAAGAAAATGCCAATCTGGTAGTGGTGGGATTTTCCCAAATAGGAAGCGAGTCCGTATGGAGAACGACGAATACGCTGTCTGTTCAGAAGGCGCTGACAAAAGAAAACGGATACTTCCTGATTTTCAATAATGCCAGACAGAAGCAGGAAAACCAGATAAAGGCTCTGCGCAGTTTTATTTCCCAAAGGGTAGATTATATCGTTTTTTCGCCGGTTACGGAAAACGGCTGGGATACGGTACTGGAGGAGGCGAGGGAGGCCGGGATTCCTGTGATTCTCATGGACCGGATGGTAAATGTGGAAGATGCTTCCCTTTATACTACATGGATAGGTTCCGACGTGGAGGAAGAGGGGAGAAAAGCCGGGAGATGGCTGGAACAGTATCTGAGGATTACAAACCGGCAGAAAGAGGATATTAATATTATAGTACTTCAGGGGACGCTGGGTTCCTCTTCCCAACGGGGCAGAAGTTCCGGATTCGTGGAAATAGCGAATCAGTATACCAACTGGCATATTCTGGACCAGAGGAGCGGTGAGTTTACGACGGCAAAAGGAAAGGAAATCATGGAACAGATGCTGGACCGGTATGCAGATATTGATGTGGTAGTATCGCAGAACGATGATATGACTTTCGGGGCAATTGAAGCGATAGAGGAGAGCGGCAGGAGCGTTGGAAGGAACGGAGATATCCTGATACTGTCTTTTGATGCTGTAAAGGATGCCCTTCTGTTGGTGGAGGAAGGGAAGATTGCAGTAGATGTGGAGTGCAATCCGGAACAGGGGATGTATCTGGCTGAGGTAATAGGAATGCTGGAGCGTGGGGAAAAAGTAGAAAAGGCGTATGTAGTGGAAGAAAAGGTCTTTACAAAAGAAAATGTATCGAAGTATATAGAAAGCAGAACTTATTAATGGCAGCAGATAACATAGAAGATACAGGCAATGGAGGTCCGACATGTTAAAGGTTTTTCTTGTAGAGGATGAGAGCGTGGTAAGAGAAGGGCTGCGTGATAATATTGCATGGCAGAAATACGGGTATCAGTTTGCAGGGGAAGCCAGTGACGGAGAAATGGCACTGCCGCTCATCCGAAAGCAGCGTCCGGATGTGCTGATTACCGATATTAAAATGCCCTTTATGGACGGGCTGGCGCTGAGCCGTATTGTAAGCCAGGAATTTCCGCAGATGAAAATCGTGATTATCAGCGGATACGACGATTTCGAGTATGCGCGTCAGGCTATTGCAGTAGGAGTGGAGCAGTATCTGTTAAAACCAATTACAAAAATGACGATGCAGAAGGTGCTTCAGGAAATACGGGAAAAGATAGAGAACGAGCGGGAGCAGGAAAGATATGTGGAAAAATTCCGTGAGGAAATGCTGGAATATGAGCAGTTTTCACGAAGGAATTTTTTTGAAAAGCTGTTCGAGGGACAGATGGCGGTGCAGGAAATTTACGAGGAAGCACAGAAACTGTCTTTGGAATTAGATGCTGCCTGCTATAATCTGGTTATGGTAAGTCTTTGGGAGAAAAAGAGCCCGGAGGAAAGGGGGCAGGATTCGGGGCTGCTTGTGAGGAAGCAGGAGGAGCTGATGCATTATTTCCTGCGTTATCCTGATTTTCTTGTATTCAGGTGGAATATCACGACATATGGAATATTGATAAAAGGCGATGCACAGCAGATGGAAGAGTTAAAGGCGAAGTGCGTGGATAATATTACACGCATCTGCAGCGAACCGAATATGGAGATGGAGTGGTATCTGGCGGCAGGGGAGCCGGTAGAACGTCTCAGCCTTCTTCCAAAGTGTTACAGCCGGGTAAATCATATGCTTTCTTACCGCTTTTTGAGGCCGCGGCAGCACATTCTGCCGGAGCGCGGAACAGAGGGAGTCAATACGGAAGCAGGAGGATTGGGAGGGGTTGACGTCGCAAAGACGGACCCGGATATTATTAAGGGATTTCTGATGCGGGGACAGCAGGATGAATTGGAAGATTTTGTGGACAGCTATCTGGAAAGCCAGAAGGATGCACTGCAATCCAGGCTGTTTCGGGATTATCTGACGCTGAGTATCCGTTTTACATCCATTGCTTTTGCAGAAACGCTGGGCTTTGGTCAGGAAGAATTTCTGGAAGATACATGGGCGGAAAAGATGCAGAGCGTCAGCCTGGATATGGAGGATATGAAACCTTATATGATGAGCCTGCTGGGTAAAGCTATGGAACTGGGCAGCAGGGAAAGGGAGAGCCAGGGGAAGAAGATAATAAAAAAGGCATTGGATTACATTGAAGAAAATTATGCACAGGATACGCTGTCTCTGAATGCGGCGGCAGGTGCGGCAAATGTCAGCTCCAATTATCTGAGCGCCCTGTTCAGTCAGGAAAAGAAAATGACCTTTACAGAATATGTGACAAAGAAGCGGATGGAGGCGGCTAAAAAACTTCTGCGCAGTACGGAGAAACATTCCGGAGAAATCGCCGCGGAGGTTGGGTTCAAAGACCCTCATTATTTCAGTTTTGTATTTAAAAAGACACAGGGCTGTACGCCGAGGGAATACCGGATGGGCAGAAATTGAGGATTAGCGGGAGACGTCGCTTTCCCTTGATACCAGACGCCAGGTGAGTTCCTGCGAGGATACGGGAATGCCCTGTATCATCTTCAGCAGGCACTCGGCCGCCGTGTTTCCCATTTCATGGTTTTTATGCGACAGGGTGGTAAGGCGGACGGGGCAGATTTCGCTGAGATAACTGTTGTCAAAGGAGGCAACGGATATATCGGCAGGTACCTGAAGTCCGGCATAACGCAGTTCTTTCATGAGCCAGTAAGCGATTTCGTCATTATGGCAGATGACGGCGGAACAATCTTTCAGCTGCCGGTACAGAAAGGAAGTCAGGAACATAGTATCCGATTTCTGTTCTAATGCGGTTAATTCCGCCTGGGTATACCACAGGATTTTTTCGTCCGGCAATCCGGCTGTAAAATCCCGCAGGACAGTGGAAAAACCCCGGTAACGCTCCAGACCCTGCACATCGTCTATTTTAAAAATACCTGCAATATTCGTATGATTGTTCTGAAGGAAATGTTTTCCCAATAAGTATCCTCCGTAATAGTCGTCGCTTTTGACGGAAATGCTGTCAGGGTAGTCCGGATAGCTGCTATGGAGGAATAAAACGGAAACGTCCTGTTCTTTCAGGCGTTCGTACAAATCCAGATTCGGATTGGGAAGGGCTGTCCTGCAGCCCTCTATAATGATGCCGCGGATAGGGGAACTGAGAAGTTCCTCTAAAATTTTGCGCTCAAAAGAGAGACGGCCATGATGCGAATAAAGCCGTATGGAATATCCTTTATGCCCGAGAGCGGATTTGATGTCGGAGATGAGGGACGGATAGATATATTCCTCTTCTTCGGAAACAATTACGGCTATTTCATTGGCGCCTGAAGCCAGACCGGTGGCGAAAGAACCGCTTCCCTGTTTTTTTTCGATTAATCCTTCGGCTTCCAGTAAATGCAGCGCCTGCCGGACGGTCTGTCTGCTGTATCCGGATTGACGGCATAGTTCGTTTTCGGACGGCAGCTTGTATATTCCGTTTCCGGTATTTTGAAGAATCTGCTTTTTCAGTGATTTTGCAAGACGCAGGTATTTGGCAGGCATATGGACCATTTCCTTTCTTTCGGATTTAGATAATTACATTATAGCGTGAAAAGTATAATATCAAAAGAATAAAATAAAAAAACGTTTTGGCCGGAGAAGGCCGGAAAGCCAACTAAAATAGAAAATTAACAAATTGATATGAAAAAATGAACAAAGTGTGAACAATGGGGAAAATATACAAAGTATTGATAGTGTATAATACGATAAAAAGAAGCAGAATAAACGTATAAAGAAATAAAAAGAATAAAAATTTTAACTAAATATAAAAAAATCAATTTATCGGGATAACTTGTAATGTAAAGTAATAAAAATGTATAAACTTGTATTGTTTAGGACGACGAACATGATGAAACGCGAACAATTGAAGTTGACGAAAGGGGAGAAAATCAGATAAAGTAATAGTATCAACAAATGAAAGGGAGGATATAAAAATGTTGAGAAAAAAATTAGCAGTATTATTTGCAGCAGCAATGGTTGCAGCAACAGTAGCAGGGTGCGGCGGCGGAGACGCACAGACAGCAGCGCCTGCAGCGGATGCGGCTCCTGCGGCGGATACGGCAGCACCGGCAGAGACGGCGCCGGCAGCAGACGCAGCGCCTGCAGCAGATACGGCAGCACCGGCAGATGCGTCAGCAGACGGCGGGCTGATTAGTGTAGGTTATGCGCAGGTTGGGCATGAATCCGATTGGCGTACCGCTAACACACAGAATTACCAGAATACATTTACTGCAGACAACGGTTATGAATTACAGCTGGTTGACTGCGACAATGACAATGCGGCACAGCTGGAAGCAGTTCGTAACTTTATCGGACAGGAACTGGACTACATCGTAATTGCTCCGATTGAAACAGCAGGATGGGATACCGTGCTTCAGGAAGCGCAGGATGCAGGAATTCCGGTTATCATCGCAGACCGTGAGATTGATGCAGACGCTTCCATGTATGATGCATGGGTAGGAACCAATACAAAGAACGAAGGTATCACAGCAGCTAACTGGCTGGCTGAATATTTGGACGGAAAAGAAGCAAACATCCTTGTGATTGAAGGTACGGTTGGTGCATCCGCTACTTTGGGACGTACCGAAGGCTTCAATGAAGTTGCATCATCCCACAGCGAGTGGAAGATTCTTGATTCCCAGTCCGGTGACTTCACACAGGCAGGCGGACAGGAAGTTATGGAATCCTTCATTAAGTCTTACGAAGGTCAGTTCAACGTAGTAGTATGCCAGAATGATAACGAAGCATACGGCGCAATGGACGCAATGGATGCAGCAGGTATCACATATGGTGTTGACGGTGATGTAATTCTGATTTCCTTTGATGCGACACATGATGGTTTGCAGTATACATTAGACGGCAAGATTAACTGCAACGTAGAATGTAACCCGATTCAGGCGGATGTTGTTGCTTCTGTAATTCAGGCTATGCACTCCGGTTCTGCATACGAAGCTACTACACTGGTTAACGATGAAGCATTTGTCGCACCTGGCATTACAAGCCAGTATGCAACTACAATGACAGACGAAGTATTGGCAGGCCGTGCATACTAATATGAGATAGGCAGTATGGGAGGGATTCCTGAAATACGGATTCCCTCCTTACTTTTTAAAATGAGGAGGTCAAGGATGGATAAGAATATCGTTTTAACGATGCGGGGAATATGCATGACTTTCCCAGGTGTAAAGGCCTTGGACAACGTGGACTTCACGCTGCGTAAAGGTGAAATACGGGCGTTAATGGGGGAAAACGGAGCGGGTAAGTCCACTCTGATAAAATGCCTGACGGGGGTTAATAAATTCGAGGCCGGGGAAATCCATGTGGACGGAATTGATGGCCCTATCGTGAACAAAGATACTTTGGATGCACAGAAGAAGGGTATTTCCACGGTGTATCAGGAAGTAAACCTGTGTCCGAATCTATCGGTTGCGGAGAATTTGTACATCGGACGCGAACCTTTAACGAAGTTCGGGACAGTCAACCGGCGTAAGATGAATGCCATGGCGGCGCAATTGATGAAAGATTTGGATTTGGACATAGAGGTAACACAGAATCTGGAAAATTATTCACTGGCATTGCAGCAGATGATTGCAATTGCACGTGCTGTTGATATGAAAAGTAAGGTTTTGATACTTGATGAACCCACTTCTTCGCTGGATGACCATGAGGTAAGCCTGCTGTTCAAGATGATGCGCCAGCTGCGGGAACAGGGTGTTGGAATTGTATTTGTTACTCACTTTTTAGAGCAGGTATATGAAGTGTGCGACGGTATCACTGTATTGCGGAACGGAACGCTGGTCGGCGAATATACAGTGGAAGAACTGCCCCGTGTGAAACTGGTGGCGGCTATGATGGGAAAGGATTTTGACGATTTGGCTTCCATTAAGCCGGAGGGTGACAAGGATATGTCCAATGCACCGCTGGAGATTGAGGCAAAGGGGTTAAGCCATGCAGGAAAAATCAAACCTTTTAATCTGGATATCCATAAAGGAGAGGTCATCGGTCTGACCGGATTGCTCGGGAGCGGCAGAAGCGAGCTGGCCCGTGTAATTTACGGGGCGGACAGGGCACAGACCGGAACGCTGAAGGTAGACGGGAAAGAGGTGGCCATCAAAAATCCGATTGATGCAATGAACCTTGGTATGGGACTGCTTCCGGACGACAGGAAAGCGGAAGGCATCATTGGAGATTTATCGGTGCGTGAGAACATTATACTCGCAATGCAGGCAAAACTGGGAATATTCAAGCGCATTCCCATGGCAAAGCAGATTGAGATTGCAGATAAATACATAGAGATGCTGAGTATAAAGACAGCCAGCAGGGAGACTTTGATTAAGCAGCTTTCCGGCGGGAACCAGCAGAAAGTAATCCTTGCAAGGTGGCTGGCGACTAATCCGGATTTCCTTGTACTGGATGAACCTACGAGGGGAATTGACATCGGAACGAAAACAGAAATCCAGAAGCTGGTGATTAAACTGGCAGATGAGGGAAAGAGCATTATCTTTATTTCTTCCGAGGTAGAAGAAATGCTGCGTACCTGTAACCGTTTGGCAGTACTGCGTGACGGAGAGAAGGTAGGGGAACTGGAAGCGGATGAGATGTCGCAGGAAGGTGTAATGAAAGCGATTGCGGGAGGTGGAGCACAGTGAGTAAATTAAAAAGTATTACGAAAAAAAGGCTGTTTTTGCCGATTTTCAGTATGATTCTCGTTATCCTGATTAATGTGGTATATGATATTATCTGCGGAAATCCGCCGCTCAGCTTTTTTACCATTACAATCCGGGCGATTACGGGTGACAGCAGTGTGTTATACGGGCGTCTGATTGATGTACTGAACCGCGGCAGCGAGGTTGCGATTCTGGCTA
This sequence comes from uncultured Lachnospiraceae bacterium, assembly GCA_947246015.1. Taxonomy (GTDB): domain Bacteria; phylum Bacillota; class Clostridia; order Lachnospirales; family Lachnospiraceae; genus Kineothrix. The sequence goes on along the minus strand of CAMXQE010000003.1, from coordinate 56,037 downwards.
TTGGTATGACTTTGGTTGTATCTTCTTCGGCTGGTACGGATATTTCTGTAGGGTCTGTCATGAGTCTTTCCGGTGGTCTGTGCTGTATGCTTTTGGCAGGGTATGGTGTGACCAATGTTTCGGAATATGCTAATCCTCTCTGGGTAGGATTGCTGGCGGGTATTGCCATTGCCTGTGTCTGTGGTCTGTTCAATGGATTTTTGGTGGCTTATATGAACATACAGCCTATGGTGGCAACTCTGATATTATGGTCCGCAGGGCGTGCAATCGGGCTTCTGCTGTGCAACAGCCAGATTGTATATGTGCGTGTGCCTTCATTTCAGGTGTTCGGGTCCTATGTAGGAATCATACCTACCCCGATTATCATTGCGGCGGTATGTATCCTGATAGCGTCCCTGGTACTCCGTTTTACGGCTCTCGGTACATTTATCCAGAGTGTCGGGATTAATAAACGGGCTGCAAGGATTTCCGGTTTTAACTCCGCTAAAATCATTCTTCTGACTTATGTAATCTGCGGTTTGTGCGCAGGTATTGCCGGGCTGCTGGCAACTTCCCGTATTTATTCGGCTGATACGAACAACATCGGCCTGAACATGGAGTTGGATGCGATTCTTGCGGTTGCCCTTGGCGGGAACAGCCTTGGAGGCGGTAAATTTAATCTGGCCGGTTCCATTATCGGTGCATATACCATTCAGGCAATTACAACGACCCTTTATGCGTTGGGAGTTTCTTCCGCACAGGCGCCGGTGTTTAAGGCAATCGTGGTTATCCTGATTGTGGTTATCCAGGCAGAACCGGTAAAGGAATATTTCAAAAAGCTTTCTGCTAAGAAGGTTGCTGCAAAGGGGGCGAAGGCATGAATAAGGATAAAAAAGTAAAAATTAACAGTAACAATCTGCTGCTTATCATTACCATCGCGCTGTTTGTAGTGATGTATATTGCAGGATGTGTGGTATATGCGGATAAAGGTTTTACACGTTTACAGACTTTTCTGAATATATTGATTAATAATGCAGGGCTTATCTGTATTGCCAGCGGCATGACATGTGTTATGCTGACAGGAGGAATCGACATTTCGGTAGGTTCCGTGGTTGCCATGGATTGTATGATTATTGCTGTCGGAATCGAACGGTGGGGATGGAGCAGTCCGGTATTGATGGCGCTGGTGCTGATTATCGGCGTTGTGTTCGGTTTGGTGCAGGGGTACTGCATCGCCTATCTGAAGATACAGCCCTTCATCGTCACTATGGCAGGCATGTTCTTCGCAAGAGGTATGACGGCAGTGATATGTACGGAACAGGTAAGTATTACGAGCGACCGTATTTTTACGGCATTGTCCAGTTATAAGATAGAAATGCCTTTTGGTATCGGTTCTTATGTGAATAAAAAGGGCATTCCGCAGATTCCGTATGTCAGGGCTTCCGTTATAGTGGCGCTGCTGGTAGTGCTTGTTATTTTCCTGATGCTGCGTTACACGCGCTTCGGGCGCAGTCTTTATGCGGTAGGCGGTAATCAGCAGTCGGCTACACTGATGGGACTGGATGTTAAGAAAGTAACTCTGAAAGCGTATATGCTTTCCAGTTTCCTCGCTTCCGTCGGCGGCATCTGCTACTGTCTGAATACCATGTCAGGAACGACGACCCAGGCGGCCGGGCTTGAGATGGATGCCATCTCTTCTGCAGTCATCGGCGGTACTTTGCTGACAGGCGGTGTGGGAAATGTAGTCGGTTCACTGTTCGGTGTAATGATTAACGGTACGATTTCTACACTGGTTAAAACGAACGGCAAGCTTATCAGTTCCTGGGCCAATATCGTAACAGCTATCCTGTTATGCTTCTTCATTGTATTGCAGGCAGTGTTTGTAAAGATAAAGGAACGTAAAAAGGCATAAATGAAAACGTGGGAAACAGAATGTAAGGAATGAAAACAGCCGCTGCCATGGCAGCGGCTGTTGATATGTACGTATAACTTTATATATCTGAATTGATGAGAGCTGCAAGGCGGTTCATACCATTCTGAACGTTTTCCATGGAAGTAAGGATAGTCTGTACTCCGGATGCCTGTTCCTCGGTAGAGGCGCTGATTTCAGTAGTGTTTTCTACCGAATTCTGCGAAATGTCTTCTACCTGTTTCATTGCCTGCTGCAAGTTGTCCTTAATATTAACGATGTTTGCGAGCTCTGCTTTCAGTAAATCAATGACTGAAATAACCTGTTCGGAGGAATGGAGAATTGCGTCAAAAATCTGTACGGTATCGTCAAGCTTTGCATTAGATTCGTTGACAATAATGTTATTGGAGTCCATCAGTCCGGTAATTTCTTTTACTGTAAAGATAATATCTTTTAAGATGGCGTCAATCTTCTGGGTTGCAGTGGAGGATTCGCTGGATAAGGAATTGATTTCATCTGCAACTACGGCAAATCCTTTGCCTGCTTCTCCGGCTCTGGCCGCTTCGATGGCGGCATTCAGGGCTAACAGATTTGTCTGTTTTGCTATCTGGCCGATGCTTTCGATGATTTCCCCGATAGAGCTGGATTTCTGTGCCAGCAGGGTGACGCCTTCGGAGGCTTTCTTCGTGGATTCAATATTTTCGCGGAATTTTCTGGAGAGTTCGGTAATGGACTTGATACCCTCGTCATTTTTTTCCTTCAGAAGTTTCATGTTCTCCACGGTCTGTGATACCCGGTCTTCGGAGCTGACAATCATATTATTTAAATCGTTGAATATCTGAAGACTTCCCTCTACTTGTTGGATTTGCATATCTGCGCTGCTGGAAATATCTTCGGTGGACGCCGCTATCTGTGTGGTACTTGCCTCAAAGCCATGCAGGGAATCATAGATATCTGCCGAGGACTGCTGCAGTCCTTCAAAGGCACTGCGGATACTTTCGAGCATTTCTTCCGCTTCGTGTTCCTTGGTTTCCACTGTCTGGAATAACATCCGTGCCCTCATGACAATCAGGACTGAAACCATGATTGCGAGTGCATATACCATCCATGCAAATATCCAAATGGGAATGGTGTACATTGCCAGATATGCCTGCGGGAACAGAATCATGGCGATAACATTCGGTACAATCGTAGCGATGCTGCATACTTTTATCATGGATAAATTATAGTAGGGAACGGATAGGAACAGCACCAGGAAATATGCTTCTACCATTGCACCGAAACATCCCGGAGTGCCTAATACAATGACTATGGCGCCGAGTACCGGTAAAACGGAAATATATACATATTTGGCAAATTTCCCCAGAACTTTTTCAAAAGCTTTAGTAAGCAGTCCGCCCAGCGATATAATAAGTGCAATTGCGTCTTTGAATGTTCCGCCGTTAAAAAGCAGTACATATAAGAAAGCGACCACCGGTATCACAGCCAGAAAGACAGACATAATTAAATTCATTCGTTTCTCTTCGTTTTTTAAAATCTCTAAGTCCATAAATAATTTCTCCTTCTGCTTTTTTTATTCACAAATGTGGCATAATGTTTAGATAAAATTAAAATATTTTAGATGCGGCCCCTCCTTTAGTTTGTATTTATATTTTATATATTCCGGTATGCTTTTTGGTCTATAATCCCCCCAATTTAGCATATTTCATAAAAAAATTAATATAATAATATTTTTATGTAACTATTGTACCATGCAATAAGAAAATAAACAATATTCTGTTCAAAATTTTCCATATGACTCAGGTGTCAGCTTTCACTGCGAAATAAGGAAGTCTGTCGTGGGTTCAAAGGAAGTGTTTTTTATAATGGATTTAAGCCGCTATATCCGTTTTCAACATATTACATAAAAATAATATCCGGCAGGCATGTTTTTATGTTTACTATTTTGCGGCAGGTGAAAAAGCAGACTACATTTTCTCTAAAATTTTTATTGTAATATTTAGAAAAAATATACGGATGTTCTAGACTTGCTGTTTAATGTATGGTAAACTATTTTAGTAAAGATTAACATGCTTTATTTTTGGAGGAGAAACAATGGAGAATCTTGAGTTACAAAAAAAAGCCAATGAAGTGCGAAAAGGAATTGTGACAGCGGTTCACAGTGCAAAAGCAGGGCATCCGGGCGGCTCTCTGTCAGCGGCAGATGTTTATACGTATCTGTATTTTGAGGAGATGAATATCGATCCGGAGAATCCGAAGATGGAGGGCAGGGACCGTTTCGTGCTGTCCAAAGGACACACGGCTCCGGGATTATATTCCACACTGGCAAACAGGGGATTTTTCCCGGTAGAGGATTTAACGACACTGCGCAAGCTGGGTTCTTATCTGCAGGGACATCCCGATATGAAACATATTCCGGGCGTTGATATGTCCAGCGGTTCGCTGGGACAGGGCATTTCTGCAGCGGTGGGAATGGCTTTGGGCGCAAAGATGCAGGGAAAGGATTTCCGCGTATATACGCTGCTCGGCGACGGGGAACTGGAGGAAGGACAGGTATGGGAAGCTTCCATGTTTGCCGGACATAGAAAGCTGGATAATCTGGTGGTTATCGTAGATAACAATGGTTTACAGATTGACGGTAAGATAGATGACGTATGTTCTCCTTATCCGATAGATAAGAAGTTCGAGGCATTTAATTTCCACGTAATCAATGTGGATGCCCATGATTTTGATGCTTTGAGAAGCGCTTTCAAGGAGGCGCGCGAGACGAAGGGTATGCCTACGGCAATCATTGCCCACAGCCTGAAAGGAAAAGGAGTTTCCTTTATGGAAGGTTCGGTGGACTGGCATGGAAAGGCTCCGAACGATGAACAGTATGCGGTAGCAATGGCAGACTTGGAAAGGATTGGTGAAGAACTATGTCAGAAGTAAAGAAGATTGCAACGAGAGAAAGTTATGGTAATGCTTTGGTAGAACTGGGGGCAGAGTATCCCAATCTGGTAGTGCTGGACGCGGACTTGGCGGCAGCTACGAAAACGGGTGTGTTTAAAAAGGCTTATCCCGACAGACATATTGACTGCGGTATTGCGGAATGTAACATGGTAGGTATAGCGGCAGGGCTTTCCACTACCGGTCTGATTCCTTTTGTAAGTTCTTTTGCCATGTTTGCGGCAGGACGTGCTTTTGAGCAGGTGCGCAATTCCGTAGGTTATCCTCATCTGAATGTGAAAATCGGCGCTACCCATGCGGGCATTACGGTAGGCGAGGACGGCGCATCCCATCAGTGCAACGAAGATATCGCATTGATGCGGACAATCCCCGGAATGGTAGTAATGTGTCCGGCGGATGATATTGAAGCGAAGGCGGCAGTAAGGGCAGCGGTGGAACATGAAGGCCCTGTATTCATCCGGTTCGGGCGTGCGGCATGTCCGGTTATCAACGACAGGCCGGACTATAAATTTGAAATCGGAAAAGGTACGGTTGTAAGAGAAGGTACGGACGTAACCATTGTTGCTACCGGAATCTGTGTAGGCAGTGCATTGGAAGCGGCTGAAAAGCTGGCGGAAGAAGGTGTCAGCGCGGAAGTCATCAATATCTGTACCATTAAGCCGCTGGATGAAGAGCTGATTGTCGCATCAGCGAAGAAGACGGGCAGGGTAGTAACAGCGGAAGAGCATTCGGTAATCGGCGGTTTGGGAAGCGCAGTCTGCGATGCATTGTGTAAGGCTGCACCTGTACCGGTATGCAAAATCGGTATGCAGGATGTATTCGGAGAGTCGGGTTCTGCTGCGGCATTGGTTGAGAAATACGGACTGGATGGAGCGGGCGTTTATAAGACGGTAAAAGAATTCATCGGAAAGTGAGTACGGAAATGTTGATTTTATCACCCTCTATTTTGGCAGCGGATTTTTCCGTATTGGGGAAGCAGATAAAGGAAGCGGAAAATGCGGGGGCGCAGTATCTTCATATTGATGTGATGGATGGCATGTTTGTACCGTCGATTTCATTTGGGATGCCGGTGGTGTCCACCATCCGTAAAATTTCAGATATTGTGTTCGATGTGCATCTTATGATAGAAAAGCCGGAGCGGTATATAGAGGAGTTTGCCCGGATTGGGGCGGATATCATTACGTTTCATTTGGAAGCGACAAAACAGCCGCAGGAAGTCATAGAGCAGATACATAGTCTGGGCAAAAAAGCGGGGCTGTCCATCAAACCTGCGACGCCTGTGGAAGCTGTTCTTCCTTTTATAGACAAGATTGACATGCTGTTGGTCATGACGGTGGAACCCGGTTTCGGCGGTCAGAGTTATATTCCGGAGTCTACGCAGCGTATCCGGCAGGCCAGGGGATTATTCGAAGAACGAAGCCTGCATACGGATATTCAGGTGGACGGGGGAATTACCGTAGACAATGTGCATGTAGTCCTGGAAGCGGGCGCGAATGTGATTGTGGCCGGAAGCGCCGTATTCAAAGGCGATGTCGGTTCCAATGTGGAAAAGATGCTTGAGGCTTTTAGGAAGTTTCAGGGAATTTAAGATAATTGGGAAAAATCTTCGCTTTCTCTTTTTGGGGGAGACGGCGGAGATTTTTTGTGTTATTATCAGAAGGGTGTGAATGTTAGCCAAAACGGGTCCGGAGATTGTGGAAATGATGTCCGGACAGGTTTTGGGAAAAGGAAAGAAGGAAAGAGATATGTACAGAAAATTGGGACGGAATGAGCCTTGCTGGTGTGGAAGCGGGAGAAAGTATAAGGTTTGTCATGAAAGATTCGATGAGAAAGTTATCCGGTATCAGGTGGAGGGTCATATGATTCCGGACAGGGATATGATTAAGACAAAGGCACAAATAGACGGTATCCGTGAAAGCGGGCTGCGGAATATTGCAGTACTGGATTATGTGGCTGCAAATATCCGGGTAGGGATGAACACGGAGGAAATAGACCGGATGGTGTATGAAAAAACGAAGGAACTGGGCGGGATTCCGGCGCCGCTTCATTATGACGGCTATCCGAAAAGCGTGTGTACCTCCGTGAACAATCAGGTCTGTCACGGCATACCTTCCGAGGATGTGATTCTGAAAGAGGGCGATATCGTCAATGTGGATATTTCTACTATATATAATGGATTTTTTTCGGATTCATCCCGGATGTTCTGTATCGGTGAGGTATCCAAAGAGGCGGCGGATATGGTGCGTATTGCAAAGGAATGCATGGAGAAAGGGATTGAACAGGTGAAACCCTGGAATTTCCTCGGTGATATGGCGGACGCGGTGAACAGTCATGCAAAGGCAAACGGATGCAGCGTGGTAAGGGAAATCGGCGGACACGGTGTGGGCATCGAGTTCCATGAGGACCCCTTTGTCAGCTATGTAACAAAGAAGGGGACAGAGATGCTGATGGTGCCGGGGATGGTGTTTACCATCGAACCGATGGTGAATCAGGGAACGGATGAAATCTATGTGGATGATGATAACGGATGGACGGCTTATACGGATGATGGAAAACTGTCGGCACAGTGGGAAGTGACGGTTGCAGTGACAGAGGATGGCTGTGAGATTCTGGCATATTGACAATAACTTCTTGACATTTGTCTGTGTTTTCGGTAATCTAGTTATCATAAGAAAAAAGCAGTGACGAAGAGAGTAGATATAGGAAAGCCTTACAGAGAAGGTTCTACCGTGCGTTTTGGAAGATTGTTCCATACGGCGGGGCTGGGAGGAACCGGGCGGAAATATATTGAACATGGCTTCTGAGCGGCGCACCGAGCCGATTGTACCGGTTAGGCTGCGACAGGTTCCGCCTGTTATAGCGGCAGGGTATGCAGTACCCGCTGAGGTCCGTTTCGTGAGGGACGGATAAAGGGAAGTGGTAACACGGCTTTTACAGCTCGTCTTCTTTAGACAAAATAAAGAAGCGGGCTTTTTTTATGCACAGGGGCATCCAAAGGAAGTGTGTCAGCAGAACTGTAAATAAGTAAAAGGAATCAGGAAAGGAGAAAAAATGAGCAAAGGTAAGTATTACATCACAACAGCAATTGCCTATACATCGGGGAAACCGCATATCGGCAACAGTTATGAAATTGTGCTGGCGGACAGTATCGCCAGGTTTAAGAGGAAGGAAGGCTATGAGGTATTTTTCCAGACAGGAACCGACGAGCACGGGCAGAAAATTGAGTTAAAAGCGCAGGAGGCGGGAATTACGCCGAAGGAATTTGTGGATAATGTGCAGGGCACTATTAAGAAACTGTGGGATTTGATGGACACTTCTTATGACAATTTTGTCCGTACCACGGATAAACCCCATGAGAAACAGGTACAGAAGATTTTTAAAAGGCTTTACGAGCAGGGGGACATATATAAGGGGGCTTATGAGGGTCTGTACTGTACGCCCTGTGAATCTTTTTGGACAGAGTCCCAGCTGGTGGACGGGAAATGCCCGGACTGCGGGCGGGAGGTGAAGCCGGCGAAGGAAGAGGCTTATTTCTTTAAGATGAGCAAGTATGCGGACAAACTGATTGCACATATCAATGCCCATCCGGAATTTATACAGCCGGTGTCCCGCAAGAATGAGATGATGAATAATTTCCTTCTGCCGGGTCTGCAGGACTTGTGCGTATCGAGGACTTCTTTTACATGGGGGATTCCTGTGGATTTTGATGATAAGCATGTGGTTTATGTGTGGCTGGATGCACTGACCAACTATATTACGGGTATCGGTTATGACTGCGACGGCAATAGTACGGAACAGTACGGGAAGCTATGGCCGGCGGATTTGCATCTGATTGGAAAGGATATTATCCGTTTCCATACGATTTACTGGCCTATTTTCCTCATGGCACTGGGCGAGCCGCTGCCGAAACAGATTTTCGGACATCCGTGGTTATTACAGGGCGACGGTAAGATGAGCAAATCCAAAGGGAATGTGCTGTATGCCGATGATTTGGTAGATTTCTTCGGTGTGGACGCAGTGCGCTATTTTGTACTGCATGAGATGCCCTTTGAAAATGACGGCGTCATTTCGTGGGAGCTGATGGTGGAACGGCTGAATTCCGACCTGGCCAACACGCTGGGCAATCTGGTGAACCGTACCATATCCATGAGCAATAAGTATTTTAACGGTGTGGTTGCCGATAAAGGCGCTGCGGAAGAAGTGGATGCGGATTTAAAAGCGGTGGCAGCGGGAACTTATGACAAGGTGTGCGCAAGGATGGAAGAACTGCGGGTAGCGGACGCCATGACGGAGATTTTCACATTGTTTAAACGCTGCAATAAATATATCGATGAAACGGAGCCATGGGTGCTTGCAAAAGATGAGGCAAAGAAAGACCGGCTGTCTACTGTACTCTATAATTTAGTGGAGAGCATTACCATAGGGGCGTCGCTGTTAGAGCCTTATATGCCGTCTACTGCGGAGAAAATCGTGCGGCAGCTGAATACATCCCTCAGGGAGTTTGATACGCTGAAGGAATTCGGGAAATATCCGAATGATAATAAAGTAACGGAAAAACCGGAAATTCTCTTTGCACGCCTGGACATTAAAGAAGTACTGGAAAAAGCGGAGGCTCTTTTTGCGTCAAAGGCTGAAAAGGAGAATGAGGGAAACGAAACCGGCAAAACGGAGGCCGGGATGCAGGAAGAAGGTGCGGCGGACGTAATCGATATAGAAGCAAAACCGGAAATCAGTTATGAGGAATTTGCGAAAATGCAGTTTCAGGTAGGAGAAATCATCGCCTGTGAGGAGGTGCCGAAATCGAAGAAACTGCTTTGTTCCAAGGTGCAGGTAGGCAGTCAGGTGAAGCAGATTGTATCGGGCATTAAGCAGTACTATTCCGCTGAGGAAATGGTGGGTAAGAAAGTGATGGTTCTTGTGAATCTGAAGCCTGCGAAGCTGGCGGGTGTCTTATCGGAAGGTATGCTTCTGTGCGCGGAGGATGCAGAGGGCAATCTGGCGTTAATGGTTCCGGAAAAAACCATGCCGGCGGGGGCTGAGATTTGTTAAGGGTTCCGGACGGTAATCAAACAGCATTCATAAAATTTTTATGAATTGCTTAAAAAAGGATATAATATAGTGTATAATGGGTTCATGGTTTTGGCTGTCAGCCGCCATGAACCCGTTTTATATCTGCGGCGGGGCAGGCGGCCTGTGGGCATTTAGCTCTTGCGGGCGGCCGGACAGAGGATGTCTTTGAGGGAAACGGCATGGAAAACGGGAGGGATGCGTATGATAAGAAGGGAAGAGCTGTATTTTGATTCCAGAGATAATGTCAATAAGATTCACGCAATGAAGTGGATACCGGATACGGATAAGCCGGTATGCATTTTGCAGATTATCCATGGGATGGCGGAGTACATTGAACGGTATGATGAATTTGCCCGTTTTATGGCGGAGAAAGGGATACTGGTAGTCGGCGAGGACCATTTGGGACACGGCAGGTCCGTGGGCGAAAACGGCACTTACGGCTATTTCTGTGAACGGGATGCGGCTACAGTGGTGGTGAGAGATGCCCACAGGCTGAAAAAAATGGTGCAGGAGCAGTATCCGGGCGTGCCGTATATTATTCTGGGTCATAGTATGGGCTCATTTATCCTGAGGAATTATCTTTGCCGTTACGGGACGGGGATTCAGGCGGCGGTTATTGTCGGGACAGGAATGCAGCCTAAATTCGTGCTTGTGACGGGAAAGGCGCTGCTGGCATTCCAGAAGGTATTTACAGGCTCCAAACATCCGGACAATCTGATGAATGCGCTTTCGTTCGGCAGCTATAACAAGCGGATACCGGAATCGAAAACACAGATGGACTGGCTGACGAAAGATGAGAAAATCGTGGATGCCTATTTGGAAGACCCTCTTTGCGGGTTTACTTTTACGGTGAACGGGTTCCAGACTCTGCTGGAGCTGGTGAGCCGTTTGTATAAAAGAGAGAATCTGGAGAAGATGCCGAAGGAACTGCCCGTTTTTTTCGTATCGGGCGAAGCCGACCCGGTAGGAGACTACGGGAAAGGCGTAAAGCGTGCTTACCAGTCTTTCCTTGATGTGGGAATGAAGAATGTGAAGATGAAACTGTATGAAAATGACAGGCATGAACTGTTAAATGAAATGGACAGGGAACAGGTATACGGGGATATCCATCAGTGGATTTCATCGGTTCTGTAATCCGGCGGGCAGTATCCTGCCGGATGTGCGGAAGAAACGGAGTGACGGAGGAATATTATGAAAAAATTATTATGGATGGCAATGGTTCTGTTCGTGGCGGCAGGACTGTTTCATGTGGATGTTCATGCACAGAGCATCCAGCAGGAAGAGGGGAAGGTTGTAGTGGCTCTTGGTGCGGATTTGACGGAGCAGCAGAAAGATACAGTGTTGGAGCTGATGGGAATTACGAGGGAACAACTGGCCGGTTATGAAGTGGTTTATATTACGAATGCGCAGGAGCACCAGTATCTGGATGCTTACCTGGGGTCTTCCGTCATCGGAAGCAAATCCCTTTCCAGTGTGCTTCTGAAAAAAGGAGCGGCTGGAAGCGGCGTATACGTAACGACTAAAAATATCAATTACTGTACAACGGGGATGTACCGCAATGCGCTGCTTACTGCGGGAGTACAGGATACGGAGGTCATCGTGGCGGCTCCGGCACCGATATCGGGGACGGCGGGATTAATCGGCGCTGTGAAGGCTTATGAAAAGATGGAGGGAACGACGATCTCCGACACGTCGCTTTCCAATGCGCTGAGCGAGCTGATTACCACGGGGGAACTGAACGAGGCGGTCAAGAATGTCAGCAGTGAGGAAATCGAGCAGCTGATGGCATGGCTGAAAGAAAAAGTGGCAAAAGGGGAACTGGAATCGGATGCGGATATCCGCAAGGCCATAACCGAGGGAGAGGAGAAGTTCGGTGTGACGCTGTCTGAGGAAGAGGCAGGGCTGATTCTGGATTTGATGAATAAATTGAAAAGTATGGGACTGAACAGCGAATATCTGCTCAGCCAGGCAGAAAAACTGTATAATAAATACGGCGCTGATATTGTGAACCATGCCGACGAGGTCATCAGCGAGGCGGTAAGCGGAGCGGTATCCAATGCGGCGGACGGAGTCTGGCAGAATATTAAGAATACGGTGAAAGATTTTTGGAACAGCCTTTTTGGCTGATTTAAACGGCAGTGTGAATAATCGGAGGGATTTGGGTAAACGATATATTATCTGCAGGACTGCGGGATAGACAATTCAGGATATGAGATGGAGGATACCGGAAATGAAGATTGCATTTTATGGAACGAAACCCTACGATAAGATATGGTTTGAACCGATGGCAAAGGATTACGGATTTGAAATCCGGTTTATCGAACTGCCTTGTAACGAAGAGACGGTTTTTCTGGCAAAAGGTTATGACGCCATCTGCATTTTTGTGAACGATTATGTCAATGCGAAGATGATAGACCAGCTGTATGAGATGAAAGTAAAAGCGATTTTGTTAAGGAGTGCAGGCTTTAATCATGTAGATGTAAAGGCGGCGGAGGAGAAAATCGTGATTCTGAGGGTGCCCAGTTATTCGCCGGAGGCGGTGGCGGAGTTTGCCATGTCGCTTCTGCTGACGGTAAACAGGCATACCAACAGGGCTTATAACCGTACAAGGGATTTCAACATGAGCCTGAACGGACTGATGGGAAACGATTTAAACCATAAAGTGGCAGGAGTTGTGGGTACGGGGAAGATAGGACAGGCAATGATACGTATTTTGAACGGTTTTCAGATGCAGGTGCTGGCATATGATCCGTATCCGGTAAAGGGACTGGAGGCGGAATATGTATCCGTAGAGGAACTGATGAGCAAGTCGGATGTGATTTCCCTGCATTGTCCGTTAACTTCCGATACAGAGCATATTATAAACCGGGATACGATAGGGATGATGAAGAATGGAGTCTATCTGATTAATACTTCCAGGGGTGCATTGATTGATACGGATGCATTGATAGACGGACTGCTTCAGAAAAAGTTTGCAGGCGTTGGGCTGGATGTTTATGAGGAGGAAGAGGGCATTTTTTATGAAGACCGTTCCGGCGAAATCATTGAGGATGAAAATCTGGCCAGACTGGTAACTTTCCCGAATGTGCTGATTACTTCCCATATGGGATTCTTTACTACGGAAGCGATGCAGGCGATTGCCACAGAGACGCTGGAAAATGCATATGCGCTGGAAAATGGGCTTCCCATGGTGAATCGCGTGGGGGTGGAAGCGGTGGTATAAGAAAAGTTATATTGAATAAGTTATATTGTTTTCCTTGTAAAAAAGGTGATTATTCGTTATAATTACAATTATCGGGAAATGTCAGGAAGCAGCCCGGTAACAGTTCGGGCCAAAGACCGGACTGTTACGCCGCCTGTGTGGAAAGACGGGGTGCTTCCTGACAATTCCTTAGCGGGAAGAGGTAAGGAAAATGATGGAAAAAGAGTTCCCGTATGAAGTCCGTATGGCATATCAGGACGAGTGGGAGGACGCCATGGCGCTGGCATGGAAAACCTTTCTACAGTTCGAATCAGAGGACTATGAGCCGGAAGGTATAAAAAGTTTTGAGGATTTCATTACGGATAATACGCTGCACCGTATGTTCATCATGGGCGCGTATCAGATGTTTGTGGCATTGGACGGCAGGCGTCTGGCCGGGATGATAACGGTAAGGTCAAATTCCCATATATCATTGCTGTTCGTGGACGCCGAGTATCATAAGCGGGGGATAGGAAGGGCGTTGATGACTCATTTGTGCGGGTATCTGAAAAATGAACTCGGAATAAAACGGGTGACAGTCAATGCTGCGCCTTATGGTGTTGGCTTTTATCATAAAATGGGCTTCCATGACCTTAAGCCGGAGCAGAAATCTGAGGGGATACGGTATACGCCGATGGAACTGTTCGTTTAGGGATTCCGGCAGTAGTTCACAGAAGGAGCCTGACGGGGGCATGTGGGAACGGAACTGTAAAGAAAAATAATTAATTTAGAAAGAGACAGGAGAAGATGAGTAGGATTTTTGATATTGACAGCCCTGTGATGCGTTTTCTGACAAGGGTAGCAGATCTGATGATACTGAATATTCTGATGATACTATGCTGCATTCCGGTTATAACGATGGGAGCGGGGTTCACCGGACTGCATTACGTATTGCTGAGAATCGTCCGCAATGAGGAAGGGTACATAGCGCGGGGATTTTTTAAATCGTTTAAGGAAAATTTTAAACAGGCTACGCTTATATGGCTGATTGTTCTTGTGTTCATATGTATATTTATCGGAGACTGGCTGATTTTCAGTTATTCCTCCATTCAGTTCCCGAAGGCGCTGATAGTTGCCCTGCTGGCATTATTCATGGTGGTGTGCATGGTAATCTGTTATGTGTTTCCGGTGCTGTCGAGGTTTGAGAATACGATTTTCAATACGCTGAAAAACGCATTGTTCATGGCTATTTTAAGTATGCCGAAAACACTGCTTATGATGGCGGTTCATGTGGCGCCGGTGGCGGTTATGTACTTTTTTCCTACGGCCTTTCCGCTGGTGCTTCTGTTCGGATTTTCGGTTCCGGCTTATATATCGGCGATGCTTTACAGTGGAACATTTAAGAAGTTTGAACCGGCGGAGGAACCTTTAACAGATGAATTCAGTATCGATATGGAGGGGTTCGATACGGGTGCTGACACAGGAAAAGATGGGGGAGATGCTGGTGAGAGCAAAGAAAGCTAAGTCGGCCGTACTGCAATGGTTTGTTCCGACATGTGTACTGATAATCATAATCGTGGCAATGCTGTATAATTTTTCCGTCAAAAGCAGCCAGACAGTGGCCAAGGATGTAGAAAGCACGTTTGTTGATAATGCGCGCGGGTATGCGGCGAGAGTGAGTTATGAGCTTGTGCGGATGTCGGATGCCGGAAAACCGATTGGGTATCTGATGCAGGGGTATATTGGGTCGGATAAAAAGCTGATAGTGGAGATGGCTGAAGCATTATGTTATAACACGGATGCTTATGAGGTGATATATTATTCCCATGGTGACGAAGGGCTTCTGCATGACGGACGGCAGATTGACATAACGGTACTGTCTTATTTTGATGAAATCCAGGAAGCGCTTGCGGATATCGAGAAGGATTCTTCCGAAGATGTGGCGGTACGGTATGTGTATGTGGAAAACGATGGGCTGGAGACAGCGAGAAGAGCCATTATAGCAATTGTCTCCGTGGATGACCGGGCAGATGGGGACAAGCTGCTGATGTATTATCCGATTGAGCTTCTTCAGAAAGTATTTTCCAGGAAGGAGTATGACGGGAGAAACTTTTATGTGGTTATGGGTCCGGATGGAAAGATTATAGAGAAAGCCGGGACATGGAGCAGTTTCTTCATGGCGGATAATATATGGAATTCATTAAAGGGCGACCCGGAACAGGATGGGACGATTGCCAGTGTGGCAGCCCGTATGGGGAATGAGATGAGCGGGAGCTTTCAGGTGGAACTGGACGGGGAAAACAGGACCTGCGTGTATGCTCCGGTAGGGATTAATAACTGGGCAGTGGTAGTGGGAATCAATCAATCGTACGTAGACGGCGTCCGTAACAAGGAGTGGGAAAATACAGGGAAGATGGTTTTGCAGCTTCTGATTGCGATTTTTGTATTCTTTGCCCTTGTTATAATCATTAATATTTTTAACAGGATTAAGGCAGGACAGGAGAGCAGGAAGCTGGAAGAAAAGGCGGATACGGACCTGCTTACGAGTCTGAATAATAAGCTGGCAACGGAACGGAAGATTAAGGAATATATGGAAAAAATGCCGAATGAACAAGGTCTTCTGTTCGTTTTGGATATTGATAACTTTAAGAAAATCAATGATACGCTGGGTCATGCCTTTGGTGACGAGGTGCTGAGGACGCTGGGGCATTCAATCGGTTCCACATTCCGTGCTTCTGATATCATCGGGCGTACGGGCGGCGATGAATTTACTATATTTTTGAAACATCTGAATGAAGAGGAACTGCTGGAAAAAGAAGCGGCGAAATTATGTGATTTCTTTAAGAATTTTCAGGCGGGGGAATATGTAAAGTATGCGGCGACGGCAAGCATCGGGGCAGCAGTGTTCCCAAGGGACGGTAAGGATTTCGAAACTCTGTATAAAGCAGCGGACAGCGCGCTTTATGTAGCGAAAAAACGGGGTAAGAGCCAGCTCGCTTTCTATGGGGATGAAGAGACAAAAAGCGAAGGGCAGAAGAAGGTAGAAGCGGAAAGCCGAAGCAGGGAATAAACCTTGTACAATTTGTATAGAAAATAATAAAAACGTTGTTCAAGTTGTTGGTTTTGGTAAAAAAATTTGAGTATTGTAAACAAAATCTACAATGTGCCGGAAAATCTTTGTTGAATCTTGGTATAGCAAAAATCGAATATCTTCGTTATACTGTTTTTATCAGCAATAAAGACCACAAGAGGGGTCAGAAAAAGTATACGAATTAGGAGGCTAAATAAAATGGCAAGTTTATCTTTAAAAAATGTCTGCAAAGTATATCCGAACGGCTTTGAGGCAGTAAAAGATTTCAATCTTGAAATCGCAGATCAGGAATTCATTATCTTTGTAGGACCTTCAGGATGCGGTAAGTCCACTACGCTTCGTATGATTGCAGGTTTGGAAGACATCTCTTCCGGTGAACTGAAAATCGGTGACAGGGTAGTAAACGATGTTGAGCCTAAGGACAGAGATATCGCGATGGTATTCCAGAACTACGCTTTGTATCCGCATATGTCCGTATACGACAATATGGCTTTCGGACTTAAGTTAAGAAAAGTTCCGAAGGATGAAATTGATAAGATGGTAAAAGAAGCAGCTAAGATTCTTGACTTAACTCCTCTCCTTGATCGTAAACCGAAGGCTCTTTCCGGTGGTCAGAGACAGCGTGTTGCCATGGGTCGTGCTATCGTTCGTAATCCTAAGGTATTCCTTATGGATGAGCCTCTTTCCAACCTGGATGCAAAACTCCGTGTGCAGATGCGTATTGAGATTGCAAAACTGCATCAGAGACTGGGCACAACCATCATTTATGTAACACATGACCAGACAGAGGCTATGACGCTTGGTACAAGAATCGTTGTTATGAAAGACGGCGTTGTTCAGCAGGTTGATACACCTCAGAATTTATATGAAAAACCGCAGAATCTGTTCGTAGCAGGATTCATGGGTTCACCTCAGATGAATTTCTTAGATGCAGAAGTAGAAGTAAGCGGCGATACAGCAAGCCTTAAGGTTGCAGGCAGAAGCATTCCGCTTCCTGCGGCAAAATCCAAGAAGTTAATCGCTGGCGGTTATGCAGGAAAGAAAGTTACATTTGGTATCCGTCCGGAAGATGTATATGATTCCGAAGAATATATCAAGAATGCAAAATGCGTATTTGAATCTACTATCAAAGTATATGAATTGCTTGGTGCAGAAGTTTATCTGTACTTCGATTTGGCTGAGTTCCCGATTACTGCAAGGGTTGATTCCCGTACAACTGCAAGACCGGGCGATACCGTTAAATTCGCTTTCGATGTTGAGAAGATTCACGTATTTGACAAAGAAACAGAGCAGGTTATCACAAACTAGTCTTAAGAGATTGGAGGGAGATGCGGAAGCATCTCCCTTTTTATGCACACGGGCACCCATAGGAAGATTGCACAGAGGTGCGCAGAGAAAGAGAAGCTTGCAGAAATCCATAAAATAATTTATCATAATATTAAGTTTGTGTGATGCAGAGTGAACAGTCATAAGTTTGAGAAAGGTGCAGGTTAAGATATGATATCAAGTCAGGTAATTAAGACAAGCATTGATGAATTGCATGGAATAACAAAGGTCGATTTGTGTATATTTGATTTAGACGGTATGGTGGTGACTTCTACGTTTGATGCAAAGTCAGTGTCACCGGGAATTATTACGGATTTTGCAGCTTCTCCGGCGGACAGTCAGGTAATCGGGGCGGACCATTTGTTGAAAATACGGGACGAAGGTGAGCTTGTATATATTTTGATTGCCAGAGGCGGCAGCGATGAGGCATATATGATTGGGAAAGTAGCCGTGAGCCAGATACAGAATCTGATTATTGCTTATAAAGAGCGTTTCGACCGCAATAATTTCTTCCAAAATCTGCTGCTGGATAATTTACTGCTGGTAGATATTTACAACCGTGCAAAGAAGCTTCACATTGAAGCTGCAGTACCGAGGGTTGTCCTTATCGTGGAAACAAAGGTGGAAAAAGACGGAACTGCTTCCGAACTGCTGTCCGGGATGTTTTCTAACCAGTCGGGAGATTATATTACGGCTGTGGATGAAAGTAATGTGATTCTGATTAAGTCGCTGGGAGAAGGAGAGAGTTATGAAGTAATCGAACAGACGGCGCAGACGATTGTGGATATGATGAGCACAGAGGCAATGCTGAATGTCAGGGTGGCTTACGGGACGGTTGTAAGCGAGCTGAAGGATGTGTCAAAGTCATATAAAGAAGCGAAGATGGCTCTGGATGTAGGGAAGATTTTCTATGTGGAGAAAAAAGTAAACGCATATAATACATTAGGAATCGGACGGTTAATTTACCAGTTGCCGATTAACCTGTGCAAGATTTTTATTGAAGAAATATTCGGGGATAATATACCTCTTGAATTTGATGAAGAGACATTGAATACAATCAATAAGTTTTTCGAAAACAATCTGAATGTATCGGAGACTTCAAGACAGTTATTTGTACACCGCAATACACTGGTTTACAGAATCGAGAAACTGGAGAAAAGCACGGGTTTGGATATCCGTACTTTTGATGATGCTTTAACGTTCAAGATAGCTTTGATGGTCGTAAATTATATGAAATATCTTGATACGCTGGAATATTAGGACGTGGATATCACGTCTTTTCGGGATAGAGCCATCCTGCATATTCCAGGATAGACTGGCTTTCTTTCTTATCTGCCAATACCATCTGCTTCCGGTATTCTCTTGGCGCTACCTTCATAATCTTAATGAAGAACCGATTAAAGCTGGATACGGACCGGAATCCAATCCTTTCCGAAATATCTAAAATGGAATCTTCCGTACTGCGCAGCAGTTTACATGCATTCATGATTCGGGTGTTGGTGATATATTCCAAAGGAGATATGCCCATGATTTCATGAAAAATCCTGCGGAAATGAGTGGGGCTCCAATGGCACAGGTCTGCAAGGTAATCAACAGAAAAGGAGGAGGCATAATTGCTTTCTATGTAATCCAGGGCAGGGGCAATCGCCAGTGTATTTTCGGCGAGCATCAGCCCGTCGTTCCGGTCGGAGCCAATGTGTTCCGCTTCGTGCTGAATGCGGTAAAGCTCGATGTAGAGCGCAAGCAGAAGACCGCGTGCGCTGAGCTGGTAGCCGGGTTTCTGTGCTTCCATTTCCTGAATGACCTGAAGGGCGAGCGTATGTATCTGGGGATAGGTTTCCCTATCCAGTATGTATTTATAGAACTGGAGCGAGGAAACGGATAAGTCATAATTTTTCCATGAATTGGAGAGAAGGTTGCGGAACAGACCTTCGGGGTCAAGGAAGAGATAGGACCAATGGCTTTCAGTTCCTTTGGAGGAATAGGTTGTGTGCGGGATGTTGCGCGGAATACACGTGACATCCCCTTCTTTAAATGGCAGGGAGTTCCCGTAAAATTCTAAAACGCCGCTGTCACTGTGGCATACGCCGATTTCCAGACAATTATGGAAGTGGAGTCTCCCGCTGGGGATATCGGATATTTTCCAGTGCTCGCCGGAGAGCAGGAGAGCGGGGAAATGCAGAGGGAGATAATAATTCCGGTATTCAGTAATGATTTTCTTTGTTTTTGACATAAAAATATCCAGCCTTTCTGAAATTCGCAGTTGCAAAAAAACAATAGTTTTGCTGAATTTTTTGTACAATTTGCCAGTGGGCAATAATCATGCAAAAAAGAGAGTATTTAAAATCAAAAAAATAAAAATTTCCACAAGGAAATAATGGTATAAAATGCAAAATGTGAAAAAAATCACAAAAAAATAATTGAATGAACTAAAAAAATTGAAAATTTTACAATGGAATTTCAAGTGTCTCTGTAAATAATATACCATAAATGTTCGTTTCTGCATAGTATTTAAACTATAATGAATAGAAATAGACAGGGGCATTTATATATAATAAATTCATAAAAGTTATATAAAAATTTACATAATGATGGAGGAGGTAAAAAGATGGCAACAAACAAAACTTCGGCGGCACCGAAAGTAAAGAATACAATGTCATGGAAAAATGCCTTCAAGAGAGACTGGCAATTATATTTGCTGTTGGCGTTTCCTGTATTGATGGTTATTCTCTTTAGTTATGCTGCTTATCCGGGTCTGCGTATGGTGTTTATGGATTATAAGCCGGCTAAAGGTTATAGCGGCAGCGCATGGGTGGGGATGGAGACTTTCGTAAAGATTTTTAAGGACAAAGATTTCCACAGGGCATTGAGGAACTCGGTTGTTTTCAATCTGCTGGATTTGCTGCTCGGTTTTCCCATGCCGGTTATTCTGGCACTTATTTTGAATGAACTGCGGTTTCAGAAGTTTAAGAAAGTGAGTCAGACGATTTTATATCTGCCCCATTTCCTTTCCTGGGCGGTTATCGGCAGTGTGGCATATACGATGTTCCGGCCTTCTACGGGTCTTGCCAATATTGCGTTGATGAATATGGGGGTTATCAGCGAGGGAATCCCGTTCCTGACGGAGAAATGGCACTGGGCGGTATCTTATCTGCTGATTGGCGTTTGGCAGACGATGGGATGGGGAACCATTATTTATCTGGCGGCCATTACGGGCATCAGCGGAGAACTCTATGAGGCAGCCATGATTGACGGTGCAAACAGATGGAAACGGATGTGGCATATTACTCTTCCGGGTATTAAAGGAACGGTAGTGACTATGCTGATTATGAACCTCGGACGTATCATGGGCAGTAATCTGGAACGTCTGACGGCTTTTGCGAACAGCCAGGTAAAGGATTTCCAGTATCAGTTAGCAGTTTATATATATGAAAAAGGTCTGCAGAACGGAAAATTCAGTATGTCTACGGCGGTAAACCTGTTCCAGTCACTGGTGGGGGTTATGCTTGTATTGATTGCTGACAGGGTTGCTAAGAAGCTTGGTGAAGAAGGATTGTTATAGGAGGTGGCACAATGGCTAAGAAGAATGTAGAAGTAGTGCGGGGCGCTGAGATGTCATCACCTGATGGAAGCAGGGCAATCAGTAAGTTCCGGGTTAGTGACTGTGTTATTCCGTTTATTCATGTGGCGGCAAAGTCCATATCGGGCGATAGTTATGTAATTGCAAAGAGCGTATATTTTTGGCCGAAAGGAATAAATTTCGAGGCATATAAGTCTATTTTCAAGGACGGCAGTCTCGTTTATGCGATGGGATATAGTGTGGTGGTAACGGTTATTTTTACCATTCTCGGTTTGCTGGTCTGCACCTGTGCGGCATATCCCCTTTCCAAGAAACGGCTGAAGGGAAAAACATTTTTCACCTTTATATTGATGATTCCGATGTATTTTACGGCAGGTATCATTCCTTCCTATCTGTTGATGAAGGATTTGAATCTTTTGGATAATATGTGGGTACTAATCTGGCCCCTGATTTATTCGCCGTACAACATGTTGATTATGAAGACATTCCTGCAGAGCAATATACCGGATAGTTTGGAAGAATCAGCTTTTCTGGATGGAGCAAGCAATATCCAGATATTGACAAAAATCGTGATTCCTTTGTCAAAACCGATTATCGCTACGTTATCCCTGTTCTATGCAGTAGGACGGTGGAATTCCTACGCGGATAATATGTACTATATTAAGACAGATAAGCTGAAACTGGTCAACTATAAGCTGTACCAGATGGTAGCTTCGGCCGCAGAGTCGCAGTCGGCAACACTTTCCGAGGCGGCGGCGGTAACCAGTACGCCGGAAGTGTTGCAAGCGGCCTGCATTATGTTCGTAACGCTTCCTATCATCTGCCTGTATCCGTTTGCACAGAAATATTTCGTAAAGGGCGCTATGATTGGAGCTGTAAAGGGTTAATATTAATAAATTATTAAATTAATAAATTAATTAGTGAAAACCAGCGGTAGTTTTCCGGGAGACCGGATTTTCATATAGAAAACTACATAAATTTATTTTACAAAAAGGAGGATTACATTATGAAGAAGAACTATCTTCAGAAGCTGATGGCCGGAGCGCTTGCAGGCGTTATGGCGATGAGCATGTTGGCAGGATGCGGCGGCGGTTCAAGTGAAACACCCGCAGAAGCACCGGCAGCACCTGCTGAAAGCAACACAGAGACAAATACGGATACATCTGCACCGGCAGCGGAGACACCGGCAGCAGATACTGCAGAGGCTTCAGGTGCAGCAGGCATGGAGGGCTGGGAGGCTTTTGCTGACAATGTAACGATTAAGATTCCCGTATATGACAGGGGCGTGGAAGGTGTACCTGCAATCGGTGAGAACTACTGGGAGACATGGATTCAGGAGAATTTCGGCAATACATATAACATTACGGTAGAGTTTGAGCCGATTACCCGTACAGATGTATTGACCTCTTATTCTCTGTTGGCAGCAGCAGAAGACCTGCCGACTATCCTGATGGAGTATGACTATCCGAAGCTTGCACAGTGGGCAAACGACGGTTATCTGACCACTTATGATTTAGATCAGTTTGCACAGATTGCACCTACCTATTATAACAGAATGGTAGAATTGGATCAGATTCAGTATACGACCATGAATGATGAGCGTTACTTCGTACTGGCAGAAAGACCTTATTACAACACCAACTATACATTTGTAACGTTCTACCGTCAGGACTGGTTAGACCAGATTGGTTTGGACAAATATCCGACGAACTGGGCAGATGAAAAAGCAATGTTCCAGAAGCTGAAAGACGAAGGAATCTGTGATTATCCTGCAGGCGGCCATATGGCATCCGAGGCAGGTGTAGACCAGAACTATGCATTCCGTGCTTATCCGCAGGATGAACTGACATGGGCAACGGTAGGCCACTACGCAATCCCTGCATTGAGCAGCGAAGCACAGAAAGGTTTCCTGAAGAGAGAAAATGAAAAGTATAACTTAGGTTTCACGAATCCTGAGTATTATATTACAGACGTAGAGACAGATAAGGCAAGCTTTGTAAACGGAAGTTCCCTTTTCTATTCAGGTTATATTTCTGCAGATATGGATTTTGTAACCGCATTCTATGAGCAGAATCCGGACGGCAAGCTGGGTGTCAAGATTTCCGAGAACGCAGTAGATAGTGCAGAGGGTACCGTACCTTACGCATTCCGTTCCAACAACCCTTGGGGTATGATGATTGGTTTCTCTTCTCAGGCTACTGAGGATGAAATCAAGGCTGCTATGATGTACATGGAGTGGATGACTCAGGAGGAGAACCTCTTCACAATGCAGTGGGGTAATGAAGGCGAGCACTATGAGACAGTAGACGGACTTCCTTCCCAGATTGAGTATACAGGAAGCGACAAGACTCAGGGCTTCAACAATAATAAGGATTACTGGTGTGTTACAATTGAGGCAAGAACCGCAGGTACGATTGAAGATGTAATCGCAGCTTCTTCACCGAAGAATATTCCTCAGGACTTCACACAGGATATCATTGATAACTACAAGGGACAGGTTGCATTGGCAGATGCCGGTTATGCGGTAGTTGACTGTAACTTCTCCGTAGTAATTGAGAGCGAAGGCGAGTATCAGGCAACACTGCTTTCCTTATATACTGAGTACAGGGATCAGCTGGTTATGTGCAAACCGGAAGAATTCGATGCACTGTATGATGAATTATCCCAGAAATATCTGGATGCAGGCTATCAGGCAATCATTGATGAGAGAGAAGCAGCTTACAATGCTGGCAGCAGTACAAAACTTCCTCAGTAATCCGATTTGGGTTTTGAAAAGAAGAGCCGGATATCCGTAAGCTAAAAGCAGCCCTTCGGCGTATACCGGAGGGCTGTAAATGTATATTATAAAAAGAACCGCTTTAATGGAGGTATTTTATGTTAAAACTGGATATAGACAAAAAGGAAATAGAGGGAGTCATTGACCGTATTGTGAGAAAGACCATGAATATGGACTTGACCTGGGACTGGCCCTGCGGAGTGGCCTATTACGGCATCAGCGATGCATGGGAAAAAACGAAGAACGAAGAATATTTAACGCTGTTAAAGGACAGGGTGGATGAACTGATAGATTTAGGGCTTCCAAAAGTATGGACCGTGAATGCCTGTGCAATGGGACATTGCCTGGTAACGCTTTATCAGGCTACAGGAGATAAGAAATATTATGATATACTGATGAGCAAAGTGGAATATATATCGAAGGAGGCATTACGGTTCGGCGACCATGTGCTTCAGCATACAGTTTCCGCCAATAACGATTTTCCGGAGCAGGCATGGGCGGATACATTGTTTATGGCTGCATATCTGCTTCTGCGGGTAGGCGTTATGAATAAGGATGAAGACTTAATAAACGATGCGCTGAATCAGTATTACTGGCATATTAAGTACCTGCAGAACCCCAGCAGCGGATTTTATTATCACGGATATAATAATATTTCCAAGGATCATATGTCCGGTATATACTGGGGACGGGCTAATGCATGGGCTGCTTTCACCATGTCGAAGGTAGGGGATGTACTGCCGGAGTGTTATCTGTATCCGAAATATATGGATGTGGCAGGTTCTTTAAATGAGCAGCTTGCCGCACTTAAGACCGTTCAGACAGAGAACGGGTTGTGGAGGACGATATTGGATGATGAGCAGTCATATGAAGAAATCTCCGCATCGGCAGGAATTGCGGCGGCTATGTTGACAAGGGGGAATCCGCTTCATTCGAAGTATGTGAATAAAGCGGTGAAAGGAATGCTTGATAACGTAAGCGAAGATGGTAAGGTAATGAATGTTTCAGCGGGTACGGCTGTGATGAAAGACAGGGAAGGATACCGCGGTATTTCCAAAGACTGGATTCAGGGCTGGGGACAGGGTCTGGCTCTTTCGTTCTTCGCTACACTGCTGGTATACGATACAATTGAAAAGGATGGAGCGCTTTGATATGTTTGACAAAAAGTTCCTTTTTATGGATAATAAAAATGTACAGGAACCATGCATACGGATAAGGCGTACCGATTTATACAGGCCGGATTTGGGGTATGGGTTTGTTACGGAGCAAAACAGAAGAGAAGACGAACTGCTTCGGATTCCTGAACTGAATTCGGCTTTTGATACGGTATATTGGTATAGAAATGAGGATATGAGTAAAATTCAGGAGGACAGTCTGGGATGTTTTTTAGATTCTGACGGAATCCTGGAAGAATATGCCAAAAGGGACGGAACAGGGAAAGCCGGTGCGTATGCAGGAGAAAAACGCAGAATACCGCTGTCTTTTAAATGCGATGTTCCAAGGCAGGGAAACTACCGGGTGACAATCGGCATAGAGACGGATGAAACGATGGGGGAGGCGTTAATATTCGAAGGACGCCGCCGGCTGGTGTTCCGGGGACGTATTCCGGCAGAAGGGCATTTCCGTTTCTCTTTTCCCGTAAATATATGCGATATTATCCCCAGAGGACAGACGGAAGTTTATTCCGACCGGACGCTGGATATTACGGTAGTGGCGGATAAACCGCGTATCACCGAAGTTACTGTGCAGGAGACGGGGTGTCCGACCATATACATAGCGGGAGATTCCACTGTTACAGACCAAAGTGCGGAATATCCTTATGCTCCCGGAACAAGTTATGCAGGATGGGGGCAGATGCTGCCGGTTTATCTGAACGGCAGGGCTGCTGTTTCCAACCATTCCCATTCGGGACTGACAACAGACAGTTTCAGAGAGGAAGGGCATTATTCCGTGATAGAGGGTGCTGGCAGGAGCGGAGATTTTATTCTGTTTCAGTTCGGGCATAATGACCAAAAGCTTCCGGAATTAAAAGCATGGGAAGGATATAAGGATAACTTGTGCAGATATATACGGGAAAGCCGTGAAAGGGGCATGTATCCGGTTTTGGTGACGCCTCTTGCACGGAATACGTGGAAGGGAAACAGCGGAAGTTATAATGATTTACTTGAAGAGTATGCAGCAGTCTGCGCTGCAGTAGGAAAGGAAATGGAAGTACCGGTACTGGATCTTCATGGACATAGCTGTGAATGGATAAAAGAACAGGGACTGGAAGCGGTAAAACCGTATTTTTATCCGGGAGATTTTACCCATACCAATGATTACGGGGCATGGCGGATGGCGGGTGTCATAGCGCGGGAAATAAAGCGGGTCTGCACCGGTTTTCCGGCAGAAGAGTATCGTTTGCTGGCGGATTGTGTCGACGTGCCGGATGGGGAAGCTGTCTGGAAAGCGGAGTGTGAAATCGTCCTGCCTGTAAAGCCGGAAGGGTTTATGGATATTGACAATCCGGAGGAAGGTGCGGACGTGCTTGCGGAAATGGACCGGCTTTCTGAGAAAGCGGACAGGGCTTCGGCGTTGGATATGATTATTAAAACGCTGCATTATTTTCCCGTGAATGTATACAATGATATGTTTGACGATATCGTAGGGCATGAATGGTATGCCGGAACGGTGGAATGTGCATGGCAGAACGGAATGATTGCGGAAGAACTTGTAGAGGAGAAGCATTTTTGTCCGGAAAAGGAAATTTCTTTGGAAGAGTTTTTGGTATTTGCGATGAACGCTTATAAAGGAAGGAAGCGCCTGCCGGAAGAAAAAGAATGTGTATATGACAGCAGGTGCCGCAGTTTTGCAAGACCCTGTATACGGGCAGCCTGTCAGCTGGGGATAATAGCGGCAGACGGGAGCGAGGAACCGGACAGGGTACTTACGAGAGGCGAGGCGGTTCAGTTGTGCCGGAGAATGAAATTGTAGGAGACGGATGAATAGGAAGAGGAAGAGGAGTGTGAGATATGGCAGCACAAAAAGGCGGGTTTACGCTTCCAGGAGAGGCAGGATATGAAGCATTGACTTTAAAACTGGCCGAAAAGTGGGGAGCGGATGTAATCAGGGACAGTGACGGAACGGTACTTTCCGATGAGATTATTCAGGCAGGGTATGATATTTATTCTACCATATGCATTATCAGGGACCATAACGAATGGGCATCAAAGAATAAGGACAAACTTCAGCAGACGTTTCTATGTACGCCGCCGGAACTGGCTGTGGCGGATGCGGATGGATGCAGTGTGGAAATAAGTCTGATGGACAGTTTTTTTTCGGAGCAGTTTACAGTGAATGACAGTGCGGAAGCGATGAAATACTGGCAGGTTTACGACCGGACATCCAACCGCCTGCTGGATGGTACAGAGTGGAGATATGAGGCGGAAGGAGAAAAAGTCGTAGTGGAAAAAGCGGCGCCCTGGCACCGGTATACGGTAAGTTTCCTGGCATACCGCATATGGGAAGAAATTTCCATGTACAATCATACCACCAATCATTGGGATAAAGAGCATCTGATGCCCGTAGAGCCGGCATATCCGGAAACGCAGGAGTATTTGCTGTCATGGATGCGGAAATGGTGTGAGAACCATCCGGATACGACGGTGGTCCGTTTTACTTCTATGTTCTACAACTTTGTATGGATATGGGGAAGCAGTGAGAAAAACAGGGGATTGTTTTCCGACTGGGGCTCTTATGACTATACGGTAAGCGTACCGGCACTGGAAGCCTTTGCAAAGAAGTACGGTTATTCCATGATGGCGGAGGATTTCATCAACAAAGGAGATTTGCACGTGACCCATATGCCGGGGGATGCGCATAAGAAAGACTGGATGGAGTTTATCAACGGGTTTGTTATCTCATTTGGAAAGAAGTTAATTGATATTGTGCATGAGTATGGAAAAAAAGCTTATGTATTTTACGATGACAGCTGGGTGGGGATAGAACCTTATAACGGCCATTTTCAGGAGTTTGGCTTTGACGGGCTGATTAAGTGTGTCTTTTCGGGTTATGAGGCAAGGCTCTGTGCGGGAGTGGATGTACCGGTTCATGAACTGCGTCTGCATCCTTATCTGTTCCCGGTGGGACTGGGAGGAGCGCCGACTTTTATGGAGGGCGGAAACCCGACTATGGAGGCGAAGCGGTTTTGGAACAGTGTCAGACGTGCGCTGCTGCGTCAGCCGGTGGAGCGGATTGGATTGGGCGGATACCTGCATTTGGTAGAGGATTTTCCGGATTTCAGTGATTATATTGAGAAAGTGTCCGATGAGTTCCGTTTAATCAAAGGGTTTCACGGCGAAGGGAAACCGTATACGGCCAGGACGCGGGTAGCAGTGCTGCATAGCTGGGGTAAGCTGCGTTCGTGGACACTGTCAGGACACTTCCATGAGACATGGATGCATGATTTGATTCATGTGAATGAGGCGTTGTCAGGACTTCCGGTAGAGGTATCTTTTATTAGCTTCGAAGATATTAAGGCAGGATGTCTGAAGGATTTGGATGTAGTTATTAACGCAGGATATGAGGGAAGTGCATGGAGCGGCGGCGATGCATGGGCGGACGATGAAGTCGTGAGTATGCTGACCGGGTGGGTATACCAGGGCGGCAGTTTTATCGGCATCAACGAGCCTTCGGCGGTGCGCGGCTACGATACCTTTTTCCGCATGGCGCATGTACTCGGTATCGATGAAGATACGGGAGCAAAAGTGTGTCATGGGAAATGGAGCTTTGATGTATCCGGTGATGCGGAACTTGTACCGCAGGGAGTTACGATAAAGACAAAGGAAAATCTGCGCCTGACTGACGGAAAAGCAAAAGTTCTGCTGGCGGATGGACAGAACCCGCTGTTGACGGTGAACGAATGCGGAAAAGGAAAGGGAATTTACCTGGCTGGTTTCGAAGTGAATGCTGTGAACACAAGGCTGCTGTATCAATTGCTCCTCTATGCAGGCGGCGAGGAAGCTGACGGTCTTTATATGACGGATAACCTGTATACGGAATGCGCATATTATGCGAAGAGCAGACGTCTGGTAGTAATCAATAACAGCGAGGTGGAACAGAAGACAGCCATACGCACGGAACAGGGAGTGAAAGAGGCAGTACTGAAGCCTTATGAAACGATATTCATGGAACTGTAAACCACAGACCGGATGATAAGGGAAAACCTGAGACGGGTCTGGGGTTTGGAATGAAAAAAATTCGCACATTAAGGAAGGAGCGTGGTTATAAAGATGATAAGGAAAGGATTTAAGATGAAGCTCTATGCCGGACAGGAAGCGGAATATGAGAGGCGGCATAATGAATTATGGCCGGAGATGAGGGACATGATTCATGAACACGGAGGAAAGAATTATTCGATTTATCTGGACCGGGAAACGCTGACCTTGTTTGGATATATAGAAATCGAAGATGAAGAATTATGGAGCAAGGGTGCAGATACGGCGATTAACCGGAAATGGTGGGATTTCATGGCGGATATTATGGAGACGAATCCGGATAACAGCCCGGTGTCGGTTGATTTAGAGCCGGTGTTCCATTTAGATTAACCGATTATTAGCAGGGATGGGAAAAGGAGTATGTGGATATGAGACTGGAGGAACATTTACTGACAGTGCCGGGACAGCAGACAGGAGAAAAACGTCTTCTTGTATACCGGATAGACACAAATAAAAATGCGCCGGACAGAAAGCGGCCCATGGTGATTGTATGCGGCGGCGGAGGATATGAATATATTTCCGACAGGGAGCAGGAAGCGATTGTGCTGAAATTCCTCGCGATGGGATACCATGCATGTTTATTGGAGTATAGTGTGGCGCCTAATGTATTTCCTACGGCATTGCTGGAACTGGCAGGTGCGGTAGCCCTGATTCGGGAACATGCACAGGAGTGGGGAGTGGAAGCGGATAAAATCGTTACCTGCGGCTTTTCGGCAGGCGGACATCTGGCAGCCAGCCTGGGAGTGTTCTGGAATCGTGAGATGGTATACGGGGCTTTGAATAAAAAGCCGGAAGATGTGAAACCGAACGGACAGATTTTGTGTTATCCGGTCATAACTTCGGGCGAGAAGGCCCATCGCGGCTCGGTGGAAAAATTGCTGGGAGCAGAATGCGGGGATGAGGAAAAACTGGAGCTTATTTCTCTGGAGAAGCAGGTGACGGCAGATGTGCCGAAAACATTTCTGTGGCATACGCTGACCGACCAGGCGGTGCCGGTGGAGAACAGTTTATCCTTTGCTGAAGCGATGCATAGGAACGGTGTGAATTTTGAAATGCATATCTATCCGGTGGGCGGGCACGGGCTTGCCCTTGCAACGGAGGAAACGGGGGGCAGCGATGAAGGGATGGTACAGCCTTACTGTGCAGGCTGGGTAGATATGGTGAAGGAATGGATGCAGCGTAATTTTTAAACGGAGGATATGCTTGTCTGCATAATATGGATATCTTTGGAATACAATGAAGAAACGGCGGAAGTATCGAATGACTTTTTGTAGGAACGGAGGTATCCACTATGGTGCATTATGATAAGAAGGTAATTTATCTTTCGGAAATGGAATACGGAAACAAAAGAAAAGGAGCAGGGTTTGTCAGAATGGAGTGCCGGGGCGAATCCTGCTCTTTTGATATGCATGTTTCGGGTATGGGTACATTGGCGGAACGAAAATATGACGTTGCTGTCATATCAGTGCGGGGAAAAGAATATCTGATAGGGGAAATATTTATACATAACGGAAACGGAAGCTGGAGCGGTATTTATGAAAAGGGCAGGGTAACAGCAGGAGGAGAGGAAGAGGGAGATAAAGGGCTGCCTTACAGGGAGATAGCGGAAATATTGGTGAAGATTTCGGATACGAAAGTGTTGATGGGAAAAACGCCGTTTTGCGGAAACGTGATGCAGGCTGCGGAAATGACAGCAGAGGAGAAGACGGGTGAGACCGGGAAGAGGTCAGGAAACACAGCGGAACGGAATCCGGAAGATAAGGAGAGGGAAAGAGGAATATGGAAATTTGTCCGTGGAGGAGCGGAAGGGGCGGACAGTGAATGGAAAGGGGACAGGCAGGAAAAGCATTCCGCCGGAAAAGGTGAGAGCGGGGAAGCACTGAGACGGGAAATAAAAATACAAAAGGACAGCGGTAATAACGGTAAGAATAACAGCAGCAAAGATAACAGCAATATAAATAACGGCGGTAAAAACAGCAGCAAAGATAACAGCAATATGAATAACGGCAGTAAAAACAGCAGCAAAGATAACAGCAATGTGAATAACGGCAGTAAAAACAGCAGCAAGGATAACAGCAGTAAAAACAACCGTAAGAATAGCGGAAAAGAAATGGCAGGGGCAGAAGGGAACATACAGATTGACGACGTAATACTCGATGATAAATGGGCTCAGCTGAAGCAGATTTATTCCGTAGTGCATCCTTATGAAGATGACAGACAGTACATAGCAATCCAGCCGAAGGATTTTGTCATTATGACAGGAGACTACCAGCATTTGGCAAATAATAGTTTTCTGCTGCATGGCTTTTATAATTACCGCCATATTGTTTTAGGAAGAGAACGGGACGGCTGTTTCTATCTCGGCGTGCCGGGGGTATATTATGAACGGGAAAAGATGGTGGCCCTGATGTTCGGTTTTGAAGCCTTTGAGTGTACGGGGGGGAATGCGGAGGCGGGAAAATTCGGCTATTATCTGCGTAAAGTAAAGATATGATTCCTGCGGCGGTCATAATCCGGTACAGTCAAAAGAGGGTATAAAGCTTTCCGAACAGGTTCCGCCTTCCTGAATGAAACCGTTTTCGATACCGAGGGAGATGGCATAATCTACCAGTTCATCGTATTCTTCCGCAGTAATGGTTCGGTTTAATTCAGGATAAAGCCGGATATCAAGAAACTCAGGGAGGGGTGTATACTGGTTCATAATACTGACAAATATGTCATTTCCGTATGTATAGAATAAATAGCGCAGGATTGCTTTGGAGTCTTCCATGCATCCGGGAAGGGCAAGGTGTCTGACGATAACGCCTCTTTTCATAAGCGGTTCGCTGTCCTGACCGGAGGAGTGAACTGTGTTTTCGTCCATAAATACGGGAGTGCCGGTCTGCCGTACCATTTCGGCGATAGCAGCGCTGGCATAGAGAAAGTAATCTTCCGCACAGGAGTATCTTTTGCTGAGTTCGGAAGAGCAGTATTTTAAATCGGGCAGATAAATATCAATCAGGCCGTCCAGCATTTTTAATGTTTCTACTTTTTCATATGAACTGGTATTATAGACAATCGGAATGGTAAGACCATTGCTTTTGGCAAGTTCCAGCGCCTGAATAATTTGGGGGAGAAAGTGGGTGGGAGTTACCAGATTGATATTGCAGGCGTGTTTCTCCTGCAGTTCAAGGAATATCCCGGAAAGACGCGCAACGGAAATCTTTTTTCCTGTCCTGCCTGTAGAAATATGGTGGTTCTGGCAGAAGACACAGCGCATATTACAGCCCGAAAAAAAGACAGTGCCGGAACCGGTCTGTCCTGACAGGCAGGGTTCTTCCCACATATGGAGGGAAGCTCTCGCCGCAATTATTTCATCTGTTTGTCCGCAATAGCCGAGATGTCCGGAGACGGAGTCTTGTATGCTTCCGGTTTCCAGGCAGACCGCATTGCGGTTCCCGATACAAACCGAACTCCGGTCTGCATGGCAATTTCTGGGACAAAGAGTGCAGTCCGATAAATTCATCCTATGGAATCCTCCGTTTTTACATCTGCTATTTGGTGTTCCATCCGGATGGAGCACTTGCATTATCAAAACCGTGCGTTCTGTGTTGAACGTAATCAATATACGTTACCTTTACAGTTAACTCCGCCAGGCACCCTCACGGCACATGGAAGCTTCTGCTTAGTGCTGCTTTGTTCCCAACCTGACACGATTCACAGATTCCCATTGCGTGAGACCCAAACTTCAACGCCACTTATAAAGGGCAGCTATACCAACGTAAGCCCGCGACAGAACATCACCCCTACTAGAGCGGATTGTAGGTACAGGACACCGCTAACGCCCCGGCTGCACGGTTTCTTAAGTATACTTTGTTTTAACGGATTTGTCAATGGACGCTATGATTTTTCCGTTTTTTCCAATTTATTACGGATACGCAGTTCTTTGAAAAAAGTAGTGAGTATACGGCTGCATTCATCCTGCAGGATGCCTCTGGTTACTTTGGCCTGATGGTTGAATTGGGGCATTTCCAAAATATTCAGGATGGAACCGCCGCAGCCCGCTTTGGGATTCATGCTGCCGATGACGACTTCGGTTATGCGTGCCTGGATAATGGCTCCGGCGCACATCTGGCATGGTTCGAGGGTGACATAGAGGGTACAGCCTTCCAGACGCCAGTCGCCGATTTTTTTACTGGCTTTATTGATGGCGGTGATTTCTGCATGGGAGAGGGTATTTTTATCAGTATTGCGGCGGTTATATCCCCGGCCGATGATTTTGCCTTCATAAGTAATGACGCAGCCGATAGGGACTTCGCCCAGCGCATATGCTTTCTGTGCCTGCTTAATGGCGGCCTTCATGTATTTTTCGTGAATATCCATAGTCTGTCCTTCCTGCCATAGAATACTGTACTTTCCTGTCATTTTAGTATAATATATCTCTTACATAGTATCAAATAAATTTTACGTCTGAGGAATGGGTGAGGTGTGTCAGAATGCGGATACATGGATTAAACAAAACAACTTTACTGGATTATCCGGAACATGTGGCGGCTTCGGTTTTTCTGGGCGGGTGCAATTTCCGGTGCCCTTTCTGCCAAAACGGGGATTTGGTGATGCGGCCGGAAAGTCAGCCGGTAATAGCCATGGCGGAGGTGATGGAATTTCTGAAAAAAAGAAAAGGCATTCTGACCGGGGTTTGTATTACCGGCGGGGAACCTACGCTGGAGACAGGACTGGAAGATTTTATACGGGAAATCGGGGAGTTGGGATATCTGGTGAAGCTGGATACGAACGGTTACCGGCCGGAGACGCTCTGCGGGCTTGTGGAAAAGAAGCTCTTGGATTACATAGCCATGGATATTAAGAGCAGTATGGAACGTTACGGAGAGGCAGCGGGAGTGGAGGGGCTGGATACGGAACGTATACGGGAATCTATAAGAATCGTCATGGAAAGCGGAGTCAGGTACGAATTCCGTACGACAGTAGTGAAGGAGCTGCATGGGGAAAAAGAACTGACGGCCATAGGAAGGGAGATAGCCGGAGCAGAAAAATATTTCCTGCAGGGCTATCAGGACAGCAGGGCGGTAATCCAAACCGGATTTCACGCTTATGCGAAGGAGGAGCTGGAGCGGCTGGCGGAATGTGTCAGACCTTATGTGAAGAATGTGCGGCTGCGGGGTGTGGATTAGGGAAAATTTCGGGGAAACGGAGGCGGTTATAAGAGTGAGTAGTATTTACGGCGTATTCTTCCGGTGAATCCGTAGTCAATGATAACGGGGCGGCCGTTTATGAGTCCCCAGTTGACAGGGCGGCATAAATCGCTGATGAGGAGATTGTATTTGCGCGGAATATAGCTCAGGTTGCTCAGTTGAAACAATTCGCGGTTAGTATTGACTTTAAAATAGTCCCGTACCTGGGAGAAATCAGTTACAGGTTCTGCTTTTTCCATGATAAGATACAGATTGTCTTTGGAGATATAGAGGACTTTGGCAAATTGTTCGGAATCATCCATTTCGGAAATGATATATTCTATCTGATTTTGGGCATAGCCTCTGACATTTCTGGCGGTTTTCAGGACAGTGCCGTTTTGTAAGTCGTAAACCCGTCTGCCGGAACCGCTTCCGAGTTTAGGGTAAACGCCATTTTGCAGATTGGCGATGATTGCAGGGAGATGAATTGTGGTATCCATGAGACGTCCCCTTTATATTAATAGTATATATTTATTATATGGCGGTATAAGGAAGATGGGAATCGCGGTTCCAGTCAATTTTTTGATGCAAAAGCGGGAATGATATGCTATAATAAAAATCAAAGTTATTGGAATAATCCTTAAGAATAAAGAAGCGTCAGATGAAGGAAGGAAAGAGGTAGAAAGATATGGAAATGTTGATTTTGGGTGGAGGACTGCTTATTATAATTATTGCGGTTATTGTTGCCGTGGTTTCTTCGGTGGTATCTGCTGTAGCGGCAAGTGAAGGAGATGGGGATAATTAAGGTACAGATGTTCCAATTGTTAAGATTATTTTAGAATTAGTTTATGAATGGTTTGGAAATTTTATAACTTTTTTCAAAATAAGACACAGGAAGGACACATTTATCTATTATTATGTATTACAGATAGTTGAAGAATTCACTATTTAAAAACTCACTATCTCCCCCCTCATAAGAAAATAAAGAAGAGAGGCTCCGCGAAAGCGGGGCCTTTCTTCTTGTGAAAAGAAAAATTGGTTGGGACATTTTTTTGAAATCTGCCGTCTAATGAATAGAACCTCAAAAAGCGATTGTACGTACAAAGAAAAGAGAGGGAGCCGCACAGTGTATGGATAGGTACATACGAATGACTGAAGGCATGGAGGATGGTTATGGATAAATTGGTTAGAAAGGCAAAGCAGGGCAATCCGGATGCTTTTACGGAACTGATGCAGTCACAGATGCAGAATATGTACAAAACTGCAAGGTCAATTCTGTATAATGACGAGGATATAGCGGATGCAATTTCGGAAACGATACTGACCTGTTGGGAAAAAATGTGGCAGTTGAAGGAGGAATCTTTTTTCCGTACATGGATGACAAGGATTTTGATTAACAAGTGTAATGATATTCTGAGAAAGCAGAAAAATCTTTCTTTGGTGGAAGAGATTCCGGACATTCCTTCGTATGATGTCAAATTTGCAAATGCAGAGTGGAAGGAAGCATTGGACTCGCTGAATGAAAAATACCGCCTGGTGCTGGTGCTTTACTATGTGGAAGGTTTTAAAACAGGAGAAATCAGCCGGATTCTTTCGATGCCGGAAAGTACGGTACGGAGCAGGCTGGCAAGAGGCAGGCAGCAGTTGGCAAAGGAATTTGCATGAATCGGAGGTAAAAGGATGGATAGAAAGGATTTGATAAAAGCTTTGCAAATGGATGTGGAAATTCCGGAGGTCGTACAGGATAAGGCGGCAAAAGCTTTTGACACGATAAGGGTGATGAACAGCGAAGGGCGAAGAAGTGGGGCTGTGGAAAGCTGTGAAAGCCAAAAGGATGAAACAGAAGACGGAGGGAAGAATATGAGGGATGATATAAGAAGTACAAAAAAAGGAATGAAGAATGGAAAAGGAATAAAGAATGGGAAAAGGAATGGAAAAGGGAATGAAAAATGGAATGGAAAAGGGAAGAGAAAGAAAGCAGGGAGGGCCGGACAATCCGTGAAGCGTGCGGCTGGTATTTTCCTGGCAGCAGCCGTGGCTTGTGCGGGTATTACCGCAACAGCAGCGTATTTCCGATGGAGCAGGAGCATGGAAGAGGGGATGCAGATAACGGAGGAACAGAAGGTTCAGCTGAAGGAGGAGCACGCGGTAGCGTTTGCCATGCAGGAGTGCACCAGGCAGGGAGTTACGATAACGGCCGAGCAGAGCATTACGGATAATTATTTCGCCCATATTGTATTCCGGGTAGACGGATACACATTGGCGGATGGTGCGGAACCGGCATTTGAAAGCATATATGTCAATGTGGAAGGAGTGGAAGATTTGAACTGGACAGCCAGCTTTTACAATGGATTGATTGTAGGGCCGGACGGGAGGGCTGTCTATGCGGACAGTTCGCCGATTGATTATGATAGTGATGAGAGCATAGAACGGTTTGTAATGGAAGACGGCAGCATGGAGTATATGATTACACTGTCGGGCTTTACCAAAGGCTGTTTTATTGACAAACCAATCCATGTGGAGCTGAAGAATCTGGGGACAGTGGCAAAGGCGGCATATCTGGGCACAGATGTGGAAGATACATGGAGCTTTGACTGGAACCTGCAGGGAAAGGACAGTATGGAGGTATATGAACTGCAGGCGCCGTTAGGGGATTCCGGGGCTGTGGTTACAAAGGCGGAGTTATCGCCGGTTTCCATGCATGTGGAATATGATTTCCCATTGACGTGGGTGACGGAAGAGGGCGTCGATGAAAACGGCAGTCCGATTGAAGCGCAGATGGTTGCGGAACCTCCGATGCTGAGAGGCGTGAAGATGAAAGACGGAACGTTATATCCTTATTTAATGAACGGGGGCAGCATGGGGTACGATGAAGAGGACACGGATACTTATATGGTTACGTTTGCAACGGACAGGATTATTGATGTGGACCAGGTAGAAAGCCTGTTATTTGCCAGGCCAAATCCAAATGGAGGAAGTATTCCTGCGGAAAGCGATTTTTATGTAGTTCCGGTTGGATGATGTGAGGAATCGGTTTATGGAATAAAACTTTGGGAAATATTTTGCCCCGGTAAAAATATTTTCCAAAGTTTTTGTTTTTATTTATGGGTAGTAAATATGTGAAAAGATTGGTAAGATATAAATGGTGATAAATCAGACAGATAAGAACGGGAGCATGGAGATGGATGTAAAGCCGGAAGCAGAGAAGAAGAGAATGGAAAACGACCGGGCAGGGCGTACGGAGCAGGCGGCGGGGCTTGCAGGAAAAGTTATGCAGTTAGCCAGGGACAATATTGTAGTGAATATGCGTTTCCTGGATGTCGCGTTGTCAAGAATGAAACCAGAGCCAAAGCCGGCGACGGATGGTGCGGCGACGGACGGGGAAAAATTGTACTATGATCCGGTATGGCTGCTGAAACAATATAAGGAAGAAAAAAATTATCCGGTGCGGTTATATCTGCATATGCTGTTCCACTGTGTGTTTTACCATAGCTTCGCATATGCGGAAAAAGAGACGGAACTGTGGGACCTGGCGGTCGATGCGGCGGTAGAGAACGTCATATTGGAGATGGGGCTGTATATGGCAGTTTTGGAGACGGATGCGGAGGCGCGTAATAAACTGCACTATCTGAAGGAGGATGTGGGCGTCCTGACGGCGGA
Source organism: uncultured Lachnospiraceae bacterium (assembly GCA_947246015.1). Lineage (GTDB taxonomy): Bacteria > Bacillota > Clostridia > Lachnospirales > Lachnospiraceae > Kineothrix. The sequence goes on along the minus strand of CAMXQE010000003.1, from coordinate 18,090 downwards.
GAGAATCTACCGGTATCTGAAGAACAATCCAATCAGCGATAGCGAGCGGATGCAGTGGCACAGGCTGTTCCATCGGGATGAGCATATATATTGGCGCGGACAGGAACAGATGATGGTTACGGAGGAGCAGTGGAAGAAAATCAGTGAACGGATTAAGGCGGATTTAAAATCTTTTTCCAAAGATAAGAGCAGCTCGGAAAGTCTGGAAAAGAACCTGGCAGAGGCTACGAAGGACCGGTATGATTATGCGCAGATATTGCAGAAGTTTACGGTTATGGGCGAAGATATGCAGGTCAATGATGATGAATTTGATTATATTTATTATACGTACGGACTTTCGGAATACGGAAATATGCCGTTAGTGGAACCGCTGGAGTATAAGGATACGAAGAAAGTGAAGGAATTTGTTATCGCTATCGATACTTCGGCATCCTGCAGGGGAGAAATCGTCAGGGAGTTTGTGAGAAAAACTTATTCGATTCTGAAAGGGACGGAGAATTTTTTCCAGAAAATAAATGTGCATATCGTCCAGTGTGACAGTGAAGTGCAGAGCGATACGAAGATTACCGGAGAGAAAGATTTTGATGAGTTCATGAAAAATGGGAAGCTGAAAGGATTCGGCTCTACGGATTTCCGTCCGGTATTTGAATATGTGGATAAGCTGGCAGCGGAAGGGGAATTCGAAAATCTGAAAGGGCTTATTTACTTTACGGACGGATATGGGATATATCCGGCGCAGATGCCGGAGTATGATACGATTTTTGTATTTTTGGACGAGAACGGGGAACGGCCTGAGCTGCCGCCCTGGGCAATCGGGATTGTGCTGAATGAGGATGATATCGGAAGGGAGCATGATTAACAAGGTTGAAAGAAAAGCGCTTTCAACTATTGAATTTGAGTCCGCAAGGGCGGAGAAGAGGTATAAAGATGAATATTAAGCAGGCAAAGGATTATATCAGGAATACGGTGGATTTGTATTTAAAAAAGGACAGTTTCGGGGAATACAGGATTCCGGTGGTGCGTCAGAGGCCCATTTTTCTGCTGGGTGCGCCGGGGGTGGGAAAGACGGCAATTATGGAACAGATTGCACAGGAGCTGGGGATTGCACTGGTGTCCTATTCGATGACCCATCATACGAGACAGTCGGCGCTGGGTCTGCCTTTTATAGAGGAAAAGGAGTACGATGGGATGAAATATCAGGTATCGGAGTATACCATGAGCGAAATCATAGCATCCGTATATGATGTGATGAGGGAGAGCGGCATAAAGGAGGGAATCCTGTTTTTGGACGAAATCAACTGCGTGTCGGAAACACTGGCGCCGTCCATGCTGCAGTTTTTGCAGTATAAGATATTCGGCAGGCACAGGGTGCCGGAAGGATGGGTTATCGTGACTGCGGGCAATCCGCCGGAGTACAATAAGTCGGTACGGGAATTTGATGTGGTGACGATGGACCGGCTGAAAGTGCTGGATGTGGAAGCGGATTATGGAGTATGGAAGGAATATGCGGGTAATCAGGGTATCCATAATGTGATTACCAGTTATTTGGAATTAAAGAAAGAACATTTTTATAAAATCGAGACGACTGTAAAGGGGCGTTCTTATGTAACGGCCAGAGGATGGGAGGATTTGTCCCAGATTCTTTATCTGTATGAGGAAGAGGGGCTGACGGTGGATGAGACACTGGTTGGCCAGTATCTGCGCAATGAGCGTATCGTAAAGGAATTCACGGCCTATTATGATTTATATAATAAGTATAAGAAGAATTATCACGTGGAGGAAATCCTGAACGGGGCTGCGCCGGAAGAAGCGCTAATACGGGCAAAAGCGGCTTCTTTCGACGAAAGGCTTTCGCTGCTCAGTATGCTGATGGATAAACTGCTGGGAGAAATCAGGGAGCGGGTGGAAACCGCGGATTATCTGAATGAACTGATGGCTCCGTTAAAAGCGCTGCGCAGTCTGGCGCAGAAGGAAGCGGATATGTCAGCAGTGACGGATTTGATGGAGCGTCAGGCGGAGGCGAAGAAAAAAATGGTGGATTCCCTTCGGAAAGCTAATTCTTTATCAGACAGTGACCGGAGGAAGCACAGGAGCGTCATTCATTTTCTGGAACGGACGAAAAAGGAATTGTATGTGGGAGAGGCGGTTACGGCAGAAGAAGCGTTTGCGGAGATTAAGATAAAATTCGAAGCGGAAGTTTCCCGGATGAAGTTGGAGACGGAGGAGACAAAACGGAGGCTGCACGGATTGTTTGCCTTTGTGGAGGAAGCCTTTGAAGAAGGAAATGAGATGCTGATACTGGTAACGGAACTGACGGTGAATACGGCCGGAGCGCGTTTCATTGCAATGTTTGGCAGTGAAGACTACCAGCGGCATAACGAAGCGCTGCGGTTGTCCGAGCGGCAGGAGAATCTGATGCAGGAGATAGAGAAGCTGGCATTATAGGGATGAGAGAATGGATAAGCGAAACGGAACATTAGAAACATTAGAGGGAAGAATCGGTTATACAGCCGAGGATGGCCGGAGAATCAGGATAACCGATTACAGCGGTACGGATACGGAGGTATGGGTGCCGGAGGAAATAGACGGGATTCCCGTGAAAAGCATTTCCAAAAAGACGTTTCTGAGCAGGAAGCAGCTAAGGAAAGTAGTATTGCCTGAGACAGTGGAAGAAATCGGTGACTGGGCATTTGCTTATTGTACCAATCTGGAAAGCGTATGGCTTCCGAAAAAGGAGATGAAGCTTGGAAACCGGATTTTCATGGAGTGTCCGAATGTGAGGCGGGTGTATGCTTACGGACCGGAAATGGAAAGGGGGGAAATCGGAGGAAAGCAGCCGTCCGGAAAAGATGAGGAAAGCCAAAAGGCGGCGCTATTGGCAGCCAGTGCCGGGATATTGGATACGGAATATCTGATGGTTCCGGCAGAGGCGGGTTCGGAAAGCTGGATACGCAAATGGGATGCAAAAATGAACACGGTGATGGAGGAGGAGGACGGGGAAGGGTATACGAAAATGATACTTTGCGGTGAAGAGGATTACGGTAGCAGCCTGGAAGAATTTGTGAAGAATAAAAGGAAGGGCAAGGTGCGTCTGGCTTTGCTGCGGCTGATGAATCCCATCGGTCTGTCGGAAGCGGACGAAAGAAAGCTGCGGGATTATCTGGTGGCGCATACGAAAGGCTGTGAATCTGAGGAAAGCTGGGAAGTGCTTTTGAAAGAGTATGGACATGAACAGGAATATTTTGAAAAATTCGCGGATATCGGCTGTGTGACGGAGGAAAATTTTGACGCCATATTGACGGATATGCCGGGTGAGTATGCGGAGATGAAAGCTTTTCTTATTCGGTATAAGGCGGAAAAGATGGGAAGCAGGGACTTTTTTGATGGATTGTCTTTGGATTTTTAGGTATTTTTGACAGGAAGCTGTCAGAGGGAAGGAGGGTACCGCAATATGGAAGAAGAGCGTTTGATTGAGGATATTTTAAAACATCTGGATGGTGAAACGCAGATGGGCGTAGTGAGAATGAGTGTGGAAATGGATGAAAAGAGCAGTAAAAGTGGTGAGGTTTCCCATAAATGCTGCAATATGTACGGGAGGCCGGCGAATGAGACGGTGGGGCTGTTAGACTGTTATACCGATTTAAATGCGGGCAGACCGGACAATGAAAAGTAAAATGCAGAATGGAGTGAAGTACATATGCAGATAGAAATAGAGGAAGTTAAGAAGATTGTAACAGAGGCCGGAAAGTTGTTTCAGGACAGGGAGGCAGCAGGGCATACAAAGGAAAAAGGTGTGGCGGATTATGTAACGGAAGTGGATTTTGCAGTACAGCGGTTTATCTGCGGGAAATTAAAGGAATTGTATCCGGAAGTGCAGTTTATGGGCGAAGAAAAGTCCAATGACGAAATCGACAGGGCAGGGCTGGTATGGGTGCTGGACCCGGTGGACGGTACTACGAATCTGATTCATGATTACAGAAACAGCGCGGTTTCACTGGCATTGATGGATAATCAGAGGATAGTGATGGGAATTGTGTACAATCCGTACAGTGATGAAATGTTTTGGGCAGAGGAAGGGAAAGGAGCTTACCGAAACGGCAGGCCGATACATGTAAGCGATGCACAGGAAATGGGAGAAAGTCTGATTTCTATCGGAACATCTCCGTATTATAAGGAATTGGCGAAAGAAAATTTTCCGGTATTCCAGTCGATTTTCATGGACTGCCAGGATATCAGGCGTACCGGTTCCGCGGCGTTGGATTTGGCAAATGTGGCGTGCGGCAGGATTGAAGGGTATTTTGAACGGGGATTGAAGCTGTGGGATTTTGCGGCGGGTATGCTGTTGGTGCGGGAAGCCGGAGGACTGGTGTTAGACTATCGGGGAGCAGATGCAGGAACAGGCAATGTATCGGATATTGTGGCCGGGAATGGAAAGATTCCGGAGATTTTGACGGAGCAGTATTTGTGCCGCATCGGGTAGGGGATACCCTGCGGCACTCAGCTTATTCGTTCGAACGGGTTTTGAATAGTTTCTTCATTGTTTCCAGCAGTTTCGGCACATCAATCGGTTTCGACACATGGTCGTCCATTCCGGCTTCCAGTGCCATCTTCCGGTCTTCTTCAAACGCATTGGCGGTCATTGCTACAATCGGGATGGATGCCCGTACGGGGTCATCCAATGCACGGATGGCCCGTGCTGCATGATACCCGTCCATAATCGGCATTTGGATATCCATAAGAATCAGGTCATAGGTATCGCCGGGAGCATTTTTCACCGTATCTACGGCTTCCGTTCCGTCATTTACGATATCTAATACAAATCCTGCTTCCTCTAAAATTGCTTTCGCGATTTCCTGATTGATTTCATTGTCTTCCGCCAGCAGTATTTTCTTTCCGGTAAAAAGTTCTTCCGGAATTTCTTTGCTTTCCGTACTCTGCTCCGCTTTTGTATAAGGGGCGGTCAGAATCCCGCGGAGTTCGGAAAGGAAGATGGGTTTGGAACAGAATGCCGTAACCCCCGCGTCCCTTGCTTCTTCTTCGATGTCTGCCCAGTCGTAGGCCGTCAATATAATAACCCTTGCAGTATCCCCTGCTATCTGGCGGATTCTGCGGACTGCTTCGATTCCGTTCATATCCGGCATCAGCCAGTCAATAATGTAAGTCTCGTAAGGTTCTTTTTGTTCCAGGGCAAATTCCGAGCGGACGATGGCTTCTTTCCCGCGGGTAGTCCAATCCGGCCGCATACCGATGGCAGATAGCATTTTGCTTACGCTCATACAGGTATTTATATCATCATCCACAATTAATGCACGGACATCCGCCAGCTCTTCAAAGTGCACTTCCTGTTCTGCGGAATCGGCAATACGGAACCGGAATGCTACGGTAAATTCTGTTCCTTTCCCGACTTCACTCTCTACCGTGACGGTTCCGTTCATCATATCAATGATATTTTTCGTAATTGCAAGTCCAAGCCCTGTTCCCTGTATGCCGCTTACAGTCGCAGTCTGTTCACGTTCAAAGGGTTCGAAGAGGTGCTTTAGGAACTCCTCACTCATGCCAATGCCGGTATCCTTGATTTTAAACTGATAAGAGGCATAGCCTTCCTGCGTATCGCCGGTCTGGATAATACGTACGCTGACCATGCCGCCGGGGTTCGTATATTTCATGGCATTGCTCAGGATATTTAAAAGCACCTGATTCAGCCGGAGTTTATCACAGATGATTGTTTCATTTGTCACATCCAGCGTATCAATGTAAAATTCCAGCTGTTTTGCCTTTACATCTGACTGTACGATGGTCTTTAAATCATGCATGATTTCCGGAAGGCTGGCTTCTTTCTCTTCAATCCTGACTTTTCCGCTCTCAATCCGGCTCATGTCCAGCACATCATTAATCAGACTCAGAAGATGCCTGCCCGATGTCATGATTTTGTCCAGATAATTCCGTACCAGCTCTTTGTCGTCAATGTGTGAAGCAGCCAGCGCGGTGAAGCCGATAATCGCATTCATCGGTGTGCGGATGTCGTGGGACATATTATTTAAAAACGTGGTTTTTGCCTGGTTGGCATATTGGGCCTCTGCCAGAGCTTCCGCCAGAATCTCTTTCTGTTCCTGCTCCTTGCGTACCATTTCGTCAATATTCCGAAATCCGGCCAGTACTGTAAAGTCTTTTTGTAACTGGCTGCTTTCTATTTTTACAAAAGTATACTGGAAATTATGTATCTCGCCATCCGCCAGCACGCGGTAACTTCCGGTATACTCCATATTGGAATCCAGCTTTTGCGTAACTCTGGCAAGGGAAAGCGCTTCCGTGATTTCCTGTTTTTCATCCGGATGAACACGCTCCTGAATATAGCGGAGCATAACTGCCGTATAGGGAAGTGCTGCCCCTGCGTCCTGTTTTAATTCCGGAATGATATAGCTTTCCATTTTTATGGCTCTTACTGTATCCTCTTCAGTATTTACTGCATAAACATTGAGATAATCACGGCTTAATGCATCTACAATCGCAAGCTGCCCTTCCAGTTCCCTGTTTGACCGTTCGGATGCTTCTAAAATTTTCCTGTTCCACCTTGCCCGCAGCCAGAGCATCAGAATAATGCCAAAGGTCAGGAGAATGATTAAAATCACGGATGCCATCCTGCCGGGATGAGCAAGTATATACTGGGTAAATGTCAATTCCCTTGGTTCATAAGCAGTATATTCTGTAATCAGATGGCTGAACACGTCTTCCGGCATCTGCCGGATGCATTTATCCAGTATCGTTACAAGTTCGTGGTCACATTCTTCCCTCACGTACATCCGGAACTTAAAACGTACAGTATCTACCATGCTGTACTGTAAGGAGCCTGTAAAATCATTATTGACAAACATCTGGGCCGTATAAGTGTACACATAAGCGGCATCTGCGCGTCCTTCCAAAACGGCGTACAGCGCTTCCTCGCGGTCTGCACAATGCAGAAGTCCGGCATCTCCTATCATTCCTTCTTCCAAGGGGAAATCGCCCTGTACATCGGCAGTAGCCACTACCCTGGGTTCCCCTGTGAAATCTGTCCTTGTCACCATTGCTACGCCTACCGTCAGATAGGTATCTGTCTGGAAGCCACGGTACGGATTATCTTCTGATGTCACAGCGTCCGTCCTTTTGTCTATGACCACATCCACACTGTTGGTGTCAGCTATTTTGTAATAGTCTTCCCTGTCTTTTGGCACTATCATTTCGTACGGCAATCCTGCCAGTTCCATAACTTCGGCAAAATAATCCGGCATAATCCCTGTTAATTTTCCATTCTCCACATAGGAATAGGGTGAACGGTCGCCGATGGCTGTGGCTGTAATCGTTTTCTTTCCTGAAAGGACATCCTGTATATATGCCTTTTCCCGTTCGGTAAAGATAAGCCGGTCGGAATGGACCGGCCCATAGTATTTATAAAACAGAGTATTTGCCCAATCGCCTTCGTTAATATCCATTTGTTCAATGGCATAATTAATCTCATGCAGAAGCTCTGTGTCATCTTTCCTGACAATTGCATAAAAGTCTTCTGTTGCCAGTGTATCGAGGGTTCTTTCGTTTTGTGTCTTGCGCAGATTGCTGGAGAGAACGGCGTCAATATTTTCGCTTTGCAAATCATTTACCAACTGCTCTGAATCTTCATATTCTATGGATTCATAAGAAAAGCCCTTTTCTTCCGCAAACTCCGCCAGCGTTTGATTCTGGCTGCTTCCGGCAAGTACGCCGATTTTCATTCCGTCGTAGGATTTATAGTCGCCGCTTTGGAAACGAGTATCATACGCCCGGATTGAAAGGATGGTACTGTTCCTTCCAATGGGAAGCGAAAAGGCAAATTTTTCTTCGCGTTCCTTTATCTTTCTGGCAGACGTAACCACATCAATCTCACCGTTTTCCAGCATTGTGAGCATCTCGTTCCATGACTTATCATATCCGGTATACTTAAAATTCAGATGGGAATATTTTGAAACCATGTTTAAAAATTCAATGCCGTATCCGGTCAGGTTTCCTTCCCCGTCTTTCATATGATATCCGTCAAAATAGAAAATCCCCGCCTTTACTTTTCCTTCTTCCGGTTTCTCCGATGCATTTGCAAAAGCAAGATTTACACCAGTGGAATTTAACATAATAAACAGGCATATCCATAATGCCATCCGCTTTTTAACCTTTATTCTGTTTAAGACCCTCATTGTCCCTCTGTTCTCCCTCGTTGACATTCGCTGTTTGCCGGACATGTATGCTTTTCCTGTTAACGCTCATGGAATTATAAATCTGCGGTTTGTGGTGGAATAAGCCGTTCGCCGGACATGCAGACATGTACTCTTCACTAACGCTCATTATATCATAAAACAATGTTTAAGAATATAGTATGACAATAATAAAAAAAGCTGTTGACAAATGTGTAATTTATATGTAAAATAGCTATTGTTGGTACAGAACAGGTGCTGACAGAATTTTGCGCGAGTGGCTCAGTTGGTGGAGCACGACCTTGCCAAGGTCGGGGCCGCGGGTTCGAGTCCCGTCTCGCGCTCTTGGTTAAAGTAGCGGAAATGCTGATAAATAGGGCATTTCCGTTCTTTTTACGTGTCTGCAAATTTGAAGACAGTTGAAGACAGTCTATAAAGCCTTTGAAATGAGGTTATATGTCTGCTGATTGCACTAAATTCTTTAGGTTAGAATCGATGATGGGGTAAACGAAAAAGCAGTTTTGACATTCCGGTGAACTGCCTCTTCGTTTACCCCATTTTCGATTTAACCTAAAGAATTTTCAGTACTATTATAACTTATTTTTAAAGAGTACATAATTCCGAAAAGGGATTATGGAATAAATATATGTGAAAAAGTAAAGGCAGTCACTACTTTCCTCTATCAATAAAGCTTGTGACCACCTTTATGATTATTCCGCATTCTATTCCTTGACATTTTAGTATAAAACGATATATTTAGCTTAAAAGAGCAACCGCCCACAAGGTGGGTTGACCAGTCTGAGAGTAGAAATTCCACCCCGTCACTCGCCAAAGTTTAGGGGTGGTTTTTCTATGTAGCTTTACTTACAAAAGGAAAAGTTCTCATACCATTCTGTTTAATAATTAAACCATTTTCAAAAAAGTAACAGGGTCTATTCCCAATAACCTCAATAACCTCACAATTTACAAAAAGTGTTACTTCTTCCGGCAATGCTGCGACTTTTCTATGTTTTGATATTTCCAACAGATATTACCTGCTTTTTTCATCTATTTCAGCAGTTCGATTTGTATAATGACATAAAAGGGATATCCCATTTAATATATCAAATCCATTGGTCTCATTTAAATTCACTTCATTTATATCATCAAGCCGACAGGCTTCTAAATCTTTTCCAAAGATTATTGCGCCAGCGCTTCCGCCAAAAACAACTCCTCCACTATTCAAATATTCCTTTATTCCCGCGAGCAACGAGCCAAGTGTCTGCAGCATTTGGCGACTGCCGCGAGGGTCAAATACCCCGCCCCTTGGGGCGTTTCAAATTTGATGCCCCGCTGCTTGCGGCGGGGTCTTTGACTTTTTCAAATGCCCCGCTTATCTTTAAATCGTTTAATAATTTAAATGTATTACCTCCGCCAATAAATATTACGCCAAAATCATTCATGTTCTTAACCGCCAGTTCATCTGCGCTTTTCACCATTTCAATATAAGGAACATCGACATTTTTCAATTCATCTTTTATCCATTCATAGCAATCTGCATACTTTTCCTGGCCCATTGCCAGTGGTATATACAGACAGGGCTTTGAATGGTCAATAACTTCATTTAATCTTTTATTTGCAAAAGGCGCTCTGTCTGTTATTTGTTGCAATATTTTGCAAAAAATTCGAAACACACCCATTTTTCAATATAAGCAATAATTTCTTTTTTGGATTTAGTTGAAATTCGTTCCAAAGGATAATCCCATTTAAAATCTTTAATCAACTCCAGAACATAATGCCCGCTAATATCACAACCTGGATACCAGCCTAAATCAATAATCAAGTTCACCTTTTCATTATAAAGCCGCAACAAATCTTCACATAATTCATGCAGAGCGTTTTCTCCGTGCAGGTCTGTGTCATATTCCGTGAAATTATTAAATTCTATTTTCCATCCTGCCTGAAGCCGTAACGGCTGTAATTCATAAAACATTTATTTCCTCATTTCTGCATTGTTTTTTGTGCATACCAAGTTTGTGGATGCAGCGCAGACACAAACTTGTGGAGTGAAAGATTTGAAAAATCTTTCACTCTTTTGCCCTCTCAAATTTTTCATTGCCGGTCAGTTTTTTTTGTTGGAGGAGTCTGCGGCACTTACGACGGCTCCTGTTTCGGCATGAATGAATTCTACATGGATGTTGGCGGCCGGTGTTCCGTTAAACATATTATACATTTCTCCATACATATAAAAGGTCATTACAGAAAAGGATTCTTTTACATCCAGTCTTTCTTCGGTGGTGGTAATCGTAAATTCCGTATAATCTTCATTGGCGGTAATGTCCACGAAATTCTTGTAATCGTTGGATTCTTTCATGCTTTCCATGCCTATCCTGATATTTTCCCTGATATCAGCCAGCATTTGCTGATGCTGTTCGATGGTCATTCTGTATACGGCGCTGCCGTCATCCTGTAAAGTAATGGATTCAATGCCCATTTCTTCGGCTGCGGTATCCAGCTCTCCCTGAGTGACCGATTCCATATAGTTTTTGGGAATGGTCAGTTCTACAGTGGATGAGACTTCATCAATAGAGATGCTGGCTGCCGGTTCCGCTGCCGCAGTGTTTGTCCCTGACGAATCGGATGCGTCATAACCGGAGCCGCAGGCAGAAAGGAGGAACGAAGCGGCAAAGGAGATAAAAAGAGCTTTAAGTTTTATTTTATTCATATGATTATCATACCTTTCATAATTGGATTTGTATATTGCTATTTTAATCTGTTTCGCTTTGGTTGGCAACAAAATGGAGATAAAAAGCCGATTTTCGTGCATTATCTTAAAGAAAACTTAAGAAAACCTTAAACACATGTTTCTTGATTATATCTGTAAGCATTGTTATGATGCAAGTGGTTCCGGATAATATTGGAAACGATAAAAGAAGAGGAGTACGGGGAATGGGGAGTAATAACGGCGGACAGCTTATGAATAAACGGGAGACGGATTGGTTCCGGGGGATGGCAGCAGTGATGGTGGTGCTGTCCCATTATGCGGAGTGGTGGACATGGTTTACACCCACGGAGGGGAATGCGGAGATGTTCCGGCTGGCATTGAGTAAATTAGGGCCGTACGGGGTGGATATTTTCTTCCTTTTTTCCGGCTATGCGATGGTAAAATCGCTGGGGCAGGAGCGGATGCACCCTCAATTCATATGGAAACGGATAAAAAATGTATACATTCCTTATTTTCTTGTAGTGGGAGCTATTGAACTGTTGTCAGGAGGCTTTACATCCCTTCATGATTTTTGGAAATTCGTGAGCGGAGAAGATTATTGGTATATGTTCGTGCTGTTTATTTTCTATATTGGTTTTATCGTGGTATATACCATAATGGGCGGGAAAGGACCGAGATGTACGGTGTTCTGCATCTTTACATATGTTTTTTCTTATGCGTTATATGAAGCGGGGAAGCAGGATTTCTGGTTTGTGTCGAATATCGCTTTTGCCATAGGGGTGGCAGCGGCGGAATATGAAGAACCGTTAAGGAAAGCGGCGGACAGGGCCGGAGGCATAATGATTGCGGTGCTGGCGGCCGGGATGTTTTTTGTTGTGCGTTCCGGACTGGATGAGAATGTGGCCGTAGGCAGGGAAGCGGAGCAGCTGCTGCGGATGGAAATCGGGGCGGCAGTAATCTGGACGCTTCTGGTGCTGCTGTTGGTATCCAAACTCAGGATAAAAGAAAAAGTAGTTGCTTTTCTTGGAAAATGTTCGCTGTATATTTATCTGACTCACACATATATCTTTATGTGGTGTGTAAATGCTGTGGAATGGAGTTTTGCATTGCGGTTTTTGACGAGTGCGGCAATTACGGTAGTAGTTTCCGCGTTATGCTATCTGCTGATTGGGCAGGTGGCAAAGAAGCTTTTATCAAAGCGGACCAAGAGGCTATAAATAATTGATAAACTGTCCGATTTTAGGGTATGAACTTTTAAATTTGTCCACCCTATAGGGTACATTATAATAAGTTGTTTGAGCCTTATTGTAAGTATCATGTATTGAACTAAGCAAATTTGACTGCCATAGGGATGGTTGACCACCGTTTTTGGTAACATAGCATACGGAATATACGCATTAGCTGTCCGTATATAACAGCTTCATTTTTAACACTATTGTTCTCGTTTTTTTGAAGTAATTCATTGATATCGTCGCTTATAATTTCACCTATATTTATAGTGTTTTCCATTTGAAAGTCTTCTTTGGATATGATGAATTTGTAAAATGAACCAATCTCTATCATCATTTTTCATAGCTTAAGAAACTGCGGGCAATGGGGATAAACGGCCTGAGCATCGGGACGGAGAGCGGGGATGATGGTACGCTTGCGCTGGCAGGCAACTCCAGTTCAAACTTTTACCCGGTCACGGCTTATCTGCCGAAGGAGAGGGATTCCGTGGCCAGTGAGCTGCAGTTTGTCTACGACACGGTAAGCGAGGCAGAAATGGAGGAATACCGCAGGAATTTGAAATCTTTAGGATAATTTACAAAAGTTAACCGCCGCAGATGGCCCACCACCATATGCGGCGGTCTGTTATTTTCACAGGCAGGCCGGAAATTACATGGAAAGCGGGGAAGTTAGAGGTAATATGCGAGTGGAGCTGCCGGACGAAAGGCGAAAAACTTTAGACTTATTTTTACATTTTTTCAAAATGCCTTTTCCTTTCGTTCCCGAAAAGTAGTCGTTTCGTTCCCACCGCCCAAAAAACGCATTTTTTCTGCCGATATAAAAGGTGAACGCCTATATGGATTTGAGGTGATGGATTTTGGATATAGCAGTTGTAGATGATGAAAAAGCGATAAGGGAGCATATATGCGCCCTGATTGAGGAGCAGAAGCCGGGGAGCAGCATAGAAGCCTATGCCACGGGTGATGAGCTGCTTGCGTCGGGGAAGCGGTTTGACATTGTGTTCCTCGACATACAGATGGACGGCATGAACGGAATTGAGGCGGCGAGGAACCTGCGGGAACGGCAGGAGGATACCGTCCTCATATTCATCACGGGCATTAAGGAGTATGTGTTCGATGCCCTTGACCTTTATGCGTTCCACTACCTGTTAAAGCCCGTGGACGAGGGGAAATTTGAGGAAGTGCTGGAAAAGGCGGAAAGGGAGGCAAAGAAAAAGAAGGAAAGGAAATGCCTATTTATCAGGACAAGGAACCTCACGCTTGACCAGTTTGACATCCTGTATATTGAGAGCCGGGCGAAGAAACTGGAGATACACACCGCTGGGGCGGATAAGGCCATAGAGATCTATGCGGCTATGGATGAGCTGGAAGGGCAGCTTGGGGAGGAATTCTACCGCTGCCACCGGGCGTACATTGTGAACATGGCTCACATCACGGAGTATGACAATGAGATCATAACCCTCACAAACGGCGACCGGGTATATCTGACCAAGAAGAAGTATGGCGAATTTGTAAAGGCGTATATGTGGTTTTTGCAGAACGGGGGTGTATCCAGTGTATAAAATGGCGGATATGTTATATGCAGTACTGACGGTCTTTCAGGGGTACTGCCTGCAGTATTTTTTAGGGAGCTTTCTGGAACGCCGCATGAAAGGCAGGTGGAATGGGCTGTGTGTGGCGGTCTTGTATGTGGTTTTGCGAATGGCGGTGATGTGGGTTTCGCCGCCGGGGTATGAAGATTATAAGGTGGCGGTCGGGACGCTGGCATTGTCGCTTTGCATTATATCATTCCTTGCTTTGTGCTTTTATAAAGCGTTCCGTCCTGTTACGGTATTCCTTATAGTTTCGTTCCAGGCGGTTCTGGATATCAGCAGATATGCACCAGTTATATTGTTGAATGTGGTGGACGGATGGGTGCTTGATATTATTAACTGGCTTGTAGGGAAAGACGTGTTCCAGTCAGAAAAAGCTATCGGTATGGCGATAAAAGCTGGTGTGGCCGGAACGCAGTTGCTCCAGTATGCGGCTATTGCCCTGTTGCTGTACTTTTCGCTGAAAAAGATTGTGTGGGATTTCCGTGAAAAGGATTACAGCATCAACAGGACGGAACTGCTGTTCATCCTTACTCCTGCGGCGGTAGGGCTTATGATCTGTATGCTGCTACGCATCATCATGATTATGGTGGAGGACAGTGTTCCCAAAATGCTGTATGACAGATACCCCGTTCTGGTCGTGGTGATTCCGGCAATCCTGCTCCTGTCACTGCTTTCCATCCTGTACGGTGTGAAGCTGTTTCAAGATATGATTTGCTGGAACAGGGAAAAGAGCGGCAGGATCGTCCTTGAAAAGCAGATAAGCAGCCTGCAGGAACACATGGAGGAGATGGAGCGCATCTATTCCGGCATTAGGGGCATGAAGCATGACATGAAAAATACCCTTGCCGTCATCCAGCGGCTTCCTGCCGGGGATGGGGAACTGCAGGATTACCTTTCGGAACTGAACCGGAGCCTTGAAAAACTGGAAGTCCGATTTAAGACGGGGAACACGGTGGCGGATACCCTGCTGAACATGAAATACCATGAGGCGGTGCGGGATGTGCCTGGCCTTAAGATGGATGCCGACAAGCTGATGTTCCCGCAGGGGTTTGAAATACACAGCTATGACATAGGCGTTATCTTAGGGAATGCAATGGATAATGCGATTGAAGCATGCCGGAAGCTGAAAGCAAAGGAGCCGGAGGAGGGAGCCTTTATCCGGCTGAGTTCCCTGCAGAAGGGCAACCTGTTGATCCTGAAAGTGGAGAACAGCTTTGATGGGCGGCTGGTGCGGAGGCGGCAGGAGGAGTTCCCCATAACGGATAAGGCAGACAAGAAATCCCACGGGATAGGGCTTGCGAACATCAAAAGCACGGCGGAGAAGTATGAGGGAACAATGGATTTCAGAGTAAAGGACAAGGTGTTCATTCTGTCCGTGATGATGAAAAATGAAAGGAGAGGTTGAAGATGGATTTTGGGTTGACGGGTAAATTAGGAGAGTATTATCTGGCGCAGCAGTACCAGAAGAATGTAGCGGCAGGAAAAGGCGGCGGCGTGGGCTTTGCGGAGCTTGCGGCGGCAAAGGCAGCAGGGCAAGAGAATGCAGCAGGCAGGACAAACGGGAGCAATGGGCTTAACGGGAACACACAGGATTACTTGAACAGCCTGAAAGAAAAGTATCCGGGTGTGAACATAACCGTGGCGGATTTCAAGAATGGGAAACAGGAAGATGCCTATATGCTTGGGAGCAGGGGCTATAACAACATAGCGGTTTCTTCCAGCATCGTAGAGAAGATGGCATCAGACCCTGCGGCGGCGGCAAAGTACGAGAAAGTCTTTGCTGAAATGTCCGGTAATTCAGAACGGGTGGAGAAGTTTGCAAAGGAGAACAATGACGAGATACTCAGCGCAGGTGCCCTTATTGACAAAAATGGGAAAGTGTCTTACTGGATGGTCGGCAGGAGCAAGGACACAATGGAGAATCCCGGAACAGTCTATAAGGAAAAGGTACAGAAGCAGATAGCGGAAAAACGTGCAAAGAAGAAAGAAAAGGAAGCCTTAAAGGAGAAGAAGCTGGAAAAGGCGGAAACTCTGGAAAAATTAATGGAACAGATAAAGGCGGGATCAAGCCAGACTGTGAAAGTGCAGGAAGAAGGCAAAGGCGTACAGTTGGATTTAACCATATAGCAGGGAGGTGTTTATTATGCGTATAGGAAATAACAGTCAGGGAATCTGGCAGCTCTTTTCAAACAAAAGTTTTCCGTTTTCGGGGGCGAAGAACCAGAAAAGTAATCCGAATTCTAAAGCTATTGAAGATCTGCTCTCCGGGCGCAGGAAAAACTCTTATGGCGTAGAGGGCATGAGGATAACCGGAAGGTCAGACTGGAAAAGGATCATAAACGTATCGGATGAAATGAAACAGTATGTTCTTGAGGACGTGAAAAAAGAGTTTTACAAGTATGGCGGAATGTCTGGCGATAATACAGCTGAAACAGATGCGTATTATGACAAGATACATTCTTACGTGAAGACGCTGAAAGAGAGTGACCGTTCTCCGGCCACATGGACATTGAGCCGGCTCCACTTAGACCTTGCACACGCGGTAACTACTGCGGTCAAAGAAAAAGTGCCGGGATGGACGAATGGAAAGCCGATACCGTCGGATGTATTGGATGAGATTTTCGCAGATGGGAGTGTTACCTCAATCGTATCTGGGAAATCATCCGGGACAAAAGGGCTTGATGTAAAAATCTGATACTGGTGTAGGAGGGATTTATGATGCGTATAGGAAATAACAGTCAGGGAATCTGGCAGCTCTTTTCAAGGATGAACGGAGGGAATAAGACTTTCGGCAGAAGCTCTGGGACAGGCGGCAGGAATACGCTTGAAGATTATCTTTCCGGTCACCGTAAAAATTCTTATGGCGTAGAGGGAATGTGCGTTACCAACAATCCCAATGCGAGGAAGATTATCAATGTATCTGACGAAATGAAGCAGCGTGTTTTTAACAGTGTGAAAGATGCGTTTTACAAATACTATGGAATGTCTGGTGATAATGAGGTAGAGTGGGAAGAAATGGCCCAAGCAAAAAGCAATTATTATAAGACATTAAAGAAGGAAGACCGGGTAGCCGCAGCATGGACGTTAGGGCAGTTGGAAGTAAACATCGCAAATAAGGTTTCCAGTGCTGTGAAAGCGAAAGTACCCGGATGGACATGTGGAAAACCGATACCGTCAGATGTTTTGGATGAGATTTTCGCTGACGAGAGCATCACGTCAATGGTATCTGGGAAATCAGCAGGAGCAAAAGGGCTGGATGTGAAAATATAATCTTTACATCTTATTCCGCAGAGGCGCATAAACCTTTGCTTCTGCGGACTGCCCGGACTTATTGCAAGGGGGCAGGGCGGCTCTGAACGACAGAGGGGCTGTATGAAACTTTTTTGAGGGTTGGTTCGTATTATAAGCAGATGGCAGATTTTTAGCGAGGGGGTGTCATGAAGTTTGACAGGGGAAGTCAGGTGGTATGTCTGCATGAAGTAATAAACTGCTTGGACTTATTATGAGAGAGCAGAGGTGGCTCTGAACGACAGATGAGCTGCCAATAAAATATTGATGGCAATGGAGGATTAAAGAAAATGAATGTAAATGGAATCGATAATAATACTGGAATTAACTCGAATTATGTGACGGGTAAAAAGAGAGTTTTAGGTAAGAATTTTAATAATCAAATAGAAGATATAAACAGAGGAAGTAAAGTGAATGAACCGTTGATGTCTTTTTCAAATCCAAAGACAGGGGAGAGCGTTGAGATACATCGTTCAGACACTTATTCGGATGATACGCCAATTTACATATTAAAGGGCAGGACCGCAGAGGGAGAAGAATTTGAAAGGATGCACCATGCATGGATTATAGATCCAAGAAATTGTAGCTATGCTGAACTTATGATGCTTAATCAGGAGACGGGAAATACATCTTTAGGAGATAAGCAGAGAGCAGATATTCTGTTTGAAAAGACAGGAGTGAAAAGTTATTTAGATAAGGCAGACTACAGTACGGCGATAAAGGAGGTTATGGAGGAATATAAAAGTTCCGGAAATTGGGACGCTTACCTTTCTATGGACAAGTGGCAGCAAAGTCTTAATGACTACACATCCGTGCCGGTGTATTTTGATCGCAGTATTATGGAACGAAATGGAGTGAAAGGTTCTTGCAGTTTTGCAACAGTTAAAACAGCAGAAGAAATACAAAAAGAAATTGATGATAGAGTTAAAGCGGCAGAGAAGAATGGGCCAACTTTACGAGAGGCATTAGCAAATGCTTTTCCAAATGCAGTAAATACTCTTTATAGTTTTGTGGGATCTTCTGTGGTTATGACATTTGATGAATATGTGAAAGCGATGGAAGAAATGTTAAGAAAATCC
>CAMXQE010000002.1 GCA_947246015.1 uncultured Lachnospiraceae bacterium | reverse complement strand
CAGCCAACCGTACAGCGCCCCAGAGGAATATATGAGAGCGAAGCGAGCAGATATTTCTCTGCCGGCAAAAGCGCTGGGAGGTCGGCTGCGGAACTGGAATAAAACTGGAATAGGAGGGGTTCAGATGGGAATTTTTAAGAAAAAAATCCAACCGATTTATTCCCGGCCGAATGACGCCAGCGTAGCTCAGGCGTTTAAGAACGGTAACGGCATGACAAAGCTGTCCTTCTTTATCTTCGGACTCGGAAATATTACGAATAAGCAGATTGTCAGGGGATTGATATTCCTGGCAATAGAAATTGGATATCTGGCCTACCTGTTTTCCTTCGGTATCGGGGCGCTGGGTGACTTTATCACTCTCGGAACCGTAGAACAGGGGCAGGTCTTTAATGAGGCATTGGGAATTTATGAGTATAGTGCGGGGGACGATTCCATGTTGTGCCTGCTGTACGGCGTTATCACACTGGCATTGACGGCGGCAGTTATCTTTGTAGGGTGCATGTCAGGAAAAAGCGCTTACTGTACACAGTTCCGGAAGGAAAAAGGAATGGATATTCCGTCCTTCATGGATGACATAAGGTCATTAAAAGAAGAAAACCTTCATGCTTTCCTGCTGGCTTTCCCTATTATCGGAATTCTCTGTTTTACGGTGGTGCCGCTGGTATTCATGATTCTGATTGCTTTTACCAGCTACGACCACGAGCATCAGCCGCCCGGAAATCTGTTTTCGTGGGTAGGGCTTGATAACTTTAAATCCATGTTTTCACAGGGGAGCAAGCTGGCTGCTACATTTTGGCCGGTTCTGACATGGACCTTAATATGGGCGGTTGTGGCAACGGTCAGCTGTTATATCCTCGGTCTTTTGCTGGCGCTTCTGATTAACAGGAAGGGAACAAGGGCAAAAGGGTTTTGGAGATTTATGTTTGTGCTGTCCGTAGCAGTACCGCAGTTCGTTACTTTGCTTAGCATGAGGACAATTTTCAATGCCAACGGTCCGGTCAACGTACTGCTCCGGGAATTCGGGCTGATAGGAACAACGGAATCCATACCGTTCTTTACCAATCCGCTGTATGCAAAGATTACGATTATCTGTATCAATATCTGGATTGGCGTACCGTTTACGATGCTGTCCACTACGGGTATCCTTCAGAATATTCCGGCGGAACTGTATGAGGCGGCAAAAATTGACGGGGCAAGCGCGCCTACGATATTCCGGAAGATTACGCTTCCTTATATGCTGTTTGTCATGACGCCGAACCTGATTACATCTTTTACAGGAAATATTAATAATTTCAACGTAATTTATCTGCTGTCAGGCGGTGGTCCTGATTCGCTCGATTATTATTACGCAGGGAAAACGGATTTGCTGGTTACATGGCTGTACAGATTGACTATTACGCAGAAAGATTATAATCTGGGCGCCGTTATAGGTATTTTGGTATTCATTATCCTTGCAACAGTGTCACTGATAACGTACCGTCGTACAGGTTCTTATAAAGATGAGGGGGCGTTCCAATAATGAAAGCGAAAAGATTTATTACCAATACAGCCTGCCATATTTTGCTGGCGGTTCTGAGTGTAATTTGGGTTTTACCTATTCTTTATGTTGTATTGACCTCGTTCCGTGAAGAGAGCGGTTCTTATAAAAGTTATATATGGCCGAGAGGGTTTACTTTGAATAATTACACGAATCTGTTCCATGGAAACAGCAATATTGATTTTCCGAGATGGTTCATGAATACGCTGATTATTGCGATATTCAGCACGATTCTTTCCGCGTTTTTCGTACTGTGCGTATCCTATGTTATGAGCAGGCTGCGTTTCAAGATGCGTAAGACGTTCATGAACATAGCGCTGGTACTGGGAATGTTTCCGGGTTTCATGTCCATGATTGCGGTTTATTATATTCTGAAGGGGCTTGGTCTGTTGGAAACAGGTGTGCTGAAGCAGGTAGCCCTGGTACTGGTATATTCAGGTGGTGCAGGACTTGGCTTCTATATGGCGAAAGGATTCTTTGACACGATTCCGAGAACCATCGATGAAGCGGCATACATTGACGGTGCGACGAAGTGGGATACGTTTATCAGGATTACGATTCCTTTGTCAAAGCCGATTATTACTTATACATTGATTACGACTTTCATGGCGCCCTGGGTGGATTATATTTTCGCAAGGGTTATCATGGGAGAAGAGAGGCCCTATTATACGATTGCTATCGGATTGTGGACGATGCTGGAGCAGGAATTTGTGGAATATTATTATACGCAGTTCTATGCCGGATGCGTTATTATCTCCATCCCCATAGCCATTCTCTTCCTGCTGACGCAGAAGTGCTATGTGGAAGGTATATCGGGTGCTGTCAAAGGTTAGGCGTTTGTCAGGAAAGAAGTTTCAGATTGACTTATAAAAAAGGCGGCTGCAAAATAGAATATATATTTTGTGGCGGCCTTTTTATTTGGGAGTGGTGGACTATGAATAGTAGAGAATTTGATGAAAAGTACAGGTATGACGGAAATGATTTGGGAGTAAGCTGTACGGAGTGCAGAACAGTGTTCAAAGTGTGGAGCCCTCTGGCAGAGCGGATAGAATTGTATCTGTATAAAGAGGGAAATTCGCCTGTTTATATGAGGAAAGAAATGAAGCCCGGAGAGCGGGGAGTGTGGGGGCTGGAGTTTGGGGAGAGCCTGCATGGGATGTATTATGACTATCTGGTGAGGATAAACGGAAAAGATACAAGGACGGCAGACCCTTATGCAGTGGGCTGCTGCTGCAATGGGAACAGGAGTATGGTGGTGAATTTAAAACTGACGGACCCGGAAGGGTTCGAGAAGGATACTGCGCCTGCGCCGGAGAAGGAAAGGATTATTTATGAACTGCATATTAAGGACTTTTCTTATGATAAGGAAAGCGGGGTGCCGGAGGAATATCGGGGAAAATATAAAGCATTTACAGTGAACGGGACGAAAGAGGAGTATCCGACCTGTATGGAATATCTGAAGGAACTGGGGATTACCCATGTGCATCTGCTTCCTTTTTTTGACTATGCCTCGGTAGATGAGGACGGAGGGGAAAACCAGTATAACTGGGGATATGACCCGCTGAATTTTAATGTGCCGGAAGGTTCATATGCTACGGATACGACAGACGGAACAGTCCGGATCCGGGAATGCAAGGAGATGATACAGGCTTTGCATGCCAATGGGCTGAGGGTAGTTATGGATGTGGTATATAACCATACTTATAACGAGGATTCGTGGCTGCAGAGAATGGTGCCGGAATATTATTACCGCAGCTGGGAGGATGGCAGTCTTTCGGACGGTTCCGCCTGCGGCAATGATATTGCCGCGGGAAGAGCCATGGTGGATAATTATATTGCGGATTCGGTTATGTATTGGGCGAGGGAATATCATGTAGATGGGTTCAGGTTTGATTTGATGGGCTTGCTGACCGTGGAATTGATGAACCGGATACGGCGGGAACTGGACGAGGCGTTTGGAGAGGGAGAGAAGCTGCTGTATGGGGAACCCTGGAGGGCGGACAGTTCTCCCATGGAAAGAGGTACGAAAGCAGCATTGAAGGAAAATGCTGCCTGTCTGGATAAAGGAATCGGAATATTCAGCGATGATACGAGAGACGTAATCAAGGGAGATGTGTTTTTAGAAAAAAAGCCCGGATTTGTGAATGGAGGAAGTAATCTGGAGTCCCTGATTCTTCATGCGGTAACCGGATGGTGCGACGGAGGGTCATGTTTCCGTCCGGTAAGCTGTGGGCAGATTATTAATTATGTGTCGGCGCATGATAATTTTACCCTGTGGGATAAACTGGTGCTGACTATGATGGATGGGGAGTCTGACTTTTCTGTCCGGCATGAAGAGGTATTAGAGGCCAACAGGCTGGCGGCGTTTATTTATTTTACCTGTCAGGGAAATCTGTTTATGCAGGCAGGGGAGGAATTCGGCCGGACAAAATTCGGGGAGGGAAACAGCTATTGTTCCAAACCGGAGGTAAATATGCTCAGGTGGCGTCAGACAGTGGAGCAGAAAGAACTGGCAGACTATTACAGGGGACTGATACGGCTTAGGAAGAAGCTGCCTGCTTTGTATGATAAATCTTCGGAAGCTGCTGCACGCATTAAGGAGAAAAAAATCCATAAGAAGGGCGTAGTTTCCTTCTGTGCCGACAACAGGGATATCCGCGGCGGAGGAGAGTGGGAGGAATTGTTCGTTATTTATAATGCCGACCCGGCCGGGTATACGGTCAGTCTTCCGAAAGGGACATGGGAAATTCTGGCGGACGGAAGAGAAGCCGGCTGCTGCAGGGAGACAGATGCGCAGCGCAGCAGTGTATGGGTTGCCGGGAGAAGCGGTATGCTGCTTGGGAGGAAAAGGGCATAATGAAGTTTATATATGGAAAACAGGACTGGAAGACATTTGAAAGAGGAGAAGAAAACTGTTATCTGATGACTAATGGGCTGGGGGGTTTTTCGTCGCTGACCATGACAGGTTCATGCAGCCGGAATGACCACGCAGTGCTGATGGCCTGCATACATGCTCCGAATCACCGTTACAATATGGTTCACAGGCTGGAGGAGGTTTTGTATATCGGGGAACGGAAGGTGCATATTTCCAGTCAGGATTATACGGAGCATGGGAAGAGAGAGGAAGGATATCTTCATCAGTCAGGATTTTGCTTTGAGGACTATCCCCGGTGGACTTATCTGGTAAAAGGCGTGGAGGTAGTGAGGAGCATTGCTTTGCAGCCGGGAAAGAATACGGTGGGGATATCCTATGAAATCAGAAACCGTTCAGGCGAAGCAGTGCGGCTGGAGGTATCTCCCCACCTGCAGTTTGTGCCAAAGGGAACCTTGCTTACGAGAGAGCAGAAGTTCGTGCTGGAAAAAGGGAAAATCAGCTCCAACGGGCAGACGCTTTATTTCGATACGGACGGGGAAGTCCATGAGATACCTGCGGTGTTCCATGACAGTCTTTATTATGCGTATGACGCCTGTGACGGCAGGGAAGAGACGGGAGGTACGGTGGTCAGTCACCGGATTTCATGTACGGTTCCGCCGCAGGACATCGGCCGGCTTTGCATCGTATATGGCATGGAACAGGAGCTTCCGTCAGTGGATGACATACTTTGCGAAGTAAAGAAAGTGAGGGATGCACTGAGGGAACGGGCCGGATTTAAAGAGGAGACGGCTGCGGCTTTGGCAGCGGGTGCCGGACAGTTCGTTTCCTACAGGGCTTCCACGGGAAAACAGACGATATTAGCGGGCTTTCCTTTTTTTGAAGATTGGGGAAGGGATACGATGATTGCCGTAAACGGCTGTTGTCTGGCGGTGCGCCAATACGAGACGGCAAAGAGCATTTTACAGACGTTTATGGCATATTGCAGGAAAGGGCTGATGCCGAACCTTTTCCCGGAGGGGACGCAGGAACCGGGCTATAATACGGTGGATGCGGCGCTGCTGTTCATTCTCGCGGTCTATGAATATTACCGGAAGACGGAGGATGGGGAGTTTGTAAGAAGTGCGTACGGAACCATGTCGGAGATTATAGACTGGTATCGGAAAGGGACGGATTTCGGGATAGGGATGGATACGGACGGGCTGATTGCGGCGGGGAGCGGTTACGATCAGGTAACATGGATGGATGTCCGGGTGGGGGATATTCTTCCGACGCCGAGGCATGGAAAACCGGTGGAAATCAATGCATACTGGTATAATGCGCTTTGTATTATGGAGGAATTTGGACAGTCGGGTTTAACGGACGGCATTGGTTGTGGTATGGATTATGGGCGGATGGCGCGGCTGGTGAAAAAGAGTTTTGAGAAATTCTGGAATGAAGATGCCGGCTGCCTGAAGGATGTGTTGTCCGGAACGAAGGCAGATAATCAGATACGGTGCAATCAGATATGGGCGGTATCCCTTCCGTTCTCCGTGCTTTCTCCGGAGAGGGAGAAACAGGTGGTGGATACGGTATTCCGGGAACTGTACACGCCTTATGGTCTGCGGACCTTAAGTCCGTCAGATGAAGAATTTAGTCCTTTTTACGGAGGAGAGCAGCTGAAACGGGACTTGGCATATCATCAGGGGACGGTATGGGTGTTCCCGCTGGGCGGTTATTATCTGGCATATTTGAAAGTGGAAGGGTATTCAGAGGAAGCCGGGGCGTATGTGCGCCGACAGCTGGAATACATAGAACCGGCTTTGCGGGAGGGTTGTGTCGGTCAGCTGCCGGAGATTTATGACGGCAGCAATCCGGTTTCGTCCAAAGGATGTTTTGCGCAGGCATGGAGCGTAGGGGAAATCCTGCGGGTGTATGATGCGCTGCGGGATATTTGACGGAATATATTTTTATGTCCAAAATATCTTGACAAATCAAGGGGAACAGCTTAAAATTTTTATAAAAGGAAATGTGGTTTTGTGCCGTACAGCTTTTAGCTCATGCGGGGTACTACGTTTCTTTTTTTATGTCTATAATGTCATATAAGTATTTCTTTCTGTCATAAGCCTGTCTGATAATCATTCTGCCTTGAAAGGAATTCTTCCCTATGACATTACCCTTATCGTCACTGATAGGTAAAGTAAATCTGACCGTACATCTGTACCAACCGTATTTTGCGTTCTTGGCATGTTTAGGTTCTGTGTTCTTTTGAAAAGAAATATTTGTTGCAATTTTAATGAGTTCGGGAATTACCTGCGAAGCATTTGCCTTTGCTTTTCCAATCGTACCAAGTGCTTTTGTTGAATATCTGCTGTTGGCATACTCATCCGGAAAATCAGAACCTATGTAAACAACATCATCTGTTTCATCAATCACGTATTTATTACCAATATATTTCTTAAGATAGTTTTCTACACTATCCCAATCTATCTTTCTTTTTCCGTTAAAAATCACTGTATCTATTTCTACGACTTTATGTCCTGCTTCATTCGAGTATATATTAGACATTCAAATCCTCCGTGTAATTTAGTATCTGTTTTTCTCATTATCTTAAATTAGCATTATTATATAAATGAATTAAAATTATTATATAAATTGGTGCGTTTACATTAAAATAGTACCTAATCTTTGGTATATTAAGACTGACTCTGACCAATACCATACAAAGATAGGCACTGATTCTATAATATACTAAAATCCTGAAGCTGAAAATACTCAAAATTAATTATTTAAAACATAGGAGAATAGAGATTACCTGGTTGAGACATTCAGTCCGGCTTTTCGCTAAATTAAATCTAGTGTAACGATTTGTAATTAACCGGACTTTATTCTTGCCTGAATCTTTGTCTGCGTCGTTGCTTTTTCTTGACGTAGCCACCGCTACGCCTGCGAAAAAGCGCCTTGCATACAAAAGATTCATTCTGCGAATAAAGTCCAGTTATTACAAAATCATTACACTAGAGGCGAAGCGTCAGTAGCAGGATGTTATGCTCCGTTCATGCAGCGCGATGAATTACAGTTTACAGAGGCTGTAAAATTATGGTATGATGCACAACAGGAAATGTTAGATTTTGTAGATTTTAGATGATGATTCAATTCTTCATAATATGAGTTTCAAAAAGTAAAAAGATAACAGGGGAATTGGAAATGTATAAGGGGGAATCATGGCATGGGACGTGACGGGATAGATGACGTGCGGCTGGAACAGTATGTGACGAAAGTAATGCTGGAGATGGGAGTACCGGCCCATTTGAAAGGTTATCACTACCTGCGTTCGTCTATTATAATGGCTGAAGAGGATATGGAAGTGGTGGGGAGCGTGACGAAGCTGCTGTATCCGGAGATTGCCAAAAAATATAAGACGACGGAACAGAAGGTGGAACGTGCTATCCGGAATGCGATAGAAGTGTCATGGCTGCGGGGAAATGCCCGGATTTTTGAGGAATTATTCGGATATTCCGCATTGACGGGAACCGGACGCCCGACCAACAGCGAGTATATTGCCCAAATTGCAGATAAAATCAGTTTGGACATGCGCAGTGAGATGATAAGGGCGGTGTGAGACGCACCCTTGTGTGCGGTACCGCCATATATATGTCTATCGATTCATTCAGTTCTGTATTCATTTAATTCTGTATTCATTTAGTTCTGTATCCGTCCGGTTCTGTGTCCGTTCGGTTTCCGGCAGAAGTTTCGGCCTTTCTTCCCGATATTGCACTGAATACTTATTTGTGATAAAATAAATGCCGTATCCGGGAATATTATTCCAATTAGAACGGCAGGATTCCGGCCGGTTCTATAGACGTCCGGATAGGTTAGGATAGGCTGCAAATGGAGAAAATAGAAATGAAACTTCTTAGTGTAATAGTTCCCTGTTATAATGAGGAAGAAAACATCCGCGATTTTTATGATGAATTAATGAAAAATTCCGCATTTTTTCAAAATAGAGAGCTGGATGTGGAAGTGATTTATATAGATGACGGTTCGAAAGACAGGACTGTGGAAAAAGTAAAGGAACTGGCGGCACAGGATGGGCGGGTACATTTGGTTTCTTTTTCAAGAAATTTTGGAAAAGAGGCGGCAATCTGTGCCGGACTGCAGAAGGCAAAAGGAGATTATGCGGTGATGATGGACTGTGACCTGCAGGACCCGCCGGCCCTTCTGCCCGAAATGTTCCGTTATATTGACGAAGGTTATGATTCGGTGGCTACCCGCAGGGTAACGAGGAAAGGGGAGCCGGTAATCCGCTCTTTTTTTGCCCGCATGTTTTACCGGATTATCAATAAAATATCCAAAACAGAAATCGTGGACGGAGCGAGAGACTATCGGCTTATGACGAGGCAGGTGGTGGATTCCATACTTGCCATGACGGAATATAACCGCTTTACCAAGGGGATTTTCGGATGGGTGGGTTATGAGACCAAATGGCTGGAATATGAAAATATAGAGCGGAAGAAAGGGGAAACCAAGTGGTCCTTTTGGAAATTATTTTTATATTCCATTGACGGGATTACCGCATTTTCCACAGTGCCGCTGGCGATTGCGTCATTTATGGGTCTGCTGTTCTGTATCTGTGCATTTTTGATGATTGTGTTTACGATTGTACGGAAAATGTTGTTTGGTGACCCGACATCAGGCTGGCCGTCATTGGTATGTATCATTCTGTTGTGCAGCGGCGTTCAATTGTTCTGTCTCGGAATAGTGGGACAGTATTTGTCAAAAACTTATATGGAAGTGAAGAGACGTCCGATTTATTTAGTAAAAGAAGAATTGTAGGTACGGGCGTCAGGAAACAGGAGAAAATCCATGCTTTGGCATGGAGCGGGAAAAACGGAGTATGAGATGGACAGGCTGGTCAGTATAGTGGTGCCGGTGTATAATGCGGGCGCCTATATCGAAGAAACGATTGCCATGGTGTACCGTCAGACTTATAGTCAGTGGGAACTTTTGCTGGTGGATGACTGCTCGGCAGATGACGGAAGAAAAAAAATTGAAAAGTGGTGTGAAAAAGATAAAAGGATTCGCTTGATTGCCAAAGAAAAAAATGAAGGGGCGGCTAAGGCGCGTAATACGGGCATCAGTTATGCTGCGGGCAGGTATGTGGCCTTTTTGGATGCTGATGATATCTGGATGGAGGACAAACTGGAAAAAGAACTGCGTTTTATGGAGGAAAAGGGAGCTGCTTTCGTCTTTACGGCTTATGAATTCGGGGATGAACAGGCAAGAGGGACAGGAAAAGTGGTCCATGTGCCGGAAACCCTTTCCTATCGGGAAGCGCTGTCGCGGACGATTATTTTTACAACTACGGTATTGTTTGATTTAGAGAAAATTGACAGGGAGCTAATCCGGATGCCGGATGTGCCGAGTGAGGATACCGCTACCTGGTGGAAAGTACTGCGCAGCGGTTATACGGCCTATGGACTGGATGAAGCACTGGCCGTATACCGGAGACCGGCGCAGTCTCTGTCTTCCAATAAATGTAAAGCGGTAGGAAGAATTTGGAATCTGTACCGGAGGGAAGAAAAACTGTCTGTGGTTTACAGCCTGTGGAATCTTGTCGGATGGGCATGGCGTGCGACATGCAGGCGGATATAGAAAAGAGGAGCAAAGGTGAAACAAAAGGAATCAAAAAAAAGGGTTATCGTTTTGCTGCTGTCCCTGCTGGGATTGTGTCTGCAGACAGCGGTATATGCATATATCTGGCTGGAAGAATATTATCCGTATCTTGCCAAACTGGGGAAGGTAAACTATTACAAGAACGGCCACATTATAATCATTGGGATTTATTTTATTCTCCTTTTCTTTTTTGAGAATACTTATGGCGGATTGAAGATTGGATATCTGAAAGCATCCGAAATATTTTTTTCGCAGATATTTTCGCTGCTTGCAGTCAATGTGATTTCTTATGCGCAGATTATGCTGCTTCGGAACTGGACGGTTCCGGTGGCGCCTATTCTTGCGGTTTTGGTGATACAGTTAGTGATTTCCGGCATATGGACTCTTTTTTGCAATTCTTTTTACAGAAGGTTTTTTCCGCCCAGGGATTTGCTGCTTGTTTATGGAGACCGTTCCATTGACGATATTCTTGGAAAATTTTCTACCCGCAGTGATAAATACAGGGTCGTTAAATGCATGAATATCAGCAAGGGAGCAGAGGCCATTGAAAAGGAGGTATTAAAGGATTACGATGCGATTGTGCTGTGGGATATTCCGACGCCGGAGAGGAATAAGCTGTTGAAGTTTTGTTACGGCAGATCAATCCGTGTCTATATGATGCCGAAGATTACAGATGTGCTGATTCAGGGGTCGGCACAGCTGCATCTGTTTGATACGCCGATTTTCTTGACACGGGAATATTCGCTGAGGGTGGAACAGCGGGCGGTAAAACGGTTGATTGATATTGTATGTGCGTTGATTTTGGTGATTGTCACGTCTCCCATTATGCTGGTGACGGCGATTGCCATTAAGCTGTACGACGGCGGGCCGGTGCTGTATAAGCAGGTGCGCTGTACCTTAGACCAGAAGGAATTTCATATCATGAAATTCCGCAGTATGCGTGTGGATGCAGAGAAAGACGGTGTGGCGAGGCTGGCGGCAAAAAACGATTCAAGGATTACGCCGGTGGGAAAGTTTATCCGTACGGTAAGAATCGATGAACTGCCGCAGCTTTTTAATATTTTGCAGGGAGATATGTCTTTTATCGGTCCGCGTCCGGAGCGTCCGGAGATTATCGCCCAGTATGTACAGGAAATGCCGGAGTTTGTGTTCCGTATGAAAGTAAAGGCGGGATTGGCGGGATATGCCCAGGTCTATGGGAAATACAATACGACGCCTTATGATAAGCTGAAACTGGATTTGGCTTATATAGAGAATTATACGGTATGGCTGGACCTCAAGCTGATGCTGCTGACATTGAAAATACTCTTTAAGCCTGAGAGCACGGAGGGCGTGGACAACAGGCAGGTTACTGCGATGAAAAAAGAAGAGGACAGGTAAGGATGGAAAATCAGAGATATATGCAGGAAGGGCTGGATGTGAAGAGGATTTTCCTGCTTTGGAAAAAGAAATGGTGGATTACTGTAATCGCAGTGGCAATCGGGGCCTTGATTGGCGGCGGGGTGTATTTGTTCATACATCTTGTTTTTTCATCGGAGAGGGAATTTGAGTCCGTATCGAAATTATATCTGAACTTTAACTGTGAACCGGAGGATTTCAATGAGCTTTCCTATAATGGTTATACATGGAACGACCTGATGGCGACGGATCCGATACTGGATTATACGATGGAGGCGCTTCCGGCCGGTATGGACAGGAATGTGGTCATCGGTGCGACCAGGGCGGAAATCCTGTCGGATATCCGTCTGCTGACCATTACGATTACTGCGAATGAGCCGTTGCTGGCGGCACAGATTATGGAAGCCACACAGAAAGCGCTGGTTCATTTGGGGCAGACGGATGAATTGTTTGAAAGCATTGAAGTTTACAGCACGACAGAGCCGCAGCAGATAGTATGGGACAACCGGACGGCGAATGCGGCCGTAACAGGAGCGGTGATTGGACTGCTGGCGGTATTGCTGATACAGGCGTTCTATTATGTGCTGGATGATTCGGTATATCTGGCCGGAGATGTGGAGAAGCGGTATGGCATTCCGGTATTTGGTACGTTTGTTGCAGGAGGAGCGGATAAGGGACAGCCTTATGGAAAAGAATTTGCTCTAAATTACAGCTATTTATGCCGGGATGCCCGGACGGCTGTTTTGGTGAGCGTGGATGCATGGGAAGATGCAGAAGCGGCAAAACAGGTGATAAAGGAAGTAACAGGCGCCGAAGCGGCGGAAGGAATGAACGGGAAGACTGCAGGCGGGGCAGAAACGGCAGGGAAACCGGGTGCACGGATGAAGTTCCCGGCATTGTTGGCCGGTGGAAAGATAGAGGCGGATGAGGAGTGCTACCGCCGCATCAGGGAATCGGATGGAGCGGTTTTGGCAGTGCGTTACGGCTGCTGGAACGGGAAACGTATGGAAAGGGTATTGAGTAACCTGAAAAAGCAGGATTGTAAGGTATTGGGCGCTGTCATAGTCAATGCGGATGCGGGATTTCTGAAACTGTATTATCTGGGAAAGAAATAGAACAGCGCAATGCTTTCAGACAACTCATGTATGAGGAAGTTTCAGGCAGAAAACCGGTACATGGAAAATGAAGCGGGCGGCAAAGAAAAGGGAAGAGACGGAGATGGGTGTACAGATGTTGGTATCCGCAGTGAATCAGGATGTGCGGACCATAGCGGAACGGATGAATATAGAGACGGATGCTATCGTAGTTAACCAGTGCGGTTGTTTCGGTTATGAGGAATATGAGCATCGCGGACATACCGTATGCTGTTACAGCTTAAAGGAGCGGGGCGTGGGATTGTCCAGGAATCATGCGCTGATGCGGGCGGATAAAGAATTGTGTATGTTTGCGGATGAAGATATCGTGTATGATGCGGGATATGCCAGGCGGGTGGAGGAAGCATTCGGGCAGCATAAAGATGTGGACATGATTCTTTTTAATGTGAAGGTGGCTCCTGCGCGGAGGACCTATTGGAATGAAGGGGAAAGACGGATAAAATGGTATAATTACGGAAGATATCCGGCATACAGCATTGCGGCGCGGACGGATTCGCTGCGGAGGGCGAATGTGCATTTTTCACTTTTATTCGGCGGGGGCGCGCGGTACAGCAATGGGGAAGACAGTCTGTTTCTGCGGGATTGTTTAAGGGCCGGATTAAGGCTGATGGCTTCGCCTGTAGTGATAGGGGAGGAAAAGGAGCGGGAATCTACCTGGTTTCACGGTTATAATGAAAAGTTTTTCAGGGACAGGGGTGTGCTGTATCATTTTCTGTATGGAAAGATGGCGGTGCCTTTTTCCCTGCGTTTTCTACTGGCCCATAAGGGAGAGATGTGCAGGGAAATAGGATGGAAGCAGGCGTACCGGTTGATGAAGGACGGAATCAAGGAAGGCAAAGGCTGAGTATGTTTTTTTATTTGATGATAGCGGTGGGAACGGTGACGCTGGCGTCATTTGTAAGGACGGTTCCGGTATACGGAAGAACCGGATATGGAGGGACGGGAGGCAGCAGGCAGCAGGTATATAATATGCTGTGCCTGTTTTCTGTTTTTTTGATTTTATTCGCGGTATCGGCGTGCCGGCTGAACGTGGGAAACGATTATGCCAAATATGTGGAATTCATGCATTTGATTGCCTGCGATTTCTTCAACTATGTACCGACGGAAACAGGTTTTAATGTGTTGGTTGCAGTGCTGTACCGGCTGGCCGGGGATGAGAACTTTTTACTGGTGTTCGGAGTGTTTGCTTTTTTTACCATAGGGCTGTTTTTGAAAGCCATGTATGAACAGAGCGACAGCTTTGGATGGAGTTTCTTCCTGTTTATGGCATTTGGATTCTATTTTTCTACTTTTAATACGGTGCGGTATTATCTGGCATTGGCATTGGCGTTGTATTCAGTGAAGTATGTACTGAAGAAAGAATGGGGGAAATTCCTGTTCTTTGTGTTGCTCGGGTCAACATTCCATAAGTCCATGCTGGTGGTGATTCCGTTGTATCTGCTTGCGGCTTTGTCATGGAAGAAGTGGCAGCTTGCAGGGATGGCATTGTTCTGTACGACGTTCTTTTATTTGCAGGATTTTTATCTGAAAGTAGTAGTGTTTTTATATCCGTCTTATGAGGATACGGAGTATCTGGAGGGCAGTATCAGCTGGTTCAATATTCTGCGGTGTCTGGGTGTTCTGGTTTTTGCCGCGCTGTATTATAAACAGGCAGTGGCGGGGAGCAGGCGGAACCGGTTTTATTTTTTCTGTAATTTAGGAGCCCTGGTATTGTATACCTGTTGTTCCTTCCTGCCGATTATTACGAGGATTGGGTATTATCTGAATATTACACAGATTTTGTTTATTCCTGCAGTGCTGGTAAAAATAGAGGATAAGAGACAGAAGCGGTTTTGGAGCGCGGCGATAGCCCTGGCTGCGGCAGGGTATTTTGCGCTGTATCTGATGCGTGCAGGTCAGGACGGAATCCGGGTACTGCCTTATCAGACATTCATGTTCCATGATATGGTTCCGATTCTTTCGGATGTGAACTGAGAAAACGGCGGATGCAGACAGTGCGGAGGTGACGGTATGGTGAAATTCAGTATTCTTGTGGTTTGTCTGAATCCGGGAGAGAAACTCTTAAGGACGGTAGAGAGTATTTTGGGGCAGACCTGCGGGGATTATGAGATTATTGTAAAAGACGGTATGTCTGCGGACGGAAGCGTGGAAGAGCTGCCGGAAGATGCACGCATCAGGGTGTTTCGGGAGAAAGACAAAGGTATCTATGACGCGATGAATCAGGCGGTCGGCAGGGCTGTGGGAGAGTATGTTTATTTCCTGAACTGCGGGGATGTATTTTATGACAAGGATGTGCTGCTGCGGGTGAAAAAACAGATAGAAGAACAGCCGGAAGAAAAGGTTAGGGCTGATGGGACGGCAGGAGGGAAAAAGACGGCAGGCAGCAGGAATGGAATACGTTATATTTTTTACGGGGATATCTATGAGCATCTGACAAAGGAGCGGGTGGCTTCCAATCCGTCCATGGATGCTTTCGGATGTTATCGGAATGTACCCTGTCATCAGGCTTGTTTTTACGGGGCGGCGTTGGTGAAGGAGAGGGGATTTGATATCAGGTACAAGGTGCGGGCGGATTACGAGCATTTTCTATGGTGTTTTTTCAGGGGAAATGCAGAAACGGTTTATATGCCGGTTTTGATAGCGGATTATGAGGGAGGCGGGTTTTCGGAAACAAAAGAAAACCGGAACGTATCGGCGCGGGAGCATAAGGAAATCGTAGGAAAGTATATGTCCCGCAGACAGGTGTGGAAGTACCGGATGATTATGGCGCTTACATTGTCAGGATTCCGGACGTGGCTGGCAGGAAATGAAGTGACGGCACATGCTTATAACTGGGTGAAAGGGAAGCTGTACCGCAGGTGAGCGGGAAAAGCAGGCATCTTTATCATGATTGGTTTCCGCCGTATGAAAGCGGCAGAATGAGAGGGAAAATGAGAGTATTATGGTTATGTAATATTTTGCTTCCTGCCATTGCGGAAGAACTGGGGCTTCCTTACAGTAACCGGGAGGGGTGGCTGACGGGAATATATGAAAAAATCTGCGGGAATACAGGAAACCCGGAAATCGAACTGGGCATTTGTTTCC
The DNA here is from genome assembly GCA_947246015.1 of uncultured Lachnospiraceae bacterium. Lineage (GTDB taxonomy): Bacteria > Bacillota > Clostridia > Lachnospirales > Lachnospiraceae > Kineothrix. Next base: position 143,898 of record CAMXQE010000002.1, on the reverse strand, counting down.
CCATGACGGAGACAGCCCCGCAGATTACGGAAAGATGCCATGGGAGGGCAGGCTTTCAATCGGAAGTGACAGGAGTGGCCTGTTATGCTTTTCGGGAAAACCTGGCGGCGCCGGAGATTTATGATGATGGTCTGGAAGGAAGTTTCCGGGAAATCCTGGAGGATTTCAGGCCGGATATGGTGCATATTTTCGGGACAGAGTTCCCGCATACGCTGGCTATGGTGAGGGCATTTCACAGGCCGGAGCGGACATTGATAGGCATACAGGGGCTTTGCTTTGCCTGTGCGGAAGCTTATATGGCGGATTTGCCGGAAGAGGTGATTCACAGGAAAACGTTCCGGGACTGGCTGAAAAAGGATGGAATTCTTAGACAGCAGGAGAAGTTCCGGATACGCGGAGAGCGGGAAAAGGAAGCGATAAAAGGCGCAGGACATATTACGGGGCGGACGGAATTTGACCGGATGGAGACGGGAAAAATAAATCCGAATGCAAAGTACCATTTTATGAATGAGACAATGCGTACTCCGTTTTATGAAGGACGATGGAGGCAAAAGAGCGGGAGGGCGTATGGTATCTTTTTAGGGCAGGGGGATTATCCGTTAAAAGGGTTTCATTATCTGCTTCAGGCTTTGCCGGAGGTCCTAAAGGAGTATCCGGAAGCGTATGTCATGGTGGCGGGCAACAGCGTCATCGGCAACCGGACTTTAAAAGATAAGATTAAGATTTCTTCTTATGGGAAGTATCTGTTGGAACTGATGGATACTCTAAAACTGACGGAACATGTGCAGGTGCTGGGGAAGCTCTCGGCGGAAGAGATGAAAGAGGCGTTTTTGAATGCGGGGATGTTTGTCTGCCCGTCTGCGTTAGAGAATTCCCCGAATTCCATGGGGGAGGCCATGCTGCTGGGAGTGCCGGTCATTGCAGCGCGTACGGGCGGTATTCCGAGTATGATAGAGGACGGAAAGGAAGGACTTCTGTTCCGTCCGGGGGATGTGAAGGGATTGGCAGAGTGTATCAGGCGGGTGTGGAGAGAGCCGGAGGAAGCAGCCTGGCGTGCGGAAAATGCCAGAAGACGTGCGTTTGCAGCGCATGACAGCGGCCGGAATTATGAGCGGCTGTCAGCCATATACGGGGAGATTTGCCAATGACGATTACGTTTGTATCCAATTATATCAACCATCATCAGATTCCTTTTTCCAATGCCTGTTATGAGGAATTGGGGGAGGGATATCATTTCATCCAGACGGAACCTATGGAGGAAGAGCGGGTTGCCATGGGATGGGGGAAGGAAGTGGACGGGCTTCCTTATGTGAAATATTTGTACGAAGAGGAAGCAGAATGCCGGAGACTGATGCTGGAAAACGATATCGTGATATTCGGCTGGATTCAGAGGGAGGATTTGCTGGATGTGACGGCCGTGATTGAGGAGCGGCTGAGACGGGGGAAGTTTTCCCTGCGTGTCAGTGAGAGACTGTACCGGGAGGGGCAGTGGAAAGCGGTTTCACCGAAAGGACTGGTGCGTAAATATAAAGACCATACCCGTTTCAGGAAGGAACAGGTGGGGCTGCTTTGTGCGGGGGCGTATGTTGCTTCGGATTTTCATATTGTGCGTTCCTATCCGGGGAAAATGTTTCGTTTCGGCTATTTCCCTGAGACAAGGCATTATACGGAACGGGAGATGGATGAAAAGAAAGAGAAGGACGGGAAGCTGCATATCGTGTGGGCCGGTCGTTTCATGCCTTTGAAGCATCCGGAATTTGCCGTGCGGATTGGGGAAGAACTGCGCAGGGAGGGCTTTGGTTTCCATATCCATATGGCAGGAGGCGGGGAATTGGAGGAAAGCATTCAGTCTCAGGTCAGGGAGAAGGGGCTGGAAGACGCATTCACTTTTTACGGTTATACCAATCCGGCAGCAGTACGGGAAATCATGGAGAGATGCCATGTTCATCTGTTTACCAGCAACCATCTGGAAGGGTGGGGCGCCGTGGTGAATGAGGCTATGAACAGCGGGTGTGCAGTGGTGGCAAATGTGGAAGCGGGAGCAGTGCCATATCTGATACGCCATGGGGAGAATGGTCTGATTTACCGCAGCGCTTATGAGGATTTCGCGGTACAGGTGAAGAAGCTGGCGGCGGACAGGGAACTGGGCCGTAGGCTGGGCCGGGCGGCGTACCGGACGATAACGGAACAGTGGAATGCAGAACATGCGGCAAAGGAACTGCTGCGGTTTTGCGCGGACTGGATGGAAACGGGACGGATGGTTCCGGCGCAGGACGGCCCGTTCAGTACAGCTCCGGTGACTGCGCCCCGGAAAATGTACAGCGTTCTGTAAATTTTCTGCCGTGTTTTGGCGTCGGGAGGGTGGTTACGGAACTGGAAAGTGGGGAGGAAAAATGGCTGGTTTTAGCAGAAAATGGATGCATGTTTTATTTGCGGTATATCTGGTAATATTATTTCGGATTACGGTGTTCCGTTCCACTTTCGGGCTGGGGCACCTGTTTCAGAACGGCCGTATCATCCTGTCGTTCTTTCGGGATTATATCGAATTGATAAGACAGGGAAACTGGTTTTCTTTTGTTTATCTGTTTGCGGGAAATATCATATGGTTTGTTCCGTTCGGGATGTACATGCAGTATAATGGGAAATGCAGGAATCTTTTATGGGCGGCAGTGTACGGATTCCTTTTGTCCTTTTTAATAGAAACCATGCAGTTTGTATTCGGGACCGGTTATTCGGAACCGGATGATTTGATACTCAATACGTTGGGAGCGTGGTTAGGCGCATTCATGGTAAAAGCGGGAAAGAAGTCATGGAAGTTGTTGAATATGGAATGGAAAACGGAGAGAGGAGCGGAAAGAAAATGAAAGAAATATTGATGATGATGTTAGCGGATTGCCCATATTGTAAGCAGGCGGACCATATGATTCAGGAGCTGCAGGAAGAGAATGAGAAATACAGGAAACTGGTCATAAGGCGGGTGGATGAAGAGGTGGATACCAAGCTGGCCGCTTCTTTGGATTATTACTATGTACCGAGCTTTTTTGTGGACGGGGAGAAGCTTATGGAAGGTGTGCCTGCAAAGGAGAAAGTGCAGGCGGTGCTGGATGCGGCTTTGGAAAGCTGAAAGGATGAAGCCGGAGGGAGGAAGTGCCATGGAGAAAAAATGCGGCGGGAGGCGCCGGATGCTGGCGGGCCTATTGATACTTTTGGCGCTGGCGGGAGGCGCTTTTGTTTTCCTGCGTTTCAGGAACGGTGTCAGGGTAGAAGCGCGGCAGGATATCATGACGGCTGCGGATATCATCTGTTACAGGCAGGATGATGTGCGGTGGGGAGATGAAAAACTGGGAGAATCCCGTTTTACTCTGCGTTCTTCCGGTTGTCTGGTCAGCTGTATTGCTTCGGCGCTTTCCATGGGGCGGGGAATAGAGGAGACACCGGAAACGTTAAATGAGAAGTTTTCGGCAGGAAAGGTCTATGATGCGGAAGGAAATATTCAGTGGGGAAAGCTGGAAGAAGTGGAGGATTACCAGGTTGAAGTGTATCAGGAGGTATCGGCGGATATCGTGGATACATGCCTTTCGGAAGGGAGATATCCGATTGTCAGGGTGAGGGTAAAAGGAATCGGTAATTTTCATTTCGTACTGGTAGTAGGAGCGGAACATGGAGAATATCTCTGCATGGACCCGCTGCAGGATGGGATTACGGAATTGGGAGATTACGGGAACCGGATTTATGGGATTCGGTGTGTATACTGAATGTCCGGACAGGGAAGAGCGGATATGGAAAGAAAGGTATCGGATAGAAAGGTATCGGAAAAAAAGGTATCGGAAAGAAAAGTATCGGATAAAAAGGTATCGGATAGAAAGAGGCAGAGCGGGCAGATGTATTTAAAAAGGAAGAGAATCCTGCGGAAACTGGTTATTTTTGCAATGATATCCGTATCGGCTGCCGCCATATGGAGGCTGGCTGTGGAAAACAGGAATGGCGGCCGGATGGCAGCGAAGATGGGAGAAAGAGAAGCTGTTCCGGTTTTCATTGAATCCTGTCTGATTGACGGTGAGAAGGAGGAAGTCGTAGTAAAAGCCTCTTCGGAAGATATTCCGGACAGCGATGATGAATATTATTATCTGTTTGCCCTGAATCCCTATGAGGATGAAATCACGGAAGCTAAAACATTCGTGCTCAGGGAGCGTAAGGCAAAAGAAGTGGAATTCCGTTCCGAAATAGGGATGTTTTATAAATATGTAATTGCAGTTAAGAGGGACGGGCAGTATACAGCGGTAAGCAATCTGCGTTACATTACCAATCCGGAAGAAATGGCAGTATTTAAGTTTAACGGGGAGCGTCCGTCTACGAAAAAGGGGCTGTTGATTGATCCGGATAAATTATTGTCTTCGGAGCTGGATGATTTGGGAGTGAAACATGCGGCTTACAATATTCCGGTTTCCCGTATTTTAGGGCATCCGGAAGAAGATATTTATCAGGCGGTTCCTTATACTTACAATGGAAAAGAATATACTTTTAACGGACGGGCCATAGCGGAATATGATTTGATTTTCAGTACACTGACTGCTAAAGGTATTGAAATTACGGCGATTATATTAAATGATTATTCGGAAGATTATCCGTGGCTGATTCATCCGCTGTCCCGCTCCGGGGTCGGAAAACCGCCTTATTATGCATTTAATGCAAGCGACGGGGAAGGAGCCGAATATCTGGCAGCGATAGGAACCTTTCTGACACAGCGGTATTCCGGTACGATGAACGGCAGGGGCGTGGTTGCCAACTGGGTCATCAGCAATGAAATCAATGCAAGGAAAGAATGGAACTATATGGAGTATGTGGATTTGGAAACCTATGTGCGGGAATATGTGAGGGCATACCGGATATTCTATAATTCCATCAAAAGTGTAAACAGTGCATGTGGGGTATATATTTCTTTGGATAACCAGTGGAACAGGGTGAACATTTTGTCCAAAAGTTACAGGGCAAAGGATGTGCTGGATGAATTTAACCGTCAGATAAAAGAAGAAGGAAATATTGAATGGGGGCTTGCAATCCATCCGTATAATAAACCGCTGTCCCGCTCCGATACATGGAATTCTTCCCTGTATGTGAAGCATACGGAGGATACGCCGGTAGTTACCATGGCGAATATCCATGTAGTGACTGATTACATGCAGCAGCAGGAGTTTCTGACGGAGGACGGGGAAGTGCGTTCCATTACGATAAGTGAACTGGGTTATACTTCTTCCAAAGGGGAGGAGCTCCAGGCGGCGGCTATTGTATATGCTTATAAAATGGCGGAGGCAAATCCATATATTGATTCTGTTTTGTTTTCCAGGCAGACGGACGCGGAGGAGGAAATAGACCGTTTGCATCTGTACCTTGGCCTTGATTATGCGGATGGAACCCATAAATATGCATATGATGTGTATAAATATATGGATACGGGGGAGGAAGGGGAATATACGGAGTTTGTGAAAGAAATAATTGGGATGGATGATTGGGGGAAGTGGTGAATGATATTGAAGAAATTAAACATTTCTAATTTTAAGATGTTTGAACATTTGGAATTAATTTTTGAGCCAGGCTTTAATCTGATATTAGGAGATAATGGTGTTGGCAAGACAACGGTTCTTGAGGCTGCTTCGGTTGCATTATCCGGTTTTTTTATTGGAATGGAAGATGTTACGGCACGTAATATCTATAAAAGTGATGTAAGGTATCAGATTATTAAGGATAGCAATGGAACCCCGAACAAATCTTATAGCAGTCCGATAGAAGTTTCAGGTACTCTTGAATATAACGGAACAGAATATACATGGAGCCGGGCAAGAAAGGATGCGACGGGAGAAAGCAGGACAACATTTTTTCCCAAAGACATCAAACAGGTGGTACAGAAGCTTGTGAATGGTACGGAAGAAAAACTATGGCCATTAATTAGTTATCAAAGTGCATCCAGGCATTGGATTGCAGCCAGGAGCAATGCATATGAAAAAAAGAGAAAGCTGCTTCATGACAGGAGATGCGGATATTTGGGGTGTCTGGACAGAACCGTGAATATGCAGACCATTTATGACTGGTGCGGGATAATGGAATGGAGCAGTGTGAGGAAACATCACATTCCTGAAAATTATGTAATGTTTGGAGATATCATTTCAAAATTTATGAGTAAAATGAATGATGGTATTGTAAGCGGGGTCTTTTATCATCCGAATGTTGAAAAGCTGATTTATACAGAAAATGATGAGTTTAAGGAGATTGAAGATTTAAGCGCAGGGTATCAGTCCGTATTGAATATGGTCATTGATTTGGCATATCGTCTGGCTATTTTAAATCCGGATGCAGGCAGGGATATCTGTAATGCTGAAGGCATTGTATTAATTGATGAAATTGATTCTAATCTTCATCCTAAATGGCAATGGCGGATTGTAGATGCACTGATTGAAACTTTTCCTAATATTCAGTTTATTGCTGCGACACATTCTCCGATTATTGTTTCGTCATGCAAGAATGCTAATATTATCAGTATTGATGGGGAACAGGGTGTTCAATATATGGAGGGAAGTTATGCTTTTTCTGTCAATGAGATATTGAAGGATATGCTGGGACATTACATGAGACCGGAAAAAGTAGAAAGATTAATAGAAAAATTTGAAGAGCATATGGATAAAGATGAGTATGCAGATGCAAAAAAGGCATTGACAGAACTCATTGCCCTTTTAGGGGAAGAACATCCGGAAGCGATTGCTTTAAAATCAGAATATGCGATAGAAGCGGGGGAATAAAAGGATGCTTTATATCCACAAAAGAAGAACTCCTGATATAGTAAAAAGAAAGACAGCGGAAATTATAAATACACCAGATAGTGGTTATTCGGCTATCTGTTTGCCTGAAGATACGAAACAGCTCCGTAGTTTATTTGAAAAAATGCCGAAAAACGAAATAAGGGAAGCTTTATATAAAGAACAGCATGGTTTGTGTGCATATTGTATGAGAAAGATAGCTCCACAATATGATTCTATGAAAATAGAACATTATAAGGCATTGTCGGAAGATAAAGAGCGGGCATTGGACTATCAGAATTATATGGGGGTTTGTTATGGCGGTGAGAAAGATAAGGATGAGAAACCTCATATTTTATGTTGTGATGCGGCTAGAAATGAACGGAAGCTTACCATTAATCCGTGGAATAAAAGACAGATGGAAGCGATAGGATACAGAAGAAACGGAGAGATATTTGTGCGTGGGGATAAAGGGCTTGATTCCAAACTGGTAACTGATATGCAGAAAGACTTAGATGAAGTACTTGTTTTAAATGGAAAAAAAGATGCAGAAGGAAAAGTAGTTTTCGATACGGCCTCAAAGTTAGTTGCAAGTCGGAGAAGCATTTATCAGAGTGTCTGTACTCAGTTTGAACGATGGGATGAGAAGAAATGCCTGACAAAAAGTTTTTTAAAAGAAAAAATCAATTTTTTAGAGAAACAATTACAGGGGGATGCGATGGCAGAGCCATATATAGGAGTGAGATTATATTTTTATAAGCGGAAGTATAAAAAACTTGAAAAGTGATTTTGTTATGGTATAGAATTTATGTTAGTATCCTTCAGAAAGTCGGAAACTTTTTGGTAACATCTTCTTCATATCCGTCAATCGACAGGATTTCTCCATGAACGGCTCCATAGTGAAGCCAAAGCACGTCCTCATCTATGTCGTTTTCACTCGCCAGGTTTAAGAGATACACCACCAACATGAAAGTCCTTTTTCGCAGCCTCCGGTTGCGGCTAAAGATTTTTTGCCCAATCTGTGCCGCATAACAGTTTATAAGTTTAACCTGAGTTTCATCAGAATTTGATGGAATTGTGTGTATGATTATGGTAGAATGATGGCATTGAACAATTTTGCAAAGGAACATTTTACCGGATAACCGGTGCAAAGGCGGAGGTAATCATATGTCAGGACAGGAAGAACATATTTTCCGTGAAAAACTCACAACGGAGAAGGACATTGACGAGGATGTTCTGGTAGAGAGCTTTAAAAGGAATGAAAATAACAGTTTAAAGATTTTAATAGGAATTTATAAGGGACAGTATTTTAAACTGTTCCTTTCAGTGCTTTTTTTTGCCATCAAGCATTCGCCCGTATGGGTGCTTCCTATCGTAACGGCGAATATCATTAACATTGCCACGAATCCGGATGGGGATGCGCTGCGCAGTATCTGCCTTAATGCAGGGGTAATGATTGTGCTGATTGTGCAGAATGTGCCCACCAATTATTTCCATGTGTACTGCTATTCCAAGGTAATCCGAAATGTGGAATGCCGTCTGCGGAGTGCCATGGTGCGCAAGCTCCAGCAGCTTTCCATTACGTACCATAATGAAATGCAGTCGGGGCGTCTGCAGTCCAAGATTATGCGTGACGTGGAACAGATAGAGACGCTTTCCTCGCAGATATTCATATCGGTATTGAGCATTATTTTAAATATTATTGTGTCCTTCGGCGTGGTGCTCGGTTCTTCACTGACGGTCTTTTGGTTTTTCCTTGCCACGATTCCCGTAGCGGTGCTGATTCGGAACCTGTTTAAGAAAAGCATCAATGCAAGGAACCGGGATTTCCGTAAAGAGATGGAGGAAACTTCCGTTAAGGTAATGGAAATGGTGGAGCTGATTCCCGTAACGAGGGCACATGCCCTGGAGGATACGGAGACGGCGCGGCTGGATGAACAGTTGAAAAATGTAGCACAGAGAGGTTTCAGGCTGGATATGATTCAGTCTTATTTCGGTTCCATCAGCTGGGTGGCGTTTCAGAGTTTTCAGGTCATCTGTCTTGCTTTTACCGGGTATCTGGCAGCAAGGGGGACGATTCTGCCCGGCGATGTGGTGATGTATCAGACATATTTTTCTACTATTGTCAATCAGGTGAGCAACATCATCGGCCTGCTTCCCGTGATTGCGAAAGGGTTGGAATCGGTAAATTCCGTAGGAGATATCCTGTTGTGCGCCGATGTGGAAGAAACGGGAAATAAGCAGAAAATAAAAGAAGTAAAAGGGAATATTGAATTCCGGGATGTCTGCTTCCGGTTTAAAAATGCGGACCATCCGGTCATCCGCCATATGGATTTTTCCGTAAAAGCGGGAGAGACAATCGCGTTTGTAGGCGCTTCGGGAGCCGGGAAAACCACGGTGCTGAATCTGGTAATCGGTTTTCTGAAGGCTAATTCCGGTCAGATTCTGATAGACGGAAGGGATATTAATACCTTTGATTTAAGGAGTTACCGGCAACATATTGCGGTGGTGCCGCAGACACCTATTTTATTTACGGGTACGATTCGGGAGAATATTACGTACGGAGCGCCGGATATTGGTGGGGATACGTTGCAGGAGATTATAAAGGCGGCGAATCTGGAAGAATTTATTGATTCCCTTCCGGACGGTGTGGAAACGAAAGTGACGGAGCATGGGGCGAACCTTTCCGGCGGGCAGCGTCAGAGGATTTCCATAGCCAGGGCGTTTGTGCGTGACCCGAAAATCCTGATTTTGGATGAGGCCACCTCGGCGTTGGATACCATATCCGAGAAAAAGATTCAGGACAGTGTGGAGCGGTTAGTGAAAGACCGAACCACTCTGATTGTGGCGCACCGCCTTTCCACCATACGCAATGCGGATAAAATAGCAGTTGTGGGAGAGGGCGGGCTGCTGGAATTCGGTAGTTATGATGAACTGATGGCAAAACAGGGAGAGTTTTATAAGATGCGGGCGTTGCAGGTATAGGCATTACAGGTATAGGCGTTACAGGCAGAGGGTAAACGTCCGGACGGGCAGGGCGGTTATGTAAGAGGCTGATACAGCGCTGTATGGCAGAGGGCCGGAGTACAGCATGGAAAAAGAGTTGGAGGAATGATATGTATTTACTGCCAGAACCTAAAAAGGTGGAACAGAAACAGGGAGTTTATGAAATTACATGGGACAGTGTGATAGTAATCGATGGAAAGATGCAGGAAGACGGGACGGTTTATGCTTCTGTTTTGCAGGAGGGCATCCGGAACAGCATCGGCATGGAGTGCGCAGTCATAAAGGGAATAAGGCATAGTAACTGTATGTTTCTGACTGTGTCGCAGGAACTTTCACCGCAGGAATACCGGATGCAGATAGGGGAAGACGGTATTGTAATTTCGGGCGGTGACGGGGCGGCGGTACTCTATGGCGTGCAGACTTTGTGTCAGGTCATTGCCCAGTGCGGCGGGCTTTTGGAGTGCATGGAGATAGAGGATGCTCCTGATATCAAACACCGGGGATATTTTTTGGATGAAACGAGGGGAAGGGTGTTGACGCTTCCTTATCTGAAAAAGGTCGTGGACAGGCTTAGCCGTTATAAAATCAATCAATTCCAGCTTTATGTGGAACACACATATCTGTTCCGCAATCTTACGGAAATGTGGCGGGATGAGACGCCGCTGACTGCAGAGGAGATTATGGAATTGGACGGGTACTGCCGGAAACGGCATATTGAACTGATACCGGCGCTGGCAAGTTTCGGGCATTTATATACGCTGCTTTCCACGCGCAGCTGCGGAGAACTCTGCGAGCGGAGCGATTCATGGAAACGGCCCTTTTCGTTTGAAGACAGGATGTGTCATCATACCATCAATCCAACGGATGAGAGGGCGCTGCCGCTGGTAAAGGGAATGATTGCCGAGTACGGGGCATTGTTTACTTCCGGTAAATTCAATATCTGCGCGGATGAGACATTTGACCTGGGCTGTGAAAAGTCGAAAGAAACGGCAGAAAAAATCGGAAGCGGAAAACTGTATATCAATTATGTAAAGGAATTATGTGAATTTTTGGTGGAATGCGGAAAACAGCCGATGTTTTTCGGGGATATTATCTGCCGGGAACCGGAGCTGATTTCCCTGCTTCCGAAAGAAACTTTGTGCCTTACATGGGGATATGAGCCGGAACAGACGGAAGATGAATGCCGTGCCATGGCACAGGCGGGCACCGTGCAGTATCTGTGCCCGGGCGTGAGCGGCTGGAACCAGTGGATGAACCGGCTGGAAGATTCATATCTTAATATTACGAAGATGTGCGGATATGGGCGGAAATACCATGCAGAAGGAATTTTGAATACCGACTGGGGGGATTTCGGGCACGTGAACCATCCGGAATTTTCCGTACCGGGAATGATATACGGGGCAGCATTTTCATGGAACCATTCGGAGACAGGGTTTGAGAAAATCAACCGGCAGATATCGCTGCTCGAATACGGGGATACTACAGAGAAGATAGCCGGGCTTATGGCGGAAATGGCAAAGCAGTCACTGTTTGGCTGGTGGGGCGCAGATATTTATTATGAGAAACATGCGCTTGGACGTGGGAAGGAAAGCGACAGGGCTTTGCTGCAGGCGATGTTGGAGGATGCTGCTGCAAATGCAGATAAGGCGGAGAAGGAACTGCGGGAACTTGTCAGGGAAGTGAAACGGATTGCGGTATCCCTGGATGCCCGGTCGAAGGAGTTGACGGCATTATTGGAACTGGCAGGAGAGGCAATGCGGATATGGAATGAAGTGGGAGCTATGATGCTGCGGAAAGAGAAAGATACGGGAAAGCAGGAGGGCAGACAGGAAACAGGGGAAAAGGAAGCTGCCTTTTGTCTGGCAGGCCGCCTGGAGCGCTGGTTTATGGCCTATAAAAAGCAGTGGCGCAGCATAGGAAGGGAAGGCGACCTTCACCATATTGCGGAAATTGTATTCTGGTATGCGGATTGTCTGCGGGGGAAGTAAGAAGGTTGAAAGAAAAACACTTTCAACTATTGAATTTAAGTCCGCCAGTGCGGACATGGGGTATAAAAATGAAAAAGATGAACCGTGAAGAAATGCAGGAGATGATAAGTATCGTTGTACCTGTTTATAATATTATGGACTGCCTGCCAAGATGCGTGGAGTCTATTCGGAGCCAGACATATTCCAACCTGGAAATTCTGTTGGTGGATGACGGCTCCGATGACGGGACGGAAAAGCTGGTAGATGAGCTGGCGGAGACGGATGAGCGGATAAGGGTGTTCCATAAGCTCAACGGTGGCTCTTCCTCTGCGAGAAATCTTGGAATCCGTAAGGCACGGGGCCGGTATATCGGGTTTGTGGACAGCGATGATTTTATCGAACCGCAGATGTATGGAAGGCTGATGGAAAGCATTCGGCGGGATAAGGTGCGCATGGCCCAGATTTCGCGGGATGAGATGGACGAACGGGGAAACAGGCTTCCCGATGTCTGTACGCCGCCGGAGAAAGCTTATGTCTGTCCGTCGGAAACGTTTCTGCGGGAACTTTTACTGCACCGGGGGGATTGTTCTTACTGCACGAAGCTGACCGACCGGGCGCTTTTTGAGAAACACTGTTTTCCGGAAGGGGTTTTGAACGAGGATTTTCATCTGCTGGTAGAAATGCTGGCGGAGATTGACGGAATTGCGGTTCTGCCGGAGCAGTATTATCATGTGTTTTACCGGACAGGAAGCAATACGAGGAAAAAGTCAAAAGATGAATTTTCACGGGTTTTTGTGGATATTGTCAACAATGCGGATATGGTGGAGCAGGTGGTGGAAAAGAAGTATCCTGCTTTGCGGGAGGAGGCTGTGCGGTTCGGGCTGTATCAGCGGCTGGATTTCATGCTGCATATTCCGGTGGGAAAAATGGTTTCTGATGACGGGTTCTATGTTTCCGTGAAAAAGTATCTGCGCAGGCATGTGGGGGATACGGTAAGGAACCGTTATTTAGGCCGGAAGCATAAGATATACCTTCTGCTGCTGACCGCTGCCCCGAAAACGGTCCGGCAGGTACACGGATGGAAGATGCGCCGTAAGGCATCAACAGGGTGAGAGACAGGGAAATGGGAAAAACAGAGAGAACAGGTAAGGGCAACGGAAATACAGATAAAAGAAATACAGATAAAAGAAATGCCAATAAAAGAGATGCAGATAAAAGAAATACAGATAAAAGAGATGCAGATAAAAGAAATATGGATAAAAATAATACAGATAAAAGGGATATGAGCGGGCATTTATCTGTGAGGAATACAATAGGCAGAAATGGCGGAACAAGGACGGAAGGAAGCGGCAGATGGATGTGGACGGCGGCATTTGTCCTGCTCCTTGTCGTGCAGATTCTGCTCATGATTTATTACGGCAGTAAGAAGACGGGGTTTCATGAGGATGAGTACTATTCTTTTTATTCCACGAACCGTACGGCCGGGCTGTATGAACCGGACAGAGAGTGGGTGGACAGGGATTCTTTCCGCAATGAGTTTGTAGTTCTGCCAGGAGAGGGATTCCGCTACGGCCTGGTCGCAACGGTACAGTCATGGGATGTCCATCCGCCCTTTTTTTATTTCATATTGCATACAGCATGTTCCCTCTTTCCCGGCGTGTTCAGCAAATGGATGGGGATTGGCGTGAATCTGGTGGCGTTTGCCCTAAACTTTGGCCTGCTTTCGTGGCTGGCTTATATGGTAACGGGACGGAATAAGTGGCTGGCGTTTGTGACGGCGGCAGTTCACGGTTTCAATCCGGTGATTATTTCCGGTGTTATGTTCATACGGATGTATGAATGGCTGACCGTGTTCGTGCTGTTGTGTGCCTGTCTGCATGTGCGTGCGGTAATGAGGAAGAATACGAAATTCAGAAGCTTCCTGCTTCCGCTGATGGCAGTGAATTATCTGGGCTTCCTGACCCAGTATTATTATATTATTTTTCTGTTTTTCATGGCAGCCGGCTTCTGCCTGTGGAATTTGCTTCCCTGCGCAGGGAAAAGGAAACTGAAAAAAGAAGAGAATAAAGAAGCGAATAAAGAAGCGAATAAAGAAAAAGAAAAGAATAAGGAAATGGAAAAGGAGAAAGGCTATGTCCTGCGTAAAGAGCTGCTGCGGAACCGTATCCGGGAGTGCGTGAAGTACGGATGTGCCTGCGGAGTATCACTGGCGCTGGCAGTTATCAGTTATCCGGCGAGCCTTTCCCATATTTTCAGGGGGTATCGGGGTACAGGAGCTGTCTCCGAATTCCTGGATGCGGCGAATACGGGGGAACGGTTGGTATTTTTTGCCGGTCTGATGAATGAATATCTGTTTGACGGGTACTTCTGGCTATGGTTTCTTCTGATTGCCCTGCTGGGCGGAGCGGTATTCCTGAAGCTTAGGATGGGGAAACGGAGAGAGGATTCTGCCGCGTCCTCCGGGCTATATAGTCCGGCAGGAGAAAAGCGGATGCCGGAAAGGAAGGAAGAAGGGCCTGCGGTATTTTTTATACTGCTGTTTGCGGTCTGCGGTTATTTCTTTACGGTGGCTAAGACAGCGCTTTTGTTATATGAGACTTCCAACCGGTATCAGCTTCCGGTGTACGGAATTATAATGCTGCTGGTGATTACGGCGGTTTATGGATTGTGGAAGAAACTGGCGGGATTTTACTGCGGGGAAAATGTGCTGCGGATGAAACGGCTGTCGGCGGCAGGAGGAGCAGTGCTGCTGTTTCTGTTTCTGATAGGGGATGTGGACGAAATCATATCCGGCAAAATCATTTTTCTGTATGAGGAGGAAAAAGAAGATGTGGCATATGCGAGAGAACATGCCAAAATGCCGGTGATTGTCCTCTATAATGATGCAACACCCTATCATGTATGGTGGCGTTCACAGGAATTGATGGAGTATGACAGACTGTATTTTGTGAGCGAGGGAAATAAGGAGCAGATTACGGACGAAGTCATCTGCGGCAGCAATAAGGTGATTGTGTATGCGGCGGATTATGATACGCAGGAAGAGAGCCTTAACATGATACTCGGAAGCAATCCGGAGCTTACGGGATACAGACTGATTTCACAAAAATCGCTTTGGAGTGTTTATGAGTTTGATTAACGGTATGTACGTCATCAGAAAGCAATTTTTAAACATGCTTTGGAGAATTTAATAAAATCTTTGGATTTATGGGAGAATGTAATATAGTCAATTGTATATTTTTATGCTATACTGTGCGTTGAAGACTGAAAAGTGCGGAAAGAAAATAACAGACAGATGCAGGAGGAAACAGGATGTTAAATAATAAAACGATATTAATTACCGGGGGAACCGGTTCGTTCGGGAACTGCTTTACCCGGTATGTGCTGGAACACTATGAGCCGAAAAAAATCATTATTTATTCCAGGGATGAATTCAAGCAGCTTCTGATGGCGAATAAATTTAAGGGATATGAAGATAAACTGCGTTTCTTTATCGGGGATGTGAGAGATAAGGAACGTTTGAAGAGGGCTTTGGAGGGTGTGGACTATGTGGTTCATGCGGCGGCTCTGAAACAGGTTCCGGCGTGTGAATACAATCCGAATGAAGCAATCAAAACCAATATCCACGGGGCGCAGAATGTGATTGATGCGGCGCTGGATTCCGATGTGAAGAAGGTAGTGGCGCTGTCTACGGATAAGGCGGTAAATCCGGTGAACTTATACGGAGGTACCAAACTGGTTTCGGACAAGCTGTTTGTGGCGGCGAATGCCTATGCCGGAACAAAAGATATTAATTTTTCAATCGTGCGGTATGGGAATGTGGCGGGAAGCCGCGGCTCCGTGATACCGCTGTTCCACAATATCGTGAAGAGCGGCGGAACGGAACTTCCGATTACGGATTACCGCATGACCCGTTTCTGGATTAGTCTGACACAGGGGGTGGAACTGGTCATCAAGGCATTGGAGGAGGCTACGGGCGGTGAAACGTTTATCAGCAAGATTCCTTCTTTTAAGATTACGGATTTGGCAAAGGCGATGTATCCGGATTATCCGATGAAAGAAGTCGGCATTCGTCCGGGAGAAAAGCTGCATGAAATTATGGTGACAACGGAGGATTCTTTTACGACATATGAATATGAGAAGCATTTCATTGTATATCCGCAGGTTGTATGGAATAACAAACAGAAGCCGGATTTAAGCGGTAAGAGGGTGCCGGAGGGATTTTCTTACAGTTCGGATAACAATACGGAGTGGCTGTCGGTAGACGATATAAAAGAACTGCTGAAATCGGTGGAACTGGAAAAATAAGCAGGGAACCGTAAAGTGAGAAAGCGATAAATTGCACAGATTGCGGGAATAAATTTTCAAACATGTTTTAGGCAAACACGCTTTAGGCAAACACTTTAGGTTGGAAAGGTTGGGATAAGTATGGAGAAGCCGGCAATTTGCGGCGGGGTTCCGGTGAGGGATACGAAGATATATTACGGACATCAGTATATCGATGAAGCGGATGTGGCGGCAGTGGCGGATGTGGTAAGGAATCAGGACCTGACCTGCGGGCCGAAGATTGGAGAACTGGAACGGAAACTGTGTGAAATAACGGGGGCCAGATATGCGGTGGTGTGCAGCAACGGGACGGCGGCGCTGCATATTGCCTGTCTGGCAGCAGGAGTCGGCAGCGGGGATGAGGTTATCACGACGCCGATTACATTCGCAGCTTCGGCGAATTGTGCGCTGTACTGCGGGGCAAAACCGGTTTTTGCGGATATCAATGAGGAGACTTATAACATTGACCCGGAAGAAGTGAAGCGGCACGTAACGGAGCGGACGAAAGCGGTAGTGGCGGTAGATTATACCGGACAGTCAGTAGAAGAAGAGGAACTTTTGGAAATCTGCAGGGCGAATCAGTTAGTGCTCATTGAGGATGGAGCCCATGTAATAGGGACGAAATATAAAGGAAAGCCCAACGGTTCCATTGCGGATATGACGACTTTCAGTTTCCATCCTGTAAAGACCGTGACCGGAGGAGAGGGCGGTGCGGTACTGACCAATAACGAGGAATATTACCGGAAGCTGCTGTTATATCGTTCCCACGGTATTACGAGGGATAAAGATTTGTTAGAACGGGAGCCGGACGGACCGTGGTATTATGAGCAGATTGATTTGGGATACAATTACCGTATGACAGATATACAGGCGGCGCTTTTAATCAGCCAGTTGGACAAACTGCCGATGTTTTCCGCCAGAAGGAAGGAAATCGTGGCGCGGTATGACGAGGCGTTCGGGAAACTGCCGCAGATTCGGGTACAGAAGGAGATACCGGAGTCGGATACCACAAGACACCTTTATATCCTGCGCATCGTACCGGAGAAACTGAAGATAGACAGAAGACAGTTTTTTGATGCACTTGGGGCAGAAAATATATGCTGTAATGTGCATTATATTCCAACCTATTATTTCCCTTATTATGAACGGCTCGGTTATAAACGGGGCATCTGTCCGAAAGCGGAGAAACTGTACGAGGAAATCATCAGCCTGCCGCTTTATTATGCCATGACGGACCAGGACGTGGAGGATGTCATCCATGCGGTGACGAAGATTGCCGGATATTACGGTGTGGACAGCACGGCTTTAGAATAGCGGAAATCCGGGCCGGATACAGGGTGGGACTGCATATGAAACTTAGTATTATTGTGCCGGTTTATAATATGGCGGCGGATGGAAAATTGGAATATTGTCTGGATTCTCTTGTGAAGCAGACCATAGAGGATTATGAAATCATAGCGGTAGACGACTGTTCTGACGATGAATCCCTTTCTATATTAAAGCAATATGAAAACCGCTATCCGGACAGGTTCCGCGCGGTTCACTCGGAAGAAAACAGGCACCAGGGCGGAGCAAAGAATATCGGGATGAAGCTGGCGAAAGGGGACTGGATTGGCTTTATCGACAGTGACGACTGGATTACGGAAGATATGTATGAGCGGCTGGTGGAACGGGCCGAGGAGACCGGCGCCGATTTGGTTGGATGTGATTACTGCCTGACGGAAGAACATTCCATGAAAATAGGGCAGGTGGTGCCGAACAATAAGAGAAGCCAGAGTGGTATCCTCGATGATGGGAAAAGGCGGAGCCTGATATTGGACGGCGGCAGCCTGGTGGTGAAGATTTTCAGGCGTTCCATGATATTGGAACATGAGCTTTGGTTTCCGGAACATATTTTTTACGAGGATAATGCGCTGGGCAATTCTTATCTGCTGCTGGCGGAACATTTTGAATATATAGAAGAACCGATGTATTATTATTATCAGCATGATACATCTACGGTGCATACGATTTCACCGAAGCGGTGCGAGGACCGTATGGAGGCAGGACGGCTGATGCTGGCGGAAGCAAGGCGGCACGGATTCTTCGAGACATACAGGCCGGAACTGGAATACAGTTTTACGCTTTTGTTTTATGTGAATACACTGTTTACTTATATGGCGGGAGTGGGCAGGACGAAATACGGGTTCGTGAAAGCAATGGGAAAGGAAATGCGGCGGACTTTTCCGGATTTCCAAAAGAATCCTTATTATCAGGAGCGTACCCACGCGGAGGAGAAGAAACTGATACGGATGCAGCAGCGCTCTACGCTGTTTTTCATGCTGTATTATAAACTTTTGTGGACGTACAGAAAATGGAGGAAAGCTCATGCGGGGTAAGAAGGATATGGAGATTGGAAGCATATACGAAATCAATCCGGCATGGGCGGAATCGAAGAAAGTAGAAGCCGGAGACAGTTTTGGTTTGCCGGAGACAGCAAAATACGGAAAGCGGTATTGTTGTTATACGGCATCCGGCAGGGAAGCAATCGCACTGGCGTTAAGAAGTCTGGAACAGAAGCGGCCGGGTATCTCAAAAAAATGCCTTTTGCCGGCCTATATGTGCGACAGCGTTTTTTTCCCTTTTGAGCGTGCAGGATGGGAACTCCATTTTTATCATATCAACAAAGAACTGATGGCAGAGGAGGAAGAACTGCGCAGTAAAATAGAACAGGTCAGGCCGGGTCTGCTTTTTGTCCATCCGTACTACGGTGTGGATACATGGAAGCCGATGCGGTCTTTGTTTCTGAAATGGCGGGAACAGGGAATCTGCATTATGGAGGATGTGACGCAGGCCTATTATCTGGCAGAAGCGGGAGCGGAAGCGGATTATGTGGTAGGGAGCCTGCGGAAATGGTATCCGGTGCCGGATGGGGGATTCGTAGCTTCAGATGAAAGTTTATCTGACGGAAAACTGGAAGATTCGGAGTCTTATGCGGGAAGAAGAATGGAAATCCTGACGGAAAAGTGGGAATATTTATATGGCGGAAAAGAAATGGAGAGAAGCGCTGTCCAAAAGCAGGAGATGAAGAACGGATTCTTAAAAAGAAACCGGGAAATGGAGGAAGAACTGGACAGGTACGGCGGCATACGGAAACTGTCAAAGACGGCGCAGGGGATACTGTGCATGACGGACGAGGAATATGCCGGAAAACGCAGGAGAGAGAATTACGGCTATCTGTACGGGCGGTTATGCGGAAAAACAAAGTTTACCCCTGTTTTGGGTATGCAGGACGCAGGAGCGGACGGAGAGGTGCAGGGAGCAGGGGGCGGAACGGCTCCGCTGTATTTTGCGGTCTATGCAAAGGAGCGGAAGGAATTGCAGGAATTCCTGCGGATGCATGATATTTATGCCCCGGTGCTTTGGCCGGCAGGAGCGGAGAATGAGGATATTCTGTCAGAAGAGGAACAGTATATTTATCAGCATATACTGGCGCTTCCGTTAGACCAGAGGTACGGGACGGAAGAGATGCAGAGTATTGCAGATGTAATGGAAGCGTATGAGTATGGACACCGGGCAGAGGAAACTTTCACAGATAACAGATTTTCTGCGGATGGAGCGGGACAGGTAATCGGTATCCGTGCCGATGCAAACGAAACGGTGGCGACAGGGCATATCATGCGCTGTATTACGATTGCAAAACAGCTGAAGCAAAGAGGCGCCAGGGTGGTCTTTTTTACGGCGGATGTATATGCCCGCGGACTGCTCAAGCAGGCCGGAATGGATATGGTTTGTCTGCATAGTGAGTGGAATCATATGGAAAATGAAATTCCGCTGTTACGGGAGGAATTAAAGAAAGCGGACTGTCGGAAACTGCTGGTGGATTCCTATCAGGCCGGGGCGGAATATTTCGAACGGCTGCGGGATTTGTGCAGGCTGGTTTATATCGATGACTGTTTCGAAGATGTGTATCCGGTGGACTTACTGGTGAATTATAATGCGTATCATGTGCGGTTTCCATATGAGGAGACTTACCGCGGGAAGACAAAGCTGCTGTTAGGGACTTCCTATGTGCCGCTCCGGGAGGAGTTCCAAAAAGGAAATACGGATGATGGAAATACAGAGGATAGGAATACAAAGGATGGGACGCCGCACATTTTATTAAGTTCCGGCGGCGGCGACAGGTATAATGCCCTTACCGGCATTTTGGCGAAAGCGGTACAGGACGAAGAACTGCTTCAGGTGGTTTTTGATACCGTTGTGGGGAACTTTAACGGAAATGCAAAAGAGCTGGAGCGGCTGGCGGAGCATTATCCCAATATCCGTCTCCACCGGAATGTGGAGCATATGGCGGAGTTGATGGAACCGTGCCTTGCAGCGGTTTCGGCAGCAGGTACGATGCTGTTTGAGCTGAGTGCGCTGGAGATACCTTCGGTATTTTTCGTCAGTGCGGATAATCAGCAGTATGACAGGGAATTTTTTGCAGTGGAAGACAGGATGTTGTTTGCAGGGGATATCCGGACAGAACGGGAGGAATGTCTGGAAAGGATATGCGGCGGTTTAAAGCAGATTCTCGGGGATGGAGAACTGCGCCTTTGCATGAAAGAGGCCCTGCATAAAGTGACGGACGGCAGAGGAGCGGAACGCATTGCAAAGGCAGTTCTGGAACTCTGAGTGCGGAACGGGAACGGAGAAAGGAGTATCGAAGAAAGAGTATGAGTTCGATTGCGATTATAACGGCCCGAGGCGGCAGCAAAAGAATACCGGGGAAAAATAAGAAAGAATTTCTGGGGAAGCCGATTATCTGCTATTCCATTGAAGCGGCGCTCGCTTCCGGTCTGTTCGGGGAAGTCATGGTATCGACGGACGATGAAGAAATTGCGGAAACGGCCCGCAGGGCAGGGGCAGCGGTGCCTTTTATGAGAAGTGAGGCGGCTGCTGACGACTATGCGACGACGGACGATGTGCTGATGGAAGTATTGGCGGAATATGAGAAGCGGGGCAGGGTGTTTGATTATATGGCCTGTCTTTATCCGACTGCTCCATTTGTTACGGCGGAAAAATTAAAAGAGGCCATGGCGCTTTTGATAGAAAAGGACGCTTCGGGTGTGATGCCGGTGGTTTCATTTTCCTTCCCGCCGCAGCGGGGGATGGCGGTCAGGAACGGCAGACTGGAATACTGCTATCCTGAAAATGCCATGAAGCGTTCGCAGGATTTGGAAAAGATGTATCATGACTGCGGACAGTTCTATTGTTATCATGTGGAGCGGTACCGGGCGTGCAGGGGGGACCTGCCGGATGGCTATGTGCCGATGGTCGTGCCGGAGACAGAGGTACAGGACATCGATAATCCGTCGGATTGGAAGCTGGCGGAAATCAAGTACCGGATGATGATGGAAGGAAGGAAGAACGGGGAAGGAGCAGGGTTATAAGAATGGAGAAAAAAATAAAAATCGGAAACCGGTATCTGGGAGAAGGGGAAAGAACATTTATCGTGGCGGAAGTTTCGGCCAATCATCTGCAGGATTACGGAAGGGCAGAGGAAATCATCCGTGCGGCGAAAGCGGCGGGGGCGGATGCGGTAAAATTGCAGACCTATACGCCCGATACGATAACGATGGATTGTGATAACGAATATTTCCAGATTAAGCAGGGGACGATTTGGGACGGAACGACGTTCTATAAGCTCTATCAGGAGGCTTATACACCGTGGGACTGGCAGCCGAAGCTGATGAAGCTGGCAAATGAATTGGGGATGGAATGTTTTTCCTCGCCCTTTGATTTCACGGCAGTGGATTTTATGGAGGAAATGAAGATGCCCGCCTATAAGGTCGCATCCTTTGAAATAAAGGATATTCCGCTCATCCGTAAGATTGCGGGGCTGGGAAAGCCGGTAATTATGGCTACGGGTATAGCGTATCTGGAGGATATTGAACGGGCAGTGCGGACATGCCGTGAGGAGGGAAATGAACAGATTATTTTGCTGAAATGCACCTCCAGTTATCCGACGCCTTATGAAGATATGAATATTAAAGTGATTCCCAATATGGCGCAGGTATTTAACTGTCTGACAGGACTGTCCGACCATAGCATGGGAACGGCGGTAGCGGTTGCAAGCGTTGCGCTGGGAGCGAAGATGATAGAAAAGCACTTCACCCTGTCGAGGGCGGACGGCGGGCCGGATGCAGCATTTTCCATGGAACCTGCGGAGTTTAAACAGATGGTGGAAGAAGTGCGTATGGTGGAAAAGGCGTTAGGCGAGGTGACTTATAAACTGACGGATAAACAGGAAAAGAGCCGGGAAGAGGGTCGCTCCCTTTTCGTTGTGAAAGATATGAAAGCGGGGGAACTTTTTACGGAGGAAAATATGCGTTCTATCCGTCCGGCCTTTGGCATGGCGCCCATGTATTATGAGGAAGTTCTTGGAAAGAAGGCAAAGACGGATATTGTGAAAGGGACGCCGCTGGAATGGGGGCTGGTGGAGTGAGAATACCCGTTTGGAGGATGTCAGCCGGGCGGGATGCATAGGGGAGACAGTATATGGAAAAGAAGATGATGATACTTGGCGCCAGTGCATTGCAGGTGCCTGCGATAAGAAAAGCGAAGGAAATGGGATACCGGATTATTCTGGTGGATTATGACGAACATGCGGTTGGGTTCCCTTTGGCGGATGTGAAGCTGGTGGTCAGTACGCTGGACCAGGAGGAAGTTCTCCGGCAGGCTTTGCTTTATCAGCCGGATGTGGTCATTACTTCTACCAGCGACGGGCCGGTGCGGACGGCGGCATATGTGAATGAAAAGCTGGGAAAGCAGCCGGACTTATCTTATGAGGATTCCCTTTGTGCGACGGTTAAGAGCCGTATGAGAGACCGGTTAAGGGAGAAGGGAGTGCCGATTCCGGAATATTATGCGTCGGCGGATTTTGACGAATTTAAGAGGGCAGCAGAGCGGCTAAACGGGTATTGTATCGTGAAACCGGCAGATAATGCGGGAAGCAGGGGCGTGGTACTGCTGGATGGAAGGAAGGAGAAAGGGCAGGAAGAGGAAACGTGGAAAGAGGTCTATGCATACAGCAGGAGCCATTCCAGAAACGGCATCGTGATGGTGGAGGAATTCATGACCGGTGCGGAAGTAAGCGTAGAGGCAATGA
The DNA here is from genome assembly GCA_947246015.1 of uncultured Lachnospiraceae bacterium. Lineage (GTDB taxonomy): Bacteria > Bacillota > Clostridia > Lachnospirales > Lachnospiraceae > Kineothrix. The sequence continues at coordinate 120,685 of CAMXQE010000002.1, read as the reverse complement.
CAGTGGAGGGGAAGACCCATATCATTACGATTACGGATAAATATATTACGCCGCCTCCCTATTTTGTAGAACTGGCTCATTGTGAGCCGAGCATTCTGCCGGAGGAGGTACAGGAACAGATAAAGGAGGTTGCCCTCCGGGCAGTAGAAGCCATAGGACTTCGCAGCGGAGCCTCCCATACGGAAATCAAGGTAACGAAAGAGGGGCCGAAGGTCGTGGAACTGGCAGCGAGGCTGGGAGGGGATTTCATTACTTCAAAGCTGGTGCCGCTTTCCACGGGAGTGGATATGGTAGGCGCTTCCGTAGAGCTGGCTGCGGGGATGAAACCGGATATAAGCCCCAAGTGGAGAAAAGGGGCGGCGATTCATTTTCTTCAGGCGGGGGAGGGCGCAGGTGTAATCAGGAATGTTTTTGTGCCGGAGGAAGCGCGCCGGAAAAAGGGCGTGGAGGAAATCGTGCTCTATAAAAAAGCGGGAGAAGAAGTGCATGGTACCAGGTCCAGCAATGACAGGCTGGGACATGTGATTACCGTTGCGGATACGCCAAAAGAGGCTATGGAAATCGGGAAAAGAACGATGGAACTCATTAAAATTGAGTGGAGCGCCGACGGTTTAAAAGACAGCAGTAAATAATGTGGAGGATGGCATAAAGGATAGTATGAAGGATAGGATATACGTCTGCCACACATATTATCATGTGTACGTGGCATGTTTAAAGGAATTGAATCTTCCGGTCAAAGACAGGGGACAGGCATCGCTTGTACTCAGTACGATGTCGAACGACTTCGGTGATTTAAAGAGCCGGGCACAGGAATGCGGACTGTTCGGGGCGGTGTATATGTTCGAGGAGAAGGAAGATGTGAATTTTCCGGAAGTTATGAAGTATCATACGGACCGGGGCAGTCTTCTCCTGAATATGCTGGCAAGGATAAAATACACAAAACTTTTGGGAAAAATGCAGCAGGATTATGTTCCCGTGGATTTTAAAGAATATAAGGATATTTATGTTTTCTGTGACTCTGACCCAATCGGATATTATCTGAGTTATAAAAAGATTCCCTACCATGCATTGGAGGATGGATTGGACTGTATCAGCACATATGATACGGCAAGATATGATAACCGGGGACATTTTAAGCTGAAAGCTTTTCTGGCTTCCCTGAATCTCATTTTCATTCAGAACGGGTGGGCGAAATACTGCCTGGATATGGAGGTGAATGATATATCAGTGCTGCCGTATCCCTGTCCTAAATATGTGGAAAAGCCCCGCAGGGAACTGACTGAAGGGCTGGATGCGGACGGGAAGGATATACTGGTGCGTCTGTTTATTGCAGATATGGACGAAATACGGAAAAAGCTGGATGAGGGCGGCCCGAATAAAATTCTCCTTTTAACGGAACCGTTATGCGGACTGGATGTGCGGGAGCGGATTTTTCGGGACTGCATAGAACAGTACGGGGAGATAGACGGGGAGGAATCTGTAGTCCTGATTAAGCCCCATCCAAGGGATGTACTGGATTACCGGCAGGTGTTTCCGGAATATATTGTGCTGGACGGGAAATTTCCCATGGAGGTGCTGAACTATATTCCCAATCTGCGGTTCCGGCGTGTGATATCGGTATTTACAGTGGTGCAGGCCATCCGGTTTGCAGAGGAAATCGTTTATTTGGGAGAGGACTTCATGGATCATTACGAACCCCCCGAAATGCACAGGCAGAATGAGATGATATAAGGAGCGGCGAATGCCGGGGAACATGAATGGTAGAGTATGCCTGTATGTCCGGCGGGCGGCGGATGACAAGGAACATGATACAGGAAAGGAGAACGGAACAGATGAGCGGCAGAGGAAATATATTGTATTTAGTAGTTCCGTGCTATAACGAAGAGGAAGTATTGGAACATGCGGCACAGGTTATGAGAGAAAAACTGAAGAGGCTGGAACAGGAGGGGAAAATATCTCCGAAAAGTAAAATCCTGTTTGTAAATGACGGCAGCAGGGACAATACGTGGAAGATTATTTCCGGTTTATGCAGGGAGGATGCTGCATTTTCCGGTATCTGTTTTTCCAGGAATTACGGTCATCAGAGCGCCATCCTGTCGGGAATGCTGGAGGCGGCGAAACATGCGGATATGGTGGTGACCATAGATGCGGATTTGCAGCAGGATATCGAGGCGCTGGACAAATTCATCGAGTGCTATCAGAACGGATGTGAAATTGTCTACGGAATACGCAATAACCGGAATACGGACGGATTTTTCAAGAAAATGACGGCGACGGCATTTTATAAGCTGATGGGGCTGCTGGGCTGCAATGTCATGCAGAATCATGCGGATTACCGCCTGCTGTCCAAGTCTGCATTGCAGGCGCTGATGGAATATAAGGAAGTCAATCTGTTTTTACGGGGACTGATTCCCACGATGGGTTTTGCGTCGGATGTGGTATATTTCGATGTGAAAAAGCGGGAAGCGGGACATTCCAAATATACGTTTAAGAAGATGATGACACTGGCGGTAGACGGTATCACTTCCATGAGTACCAGACCGCTGCGGATGATTACGGTATTGGGATTTTTGGTAAGCATGTTCAGCATTATCATGATTATTCTGTGTCTGGTGGACTGGCTGGTCGGGAGGAATGTGCAGGGCTACACAACCACATTGGTCGTATCGCTTCTGATGGGCGGTCTGACTATCTTTTCTTTAGGCGTGGTCGGGGAATATGTGGGGAAAATATATTTGGAAACGAAAGCACGTCCCCGTTATATTATCGAAGCCATGATTTGGAAGGAGGATGAGGAGTGAAAGCGATTGATATACATGCCGACGATTATGCCCTGTCTGCCGGGGCATCGGAGGATATCCTGAAATGCATCAGGAAAGGCAGGCTGGACAGTATCAGTGTACTTACGAATATGTCATGTTACGAAAAATATGCGGAATTATATTTAAAAGAAAGAACGTCATGGAAAAAAGAGCCGCTGCTCTCGGTGCACCTGAATTTCATGGAGGGCAGGGCGCTGGCGGCCCGTGAGGAAGTGCCGGATCTGATTGACGGCAGAGGCTATTTCCGTATGGGCTGGGGAAAACTTCTGCTATGGAGTTTCTGTCCGTGGAAATACGGCAGGAGAAAAAAAGAGCTGAAAGCAGAAATAAAAGCACAGACGGAGAATTTCCGCCGCTGTTTCGGGCAGGAGCTGCCGCTTCGGTTTGACGGACACCAGCATACGCAGATGATTCCGATTGTATATGATGCGCTTTTGGAAGTAATACGGGAAGAGGGCTATAAAGTGTCTTATATCAGAGTGACAAAAGAACCGGTTCTGCCGTTCCTTAAGGAAGTGTCCCTTTGGAAAACCTACCGTCCTGTCAATTGTATAAAAAATCTTTTATTAAATATTCTTGCCCCTGTCATGGAGCGGAAAGCAGAGAAAGTATCGGGACAGAAGCCTATGTTTTTATGGGGTGTGCTGCTCAGCGGCAGTATGGATGAAAAACGGGTCCGTAAACTTCTGCCAGCCATGAAGGAACAGAGCGGAAAGCGGGGAAGAATTTTGGAAATTCTCTTCCATCCGGGCTTTTCTTCCGCCGATGAGCTGGGCGAAGAGTTTGTCAGCGAGGGGGCCAATAAGTTTTATTATTCTGAGGGGCGCAGGAAGGAGTTCCGTAGTGTTATGAGGGTGGATGTTTAGCGGACGCAACAGTGCAGCCGAAGGCTGAACTGTTACTCGCGGACATGGACAGTTTTGCGCAAATATTGCATTTATACTGTTATGTGTGCTAAAATAAAGGAATATTTTGTTATACAGGCGAGCGATAAGGAAAGCGGGCGAAGGTAAGGGATGTATGGGAAAGATTTTAAAGAAGTTAAAGATATTATTGGATAAGAAGCAAAAGAGAATCATGGTATTCCTCATATTCGTCATGCTGATAGGTGCTGCATTGGAATTGCTGGGTGTGGGGCTGATTCTTGAGGCGGCGACGGTGATTACCGATCCGGAGATTTTGGAAAAAAATGAGATGCTGGCGTATATTTATAATATGCTTGGTATGGAAAGCATGACGCAGTTTTCCATGTTTATGCTGGGGGCTTTGATTCTGGTGTATGCAGTGAAAAATTCTTATCTGTTTTTTCAGAGTAAAATGCAGTTTAGGTTCGTATACAGCAACCAGTTCGCTACTTCCAGAAGAATGATGATTAATTTCATGCAGCGGCCGTATGAATATTATCTGAATGCGGATACCTCCGTGATTCAGAGAAGCATTACTTCAGATGTGAATAATATGTATGGATTAATACTGAGTCTGCTGCAGCTGGTCAGTGAGATGATTGTGTTTATCTGTCTGACGATGTTCTGTCTGTATAAGGATGTGATTATGACCTGTACGGTGGCTGTACTGCTGATTGTGGTGCTGGTTATCATCAAATGCGTTTTGAAGCCGGTTATGAAGAAGGCAGGAGAGGAAAATCAGGATTTTTACAGCGGGCTGTATAAATGGATTGACCAGTCGGTGATGGGAATTAAGGAAATCAAGGTCGCAAATAAGGAGAGTTATTTTATTAATGAATATTGTAAATGCGGCGCGGGATATGTGAATGCAGTACAGAGGTATAATCTGTACAATGCGACGCCGAGGCTGTTAATCGAGACAGTGGCGATTGCGGGGATGATTCTTTATATGATGCTGAGGCTGGCATGGGGGACTCCGGTAACGGATATTATGCCGCAGCTTATTACGCTGGCTGCTGCGGCGATGCGGCTGATACCGAGTGCGAACCGTATCAATAATTATCTGACGTCCATTGCGTATTTTGAACCTTTCTTTATGGGAGTGACGGACAACCTTCAGGAAGAAATACGGGATGAGAATGTCAATTACGATGAAGCGGTATACCGGACGAAGAAACAGGTGGAAAAGCTTCCGGTTACGAAAGAGATTCGGCTGAACGATATTACTTACCGGTATCCGAACAGCGATGTGCTGATTTTTGACCATGCATCAATGTGTATTCCGGTGGGGAAATCAGTGGGAATCGTGGGTACTTCCGGCGCGGGGAAGACGACGGCAGTGGATATCCTGCTGGGGCTTTTGCGTTTGCAGAGCGGGGAAATACTGGCGGACGGCATAGAGGTGAGGAATCACTATGAGTCATGGCTGAAGAATATCGGCTATATTCCGCAGACGATTTTTATGATAGATGCCACGATACGCAAGAATGTGGCGTTCGGCTGTGCGGACGATGAGATAGATGACGGAAAGGTATGGCAGGCTTTGAAAGAGGCTCAATTGGACGAATTCGTAAAGGGACTGCCGGAGGGACTGGATACGGGAATCGGGGAGCGGGGAATCCGCATTTCCGGCGGACAGCGGCAGAGAATCGGTATTGCGAGGGCGTTGTATGAGGACCCGGAAGTACTGGTGCTGGACGAGGCTACCTCGGCTTTGGATAATGAAACCGAGGCGGCGATTATGGATTCCATCAACCGCCTGCATGGGCGTAAGACCCTGATTATCATTGCCCACAGGCTTCAGACTATAGAGAAGTGCGATATTGTATACCGGGTGGAGAACGGACAGGTGTCCAAAGAAAGGTAAAAGTGAATCATATGATAAAGTTTGTAATAGATATGTATAAGAAGTATGAAGAGGCAGTGAATTACCTGTTTTTTGGTTTTTTGGCATTTGTTGTGAATATGGTTGCTTATGCGGCCGCCGCATGGGTATTGGGCGCAAATAACGAAAAGGTAGTGCTGGTGCTGATAGCGACCGCCTTTGCGTGGATTGTGTCGGTGCTGTTTGCCTACTGGACGAACCGCACATTTGTATTTAAAAGTAAGGTTGTGGATAAACAGGGGATTTGGAAAGAGTTTTCTGCTTTTATCAGCGCAAGGATTGTGACCGGAGTAATGGAGCTGGTCATTATGTATGTGATGGTGGATTTGATTCATATCAACGACATGATTTCCAAATTGGTGTGTAACGTTGTGGTCATTGTCTCTAATTATATTTTCAGTAAACTTTGGGTATTCAGGAAAAAGGGAGTATAGCAGCCGGCATTTTTAAAGATATGGGAATGACTGCCGGACAGGATGATAGGGAGGGAAGGAATCCATGGGACAGATGGTTCAGTCTGCGGCGGGGCGGCAGAAGCGGATGGCAAATTATGAACTGCTGCGCATCCTGTCGATGCTTATGGTTATTACATTGCATTATTTAAGCCATACGGGAAGCCTTTTGGAGCCGGGGGAGGCTGCACAGGGCAGGCAGGTGCTGGGAACACTGATTGAGTCTTTCTGTATCGTTGCGGTGAATGTATATGTATTGATAAGCGGATATTTTCTGGTGGAAGCGGGGTTTAAGGTGAAGCGGATTCTGGTGCTGATCGGACAGGTGCTGTTCTATGCGCTGGCCGTGCCTCTTGTCATGCTGGGAATAGGGAGTTTCAGCGGCGAAGCAGGATGGTATCAGCTGATTCCGTATGTTTTTCCTCTGCAGGCGGAACATTACTGGTTTGCCACCTCCTATGTATTGCTTTATCTGTTCACGCCCTTTTTGAATGCGGCGGTGAAACATATGGGAAAACGGCAGATGCAGATTGCACTGGCAGGACTGCTTCTTTGGTTTTGCGGGGAGAAAAGCATAATCCCGGCAGAATTCGTGACAGACCGCTTCGGATATGATTTCGGCTGGTTTTTATGTGTGTATCTGGTAGCGGCCTACATCCGGTTATATGGATTTCCCTTATTGAATACGGCAAAACGGGCATGGATGTGTTATGCAGGCTGCGGACTGCTTATATTTGCAGCGGTAGCTGCCGCCTATCTGGTTCATGAAACGACAGGAGCTTTGGCCTATTATATGACAGTGCCGTTTCATTATAATTATATTTTCTGTCTGCTGGGAGCGGTAGGGTTATTTACCGCCTTTGGATATGTAAAGATTCCGGCAGGGAGAACAGCCGACCGGATATGCCGGCTGTCTGCGTTTACGTTTGGTGTATATCTGTTCCATGAACATCTTGATATCAGGAATGTATGGGTGGGATGGATAGAGGAATTTTTAGGACCGGTGTCACAGACGGGACTGGCCGGATTCCTTGGTCATTGGGCAGTTTCGGTGGTGCTGGTGTATATAGCAGGAACTTTTGTGGATGTGGTGCGGCTGAACATATTCCGGTTTACCGGCAGGTATCTGGCGCAGACCAAACCGGCCGGCTGGATTCAGAAACTGGATAAATACTGGTAGCCCGCTGCAGAACTGGAATAAAACAGCAGGATGCCGGACAGAGCCAGAACAAATAATGGATGCAAAGCAGCCATGATTTGTTCTACCAGAGAGGTTCTGGAAGGCAGACTGCGGAACTGGAATAAGAATGAAAAGTTTAAATCGAATTGTGTTTCCCCTGTTGTTGCTCATATTTCCGCTCTTGCTCATCAATCAGGGAATTGATATTTCGGATACCACATATTCCCTCGGATATTATCGTTTTATGGGGGAAATGGATGTGACATGGGTGCTGGCGACGTATCTGGCTAATGTGACGGGCGCTTTTTTCATGAAGCTGCCCATGGGGGATACTCTGCTTGGCATGAATTTATATACCGGACTGTTGACGGCGGCAATTGCATTGCTCTGTTATGCAGTGCTGTCAAAGTGGATGCCGGCATGGATTGTTTTCATCGGTGAGGTAATTGCATTAGGGTTGTGCTGGTGTCCCACGACGACGCTGTATAATTATCTGACATATCTGCTGTTTGCAGCAGGGAGTCTGCTTCTGTGCCAGGCGTTGTTTACGGATCGGGGTATTTATTATGTATTGGCGGGAATCTGCCTGGGACTGAATGTGATGGTGCGTTTTTCCAATCTGGCGGAGGCTGCCTTGATTCTTGCGGTGTGGTATGCCGGATGGCTGAAACGGGATTGTATAGGAGTGACGGTAAAAAGGACAGGGCTTTGTCTGGCCGGATATGCGGCAGGGTTTCTTAGTGTGCTTTTCCTGATTGCGGCAAGATATGGGTTGGGGGCTTTCGGCGGCATGGTAGAAAGTCTGTTCGGAATGACCGAAGAGGCTTCCGACTATACTTTATGGGGGATGGTTTCGGCCACTGCGGACGCTTACCTGGTTGGGTTGAAGTGGATGGTTTACATGGCGCCCTGTACGGCGGCGGGGATTATCCTGTTTCTGGTAAAAAAGGGACAATATGAAAGGATGAAAAAGACGCTGTACTGCCTTGGCATAGTGGTGTTGCTGCGTTTTTACTGGGGGCAGGGAATGTTTTCCCTGCGGTATTATAACGAGGGCTGTATTTTTCAGTGGATGATGCTGTTCCTGATTGTGTCTCTATTCTGTGCAGCGGCAGGAATCGGAGGGTATTTATCCGGTGATAAGAGAGAGCGCATGGCGGCGGCGGTAGTGCTGCTGATTCTTCTGATAACGCCGCTTGGGAGCAACAACTATACCTATCAGAATATGAATAACCTGTTCCTTGTTGCGCCTTATACGCTTTGGGCGTGTTACCGCCTTTTTTTAAAAACAGGGAAGAGGAGCATACATTTTCCATGGCAGGCATTTTTGGCGTTGATTCTGCTGATGACACTTGTGCAGGGTATGGGGTTCGGGCTGAATTATGTGTTCCGTGACGGAATATACGGAGATGCACGGGATTCCAAAGTGGAAAACAGCGAGGTGTTAAAAGGGATGTATACAACGGCGGAGAATGCGGAGAGCCTGACCGGTTTGATAGATTTTTGCGAAAAGAGCGGAGTGACGGATAAACCGGTACTGATATGGGGAGATGCGCCGGGGCTTAGCTATATATTGGATGTTCCGTCGGCGATTTTCACGACATGGCCGGAGATACCGAGCAATACTTACGGTGCGCTGAACCGGGCTTTGACAGAATTGGAGTGGGAGCCGGCGGTAATCCTGCATCATGAGACAGGAGAGCCGGTTACGGAGGGAGAAAAGACGGATTTGATTTTGGATTTTATCGAATCCCATCATTATAGATGTGTTTTTGAAAATAATAATTATCAGATTTATGAGGCACCAGAACGGCGCTGAGGAATGGAGGAGCACATGATAAACTTTAACGTCCCCCCCTTTACGGGAAAAGAAATGGATTATATCCGTCAGGCGGTAGAAAATCAGAAAATATGCGGTGACGGTGAATTTACGAAAAAGTGTAATCAGTGGATTGAAGAAAGAACCGGCACTGCAAAGTGCCTGCTGACAACATCCTGCACCCATGCTACGGAACTGGCGGCACTTTTGGCGGACATAAAAGAAGGGGATGAGGTCATCATGCCGTCCTATACCTTCGTATCGACGGCGGATGCCTTTGTATTGCGGGGAGCGAAAGCGGTATTCGTGGATATCCGGCCGGATACGATGAATATAGATGAAAACCTGATTGAAGCTGCCGTTACGGAAAGAACCAGGGCAATCGCGGTAGTCCATTATGCGGGCGTAGGATGTGAGATGGACAAGATTATGGATATCGCAAAAAGACACAACCTGTATGTGATTGAGGACGCGGCGCAGGGGATTATGGCCTCTTATAAAGGAAAGGCACTGGGGACTATCGGCGATTTCGGCTGCTTCAGTTTTCATGAGACGAAAAATTACAGTATGGGAGAGGGCGGTGCGCTGTTAATCCGGAATGAAAAATATATTGAGGATGCGGAAATCTTTAGGGAGAAAGGGACGGACAGGAGCAAATATTACAGGGGACAGGTGGACAAGTACCGTTGGATGAACTATGGCTCCTCGTATCTTCCCAGTGATATGAATGCGGCTTATCTGTATGCGCAGCTGGAAATGGCGGATGAAATCAACGAGATTCGTCTGGCGAGGTGGAACCGCTATCAGGAACTGCTGACTCCTTTGGCAGAGGCCGGAAAAATAGAGCTTCCTTTTATTCCGGAAGGATGTGTCCACAATGCCCATATGTTCTATATCAAGACAAAGGATATGGAGGAACGGACGGCTTTGATAAATTTCCTGAAAGAGAACGGGATTATGGCGGTGTTCCACTATGTGCCGCTGCACTCGGCGCCTGCGGGGATGAAGTTCGGACGGTTCCACGGGGAAGATAAATATACGACGAGGGAAAGTGAAAGGCTGCTGCGTCTTCCCATGTTTTATAAGCTGACCGAAGAGGAAGCAGATTATATTGCCGGAAAGGTAAAGGAGTTTTATAATGCGGATTAGGGCCTTTTACAAACGGTATGAAAATCAGATTCTTGCTTCCGCTTTGTTGTTTGCTTTACTGTTATTTATTGGGCTCCGGTTCGATTATTATTATGAATTGAATGATGATACGGTGATGAAGGATACTCTGTCGGGGGTTTATACGGGAGTACCGGAGGGGTATAATATACAAATGCTTTATCCGCTGAGTTTCCTGATTAGTTTAGGCTACCGGATATTTCCGAACGCTCCGGTGTACGGCATTTTTCTCTGTTTATGCCAGTATGGGTGTATTTGGCTGATTGTGGACAGAAGTTTAAGGTTCGGACACAGTACGCGCGTAAAAGCGGGAATGGCGGCTGCGGAGGGAATCGGGCTTGTGGCATTGTATTTATGGCATCTGGTATTTCTGCATTATACGCTTGTCAGTGCCATGCTGGCTGTTACGGCTGTATTTTTGTTCATGACTTCGGAGAGAGAATCAGGGGCACGGTTTATCAGAAAAAATATCCTTTCTGTATTTCTGGCAGTTTTGTCATATATGCTTCGGACGGAGATGCTGCTGATGATGCTGCCGTTTATCTGTGTGGGAGGCGTATACCGGTGGTCTTTGGAGGAGCAGATTTTTACAAGAGAGAATGTGAAGAAGTATTTGACCGTAATCGCAGCCATTTTTGCAGGGATGCTGGCGGCATGGGCAATCAATGCGGCGGCGTTTGGCAGCGGGGAATGGAAGGAATTCGTGAGGTTCTTTAACAGCCGTACAGAATTGTATGATTATCAGGGTCTGCCGGCCTATATCAATCATGGAGAGATGTACGAAAGTCAGGGAATGACACAGGCAGAACAGCAGATGCTGCTGGAATGGTATAATTTTGGATTGGATGATACACTGGATGCAGATACGCTGGATGTGATTGCGGAGTATCAGAAAGAGCAGAAGCAGGGGGGAGAATCCCTGCGCTCGGTATTGGTCAGTACCGTAAAAAAATATCTGTATCAATTAAGGGATAAAAACGATTATCCATGGAATCTTCTGGCAGCTGTTCTGTATGTGGTTGTTTTTTTTGTATTATGTAAAAAGGCAGTATCAGGGAAAGCGTTTCCGGTGTGGATGAAAAGAGCCGGAATCATGATATTCCTGTTCAGCGTCAGAAGCGCTGTGTGGATGTTTATTTTGATGAGGGGGAGATATCCGGAACGTATCACCCATTCGCTGTATTTAATGGAAATCTGTATCTTGTTCGCAATGCTTCATACAGAGACTGCCTGTATAAAAAACGGGAATGAGATAAAGGGGAATCGGATAGAGGGGAATCGGATAAAGAGGGAAAACCGGAAGATGACCGCATGGAATCTGATTAGCGGGGCAGTTTTCCTGTTTGCGGTGCTTGTTACTTTTGCCGGCTGTATTGTGTGCCGGCAGAATATTATAAAAGCAGGGGAGGAACATCAGGCGAGGTCGGATGCATCAGCGGGAAGCATGAAGGAATATTGCAGGAATCATGCGGATAATTTTTATTTTGTGGATGTATATACAATTCTTACCTGCGCTAATTATACGCCATATATGGAAAAAGTTTTTGAAGATGTGGATAACAGGCTGAGAAACTATGACCTTATGGGGGGCTGGCTGGTCAAAAGTCCGACTTACCGGAAAAAGCTGGAAGCATTTGGGATGGTTTCGATGCAGGACGCACTTTTATACAGGGAAAATGTATATATGATGGCTGACTTGTCAAAAGAAACGGAAGCTTTTGAGGATTATTTCCGGGACCAGGGTGTGGATGCGGAAGTGGAACTGACAGACAGTGTGTGCGGCAAAATCGGTGTATATAAAATAAAAGTGTTACCAGATGAGGGATGAAGCGGTGCGGATAGTACTGTGCGGCGGACTGCCGTGAAGAATGCACGGATGGCGGAAGGTAAGGGAAAGGCATGGTTGCAGGTATGCAGGAAGTAAGAATAACAGGGCAGAACATAGTGCTGCGGCAGATGGAGTATACGGATACGGATTATATTGTGGCATGGCGGAATAAGGAGCGGGTAAGAAGTCATTTTATCTATCGGGAGACATTTACGCCAAAGGTGCATGAAAACTGGATTCATACCATGGTGGAAACCGGCAGGGTGGTGCAGCTCATCATATGTGAAAAAGAAACCATGCGTCCGGTGGGAAGCGTTTATTTCCGGGATATTGACAGGGAAAAGAAGGAAGCGGAGTATGGCATCTTTATCGGTGAGGATGATGCGGTGGGAAAAGGTTACGGCTCGGAGACCGCCCGTCTGGCAGTGGAGTATGCGTTCGGGGAAATGGGGCTTGAAAAACTGGTACTCCGCGTGTTTACGGATAATGAGGCGGCAGTGAGAAGTTATGAACAGGCAGGTTTTGTCAGGGAGTCCGTGCTGGAAGCCGTGGAGTGCTCGGACGGTGAGAAAAAAGATATGTTTTTCATGACGCTGACAAAAGGAAAAAAGGAAAAAAGGGAGAAAATCAGTTTTGTGATTCCCTGCTACCGGTCCGAAGTTACATTGCCGAAAGTAGTGGAAGAAATCAGGACAACGATGGAAAAGCTGGGGAAGAGCGGAAAGCCGTACGATTATGAAATGGTGCTGGTGAATGACTGTTCACCGGATGACACCTTTGAGACAATAAGGAAGCTGGCGGCAGAAGACGGGCATATCAAAGGGATTAACCTGGCGAGAAATTTCGGACAACATGCTGCATTGATGGCCGGGTTTCATTATGTGAGCGGAGACATTATTGTATGTCTGGATGACGACGGACAGACGCCTGCCGATGAGGTCGGTAAATTACTGGAAGGAATCGGGCAGGGTTCGGATGTGGTGTATGCGAAGTACGAGCATAAGAAACATTCTCTGTTCCGCAATTTCGGCAGCCGGGTCAATGAGGAAATGGCAAAGGTGATGCTGGGAAAACCGAAAGATTTGTATGTATCCAGTTATTTCGCGGCAAGGCGTTTTGTGGTGGAGGAAATGAAGCGGTATACCAATGCGTTTCCCTATGTGATTGGGCTGGTGCTCAGGACAACGAAGCGGATCAGCAATGTAACGGTAACGCACAGGGAGAGGGAAGTGGGAACTTCCGGTTATACGCTGGGAAAACTGCTGGGGTTGTGGTTTAACGGTTTTACGGCATTCAGTGTGAAGCCCCTGCGGATTGCCACGGCTATCGGGTGCACCTGTTCAGTGGCGGGGTTTCTGTATGGAATCTATACGGTAATCAAGAAATTCATTAATCCGGACGTACCTATGGGATTCAGTTCACTGATGGCGGCGATTGTGTTCATGGGCGGCATGACAATGGTGATGCTGGGACTGGTAGGAGAGTATATTGGCAGGATGTATATTACCATGAATAGTTCTCCGCAGTTTGTAATAAGGGAGACGGTCAATGAAAATGGACGGGAAAAATAACCGGGCAGTGTGGTTATCCGGCGCGCTTGCCCTGGCGGCGGTCTTTAGCCTGCCCCGGATGATGGATTTAAAAGGGAATACGCTGGCAGTGAGCAACAGTTGGTTTGGCGTATTTGTATACGGTGTTTTTTGGTTTCTCTGTTACCGCTCCATGGCTGAGATATGGCAGGGCGGGGCGGAGCCGGATATGAATATGGATAGGAAACAGAAAAGGAGACGGAACAGGAGACGCGGGCTGATGGCAGCAGGCGTAACCGCATGTCTGTTTTCTTTATGCATTGCCTTCGGAGTGCAGTTGGACCACACGGAGAGCGTGGATTTCAGAGACGGCCTGATGTGGCTGTCCGTGCTGGTTTGGTCTGTGATGCTGACCTTTTGGGTTTACCTAGGATGGACATGTTTGGAGCGATGCAGGGACAGAAACAGCACAGGCAGAATGAAAAACGCTCATAACAGAAAGAACGGCCGGTTTTGGGTGCATTTGGATGTGTGGATTCGGAAATGGGACGGGATGACGGGAAAAAAGCGGGCGGCAGCGCTGGCCTGTTTTTTCCTGCTTTGCTGGCTTCCGGTATTCCTTGCTGTATATCCGGGCTTTTTTGTATATGATGCACAGGATGAACTGGTACAGGTTCAGACGAGGCAGTTTACCACCCATCATCCGCTGTCCCATGTACTGCTGTTAGGCGGAATCATACAGGCGGTGCATAAGCTGACCGGTTCTTATAATGCAGGCATAGCGGTATATACGGTTGTTCAGATGGTATGTATGGCGGGGATATTTACTTATGTGACAGCTTTTATGAAAAGGTCGGGGGTCCGCAGATGGCTGCGGGCAGTCAGTGTGCTTTATTATGCTTTTTTTCCGGTGAATGTGATGTTTGTACTCTGTTCGGCAAAGGACGGCCTGTTCAGCGGGGCGCTGCTGTTACTGTTGACGGCGCTTACGGATATGGCCGGACAGCCGGAAAAATTTTGGGCAGACAGGAAAAAAACAGCGGTTTTTAGTATCAGCGCACTGGTGATGATGTGCCTGCGGCACAACGGTATGTATGCGTTTCTGGTATTGACGCCTGTTATGCTGCTTTTTTACGGAAAGGGAATCCGGCGGAAAATGGGATTGCAGCTGGGAATTGTATTTGCATCCTATATCCTGATATCATCGGGGCTTGCAGGTCTGTTGGCGGCAGAGGATTCCGAGAATCAGGAAATGCTTACGGTGCCCATCCAGCAGCTTGCCAGGGTTTGGAACTATGAAGAGGAAAGCCTGACGGAAGCCCAAAAAGAAACATTATATGAGATTCTGCCAAAAGAGGCGCTTCCTTATTACACGGCAAAAGTATCGGACGGGGTAAAACGGTGGTTTGATAACGAAGCCTTTGCCGCGAATCCATGGAAGTATGCCGGTTTGTGGGCAGAAGTGGGTATCCGTCATCCGTTTACGTACCTCAATGCATGGTTCATGACCTCTTATGGGTTCTGGTATCCCGATACGGTCATTGATGTATACCGGGGGAACGGCGTATTTACGTTTACCTATGAGGACAGTTCTTTTTTTGGATACGAAGTGGAACAGCCGGGGACAAGGGAGAGCAAAATTCCATGGCTGGACGGGATATACCGGAGCATGTCGCTGGAAATCGCGCAGCAGAAAGTTCCGGCGGTATCCATGCTGTTTTCACCGGGATTTCTTTTCTGGGTATTTGTTTTCACAGGTGGGTATGCTTATTATAGAAAGAAATACGAATGGCTGCTGCCGTCTGCGATGCTGCTGCTTCTATGGCTGACCGTGATATTGGGGCCTACTTATCTGCCCAGATATGTGCTGATTTTGTGGTTTGCACTTCCGGGAGCAATGGCAGTTCTTGTAAACAGAGGATAACTGTGCTATACTTACCCCGAATAGTTTGCACTACAGGCGTCCAGACCGGAAGTGTAAAAAAGAGAATGGAGAATTAATTATATGTATAAAGTGGTAAAACAGAGCCGGGCCATACAGTGTATCATTATTCTGTTGACGCTGCTCATCATGATAACGATTTATCCGCTGCGGATGTGGAAGGAAACGATTCATTCGGTGAGCAATCAGCGGATTGCGGGGTCTTCCGACAGTGTGGAGGAGGATTACCTGCTGCAGCGTTTTATCGCACAGTATGACCATCTTGGGACGATTAACCTGTATGTGGTGGATTTTCAGAACGGATGGAACTATGACCAGAGGGTGGATTCTTTTCTGTTCCGTATGCTGGATTCGGATATGCAGATTATGTTTGAACAGCAGGTGGATATAAGATTTATCGATATTCCCGGTTTCTGCCCTATTTATATTAACGAAAATCTGGAAGTGGGAAAAGATTATTATTTCTTCCTGCAGGGAATCAAGGGAAGCAGGGTATGGTTCGGGCTGGAGGAGACGGAAAACGCGGGAACACCCTACGTCAGCCGTCTGATTTATAATTACGATGAAGTGGAAGGCTATAACATCATAGGTGAGTACAATTATACGGTGCCGCTGCGGAAAGACAAGGTTTTTAAGTATGATGCGGTACTGGCTGCGGTCATGATTGTGCTGGTGGCTACGGTGGAACTGTATGTGCGCCTCACGAAGAGGGACAGGCTGGTCACGGTGGAGCGGGTCGTGCATGTGACGGCAAATGCGTTAGTGGGGGCAGGGATTCTTCTGGCTCTCTGGATGGTCAGCGTGCGCAGATTGTTCAGCGGCGGATGGATTGATAATGTTTTTTATACGGTGGGGATTCTGCTTGCCGGCGCTACGCTGTTTTATATCATAAACTGTAAACGGGAACGCAGCAGTTATGTGCCTGTCATAAAAAGATGGAAAGAGCGGGGAGGGGATTATCTTCAGACCATATTCTTTGCGGCTGCGGTATGGGCCTGCTGTAATTATATGAACGGTCTGTATGATATCCATCACAGAGCAGCGGAACGTCAGCTGATGGTATTTTTGGCGCTGGCGGCAATTGTGATGGGGAAAAAAGAAGATATATGGAATAAAGTCACGATTGTCTACGGCGTGATAGCGGCGGCTGTTACGATGCGGTACTGTAGTATTTATGTGGACGTTCTGGCGATGGACGAGTGGGACCTTAAGATTCTGCGGTGGCAGATAGCAGCGATGATATTGGGCGGTTTTCTGATTGTGAATATCATTCTGCAGTTTATCCGGAGAAGGAAAATGGCGCGTATCAGCCTGTGGTATGGAGCGGTGCTGGGGGTATTTTTCATTCTGGTCGTTGTGTTCCGCAATACGAGATGGTGGACGGTGGCAATGGCAGTTTCCTTTACGTTGTTTTATATCCGCTATGCGTTTTGGGATAAAAAGGCACATTTGCTGCAAAATATAAGCAATGGGCTGCTGCTGAATTTCGTCTGCTCCGTGTTGTTCTGTTTTGTGCGCAGACCGTTCCTTGCCTGGATTTATCCCCGTTATCCTTTTATATTCCATACGGTGACGGTGACGGCGGTGTATATGGCATTTATTATGTGCGCGGCGTTTATAAAGCTGGCGGACCGGTATATCGAATACCTGCGGTCCGGAACGGGCAGTCTTGTGTGGTACCTGAGAAAAGAACTTCTGTTTTTCGGGATTTCGGGCACTTATATGATGTTTACGGCTTCAAGGACGGGATTTTTGGCAGTGGCATTGATGATACTTGTAGTGTTTGTCTTATTTGTAACGGAGCTTGGAAAAAGAAAGTTTAAGAAGAGTGCGGTCCTGGCGGCGGTTATGGCTGCATCGGTGATATGGTGCTTTCCGATGATTTTTACGGCGCAGCGAATCCTTCCGGCTGTGTGTAATCATGTATTCCGGTATGAAGTAGAGACATTTCCGGATGTGATTACAAGGGGTGCGGAATGGGATTCCATGTATTTTATCAATATAGGAAGGTTTGTAGAGGTATTTAATAATAAAATTTTCGATATACCGGAGGGCGGCACCTATGCTTACGAGAGAAGCCAGGAGTATCAGAAATATCTGGCAAAGCGTTTCAACAGCAAGGGCGAAGTAGTATGGGAAGGCAGTATAGAAGAATTATATGAAGAAGAATTATATGAGGAAGAATTGTCCGGAAAAGCAGCCGCAGAGGGCGGCGTTTTGGCAGACGCATCGGGGGCAGAGGATGCGGCGGACGCTTCCGGGGACAGCGGCTCCGGTAACGGTAATACGGTGGGAAGAGGCGATAAAAAGCTGAACATCATCGGGACGAAGACGGACGAGGAACGCGCCGAGGCTGAACAGGCGGCGGCCGAGAGGGAGAAAGAAGCATTGGAAGGCGATTTTACCGATGATGAGGAGGAAGAGGAGCCGGAAGATGATTTGAATGTCTATGAAAAAACAGAGGAATATGCCAACGGCCGTATGGATATTTTCCGGGCCTATCTGAAAGAGCTGAATCTGACCGGGCACGATGATATGGGTGCGGTATTGCCGGATGGCTCATTGGCAGTCCATGCACACAATATTTATCTTCAGACAGCATATGACCATGGAATCATAGTAGGAGTGGTATTTGTATTGGTGGGAGCGGCGACTCTTGTACAGGGTTGTATCTACTATAAAAGAAGAAAGAACAAGGTACCATGCGCGGCCATGCCCGCGGCTGTTTTGACCGCATTTGCCATGGCAGGACTGGTGGAATGGATTTTCCATCTGTGCAATCCGGCAGGCTTCTTATTGCTGGCAGTGCTGGCGCCGCTGCTTTTTGATGCACACGCCGGCGAAGAGGAAACAGGCCGCTAAAGCGGTGTTCCGGCGGCACGCGTGATTATGGGTGAAAAGGACAATGAGAGAGCAAGATAAGAAAGAGCAAGACAAAAAAGAAAAAAAACCTTTTAATGTAAAGCTGTTTTACCGCAGGACATACCTGATTATCTATGACATTATCAGCATTATATTTTCGAGTTATATAGCGGTCCTGATTCGTTATGAATTTCGTCTGGATGAGGTTCCGGAGCACTTTCTTGTGCCGATTAACCGGTTCCTTCCGCTTAATATCCTGCTTACGCTGTGTATTTTTTATCTTTTCCGCATGTATCACAGCCTGTGGGCGTTTGCAGGTGAGACAGAATTGCAGAATCTGGTGATGTCCTGCGTATTTTCTGCACTTTTAAACAGTGTGGGGCTGCAGTTTTTTAAAACGGCAGGACAGCCGGTGCCGAAGAGTTACTATTTCCTGTATCTGTTTGTACTTATCAGCATGATATTTGCCAGCCGTTTTTCTTACCGTTTTCTCCGCAGTCAGAAACATAAGCAGCAGAATAAGAAGAACGGTATTTCGGTCATGGTTATAGGAGCGGGAGAGGCAGGAAATGTAATCGTGAAAGAAATTGTAAACAGCAATTTCAGTACGATGGTCATAAAGTGTATTATTGATGATGACAAGGGAAAATGGGGAAGCTATATACAGGGTATCAAGGTAGTGGGCGGACGGGACAAAATCATCGAGTGTGCAGATATTTATGATATCGACGAGATTATTGTGGCGATGCCTGCCATTTCCCGTTCGGAACTGCGCAGAATATTGGAAATCTGTAAAGAAACCAATTGTAAACTGCGTTCCCTTCCGGGGATGTATCAATTGGTAAACGGGGAAGTGAATGTAAGCAAATTACGGGATGTGGAGGTGGAAGACCTGCTGGGCAGGGACCCAATCAGTGTGGATTTGGATTCCATACTGGGTTATGTGCAGAATAAGACGGTGGTGGTGACGGGCGGAGGCGGTTCCATCGGAAGCGAGCTCTGCCGGCAGATAGCGAGCCACAGGCCGGGACAGCTGGTCATTATCGATATTTATGAGAACAATGTATATGATATCCAGCAGGAGCTGAAAACCAAATATCCGGAACTGAAGCTGGTGGTTTTGATTGCTTCTGTCCGCAATACGAACCGTATGAACTGGATTTTTGAAAAATACCATCCGGATATCGTTTATCATGCGGCGGCGCATAAACATGTACCGTTGATGGAGGACAGTCCCAATGAGGCGGTGAAGAACAATGTTTTCGGTACATGGAAGACGGCACAGGCCGCGGCTTTTTACGGAGTGAAGAAGTTTGTCCTGATTTCAACGGATAAAGCGGTGAATCCTACGAACATCATGGGAGCCAGCAAACGTATCTGTGAGATGATTATACAGACTTTCAATAATCATTATGACACGGAATTTGTAGCGGTGCGTTTCGGAAATGTGCTGGGCAGCAACGGCAGCGTGATTCCTCTGTTCCGCAAACAGATTATGGCAGGCGGGCCGGTGACGGTGACGCATCCGGACATCATTCGTTATTTTATGACCATACCGGAGGCTGTTTCCCTCGTTTTACAGGCGGGGGCTTATGCAAAGGGCGGGGAAATTTTTGTTCTGGATATGGGGGAACCGGTGAAAATCCTTGATTTGGCGGAAAATCTGATTCGCTTGTCCGGGTATCGTGTGGGTGAGGATATCAGGATAGAGTTTACGGGATTAAGACCCGGTGAAAAGCTTTATGAAGAACTGCTGATGGATGAAGAGGGATTGAAGGAGACGGCGAATAAGCTGATACATGTCGGGAAACCGATAGAGATAGACGAGATGCACTTTTTTGCACAGCTTAAGAAGCTGAAAGAAGAATCCAAGAATGAGAGCAGGGATATCCGGCCGTTGATTCAGGAAATTGTGCCTACTTACCATTATAACGAAAGATGATATATGGAGGTGTTAGTATGGAAAAGAAAAGAATTTATCTGTCGTCTCCTACGATGCATGGAGAAGAACAGGAATTTGTAAAAGAGGCGTTTGATACGAACTGGGTGGCGCCTTTGGGACCGAATGTGAATGCATTTGAGCAGGAGATGGCGCAGTATGCAGGGATTTCCCATGCATCCGCATTGAGCGCGGGGACTGCGGCAATCCATCTGGCCCTGCGTCTGCTGGGGGTCGGGCAGGGAGATGTGGTATTTGTACCTAGTCTTACTTTTTCGGCGAGCTGTAATCCGGTCGTTTATGAAAATGCAGTTCCTGTATTTATCGATTCGGAAAGGGATACATGGAATATGTCTCCCGAAGCGCTGGAAAAAGCCTATGAAAAATACCCAGATGCCAAAGCTGTTATTTTAGTGCATCTTTACGGAACGCCTGCAAAACTGGATGAAATCAGGGAAATCTGTGACAGGCGGGGAACGGTGCTGATTGAGGATGCGGCAGAGTCAGTGGGCAGCTTTTATAAGGGAAAGCATACAGGGACGTTCGGAAAGCTGGGGATTTTTTCTTTTAACGGGAATAAAATCATCACTACTTCCGGCGGAGGTATGCTGGTGTCGGAGGATAAGGAGCTGATTGATAAGTCCCGTTTTCTTGCTACACAGGCGCGGGACCCTGCAAGGCATTACCAGCATTCCCAGATTGGTTACAATTACCGTATGAGCAATATCGTAGCAGGTATCGGCAGGGGACAGCTGCTGCATTTGGAGGAACATAAAAAGCGGAAGAAAGAAATCTATGCGCAGTATAAGGAAGCATTTGCGGATATTCCGGGAATCAGCATGAACCCGTTGAATACGGATGGGGATGCAAACTGCTGGCTGTCCTGTATGACGATTGCGGAAGGATGCAGCGTAACGCCGGATATGGTGATGGACGCATTGGAAAAGGAGAACATTGAATGCAGGCCGATTTGGAAGCCGATGCATTTGCAGCCGGTGTTCGGTGATTGTGATTTTATTACCGTGCAGGAGCAGGGAAGCGTGGCGGAGGATATTTTTAACAGGGGATTCTGTCTGCCAAGCGATATTAAGAATACGGCAGAGGATATGGAGCGGATTATCCGTATTGTGCGAAGTTTTTTTCTTTCATAGGAAAGAGCATCCTGTGAAAGAAAAGAGATGCGCAGCTCCGTGCGCGGAGCAAAAGCGCGTCTTATAGGAGAATACGGAACTGGAATGGGAGAGAACATGTATCGGAAGTTTGTGAAACGCGGGCTGGATTTTGTGTTGTCGTTGATGGCGGTTGTTGTACTGAGTCCCGTACTGCTGGTACTGGCGGTATTAGTCAGGGTGAAGCTGGGAGCGCCAGTGCTGTTTAAGCAGGAGCGGCCGGGGCGGGATGAGAAGATTTTTACGCTTTGTAAATTCCGGACGATGACGGATAAAAGGGATGCGGGGGGAAACCTTCTGCCGGATAGTGAGAGGCTGACGAAATTCGGGAAGATGCTCCGGGCGACGAGCCTGGATGAACTGCCGGAATTGTTTAATATTCTGAAGGGGGATATGAGTATCATCGGGCCAAGGCCGCTTCTGGTGTCGTATCTGCCTTATTATACGGAGGAGGAAAAACTGCGGCATACGGTCAGGCCGGGGCTGACAGGGCTGGCTCAGGTGAGCGGCAGGAATTTCATTGATTGGGACAGGCGTTTGGAAAAAGATGTGGAATATGTGAAGAACCTGTCTTTTGCAATGGATGTGAAGGTGATTTGGATGACGGTAAAGACAGTATTCGGGCACAGTGACGAGGTGGCGGAGGATACCAATGCGGTAGAGGGGAATTTTGCGCAGATTCGGAAGCAGCGGCTGGAAGAGACGGGAAAGCTGGCACGATAAAGCTTTACATTCGGATTTTGGCTGCAGCAGAGCGGCAGCATGGAGGTTAAAATGAATATTCTGATTTTAAGTGCGGGAACAAGGAATAAGGTGGTACAGTATTTCAAAAGGGAAATCGGAAAAGATGGAAAGGTCATTGCTACGGATTGTTCCAATCTTGCGCCGGCTGTGTACGATGCGGATAAATTTTACCTCGTGCCGAGGATATCGGAGCCGGGTTATCTGGATATCATTCTGGATATCTGCAGGAAGGAAAGCGTAGATGGCGTTTTTTCTTTAATCGACCCGGAGCTTAGTTTACTGGCGAAGGAGAAAGAAAGGTTTCTTGAGATAGGGACGACGCCGGTTGTTTCGTCTTACGAACTGGTGGAAACCTGTTTTGACAAGTATAAAATGTATCAAATGCTGTGCGGGATGGAGCTGCCTGCTGCAAAATGTTATGTGGAGAAGGAAGCGTTTTACCGGGCATTGGAAGCGGGGGAAATTTCCTATCCGGTATTCGTGAAGCCGGTGAAGGGCAGCGCCAGCATCAATATCAATAAGGTATGCAGCAGGGAGGAGATAGAAGTCCTGTTCGGCCTGTATGATGATTTGATGATACAGGAGTATATGGACGGTACGGAATATGGGGCAGATGTATATATCGATATGCTGACGGGCAGATGTACCTCTGTTTTTGTGAAAGAAAAAATTAAGATGCGGGCAGGAGAGACAGATAAGTCGGTTTCCGTCAAGGACGAGAGGCTGTTTGCAATCATTGAAAAATTCGTGGAAAAATGTGGTTTTTGTGGTATGATAGATATGGATATCTTTAAGATAAAGGACACCTATTATATTTCGGAAGTAAATCCCCGCTTTGGGGGCGGTTATCCTCATGCGTATGAATGCGGCGTGAATATGCCGGAACAGGTAATCCGCAATCTGAAAGGGGAAAGCAACCGGGATTCCATCGGCTGTTACCGGGCGGGTATCTGTATGATGAAATATAATGAAATTACAATCAGGGATATGAATGATACGGAGATAATCAGATAGAATGGGTAAGATACTTATATTGACCAACTCTTCCGGCGGGCTGTATGACTTCCGCAATGAACTGTTGGTAGGATTGTTAAAAAGGCACAGGGTAATCATCAGCCTTCCCGATGATACGAAAGTAAAGGAACTGGAGGAAGAAGGCTGTGAAATCATTACGACTCCCATTAACCGCAGGGGAGTGAATCCGAAAGAGGATGGGAAGCTGTTTCTCACTTACCGGAAGCTCTTAAAACAGATAAAACCGGATTTGGTGATTACCTATACGATAAAACCGAATATTTACGGAGGATTTGCGTGCAGACTCCTTAAGATTCCTTATATCTCGACGATAACCGGGCTGGGAGGGGCTTTTGACCGGAAGGGACTGTTCCTGAAGATGATTATTACCATGTACCGGATGGGACTTAAGAAAGCGGAATGTATTTTCTTTCAGAATACGGAAAATAAAGAGATTTTCGAAGGATACCGCATCAGTGGGAAGAGCGTGCGGCTGGTAAACGGTTCCGGTGTCAATCTGAGCCGGCATGTTTTTGAAGAATATCCGAGAGAGGGGAAGACGGTTTTCCTGTTTGTAGGCAGGGTTATGAAGGAACGCGGAATTTTGGAATTTCTGGAAGCAGCGGTGCGGCTGCACAGGGAAGATGCGGAATTTGCCATTTTAGGATATTGTGACGAGGATTATCAGGATCTTTTGAACGAGTATGAAGAAAAAGGGATTATCAGCCAGTGGGGATTCCATACGGAAGTGCATCCGTTTTTGACAAGGGCGTGTGCGATTGTGGTAGCTTCTTTCCATGAGGGGATGTCTAATGCGTTGATTGAAGCGGCGGCAACGGGGCGTCCGGTTATTGCTTCGGATATCAGCGGCTGCAGGGAGGCTTTTGAAGAAGGTGTGACGGGATTCGGATTCACCCCTGGCAGCGCAGACAATTTAATTGGAGCCATGGAAAAGTTCCTGGCGCTTTCCAAAGAGGAACAGGCTGCGATGGGGAAAGCCGCCAGAGAGAAGATGGAGAAGGAATTTGACCGTGAAGGAGTCATCGGCGCATATCTTTCGGAAGTGGACAGGATTTTACAGCCGTACGGAACTTAAAGAAACAGCCGGATATGGTGCTGAAAGGACAGATGCGGAACTTAAATAAGGAGGAAGAAACAGATGGGATTGTATGAAAAGCTGGTCAGCGGGGAGGAAAAACTTTCCCTGGTTGGATTGGGATATGTAGGGATGCCGATTGCGGTAGCTTTTGCAAGAAAAATCAAGGTAGTGGGTTTTGACCTGAATGAGCAGAAGATAGGATTGTATCAGTCCGGCATAGACCCTACGAACGAGGTAGGGGCAGAGATAATTAAAAATACGACGGTGGATTTCACGGCGGATGCATCCAGATTGAAGGAGGCAAAATTCCATATCGTAGCGGTTCCTACGCCGGTGAACGATGACCATACGCCGGACCTGACACCGGTAGAAGGCGCCAGCCGTCTGCTGGGGCAGAATCTGACGAAAGGTTCTATCGTGGTATTTGAATCAACGGTGTATCCGGGCGTGACCGAAGAAATCTGTGTGCCGATTCTTGAAAAGGAGTCCGGACTGAAGTGCGGTGTGGATTTTAAAATTGGATATTCTCCGGAAAGAATCAATCCGGGAGACAAGGTGCACCGCCTGGAGACGATTACGAAGATTGTTTCCGGTATGGACGAAGAGACATTGGATACGGTGGCAAAAGTATACGAACTGGTAGTAGAGGCAGGTGTATACCGGGCCGAATCCATTAAAGTGGCGGAGGCTGCAAAGGTAATTGAGAACAGTCAGAGGGATATCAATATTGCGTTCATGAATGAATTGTCCATCATATTCCATAAAATGGATATCGATACGAAAGCCGTATTGGAAGCTGCGGGAACGAAGTGGAATTTCCTGAATTTTGCACCCGGACTGGTGGGGGGACACTGTATCGGCGTAGACCCGTATTATCTGACTTATAAGGCGGATGCACTGGGTTATCATTCCCGCATTATTTTGGCGGGGCGCCGTATCAACGACGATATGGGCCGGTATGTGGCGGAGAGTCTGGTTAAGAATCTGATTAAGACGGATATTGCAGTCAAAGGTGCCAGGGTGGCAATCCTCGGTTTTACCTTCAAGGAAAATTGTCCGGATACAAGAAATACAAAGGTAATTGACATCTATAAGGAACTGGGTGAATACGGGATTACGCCTGTGGTGGTGGACCCGGAAGCGGATGCGGCGGAAGCGGAGCGTCTGTATGGAATCACATTCCGGAAGCTGGAGGATGTCAGGGATATGGATGCGGTAATCGTGGCGGTTGCCCACTCTGGGTTTTTGAAATTATCCAAAGAGGATATCGCGGGATTTTTTAATGAGAAACATACGGCAAAAGTGCTGATGGATATTAAGGGTCTGTTCGATAAGAATGAGTATCGGGAAGGTTATTTGTATTGGAGACTGTAATGGTAAAAAAGTGGAAATCATTGGTGTTTTTTCTACTGCTTTGCGTGGTGTTCCTCGGTATGTTCTTTCTCTTCGGACCGGGGGTATATAACGATTCGGATCAGTATATTAAGATGCATATACACAGGGAGCCTCTGTATCCATTGTTCCTCGCTCTGCTCAGGACTTGGTTCCCGGAGGAGGAAAGCTGGCTGACCGTGATGGGGATTCTTCAGAATCTCCTTGCGGCGTTCAGCATATGGGCATTGGCTGAATATGTTGGCAGGCGGTTCCGGCTTCACACGTGGGAGGAATTGATTGTGATTATTCTGGGGGTGATGCCTCATATCATTACGATGTATTTTTCATCCCTGCATCTGTTTATGACCAATTCTGTGATGAGCGAAGCGCTTTGCCTGCCGTTTTTCACATTATTTATGCTGGAATGCTTCAGGATGTGCGTGGAAACGGATAAAAAGACAGTGAGGAAAGCGGCCGCTGTGGGGCTGGCGCTGGCATTCCTGCTGTCTCTGACGAGGAGTCAGATGATGCTGACAATTTTGATGTGGCTGGTGTTGATGGGAGTAAAAGCCCTGCTGGTAAAAGGGGACTGGAGGAAGAAGCTGCTTCGGCTGTCTGCGGCAGCGGCAGTGGTAATCTGTGTGTTTGCCATGCGTATGCTGGCGGTGAAAAGTTATAATCTCATTTTCAATGGGCATTTCATTAACAATACATACGGAACGGTGAATACGCTTACGAATATTCTTTATGCGGCGGACCGGGAAGACGGTGAACGGATAGAGGATGAGGAGGCGAGGGAATTCTTTTACCGTATGTATGATCTGACGGAGGAGCGGCAGGCGAATTATAAGTATGCCGGAAATTCCCTGAAAGAAAAAACGGAACATATTGAGAAGTGGCACGATACGGTTAAGTATGAGATGATAGAGGATGTATTTTATCAGACTTATGACAAGTATGTGACAAGTGATTATATTATACAGAATCTCATGGCGGATGAGACTGCAGGGAAAATAATCAGGGGAATTCTGCCGGGATGTTTCCTGCGGTGGTGCGGGAATTATCTGCTGATTGCCCGTTATGGGCTGATTCGCAGTATTGCGGTAGTGCATCCGGTTCTGAACCGGGTGGCGGCTTTGATTTACCTTTCGGCGTTCGTCATGATGTGGCTGCTATACCGCAGGGATAAGGAGAGCGCTGCCGTACGTCTGATGGCGGCGGCGTTGCTTGCAATAGCGGCGAATGTGGCGGCTGTGTCCGTGACGATTATGTGTCTGTCCAGATATATGATTTATGGTTTTGTGCCTTTTTATGTAGGATATTTTCTGCTGGCGGTGACATGTTACAGGGAGTATGGAAAGAGTCGTTGATGAAAGGCTGGTGAGAATATGGTAGATCCGATAAATAACAGAGGGTATTATGAATACAGGAGAGTAAATACCAAAACAGAAACCGGGCTGGAAAACGGGGAGAAGTTTTCACTGGATTATGAACATACAGAGACAGAATCGGATAAAGACGGGAAGGAAAAGACAAAAGTAGAAGCGGATGGCGTCATTGCAGAATTTTCCAGTCAGTCACAGAGTCAGTACGGAGGAATCGGGAGCGGGAAGAAAACGGCGGCGGATGCGGAGGAGACTGTGGATTTCGGCCGGGCTGCAGAGCAGGTCAAAGGGTTTATCGGGGAACTGGTCAGGACGATTACGGCTTTCTTTCACAATGTGAAAAGTGCGCTCATAGATTTTTGGAATTCCGACAGCGGAGCGGCTGCGGCGGATGGAGAGGCGGAAGCGGAAAGTCCGGAGCAGGTCATTGATGTTACGGAGCTGTCGCAGGAGATTAATGGGGAAGACGGAATAAATAATGGAATAAATACCATAGAAGTGGAAGGTGTGATAGAGCGGCCCGCAGACAGGAAACCTCCGGAAATGAAGGACCGGAAGGCAGAGGCGGAAGCGTATCTTGAAAATGAGGAGAAAATGAACCGGTATGTGAAGAATTCCGATTTGCTTACTTATTACGACAGGAGCGGCAGGATTGTGCAGATGAACGGGTCGGATAAGAACCGGATTCTGCATGGGGACAGCAGAACCTCGCGTGGGGTGTGAAGCAGCAGTCAGCGTCAAGGTGAACAAAGAGTTATTTGGCAGACAGAAGGAGGGGCATGATATGTATGAAGCACTAAAAGAACTTATGGCTGATGAAATTAACGCTGAGAAAAAAGAAAGTTTTATGTTTGGAAGAGAAGAGGGATTTCGAGCTGGTTTTCAGGCTTTTGTAGAAAGCTGTCAGGAATTAGGAGTACCATATGCACAGGTGATAGAAAAATTAGAAAAAAAATTTTCTTTGGTGGGGCAGGATGCTGAGGAATGTATGAAAAAGTATTGGATATAAGCCATGAGGTATGAAATCCCGATATAAGGCATGACAGAAGTCGGATGCCTGTGTCGGGATTTTTTTAGTAACAGTTCTACCGGAGGCTGAGCAGTTACTTTTTCATGATAGAAGTTCCAGGATAGAAATTCCATAATAGAAAGTAAGGAAAAATTGTAAAACTTTCCGGTATGTGGTAAACTATATCTGGTTCTAATGGGCAGATTGATTAAAAAGGAATAAGAAAGTATCGAAAGGAGATTTGCGGAAACAGCCGCAAAGGAGAATAAAAATGGGATACAAAGATTTAAAATTTGATGCGGACAGCGTTTTTCTTGTAACGGGCGGTGCGGGTTTCATCGGTTCAAACCTCTGTGAAGCACTTTTGGAAATGGGGTATACGGTAAGGTGTCTGGACGACCTTTCCACCGGAAAATACGAGAATATTGAGCCTTTTACCAAGTCGGACAGGTTTACTTTTATTAAGGGTGATATCAGGAACCTGGATACTTGTCTGGAAGCCACGAAAGGTGTGGATTATGTACTGAATCAGGCGGCATGGGGAAGTGTGCCGAGAAGTATCGAGATGCCGTTATTGTATGAGGAAATCAATATCCGCGGTACGTTGAATATGATGGAGGCCAGCAGGCAGAACGGAGTGAAGAAGTTCGTGTATGCATCCAGTTCCTCTGTATACGGAGACCATCCGCAGCTTCCGAAAAAGGAAGGGGCGGAGGGAAAGCTGCTTTCCCCATACGCGTTGACGAAGAGAACGGATGAAGAATATGGAAGGCTGTACAAGGAACTGTACGGACTGGATACTTATGGTCTGCGCTATTTCAATGTATTTGGGAGGAGACAGGATCCGGACGGCGCGTATGCGGCAGTAATCCCTAAATTTATCCGTATGCTTCTGAATGGAGAAACGCCTACGATTAACGGAGACGGAAAGCAGTCCAGGGATTTCACTTATATCGATAATGTCATCGAGGCGAATTTAAAGGCTTGTCTGGCATCCGGCGAAGCGGGCGGGAACGCTTTCAATATCGGCGCCGGAGGCAGGGAATATCTGATAGATGTTTACTATGATTTGTGCAGCGCTTTGGGCGTGGAACGGGAGCCGGATTTCGGACCGCCCCGTCAGGGCGATATCAGGGATTCCAATGCGGATATTACGAAGGCGAGGGAAATGCTGGGGTATGATCCGGAATTTGATTTTGCTAAGGGGATTCATCTCGCAATCGATTGGTATAAAGAGAATCTGAAGTAGCCGGACTGCGGATGGAATAATTTGGAGGTAGTGAAGGATGAAATATAAAGTCACGGTGTTTGGAGTGAAGGATACTTCGGAGAATATTGTGGAATTTATCCATAACCACATTTGTCCGGTGGACTTGGTGATTACAATCAGCCGGGAAGTACTGAACCGGAATCAGGTGTCAGGATTTAAGGGGCTTTCGGTGCTGACGGACAAGTACGGGATTCCGGTTTTTGAAGCCGACAGTTATTTTCTGACAGATGATAAGACAAAGGCATTTATGGAAGAAAATGAGTTTGAGATAGCGGTTTCCATGGGATGGCAGAGACTGATTCCGGCCTGTGTTTTGGAGAAGTTTTCCTATGGGGTTTACGGATTTCATGGGAACAGCGGCTATCTGCCTTTTGGCAGGGGAAGGTCGCCGCTAAACTGGTCGATTATTTTAGGAGATACCCGGTTTAACCTGAATCTGTTCCGGTATGATGAAAAGGCGGACAGCCCGAATGTGTTTGCTACGGAGATGTTTTCCATTACGCCGCACGATGATATCAGGACGGCGCAATATAAGAATATGATATGTTCCAAGAGGCTGATAAGGAAGCTGTTAGAAGCTTATCGGGAGGGGAATATCGTAGTGAAGACGGAATCAAAGGACTTTGATTCGTGGTATAATAAACGGACGGCGGCAGACGGAAAGATTGATTTTCATGAACGGACGAGGCATATTTATAATTTAATCCGCGGGGTTGCGGCTCCCTTCCCCGGAGCTTTTGCGATGTGCGGAGAGGAGAAAGTGACGGTATGGGAGGCTCATCCGTTTGATGAAATCATTGATTTTTCGGACTATGCACCGGGGGAAGTGGTGGATGTATTCGATGGAAAGCCGGTTGTAAGGACAGTGGACGGCTCCCTGCTGATTGACCGCTATGAATGCGGCCGGGAACTGTCAGCCGGAGATATACTGGAATAATATGGAATCCCCAATGAGTAAAAATAATGAAGAAATGGAAAGAATATGAAGATAGCAATTCGTATGGATGATATTTCCCCTGCGATGGACTGGGAGCGTTTCGAGGCATTTCAGGCGCTTTTGGACGAGTACGGTGTGAAACCGCTGATTGGCGTGGTACCGGATAACCGGGATGAAAATCTGAACCGGGACAGGGAAAGGGGAGACTTTTGGGAACTTGTGAAAGGACTACAGGAAGACGGATGGACGGTTGCCCTGCACGGATACCAGCATGTGTACACGGAGAAAAATGGGGGCATCTTTCCGCTGAACGATTTCTCAGAGTTTGCAGGAGTACCTTATGAAAAGCAGTTGGAGATGCTGGAACAGGGAAAACGGATTTTAGAGTCGCATGGGATTGGGACGGATATTTTCATGGCTCCGGCCCACTCTTATGATAAGAATACGCTGGCTGCGTTGAAACAGGCGGGATTTGGACGGATTACGGATGGATTCGGAAGCCGTCCTTACCAATGGCGGGGAATGCTGTTTTATCCGATTTCTTTCCGTCTGGAAAACAGCCTGAAAAAGAAGAACGGCTTCACAACGATGGTGGTGCATACCAATACCATGGATGAAAAGGATATGGCAAGGTACCGCAGAATATTGGAAGGACAGGAAGTCATATCTTTTGAGGAATATCTGAAGGAACGGCCGATGAAGCGGGGGCTGCCCGGACGGCTGGCGGAGTATCTGCTGGCGGCAGTTAAGCATGTACTGGTGAAGTACAGATAGCCCTGCGGCAGATAAGTGGTATCGATGCATCAGGAGAAGCAGGGAAAATGGTGGAAACGAGCGGAATTAACAGACCGGGAAGAGCGGATGACGCAAATGGAATGAAGGGGATAAAAGGAATAAAGGGAACAGACAGGACGAGTGATACCGGAGGAACCAAAGGGCCGGTGCGGGTGCTGCATGTGCTGGGCGGACTGAGTCTGGGAGGCGCGGAGAGCCGTATTATGGACTTGTACCGCTGTATAGACAGGGAAAAGGTGCAGTTTGATTTTCTGGTTCATCAGAAGCCAGGGACAGAGCGCGGAGACGGGAAAAGTATGGCAGAAAGCGGAATGAAGCGGATTCCTGAGTTTTATGATGGGGAGATAAAATCTCTGGGTGGAAAAATTTATCTTCTTCCGAAGTTCAAAGTATATAATTATATTTCATATAAGAAAGCAGTACGGGAATTTTTTAAACTGCATCACGGCTATGCCGTGGTACAGGGGCATATGACGAGTACTGCGTCCATTTATCTGCCGGAGGCAGGGCGGGCAGGAATACCGGTTTTATGTGCCCATGCCAGAAGCGCTGGTGTGGATAAGGGGCCAAAGGGTCTGGTAACGCGGCTGCTGCGGCTTCCGCTCTTAAAGCGGGCGGATTACTGTTTTGCCTGTTCAGGAGAAGCAGGGCGGGCTGTATTCGGCGCAGAATGGAGCAGTTCGCCGAAAGCGCATCTGATTCCTAATGCCATCGATGCGGAAAAGTTCCGGTATAACGAGACGGTGAGGAACCGTCTCCGCAGGGAGCTGAAGATTGAGAACTGCTATGTGATAGGGCATGTGGGAAGGTTCCATTATGCGAAGAATCATGAGTTCCTGTTGGAAATATTTGAGCGGCTGCACAGGAGTCTCTCGGTGAAAGGAAAACGCTGCGTACTGATGCTCCTCGGTGAAGGAGACGGAATGAAGGATG
This sequence comes from uncultured Lachnospiraceae bacterium, assembly GCA_947246015.1. Classification (GTDB taxonomy): domain Bacteria; phylum Bacillota; class Clostridia; order Lachnospirales; family Lachnospiraceae; genus Kineothrix. Next base: position 88,626 of record CAMXQE010000002.1, on the reverse strand, counting down.
CAAAGGCTCAGGCCGGGGAACTTGGAATTGCCGGAGACGTTCTTTTTATGGGAAATAAAAAAGATGTGGAAGCGTATTATCAGGTATTTGACTTTTTTCTTTTTCCCTCACGGTTTGAAGGGCTTCCCGGAACGGTGGTAGAGGCGCAGGCGGCAGGACTGCGGTGCCTGATTTCGGACCGGATTACGAAAGAAGTCGGCTTAAGCGGGCTGGTCCGTTTTGAAGATATTGACAAATCCGCCGATGTATGGGCAGAATATGTGGAGGAGCATCTCGAATATGAACGGGAGGATATGTCGGGCTGTATAAAGGCATCCGGTTTTGACGTGAAGGAACAGGCGGTGAAGCTGGAGGAGTTTTATCTGAGCGGAGTCTTGTAACGGGAGGCAGGAGTGGAATGAATAAGAAGAAAAAAATCATGCTCATTGTGCCGATGCTTCATCAGGGCGGGTTTGAGCGGGTATGCGTGGCGACGGCACGGCTGCTTGAGCCGTATTACGAGGTTTATATTGTGATATTTGATTCGGGGGATATCGCTTATGACATCAAGGGGCTGAATGTGACAGACCTGCATATGGGAGTGAAGGACAGCATGGCGGGGAAGGCTTTGAATATTGTCAGAAGGAGTCTGGCTGTCCGGAAACTGAAACATAAGCTGAACATCGATATTGCCTACAGTTTTGGACCGACTGCCAATATGGTCAACGTTTTTTCAGGCAGGTCTGCAAAAATATGGGTCGGTATCCGCAGCTATATGGATATGGAAAACGAGAAGAAAATCCGGTTGTTTACCGGCAGGGCCGATAAAGTGCTGTGCTGTTCGAAACGGATTGAAGAAGAGATAACGGAAAAGTACCGCTGTAGTAAGGCAGTAACGCTGTATAATCCTTTAGATGTGGCGGAACTGAGGAAGCGGGCAGAAGAAGAGGAGCCGAAGCTTCCCTGGGACAGCCGGGAGCATATCATTGTTTCCATGGGCAGGGAGGATGATGTGAAAGGATTCTGGCATCTGCTCAAAGCTTTTGCACAGGTGAGGAAAAGGATTTCTGATGTGAAACTTCTGATTATCGGAGAAGGGGATTTCGGGGAATACCGGATTCTGGCGGATGGACTGGGAGTGGGAGACGGAGTTTATTTTGCGGGAATGAAGAGGAATCCGTTTCCTTATTTGGGGACTGCCTGTCTGTATGTGCTGACTTCTTATCATGAAGGGTTCCCAAATGCCCTGATAGAAGCGATGGCGCTGGGAATTCCTGTTATTGCGACAGACTGTCTGACGGGACCGCGGGAAATTCTCCAGGGAGAGGGAGAGGATTACGGTATTCTGATAGCGAATATGAGTCCGGAAAAAAATATGGATGCCGGTATGGTTACGGAGGAAGAAATGCTTTTGGCAGACGAGATGGAACGAATGTTGCAAGAGGAAGGCCGCCGTGAGAGATACAGAAGTGCGGCAGTAAAGCGGGCGAATGATTTTTCAAATGAATTTTATGTGGAATGCATAAGAGGATGGATAGAAATAGAATAAGGAATGCAATAGCAAGTGGAATAAGGAATGGAATAACAGGCGGAATAAGGAATGGAATAACAAGCGGAATAAGGAGTGGAATAACAAGTGGAATAAAGAATGGAATAATAAGTGGAATAACAAATGGAATAAAGAACGGAAACAGAAATTGGAATTAAGAAACTGGAAATCGGAAACTGAAAACCGGAATAAGAAGGGCTAAAGCATGGAAATATCTCAAAAGAAGAAACGATTATGGAACGGTATATTCAGAAGCAGGGGGCTTCTGTTTTGCAGTGCGCTTTTAACGGCGATGGCGCTGACCATGAATATGGAAGTGGCTGATATCGCGGAGGAAGGGATTTCGAATTCCCTTTATTTAAAAGTCTATAAAATACTGGAAATGGTACGTCAGGGTATAACGGGAAAGGGATTGTTAGTGACGGTTCTGACAGTCTGCCTGTACGTATGTTATAACAAGGTATGGAGGGAGAAGGAGACGCAGACGGTGCGGTACGGGAAAGGGCTGGCCCTGTTTCTGGCCGTTATGTATACGGGGGGAGTGGGGTTTGCATTCGGGAACAGTCTTTCCGTATTATATGCGTCTTCCGTGCGTCTGCTGAAATCAATGGTTCTCATTGCAGGTTTTTATGTTTTTTATCTGACGGTCATCCATGTTTTTTACAGGCTCCTTATATCCCGCAGTGATATCGGGGTGAAAGAGAGCAGATTACTACTGTTTTACAGACGGCATCGGTTTGCCTCTGTATGGGCAGGGATTATGATGAGCTGGCTTTTTCATCTGCTGCTGCGTTATCCCGGTGTCATGTCCTATGACAATTGGAATCAGCTGGCCTATTATTTCGGATACAGAGAATATACAACGGCCCAGCCGGTGTTCCATACATGGCTGTTCGGCAGTTTTGCAAAACTGGGAATCATGCTTGGTAATGGAAATATCGGTCTGTTTGCGTTTACGGTCATGCAGTCGGCCGTTATGGCGGGTGTTCTGTCGTGGTCGCTGGTGCTGATGAAAAAATGGAAGGCTCCGGTATGGCTCCGGCTTTTGACGCTTGGGATTTATTGTTTTGTACCTGCTTATACGGGATATGCGGCTTTTCCTATCAAGGATTTCCTGTATGCCGCCTGTTTCCTGCTGTTTGTGCTTCTGTGCATGGAATGGTTTTTGGAACCGGGGGAGTTTTGGAAGAATAACTGGCATAAAGCGGGATGGATTGCGGGCGCCTGTCTGATGATTCTTTTCAGGAAGAATGGGATTGCCGTATATATTCCGGTGGCATTTGCAGTAGGGTTTTCCATGATGAAGAGGGGAATTTCGGAAAAACGGACGGCGCGGTCTGCGGCAGCGGTGATTGGATTGCTTTTGCCGGTTATGCTTGCATTCGGGATAGAAGGTATTATCGGTTCTGTTTATCATGTGGAAAAGGATGGGCCAAAAGAGATGTTTTCGCTGCCTTTTCAGCAGACGGCACGGTATGTCAGGGACTATGGAGAAGAGATTCCGGAGGAAGATAAGGAAATTATCAGACAGGTATTGGATTATGACAATCTGCCGGCGCTGTATCTGGAATCCAGCGCCGACCCGGTGAAGACTTCTTTCCGGGGGAAAGGTACGGAAGCGCTGACGGATTATTTCGGGGTATGGTTCAGACAGTTCCTGAACCATCCGTTCTGTTATGTGGAGGCGACATGGAATCAGAATTATTATCTGTTTGCTCCGAATATTGATAATTATGTTTATAACAGGGACTGCCATATCGGGGAAGAGTATGTGATGGCAGAAGGGATGGGTGATACAATCCGGTTTGAAATTCCTGCATGGATGCAGGGGCTTTGTCCGGTGATGGTCAGTTTTTATTCGTTTCTTTCAGAATTTCCGGTGATTGGCATGTTGAATAATGCAGCATTTTACGTGATTCTTATGTTTGTGGTTGGTATTTTTATGCTGCATGAAAAGAGGGGAAGAGAATGGTTTGTCCTGCTTCCGCTGTTTCTGACCTTTTTAATCATTATAGCGGGGCCCCAGCTGATTCATCAGCCCAGATATGCTTTCCCGATTATTTATACAATGCCCTCTGTGCTGGCATTTTATACGCGTGCGGGAATGAACACATCACGGAACGGGACGGAAAAGGAGGCATGAAATGAAGCGGAGGATAGCATTTCATCTGAATTGTCTGGAACAGGGAGGGGCAGAGCGGGTAGTGTCTAATCTGGCAAACCAGTTTGCCGATGAGGGGTATGAGGTGCTCATTGCTACGGAGTGGTATGGGGAAAATGAATTTGCCCTGAACGAAAGTGTAAGAAGAATCCATGTGGGATTAAGGAGAGAGGATGAAAAGAAGAACCGGGCGGTTCAGTTTCTTCTCCGCGTAAAATATCTGCGGCAATTCATGAAAGAGGAAAAGCCGGATATTCTCATTGCTTTTGCGCAGAGGGCGAATTACCGGGCGCTTATGGCTTCGCCCGGAACAAAAGTTCCGGTGATGATATCCATCCGGACCGACCCGGTAGGACATTATGATGCATGGTCTGACAAGCTTCAGATACCGCTTCTGTTTCCAAGAGCGGCAGGATGCGTGTTCCAGACCGAGGGACAGAGAGAGTTTTTTGCTCCTTACCTGCAAAAGAATTCCAGAGTGATTTTAAATCCGCTGAATAACAAATATATCGGTGTCCCAAAGCCTGAGAGACGGAAGAAAGAGGTAGTCCAGTCGGGACGGCTGGTAGATTTTAAGAATCAGCCGATGCTGCTCAGGGCGTTTATAGAGGTACACCGCAAGCACCCGGACTATATTCTGAAGATATACGGAGGGGATTCGTTTGACGGGACGAAAGAGATACTGGAGGACATCATTGCCGAACATCATGCACAGGATTATATCCGTTTGATGGGAGCCAGCGATACGTTGGAGAAAGATTTGACCGATGCTGCGGTTTATGCATTTTCTTCGGATTGGGAGGGGCTTCCCAATGCACTGATGGAGGCAATGGCATTAGGGCTTCCAATTGTAGCTACCGACTGTCCGTGCGGCGGGCCACGCACGGTCATGGAAGACGGGGTGAACGGTCTGCTTATACCGATAAAGAATCAGAAAGCGCTGGAAGAGGGGATAAACCGTCTGATTGAAAATCCGGAATATGCGGAAGAATTAGGCAGTCAGGCAGGAAAGATAGCAGAAATCGCAAATGCAAAAGCGATTTTTGAACAGTGGCGGGACTTTATAGAAGATATCTGCGGTAGCAATATAATAAAAAGAACAGGGAAAAGATAAGGAGAAAGAGGATGTTTTCATATGGTGATTACAAGGAAATAATAAGGATTATCAAATCCACCGGTTTGCAGAGTTGTTATGGTGATGCGCTGCATAAGGACAAGTTTATTATTATGCGCCATGACGTGGAGTACAGTGTGGAACGGGCATACGCACTGGCAAAAGTGGAGTCAAGCATGGATTTTACGTCCACTTTCTTTTTTCAATGGACGAATAATTCTTATAACCTGCTTTCCAGGAAAAACCGTGACCTGATATGCGATATGCATGAAAGAGGACAGAAAATCGGTCTGCATTTTGCATTGAACGGTATGACGGATATGCAGGAGGTGCGCAGGCAGATTGTAAAAGAGATGCATATGTTAAGCGAGATGCTGGGCTTTGAAATAGCGGAGTTTTCCGTGCACCGCCCGTCTCCGTCCATACTGGCGGAGAATATAAAACTGCCGGGCATTATCAATGCTTATCAGGATGAGTTTTTCACTTTTGCGGAAAATGTAACGGAAGACAGTAAGTTAGAGGTAAAATATATGTCGGATGCCAACCATATATGGAGATACGGTTATCCGGATGAGAAGAATCTTCTTGGGCATGATAAGATACAGATTCTCACGCATCCCTTTGCGTGGACGAAAAAAGGGTATGATAATTATGGGAATTATAAGACTTTGGTGAGAGAAAAATATGTAGAGCTGATAGACAGCATTGATCATGAGTGTAAGGATTTCGCGGAATATAAAGATAGTTTTCTGGAGCCGTTAAATTAGGAGGTTTCGCTATGTGTGGGATTTGCGGATTTGTGTCGAGACGGGATATCCGTTTAGCACAGTTGAAAGAGATGAATGATGCGATGTACCATAGAGGGCCGGATGACAGCGGGGAGGAAATCTATGAGACGTCCGGAGGTTATCGGGTTGGGTTTGCGCAAAGGAGACTGTCTATATTGGATTTGTCGGCTTTGGGCCATCAGCCGATGCATTCGGAGAGCGGACAGATTAGTGTGGTCTATAATGGGGAAATTTATAATTTTCAAGAGTTAAAAGAGGAACTTTCGGACTATCCATTCCGCTCCAATTGTGATACGGAGGTTATCATTGCCGCCTATCTGAAGTGGGGCATTGACTGTGTCAAGAGGTTTAACGGAATGTTTGCCATTGCGCTGTTCGACAGGGAGTGCGGAAAAGTGTATCTGGTTCGTGACCGGATTGGAAAGAAGCCGCTTTATTATTGGATGGATGGAGAAAATTTCGTTTTTGCATCGGAACTTAAGCCGATTATGGAATGCCCGGGATTTGAGAAGAAAATCAGGCGGGATGTTCTGTCCCGGTACTTATATCAGCAATATATCAATGCGCCGGAATCAGTCTTTGAGAATGTATATAAGCTGGAGCCGGGCGGAATCCTTGCTTTCGGACAGGGCAGGATGGAAAAGTGGAAATACTGGGATATCGGAAAGATATATGCGAAGCAGAAGGGCAATCCGGTGAAGGATTACGGGGAGGCGAAGGAGCGGCTGAAGGAACTTTTGAAAAAAGCAACGTCGGCCCGGATGATTGCGGATGTGCCGCTTGGGTCTTTCTTAAGTGGCGGTTATGATTCTTCCCTGATTACCGCGATGGCGCAGGAATGTTCCGACGGGCCTGTGAAGACTTTTTCCATCGGTTTTCATGAGGAGCGGTATAATGAGGCAAAATATGCCGCACAGGTTGCAGACTATCTGGGAACTGACCATACGGAACTGTATATCGACGAGAAGCAGATGTTTGATTTGGTGGAAAGTATTCCGAAGTATTATGACGAGCCTTTTGCCGATAGTTCGCAGATTCCCTCCATGCTGGTTTCGGCGCTGGCAAAGGAGAAAGTGACAGTGGTTTTATCTGGCGACGGCGGGGATGAGTTTTACTGCGGTTATAATATATATGAAAATGTAGCGCAGGCACAATTGCTGGACTGGCCTGGAGCAGTGGTGCATGGCATCTGCCATCTGCCGCTTATCAGGGAAACGGGTTTAGGTGAGAAACTGCCTTTCCGGGTACGTGTTATTGCGGAGAACCGTAACAAGGAGACAAAGACCCAGTTCGGCGCCAGCAATTATATTGTCCGTGCAGGAAAGATGGTACGTAGTGACGGGAATGCACTGCCCTGCCATTATGAAACAGAAAGCAGTTATGGGGAGGAAAAGTGGCAGATTCGCCGTATGCTTCTGGATATGAATACGTATCTGCCGGGAGATATCCTCTGCAAAGTGGACCGTGCCAGCATGAAATATTCCCTGGAAGCCAGATGTCCTATCTTAGACAAGGACGTCATGGAGTATTCCTACCGGATTCCGCATGAATTTAAATTTCACAAAGGAGATAAAAAGCATATTCTGAAAGATATTGCTTATGATTATATACCGAAAGGACTGCTGGACCGGCCAAAGGTTGGCTTCGGGGTACCGCTGGATAAATGGCTTCGGGGGCCGCTTAAGGAGCAGCTTCTGGATTACAGTGAGAAAGGATATCTGGAGCGTCAGGGCATTTTCGACGCACAGTACGTATCGGACATGATTCGGGAATATATCCGGACCGGCGACGGCGGACCGGCAACGGGAGCCAATTATTCGAAACTGTCGTGGTCGTTCTTTATTTTTGAGCAATGGTACCGGTATTACGGTTTATAGACCTTATGGATGGAGAAGCATATGGAAAAAGTGCATAAGGAAAAAAGGTATAAGGAAGAAAAACATAAAGAGAAAAAGCACATTGCCATGTTTATCAGCTCTCTGAATAAAGGAGGTTCGGAAAGAGTACTGGTGAATCTGGCCGGATATTTTTACCAAAGGGGTTATGCAGTTACCATTGTGACCCAGTACCGCATGGAAAACGAGTATGAAACCGACGGGGGAATCAGGAGGCTTTATTCCGAGATACCGGAAGAAGAGATTGGAAGGAGCCGTGTCATAAATTTTATGAAGCGTTTCCGCAGGCTGAGGAGGATATGGAAGAAGACAAAGCCGGATTTGATTCTTTCTTTTATTGGAAAAAATAATATGATGGCAATTCTGACTTCCCGTTTTCTTCATATTCCGGTTGTGGTATCGGTACGGGGAGAGCCAAAGGAAGAATATTATTCCAAAACCCTGCGGCGGGCGGCCGCAGTGCTGTTTCCGATGGCAGACGGTGTGGTATTGCAGAGCCGTAGAAACATTGACTTCTTTAGTCAAACGGTGCGGAAGAAGGCTGTTATCCTGCCTAATTCCATTCATCCTGCTTTTATGCGGGAGGTTTATGCGGGTGAGCGTGAAAAGAAGATTGTTGCGGTCGGGCGCATAGACGCCAACAAAAACCATATTCTGATTATCAGGGCATTTGCGGCTCTGGCAGAGCAGTATCCGGACTATGAACTGTTTATCTATGGGGAGGGGGAGCTTCGTTTCCGCCTGACAGAGCAGGTAAAGGAAATGGGATTGCAGGACAGGGTGCATCTGCCGGGCAGTATTTCCGATGTGGCGGATGCGATATATAAGGCTTCCGTATTTGTATTGTCTTCCAATTCGGAAGGGATGCCGAATACTTTAATAGAGGCAATGGCTCTCGGGATACCTTCTATTGCTACCGATTGTTCAGGAGGAGGGCCTGCCGAGCTGATAGAGGATGGCGTGAATGGATTGTTGACCGAAGTGGACAATTGGGAACAAATGGAAGAAAACTTGCAAAAAATTATAAACGATGAAAAATTTGCAAAAAAATTAAGCAAAAACGCTTCAAAAATAAAAGAAAAATTAAATCCTGATTTAATAAATGCAAAATGGGAAGATTATTTTTGCAAAATAATGGAGCGGAAATAACAAATAAAAATAACGAATAAAAATAATGAAATGAAAAGGAAGACACAGGAGAAAAAAATAAGAAGGGTACAGGAAAGGAACAGGAATAAAAGTGACACGTAAACAGGCTTTGCAATCAATCATATTTATAGCAATATTTTTATACATCCTCATGACAGTTACTTATATCATCCGTACCAACGGGGATGTGAAAGACAGATTCACGGGATTCTATGCGGAAAAAGAAAATTCAGTCGATGTGGTGATGATAGGTTCCAGTCCGGTGTATCCTTACTATGCCACGCCGATGATGTGGGGGGAGTATGGGATTGCGGCATATCCTATATCCAGTAATTTGCAGCGTCCGGTTGCTGCCGTTTATCTGGTGGAGGAAGTCAGAAAGACCCAGCAGCCGAAGCTGTATGTATTTGAGATGCGCATGTATACTGCCAGCGAAACCGATTTGACGAATAATATGGCTTATACAAGAGGTGTTACCGACAATCTCAAATACTCGTGGAACCGTATAAAAACCATCAATGCCATGGTGGAGGATGTTTCAGAGCGGTATACGTATTACTTTGATATTTTCAAATATCATTCCAACTGGAAGACCATGGTTTTGCCGGAACAGATGGCTTGTTTCCGTTATGAAAAGGCGGATGACCAGAAAGGGTATGTGATGACGGATGAAGTGGGGCCATGCGAGGCAGTAGATACTTCAGCCATTACCGAAAAAGTGCCGATGCCGGAAATTCAGGAAGAATGCCTTTACAAGCTGTTAGAATATCTGAAGGAAAATGATTTACAGGCGCTGTTTATCCTTTCTCCTACCGTGATGGAGGAGGAAAAGCAGAAAATGTACAATTATATGGATAAAATCATTGCGGGGTATGGATATGAATTTCTGAATCTGAATGACTATTATGAGGAAATCGGGTTGGATTTTGCTTCGGATTTCAGCGATTACGGCGGACATACCAATGCCTTGGGAGCGGAGAAGTGTACGGAGTTCTTAAGCAGGTACATTGCCGCGGAATACGGCATAGAGGACAGACGGGGGCAGGAAGGGTATGAAAGCTGGGATGCGGCATACGGACAGTGGAAAGAGGAGCTGGTGCAGGCAAAAGAAACCATTGCAAGGCGGATTGAAGAGGGGGATTTTGCGGAGCTGACGGCAGAAGAATAGGAGAGACGAAGATGTGTGGAATCGCGGGTTTTTGTAATTTAGAGGCTGATTGGAGAACGAATATCAGCAGAATGAATAAGCGGATGCATCATAGGGGGCCGGATGCGGAAGGTGTCTGGGCATCGGAAGATAAGAAAGTGGTATTCGGGCATAAGCGGCTTTCTATTGTGGATTTGTCCGCAAACGGCGCACAGCCTATGGAATCCCACAGCGGAAGGTACGTCATTGCGTTCAACGGGGAGATTTATAATTATAAGAAAATAGCGGCAAGGCTGCGGGAGGAAAAAAAGACGGACGGATTCCGCGGAACCTCAGACACGGAGGTGCTGCTGGAAGCCATGGAGGCGTACGGCGTAAAGAAGGCGGTTTCCATGTGCAAGGGAATGTTTGCCATTGCTTTATATGACAAAAAGGAACATGTATTATATCTGCTGAGGGATAGAGTGGGAGAAAAACCACTCTATTACGGTTTTATCGGCGGAAATACGTTTGTTTTTGCCTCGGATATCGGTTCTATTGCGGAATTGGACGGATTCCGCAATCCAATCAACCGGAAGGTACTGGATATATATTTTACGCATGGTTATATTCCGGCGCCCTATTCTGTTTATGAGGAAATCTATAAGCTGGAACCGGGTACGATACTGACGGTGAAAGCGCCTTTTGGCAGGGAAAATATCCGTACATCGGCATTCTGGTCCATGAAGGAGACAGCCCAAAAAGGGCAGGCACATTTGTTTCAGGGGAGTGAACAGGAAGCGTCGGAGGAATTGGAGCGGCTGTTAAAAGCATCCATAAGGGAGCAGATGGTGGCGGATGTGCCGGTGGGGGCTTTTTTGTCTGCGGGCATTGACAGCAGTACGGTGGTGGCGCTGATGCAGGAACTGCATGGCGGCAGAGTGAGGAGTTTTACCATAGGAATGGATGAAGAGGGGTATAATGAGGCTGCTGCAGCAAAGGAGATTGCCGGCCATCTCGGAACAGAGCATACAGAATTGTACATTACCCAGAAAGATGCAATTGGCGTGATTCCGGAGCTGGCATATATGTTCGGTGAGCCTTTTGCGGATTCTTCCCAGATACCGACGTATCTCGTAAGCAGGATGACGAGGGAACATGTGACGGTATCGCTTTCGGGAGACGGGGGGGACGAATTGTTCTGCGGGTATACCTCGTATGAGTCGGTGGCGCGTATCTGGAATAAGATGAAGCATATCCCGTATTTCGTACGGAAACCGTGCAGCGGACTCGTGCTTCACAGTCCATTGGCAAAAAATCCCATTTACCGGACGAAGGGAACCCTCTTAGGAGCGAAAGGGCCGGGCCGGCTCTATGAAATATCATATGAAACGGACCCTCTGACGAAAAAAATCAGCAGGACTCACACATACTGCCCTTATAAATACAATGAATTTGAGGAGGGCTGTCTGGAAGAAGTCAATCATAATGTGATGCTGATGGATATGCTGATGTACCATCCCGATGATATCCTGGTGAAAGTGGACCGGGCAGCGATGGCAGTTTCGCTGGAAACAAGGGTACCGATGTTAGACAAAGATGTAGTGGAATTTGCCTGGTCGCTGCCGATTGAATATAAGAGAGAGGGGAAAACGGGTAAAAAGGTGCTGCGGGACGTGCTGTACCGTTATGTTCCCCGTGAAATGATGGAACGTCCGAAAAAGGGATTCAGCATTCCCATTGATAAGTGGCTGTTGAAGCCGGAACTAAGGGAGTGGGCGGAAAGCCTGATAGACAGGAAGGTATTGGAACGTCAGGGAATACTGGATGCAGATGTGGTGGAAAGGATATGGAAGGATTATACGGAAAAGGGTATCTGGCGGATACAGATATGGTTCATACTGATGTTTCAGGCATGGATGTGTACGCAATATGAAAAACGAAGCCGGCAGAATGGATAAGAAGCGCCGGGGAACGAAAGGAGGCGGAAGGAAACGGAATGGATATTATTCGGATGTCAGGGGGAATCGGGAATCAGATGTTTCAGTATGCGCTTTATCTGAAACTGGTTTCTCTTGGGAAAGAAGTGAAGTTTGATGATGTGACGGAATACCGGCTTGCCAATGCCAGACCGATTGTGCTGTGGGTGTTCGGCATTGATTATCCGAAGGCATCGAGAGAAGAAGTAATCAGGCTGACAGACGCGGCCATGGACCTGCCAAGCCGTCTGCGCCGTAAGCTGTTTGGCAGGAAGAGCGCGGAATACCATGAAAAGTCTGCGGATTATGATGCCGGAGTATTGGAAAAAGACAGCGCTTATCTGTGCGGGTGTTTTCAAAGTGAGCTTTATTTTAAAGACATTGAAACAAAAGTGCGGGAAGCCTTCCGGTTCCGCAATATCAAAATTCCGGATGGCATGGAAAGCCGCATAGAGGAATATGCCGGACGGATTAAGCAGACAGAGTCCGTCAGTATCCATATACGCCGGGGAGACTACCTGGAAGCGGAACAGGTATACGGAGGTATCTGTACGGATGCATATTATGACGGGGCAGCCGCTTATATAATGGAAAAATATCCGCGTGCCAGTTTTTTTGTATTTACCAATGATGCGGAATGGGCGGAAGAGTGGTGCAGGAAAAAGGGAGCGGGACGTTTTACGGTCATCAAAGGAACCACGGAAGAGACCGGCTATATAGACCTGATGCTGATGAGTGAGTGCAGGCACCATATCATTGCCAACAGCAGTTTCAGCTGGTGGGGGGCATGGCTGAATCCTTCGCCGGATAAGTGCGTGGTGGCTCCGGTCAAATGGCTGAATACCTGCGACTGTCAGGATATTTTCACGGCAGATATGGTAAGGATAGATGCGGACGGAAACGTAAAGCGCAAGTTTGTGTCTGCGCTGCATCCACAAACCTGATATGCGCAAAAAGCAGCGCAGAAATGAGGAAAACCATGAAGGAAGAGTTGGTTTCGGTGATTGTAGCCGTTTATAACATAAAAGAATACCTGCCCCGATGCGTTGATTCCATTCTTTCCCAGACCTACCGGAATCTGGAGATTATTTTAGTGGACGACGGTTCCACGGATATATCGGGAAAGATATGTGATGATTATGCGGGACGGGATAATCGGGTAAAGGTCATCCACAAGGCAAACGGTGGTCTTTCAGATGCCAGAAATGCAGGGCTGGAGACGGCTAAAGGCGCCTATATCGGCTTTGTGGACGGGGATGACTGGATTGAGCCGGACATGTACCGGGCTATGTATGAGGCATGTAAACGGGAACAGGCGCAGATAGCGGCCTGCCGTTATAAACAGATAACAAGAACGGGTGTTATTGACGCTTCTACCGGAAATAGTGTATCATTATCAAAGACAGAGGCGTTGGAAATATATGTCTGCGGAGATGAAAGGTATCTGATTTATAATTCCGTCTGGAGCAAATTATTTTCGGAACGGCTGATTCGGGGGATGCGTTTTCCGGTGGGAAAAAATTCGGAAGATATCATGTTTACGACGAAAGCTTTCTGTAAAATGGAGCGGCTGGTTTATCTGGATACGGCATATTATAATTATGTGCTGGACAGGGAAGGCAGCATCATGAACGAAAAGGCAGGGGAGCGCAGACTGAGGGATGAAATCCCTTTCTGGAGGGAACAGATTGCTTACATCAGGGATGCGGGAATGCCGGAACTGTCAGACAAGGCGGCCTATCATTTTTACCGCAGAATGTTGTTTTATTATATTGATTTTATGGAGCAGAAACAGACAAGAAGCTTTGCGGAGGAAATCATAAAGCAGCTTAGGGAGGACAAAAAGAACGGGACAATCAGCACGATTTACGGGAAAGATTATGTGGCGGCAGGAGACAGGGTACGGATGAAGCTGGCGCTGCTGCTGCCGGATGTATATTATCTGACGGTGAAGCTGTATGATAAATATATCATACCCCTCCGCACAGGAGCGGGGAATGCGCAGGTAACGGCGCAGAAACGAGGTAAAAATGAGTGAATACAAAAACGGCCGTCTACAGCTTCCGCAGGTGACGCTGGCGGCTATGGACAGTGTAAAAGTAAAGGCTTCGGTCAAAGCACTGCAGTACAGCATGAAGGATATCGATTTTGGCGAGGTGATTCTGGTGACCCACAGAAAGCCGCTGTTTCTGCCGAAAGGGATAACTTATAAGCATATAGAAAAGCTGAAAAACATTGATGCATTCAATTATGATATGATTTACCGTATGCACGAATACATCCATACGGATTTTATGCTGCTGGTGCACTACGATGGATTTGTGGTAAATCCGGATATGTGGCGGGATGAATTTCTGGATTATGATTATATCGGCTCACCCTTTCCGCTTCCGAAGGATGATTTTTCCTATCGGGATATAAACGGGAATATCTGCCGGGTAGGAAACAGTGTCTCCATCAGGAGTAAACGTCTGTTGGAATTTCCGGCCAAAGCGGGAATTCCATTTGAGGCGGACCATGGATTTTTTAATGAAGACGGCTTTATCTGCTGTAAAAACCGGCATTTATTCGAGGCAGCAGGAATGAAATATGCGCCTTTGGAAGTGGCGAAATATTTCGGCCACGAATCCATGATACCGGAAGTAAAGGGAATACGGCCCTTCGTCTTCCATAAATGGGCAGGAACGAATGCACAGTATCCAAAATTCTAAAAGAATAGGGCATATGCGGAACCGGAATAAAACAGCATATGTCTGGACAGAGCACAGCAGGATTTACGGACGTGAGTTTTTAACGGCCGGAAATTTTGCTACGAGGGAGTGCACCGGAGGGGCATATGCGGAACTGAAATAAAACAGCATATGCCCGGACAGTACACAGCTTCATTTACGGACGCGTTTTATGCGGCCGGAAATAAAGCTAGAAGAGGGTGCGCTGAGAGGGCACATGCGGAACTGGAATAAAACAGCATATGCCCGGACAGTACACAGCTTCATTTACGGACGCGTTCTATGCGGCCGGAAATGAAGCTAGAAGAGGGGTGCGCTGGGAGGGCATATGCGGAACTGGAATAAAGATAGGAGGAACCATGGTTTACGATAGTTTTCAATTTTTTAATGAGTTAGATATCCTGTATTTGCGGATGCACATTTTGGATGATGTGGTGGACAGGTTTGTAATCAGCGAGTCCACGGTAACATTTTCCGGCGATAAGAAACCGCTGTTCTATCAGGAAAACAAAGAGATGTTCAAAGAATTTGAGCATAAAATCATCCATAATGTGGTAGAGGATACGCCTATGGACTGTGATGCATTTACGAGGGATCATCATCAGAAGTGTGCAGTGGCAAGAGGGCTGGCAGGATGTAAGCCGGAGGATATCGTGATTTTCAGCGATGTGGATGAGATTCCCAATCCGGAGACTTTGAAAAAACTGCTGCCTGCGGTGGAAGACGGAAAAATCTATATGCTGGCGCAGCGGTTGTTTTACTGTTATCTGAATATGGAGGAAGTTTCCGGCAAGCTGCTCTCTGTGACCGGCGAATTCGAAGGTGTGGAAAGACCGATGTGGCTGGGGACTAAGATATGCCGTTACCGTATGCTGGAGCAATATACGACCGAAGAACTGCGCAATAAAGAGCAGAAAGCAGTGGGAGTCAGGGTTCCGGACGGGGGATGGCATTTCAGTTATATGGGAGGTGGCAGGAATCAGTCGGTGGAAGACCGGGTGAAATATAAAATTAAAAGCGCAGCCCATCAGGAATATAACAACCGTTCGACTTTATCCAGGGTAAAGCGCAACATTAAGACCCATCAGGATATTTTCGGAAGGGATGTGCAGATGGCACAGGTGGAAATAGATGATACATTTCCGGCCTATCTGCGGGAAAATATCGACAAATACCAGTATTTACTGTATCAGGAGCCGAAGTGGTATGAGTTTTGGAAATAGAACCGGGCGCTTCGTGGGGATAGAATTGCAGTTTTGGGGTTGTGGATTGAGGAAAGGATAAGAATATGATGAAAAAACTAAGGAATGAAACGTTAATAAATTGTACATTGTGGTTGATTGGTTCTGTATTGCTCGGAACTTTGCTGTTGATGTTGGTTTATCTGCTGCCAGAAGGATTATTGCGGGCAAGAGTGGTGGAGTCAAGCGATATATTTTACACAGAGGGGGTATACCCTCAGCTGGTTCAGAGGTATAAGGGCAGTCAGTTGGATAATGAGACAGATGCTATCATGCTGTTGAGCGCTATTGATGAGGATGCGGAGAGGAATGTGCTTGAAAGAGCCATGGCCGTACCACATGTCTATATTGCAGGAGAAAATTCAGGATGCAGGACATTGGTGGCCAATGTGTGGGAAAATCAGCAAGAGAGCGGAAAATCTGATTACGGGAGGTATTGGCATGGCTATTTGGTATGGTTGAAACCTTTACTGGTGATTTTCAGTTATGCAGACATCCGGTACCTGAACATGTTCCTGCAATTTTTTCTGTTGACCTGGGTACTGGTATTAATGACGGGGGGGGGTAAAAAGGTATATTGTACCTTTTGGAGCCGCCATATTAGTGGCAAACCCAGTGGCAACAGCTATGTCGCTACAGTTTTCCAGTATTTATTATACAGTGCTGATATCATTTATCATCATTCTAAAAAAACATGAATATTTACGTGAAAAGGGACGTTACTGTGTGTTCTTCTTTGCCCTTGGAATTGCTACGGTATATTTTGATTTTTTCACATATCCCATGTCGGCATTGACAATGCCGTTGACCCTAGTGCTGCTTATGGAGGAATATGAATGGAAAAAGGCTTTGAAGCAGGTCATTCTGCTGTCTATTTTTTGGGGAATTGGATATTTAGGAATGTGGGGAGCAAAATGGATACTTTGTTTTCTTGTTCTGCATGATAATATTTTTGAGGAAGTGCTTTTACGGATTGCCTATCATACCGGAGATGTGGAAATAATGGGAGAAAAGTTGAGTGCATTCGGCGTTCTATGGAAAAACATCGAGGTATTTGTACAGATGCCTTATTTGTTTTTGGCAGCAGTAATAGGAGTGGGAATTATCATAAAATATAGGAAAGTAAGAAAGATTGCGGAGTGGGTCAATGTTATTCCATTGTTTGCAGTTTCTGCTATTCCGATGGTTTGGATACTGGTGACTAAATCGCATGCGGGCTGGTGCTACTGGTATACAAGCAGAGGATTTATGGGAGCAGTGTTTGCTTTGTGTGGAGCGTTTGTGTATTTGATGCAGGGGAAAGATGGCACGGTATAAAGAAAATCGGAGCGAACGGAGAAATTGGCAATTATGGTCGGAACAGAATTTTTACGGGGGCAGGGACTGGGAAACCAGTTGTTCTGTTATGTGTCAGCGCGGTGCATCGCCGAGGATTTAGGATATGAGTTCGGAACTGCCGGGCAGGAACAACTGGCAGTGAATATCCATAGTAAAAAGGGCATGTACTTTATGGATATGGATTTGGGGGCATGTATTTCCGGCAACTGCGGGAAAAATGCGGAAAACAGAATAGAAAATAAAAAAGAAGATTTCTGTATATACCATGAGAAAGAAGAACGGCTTTACTTAAAAACCTGCGCTCACGATATGCTTCATGGATGTTATGTGGCCGGGGCGGATGAGGACATTTACAAGATTGGCGATGGTACGCTTTTGTATGGAAATCTGCAGTCGGAGCGGTATTTTGCCCATCATAGGGAAGAGATTAAAGAGTGGCTTAAGGTAAAGGAAGAGTATGATTCCCATGAATATACGAGGGATAATCTCTGTATCATCAATATCCGGGGCGGGGAATATACGGACAACCGGCCGTTGTTCCTCCGCAGGAAATACTGGCTGGATGCAATGAAGAATATGCGTGCAATCAGGGCAGATATGGAATTTATGACAGTGACCGATGATGTGGAGGCGGCACGCCGTATCCTGCCGGAAGTGGAAGCGTATCATTTTGATTTGGCCGGAGATTATGTAACGCTGAAAAATGCCAGATACCTGATTCTGTCTAATTCCACATTTGCTTTTTTCCCGGCTTTTACAAGCGAAACAGTACGGGCTGTGATTGCTCCGAAATATTGGGCGAGGCATAATGTATCCGACGGGTACTGGGCTTCCGAACAGAATATTTATGAAGGATTCCAATATCAGGACAGGAGCGGAAAGCTTTTTAGTGCGCAGGAATGCCGGCAGGAATTGCTGAGATACCGGCAGTCAGGGAAAATGCGGGGAAAAGGGGAAGCCTTATATGGTAAGGGAAGCGTCAGAATAAGACAGAAAAAGGACAGAGCGCTATATTGGTGGGATAAAATACGGTTCCGGCTGGCCAGAAGCATAAGAGGAAAACAGGGAACCCGCGATATACAGAAATGAGGTAAAAAATGCATCAGAAACTAAAAAAGGCAGTGGATTTTGTAAGTGATAAAAAAATAGCGGCAGCAGCAGCGGCGGTTTTCCTCGTCAGCCTGATACCGATTTTGTATCTGGCGGGGTATGCAAGGCCCAG
The DNA here is from genome assembly GCA_947246015.1 of uncultured Lachnospiraceae bacterium. GTDB lineage: Bacteria > Bacillota > Clostridia > Lachnospirales > Lachnospiraceae > Kineothrix. The sequence continues at coordinate 70,356 of CAMXQE010000002.1, read as the reverse complement.
CGGGGATGATTACGGATACAGCATGTATACTCATGCGGCATGGCTGGATACCCATTCTTTGGCAGAAGTGTTTAAGGCGGCTGTATATACGGTGAAAACAATGTATATGAGCTGGAACGGGGACTGGTTTACCGTATTTCTGTTTTCCCTGATGCCGGAGGTGTTTGCACCATATACTTTTTGGATTGTTCCGTGGTTCATGGTAGGCGTAACGGTTCTTGGGACGACGGCATTCCTGTATTACGTGCTGGTGAAGATAGGCGGAATCGGCTGGGAATACGCAGTGATTCTGGATTCGTTAATCCTGTTTGCCACGTTTCAGTTCATACCAAGTACGGCAATCGGAATGTACTGGTATGTAGGTGCGATGCATTATATGGTTCCTCATGCGGTGGCGCTGCTGGCCCTTATTTTCGGATTCCGGTATTATCAGTCCCATAAAATAAGGAATATCGTATATGCGTCGCTTTGTATGTTCATGGTAGGCGGAAGCAGTTATTTTTCATCCCTGCTTGTTTTTATGGTATATGCGGTAATGATGGTTTTGTTTTTCAGAAAGCGGAAAGATATTTTATATTTGCTGATACCGTTTGGCATAGGCGCTGCGGGATTTGTGGTTCAGTGCATATCGCCGGGAAATAAGGTGCGCGGAGGGGAAGCTTTTGGTTTCCATCTGAGTGATGCGTTTCTCACGGTGATACAGTCTCTTTGGCAGGGACTGGCTGTGACGGTTGTTTATTTAAGGGAGAAAACGTTTATTTACGTGATTTTTCTTTTATGCGCAGTATTCGGATGGGCGGCGATGCTGAAAAGGAAAGACGGTTTCCGGTTCCGTTATCCGCTGCTGTTTGTCATTTTTATGTATGGGTTATACAGCGCCATGTATGCTCCCGCCATTTATTCGGCAGTGGATGTTTCTCTGGGTCCGGATACGATGGTATATCTGACGTTCCTGCCGGCGGTTCTGCTTTCCATACTTTATGTGGAAGGCTGGGCAGTTGGGAAATTAAGGGAGTGTGGGGAGAGCGCTCCCGGTAAAATCCTGCTGGATGTGGGAGAATACCGGAGCAGAGTCGGACTTCCGCTCATTCTGCTGGCGGCAGTACTGACCCTTTTCAGTGTCGGCTCCTTAAGGAACTGCGTGGATAAGCGTGTATACGACTATGTGAGCAGCGGACAGGCGGAGGATTTCCGGGAGCAGATAGCGTCGCAGATGGAAATTCTGCTGGATGATTCTGTCAGGGAAGCATATCTGGTTCCCATCAATGACCAGCAGGGGCCTTTGATGCATATGCCGGTTACGGAGGATGAGAATGCGTTTACCAATTGGGTAGTAAAGGAGTTTTACAGGAAAGATAAAGTGGTAATGGTTACAAGTCCGTAGGGAGATGGTAATATGGCAAAAGTTTCTATTGGCATTCCTGCCTATCATGGAGAAGAGGGTGTGCGCAGGCTGTTAAAGAGCATAGAGCAGCAGAAATACAAAGATTATGAAGTCGTGATTACCGATGATTCGGAGGGGGATGAAATCGGCAGACTGGCAGAGGGACGACAAGGAGTCCGGTATTATAAAAATGCTTCGCGTTTAGGGGCTGCAGGCAACTGGAATGAGGTTATGCGCAGGTGCAGCGGTGAGTATATGAAAATCATGCATCATGACGACTGGTTTACCGCGCCGGATAGTCTGGGAGAGTTTGTCCGTATGATGGAGGAACATCCGGAAGCAGATATGGTTTTTTGCGGGACGAGACAGGTAGAGACGGAAAAGAGCTATGAGCGTTTTACAGACCCGGAAGATGCAGAGCTAATCCGGAAGGATTATCGGAATCTGTATCTGGGCAATACCATAGGGGCGCCGAGTGCGGTGATGCACCGGAGGGGTGTAGGGGAATACGATGAATCCCTTACATGGCTGGTGGATATGGAATTCTACATGAACATCCTGAGACGGAACCCCCGGTTTGCCTATACGGAGAAGCCGCTGGTATCCATAGGAATCAGCGGCAGCCAGCTGACGGAAGACTGTATCGGGAACAGAGAGATTAACATTACAGAGTATGGATATATTTATAAGAAGTATGGCCTGGAAGGGGAAAAAAAATATAAGGAAAAGCTGATGCAGGTGTTGATGGATTACAACGCTGCATATAGCGATGCAGTGGATTTCGGCATAACAAAGACGGAGTATTTGACAGGAAAAGCAGGAAAACTGGCGGAAAAAGTAAAATGGAAGATGGGAATCCGCGGATAATATGCGGTAAGGAACAGGAATGGGTATGGATGAAAAAGGAAACACAAGGGACAACAGAATAGCGAAAGTGGCGGAAAGCTTCTTTTATGTCTCGCTGCTGTTGGAACTGGCGATTGTTATTATCGATAAGAGCGACTATATCAATCCCGTGGAAGGACAGTTGTTCCGCATTACGTTCCTGCTGGCGGCAGTGAAGGTGCTGCTTACGAAATATTCATGGAAGGAATGGCTGTGGATTGGTGCGTTTGGGGTGCTGGGATTCATTTCCTATCAGGTAACAGGACGGAATGAGATACTGCGCATCGTGGTATTCGTGGCGGCTTGCAAGAATGTGGAACTGAGACGGATGATGTCGGTGGTGTTTTATGTGACGCTGGGCGGATGTATGCTGTTAGTATTTCTTTCCATTACAGGCATATATGGGAACCAGGGGATTATGGCGGATTTTGGCCGGGATATAGTGGAGACACGGTACTGCCTCGGAATGGGCCATCCTAATGCATTTCACTGCATGTTCTTCATGCTGATGCTTTTGGGGCTGTATCTGTATGGGAAGCGGATGAAACTGTATCATTTTCTATTGGTATTCCTGTTGAACGGAGCGGTATATCTGTTGACGGATTCCCGTACCGGTATGGCGATTACGGCTGCGGCGATTCTGCTTACTGCCCTGTTTCGTTATTTCCCGAAAGCGGGAGAATACAGGCTGGTATATTTGGGGGGGATTGCCTTGTTCCTTGCCTGTCTGCTGCTTTCGGTGGCTGCGTCCCAATATGGGCTGACGAAGCCGTTGTTAGCAAAACTGGACAATTTTATGAATGGAAGGATTTTGGATTTGTACTGGGGTACTGTAAACCATGAGGGGACGACTATGCATTGGAGCCTTTTTTCAGCGGCGCGCAATACGTATTATTTTGATATGGGATTTGTACGGGTGTTTTACTGGTATGGAATCGTTCCGGCAGTTGTTTATTTCCTGATGAATATCCTGCTGATTTGGGAATGTTATAAGAAGAAGGATATGATGGGATTTGTCATGATGGTGACATTGGCGGTTTACACGGTGATGGAGGCTCACATTATATCCGTTTATATTGGCAGAAATTATATATTGTTATTGTTTGGGGCTTATTGGAGCGATATGCTGTATGCCCGTGATACGGAGAGGGAAGAATATATCTGGACGGTTTACCGTTTGGCCGGAAGCTCCTGAGCATCCGTCGTGCCGGTGGTACAGGACGGCCCGCAGAGGAAGAGGAAAGATGGAAAGAATACAGAGTGGGAAAAAAGTGTATTTGGAAGTGATAAGGCTGTTAGCGGTATGTCTTGTGATATTCAACCATACCGACGGCTATTTCCTGTATTTTTCCAATACAGACAATCCGGTGACCTATATGGTTTCTTTATTTTTCTCCGTTTTGTGCCGCATCAATGTGCCGTTGTTTTTCATGGTAAGCGGGGCGCTTCTGCTTGGGAAGAAAGAAAGCATAAAGGAGCTGTACCGGAAGAGGATAAAGAGGATTCTGCAGGTTCTTTTGCTGTTTTCCGGGCTGCAGTACATAGTGTCTGTTCAGGGAAGGATTGGGGCAGGGGAGGCAGGGATTGGAGATTTTCTTGTCCGGTTATATACTGGAAATATTGCGGATTCTTACTGGTTTCTCTATGCATATCTGGCAGTGCTGGCAATGCTTCCGTTGTTCCGGAAAATGGCGGGAGGGATGGACGCGGAGGATTTCCGTTATCTCTTTTTCCTGAAGCTTTTATCCGATGTTGTATTCCGGCTGACGGCCGTTTATACAGGATGCACGGCAGGAATGGAAATACCGCTTGTAACGGATAGCATTTTTTATTTATTTGCGGGCTATTATATGGAATGGAAAGTACCGGAGGAGCGGTATGACGGAAAGGGCATAGCGGAAAGAGCAACGGCAGCGGGAGCCGGATTGATTCTGGTTTCCATGGCGCTGGTGTGGCTGGAAAATAGAGTATTGGGAGCCTATTCGCAAAGTTGTTTGGGAATTTTTAGTCCGATTTTAACTATAATAGCTTATTATATGGTAAAATCATGTTGCAGCAGACATGTAATGTCCCAAAAGGTGCAGGATGCAGTCATCTGTTTAGGAAGTGCGGTATTTGGCATTTATCTGATTGAGCCTTTAGCAAGAAAGCAGCTTCTGCCGTTATATCTGTACCTTTGCGATAAGACAGTGGGACTTGCCGCATGTTTTGTATATGTGGCTGGAACATTCATGTTGTCTGCAATTTATGTAGGTATAATAAAAAAAATCCCATGGATTGGGAAATTGATTTAGCGGGAGTGAATCCCATCATGCAGGTGGAAAATTATGAAGCAGAAAAATAAAATCATCGAAGTATACGGTTTGTGGTTTGCGGATTTGCTGGTTATTTTAGTGTCATTTGTGACAGCTACTTATATTCGTTTCGGTAATTTCAGGGATATGGGCGACCAGAGTATCCATTTTCTGGTATGTATCTGTCTGATGCTTTTTTGTACGGTTTACAGTTTTTTCTTTGACTGGAACAGGAATTTCCTGAAACGGAGCATTTATAAGGAAGCGGCGGCGGTATTGCAGTATAATGCCATTATGATATTGATTGTCAATTTTTTAATGACAATGATGAAGTGGGCGGATGTGTTTTCCCGCCTTGTGCTGTTTTATTTTGCCATCCTGAATTTTGTGCTGTCGCTGATGGTTCATTTGGTGATTAAGAAGGTAATGCATTCGTATTATTCTTCGGAGCAAAATTCCGTGAAAGTTATGGTGGTGACACAGAGCAACCTGATTGACGGGACGCTGGACCGGCTGGAAAAAGATTTGGATATTTTTTATCAGGTGGTGGCGCTTGTCTGTCTGGATTATAACATGGAAGGTAAAATCATACGGGATATTCCCGTGGTGGCAGGGAAAGAGGATTTGCTGGAAGTGGCTACCCAGATGGCATTGGATGAGGTGTTTTTGAATCTGCCGGGAATTTCCCAAAGCAATATGGAGCATATCATTCATGGGTTTGAAGAAATGGGTGTGGACTGCCATTATAATCTGGAACTGCCCGGCGTGGATGCCAACAGCAGCAAGGTGGAAACCTTCGGCAATTATACGGTAATTACCTACACCCGTTTCCAGAGCAGCTATAAGCGGATGATGATTAAGCGGGTGATGGATATTCTCGGCGGGTTCGTGGGAATGTTAATTACGCTTGTGTTCCTGCCGTTTGTGGCAGTGGCAATCAAACTGGATTCCAAGGGCCCGGTACTGTTTTCCCAAATCCGCATCGGGCGCAATGGCAGAAGGTTCAAAATCTATAAATTCCGTTCCATGTATGTGGATGCGGAAGAACGGAAGAAGGAGCTGGAGGCACACAATGAGATGCAGGGGTTAATGTTTAAGATGGAAAATGACCCGCGCATTACCAAAGTGGGGGCATTCTTACGTAAGACAAGCATTGATGAGCTTCCGCAGTTTTATAATGTATTCAAAGGGGATATGAGTCTGGTGGGAACGAGGCCGCCCACAGCGGATGAATTTGAGAAGTACAACCAGTATTACCGCCGCCGCATCAGTATGACGCCGGGGTTGACCGGAATGTGGCAGGTGAGCGGCAGAAGTGAGATTGAGGATTTTGATGATGTGGTGAAATACGATTTGATGTATATTGATAATTGGTCGCTGCGTCTGGACATTAAGATTTTATTTCAGACCGTGGGGGTTGTTTTGTTTGGAAAAGGAGCCAAATAATGAATCTTGTGATTGATTGTTTCAAACAGGTAAAAGGAGCGGGGAAAAGCATCGGAATTTACAATCTGGCAAAGAGTATTGTCGGTCATTTCGGAGAGCGGATGACAGAGGAAGAAAACCGGGGAAACGGCGGCCATTCCGTTATCGTGCTGGGCAATTCCCACAATCGGGGGGAATTTGATGTGCCGGGGGTGACTTTTGTGGAGGTGGAGGGAAATCCTCTGAACAAACTGTACTGTATCTGGTGGGAGCTGGTACTGGTCAGGAAATATGCCCGCCGTTATCAGGCGGACAGGGTTTTATTTCCAAGGGGATACCGCCCTTTTGGCAGGAAAGGAAGCATCGGCAGGCGCGGGGACGGCAGGAAGATAAAGGATACGATTCTGATTCATGACCTGATTCCCTTTTATTATGACAAGCACTATCCGGGGGTGTTTCATAAAGCGGAAAATGCGTACATTATGTATCGTTTAAAGGTGTCCATGAAGAAAGCGGACAGGATTATTACCATATCGGAGTATTCCAAAGAAGATATTCTGGACAAGGTTCCGGAGTGCGGGGATAAAATCACGGTTATTTATAACGGGCTGAATGACGTGCCATATGGGAGTGGAGAAGGAAAGGGCGGAATCACGCAGGAGGAAGCATTTGGCAAACAGCAAAAGTTCAAACTGCAAAAGTACAACAAGAAAGAGGACAAAACGGCAGGCTATATTGCAGCAATGACATCGGGGCTGCCTCATAAGAATGCAAAAGGTGTGCTGAAGACTTATGAGGTTTACCGCAGGATGGCGGAGGAACCGCTGGATTTGGTGGTGTTTGGCATTGCGGATACTTCCGCACTGGCGGATATGGATAAAGAGGCGGCGGGGCATGTAAGGTGCTTTAAATTTTTCGAGAAATTCGAAGATATGTGCCGGATGGCAGCAGGGGCGAAGGCATATCTGTTTCTGTCTTATGTGGAAGGGTTTGGATTTCCACCTTTGGAGGCGATGCAGCTGGGGGTGCCTGTGGTCTGTTCGAACCGGAGTTCGCTGCCGGAGATAGTGGCGGACGCAGGGCTGTTGGTATCGCCGGAGGATTATGAAGGGGCGGCACGGGCCTTAATCCGGGTGACGGAAGAGGAGAATCTGCGGGAGGAATTAATCCGCAGGGGATATGAGAATATCCGGCGTTTTTCGTGGGAGAGCCGGACGGATTTGTATTGGAAGGAATTATGCAGGTGAGCAGATTATTGATATATGACACATCGAATTTCATGGATTTTCCGATAGGAGGGCAGTTGACGAGTATCGGTAATTTCCTGCGCTTTCTCTGTGAGGAGCATCCGAAGCGTGCGGAACGGCTTTTGCTGGTGGGCGTTACGCTGCATCCGGAGGAAACCGGCAGGATGAAAAAACTGAAATTGTACGGAAGAAAGATTGATTTTCTTCCGGTGGCGGTTGCAGAGAAGGATTTGGGGAATACCTCCAAATCCTTGCGGCTGCAGTTTGTAAAGGGTCTTCTGAAATTCGGAAGGCTGTTAAAGATTACAAAAAACGACTGCAATTATATCCATACGCCGGAAGCATACGGGGTGGTAAAGTTGTTTGGCCCAAGGACGAAATGTGTGATTTTTTCCCACGGAAGTTATTTTAATATGGAGCGGGGATTCCGCTTTTTTCAAAAAAATGTGCTGGTAAAAAAGGGGTTTGCAGTATACCTGAAATGGATTCTGAGGGATGCGGACTGTATTTTTCTGCTGGATAAAGATAGTTTAAGGGATTATAAACCTTATAATTCCAATCTGGTGCGTGTGGGAAATTCCATAGTCTGTCCCAGACTGCCGGAAGGACGGCATGTGCTGAAGGATGATACAGTCAGGGAAATCCTGTTTGTAGGCAGGTTGTCCAAGGATAAGCGGGTGGAACCGATTATCCGGGCGGTGTCAGGAGAGAGGGCGAAGGATGGGAGCCTGCTGCATCTGACGGTTGTGGGAGATGGAGAAGAGTACCGGCATCTGGTACGGTATGAGGGAGAGCAGGTGCATTTTGCAGGAGCGGTATCGCCGGAAGAAGTGAAAGATTATATGGAACATGCGGATATTCTTGTGATGAATTCGGCGTTTGAGGGAGTTCCCATGACAATACTGGAGGCCATCAGTTATGCCCTTCCGGTCGTCAGCACGAATGTGGGCGGTATCGGTGAGACGCTGCATTTCGGGCAGGATTCAGAGGAAACGGATGGAACGGCGGAAGGAATACGGGCAGCTATCCGGCGGATTGAGGAATGTTATGGGATATATTCCCGGAATGCTTATGAGAATTCCAAAGCTTACGATTACCGTGCAGTGAATCAGAAGGTATATGGTATGCTGGGTAACTACTGGCAGGAGTAATCGCAGGAGCGGACAAGGAAGCGGCAGAGGATGGAGGAGGAAGCGGATGACAGGAGCAGGCAAAACAATCAGCATCATTGTACCGGTATATAAAGCAGAGACATATTTGAAACGCTGTGTGGACAGCCTCACAGGGCAGACCTATAAGGAATTGGAAATCGTGCTGGTGGATGACGGTTCGCCGGACGGCTGTCCTGCCATGTGCGACGCTTATGCGGAGAAAGATAAAAGGATACGTACAGTCCATAAGGAGAACGGCGGACTGGTGAGTGCATGGCAGGCGGGAGTGCGGGCCAGCAGCGGGGCATATCTGTGTTTTGTGGACAGTGACGACTGGGTGGAAACGGATATGCTGGAACAGATGGCATCCTGTCTTTCCGGTGGGGAGAAAGATGCGAAAGAGGTAGTCTGCTGTAATTTTGTAATCAACCGCCCGGACAGGGAAACCAGGCATTATCATGGGCTTGCGCCGGGAATTTACGAAGGAGAGCGGCTGGAAGGGGAAGTAAAGGATAATTTGCTGGGATATGAAAACCGCAGGATTTCCATGTCGCGCTGCATGAAGCTTTTTTCAAGGAGTCTGGTGGAAGACAATATGAAATACTCCAATCCGGATATTACGATGGGAGAAGATATAAGTATCACGCTTCCGGCGCTTCTGGACTGCCGGCGTGTAGTGATTATGGAGGGAGCGTTGTATTACCATTATTTTTATAATGAGGCTTCCATGGTGCACCGGTATGATGCGGGGATGTATAAGGGAATACGAATCCTTTACCGGACGATAAAGGAGATTTTCCGCATAAAAGGAAGAAGCAGCGGGAAGCGGCAGGCGGAGGGGGAGTATGTCTATCTGCTGCTGCTGGCATTGAAAAACGAGATTCGAAGCGGCAGGGAAGGTTATGCGGAGCGGGTGAGGCGTATCTGCAATGAGGAAGAGAACAGAAGAGTGGTGGAGCGGAATCCTGTGAAAGTGTCGAATCAGGCAAACCGGCTGCTGTATTTTGTACTGAGACATCCCGCCCGGACGGTGATAAAAGGGGTAGGAGCAGTGTTCCGGGTGTATGACGGACGGAGAGGTTCCTGACCTGGTATTGTGGTATTTGCAGGGGACAGCATCGGTTGGAAGCAGGGAGATGAATGATGGAACATACGGTAGGCATGATTGTACCGGTCTATAACGGAGAACTTTATCTGGAGCGGTGTATGGAGAGTCTGTTGGCGCAGACGTATCAGAATACGGAAATCTTATTGATAGACGACGGTTCTACCGACGGAAGCAGGAGAATCTGCGATGAGTATGCAGGGCAGTATGAGAAGGTAAAGGTATTCCATATACCGAATACGGGGGTATCCGGCGCAAGGAATAAGGGAATGGAGGAGTGCCGGTGTGAATATCTGACCTTTGTAGATGCGGATGATATTCTGGCGGAAGATATGCTGGAGCGGCTTGTGGGAATAATGGAAGAAACAGCGGGGGATGTGGCAGGCTGCGGTTATTTTGAATTCTGCGGGGATGAATGGAAAGGGCATGGAAATACAAAGAAAGATACAGATTCCGGAACAGAAGGGAAAGGCGGGCAGCAGAAAAAAATACAGAAAGAATCAGAGATAGAGGTATTAAGCGGAAGCGGGTTTGTGGAGAAAGGAATCCTGCAAAGTGATACGAGGTGCTGGAGCAAACTGTACCGGAGGGAGAGTGTGGGCGGGCTGCGGTTTGAAGCGGGGCTGACGATTGGGGAGGATATGCTTTTCCTGCTGGAACTGGCAGTAAGGGGAAAGCGGTTTGTCAGGACCGGTTATAAGGGCTACGGTTATTATGTGAATGAAGAAGGAGCCATGCGGCGGGCATTTAAGGATAGTTACATGGATCAGATTGTCTGCTGGCAGAAGGCATTGACAGTAATAGAGCGGGAACAGCCGGAGCTGTCAGGGCGGGCGGAGGCGATTCTTCTGATATCGGTGATGCTCGTAGTGGGGAAGCTGGCCGTGCTTTCCGGAAAGGAGAGACGGGGGAAGGAGCCGTATGTAAAGCAGTGCCGTCAGCTGGTAAAAAAGTTTGCGGGAAACAGGGAGGCAGTTTTGGAACTGGACAGGGGATACCGGATAAAAACAAAGATGTTTTGTTATTTACCGGGGTTATATATGTCCCTGTATCATGCGCTGCGTTGTGTAAAGGCTTTGAAGCCGAAAGATGTCGTGCTGTTTATTATTGATAACTTTCTGTGATGTGAGGATGGTATCATGCAGAAGAAAGGAATGGATTATGCCGGAAAAGAAAATTGTGCTGTATATGCATGCAGGGAGCGGCAATCACGGCTGTGAGGCGATTGTCAACAGCCTTTGCCATATGTTAAAAGAAAAGCCGCTTGTGGTGACAAACAGTGAAAAAGAGGATAGAAAGTATTCGCTTGCGCCGTCCGGCGGGGAGGCACTCTGCGAATTGGCGGAGGAAAGGCATTTTTCAGAACACAGACTGGCCCATCTTTTTTATTATGGCTGGCGGAAACTCACGAAAGATGCGGAATCTTTTATCCGCTACCGCTACGGGGCTGTATTTGACAGACCGCTCAGGAAGTATGCGGAGGATAAAAAAGGCGGGTATCCGCTGGCGGTTTCTATTGGCGGCGATAATTACTGCTATGATATAATGGTAAAGGATCTGATGCTGGCGAACCGGGCTTTTCATGACAGAGGGGCGAAGACCGTACTGCTTGGGTGTTCGGTTGAGCCGGAATTGCTGGCTGCCGGAAAGGACGGCAGAAATAAACTGGCGGAGGATATGAATCTCTATGACCTGATTATCGCAAGGGAATCCATCACTTACGAGGCTTTGAAAAAAGTGGTGCCGGAAGAAAAACTGCGTCTGATTCCCGATCCGGCGTTTACGTTGGGAACGAAGCAGCTGCCGCTGCCGGAGGGGTTTGCCGGAAGGAATACCATCGGGTTGAATGTGAGTCCGATGATTCAGGACAGCGAGGGGAAAGACGGAATTACGATGGCAAATTATAAGGCTCTGATGGAGCATATTATCCAAACGACGGATATGCAGATTGCACTGATTCCCCATGTGGTATGGGACAGAAATGATGACCGGAAGCCGCTGCGGGAGCTGTATGAGGCGTTTAAGGGAAGCGGAAGGGTGGTATGGATAGGGGATGGTTCCTGTGAGGAACTGAAAGGCTATATCGGAAGATGCCGTATGTTTATCGGAGCCAGAACCCATGCCACCATAGCGGCTTATTCGTCATTGGTGCCGACTCTGGTAGTAGGCTATTCAGTGAAGGCAAAGGGGATTGCGAAAGATTTGTTCGGAAGTTATGAAAATTATGTGCTCCCGGTGCAGCAGTTACAGGATAAGGAGGATTTAATCGGAGCCTTTGAATGGCTGAGGGACTACGAGGAGGATATCCGCAGGGATTTATGCAGGGTGATGCCTGCTTATAGGGAGAAAGCCCTGGAAGCGGGGAAAGAAATAGGCAGGTTATGGGAAGAGTTAAATATGCGGCAAAAAATATAACATTCGGCTGGCTGGGAAATATTATAACCCTCTTGCTGGGGGCGCTGTTAAGGCAGATTTTTATTGACCGTCTGGGCGACACCCTGACCGGGGTGAATGATTATTATACCAACATCTTAACGGTTCTTTCACTGGCGGAACTGGGAATCGGGACAGCTTTTAATTACAGTCTGTACGGACCGGTGGCAAGGAATGACTTTGAGAAAATCAAGTCCTATATGAAACTGTATAAAAGGGCTTATTGTACGATTGGCTGCGTAGTGGCAGCGCTGGGTGCGGCAATTGCCCCGTTCTTAAAGTATTTAATCGAAGACCCGGGCAGCAATTCGTGGCGGGATTTGACCGTCTATTATTTTATCTTTCTGTTCAATACGGTAAGCACTTATTTCGTGTCATATAAATACAGTCTGGTGAATGCCCAGCAGAAAAACTATATTCAGACCAATATTATTACGGTTACTAAAGCGGTTACGGTGTCGCTGCAAATTGCGGGCCTGATGATTATGCCTGATTTTTATCTGTATCTGCTGACTTCCGCAGGCGTGGAATTGGTACAGAAGATATTTGTCAGCTTTTATCTGAACAGGCTGTATCCTTATCTGCGGGAAAAAGAAGTGGAGAAACTTTCCAAAGAGGAAGTGGGGGAAATCGTCAGTCAGACAAAGGCGCTGGTGTTTCATAAAGTGGGGGATATGGCGCGGCTGCAGACAGATACTATGATTATAGGAGCTTTTATCGATGTCACCACAGTGGGATTTGTCGGGACTTATAATTATGTGATTTCTTCGGTTTCCAATTTTGTAAATATCATTTTCAATTCGGTGCTGTCAGGCTTCGGCAATCTGATTGCCACGGAAAAGAAGGAAAAACAATATCTGATGTTCCGGGTGTATCGTTTTATGGCCTGCTGGATATACGGTTTTTCCGCTATCGGATTCTATCTGATGCTGACGCCTCTGATTATGCTTTGGGTGGGGGAAGCGCGGGTTCTGCCGGATATTGTCATCGGATGCATTATGATTGATTATTATTTTAAGGGGGAACGGATTGTCCTGTCCAATTATAAGACGGCGGCAGGGGTTTTTGAGCAGGATAAGTATCTGACACTGATTCAGGGAGGGGTGAATCTGGTCATTTCCATTGTGCTGGTGCAGAAAATCGGATTGACAGGTATTTACATCGGAACGATTGTATCGGGACTGATTGCGAATATTACGAAACCGTTCATTATCCACAGGGTCTGCTTTGATAAAGGGGCGTATGCATATTTTAAAGATTCTGTGAAATATATAGGGGTGAATGCAGCGGTGCTGCTTTTGCTGGTTCTGTTAAAGAATGCGGTGATGAAGGAGGTTTCCATACCAGTATTTGCGGCAATGGTGGTGGTGATTACAGTGGTATACAACGGGGTGTTTCTGGCCGTATTTGGCAGATGTGAGGAATTTAAATATGTGTGGGGGTTGGTTTTGAGGAAAGGAAGACGGAAATAAAAAGATGTAACGCTTATTTCCGTGTTGCCGGCCGGCAGAAACGGATTATAATAAGAATGTGGAATTCGGAAGGATATTTTGCTATGATAGGAATTGGCAGATACTGGTTGGACGAATGACATAGGAAGGAATAAGCCGGAATGGTGAGAAGATGTTCAAAAAGTAAAGAGTGGAGACGGAATGGACGAAGAAAGATTGCAGAGAATGGAAAAAGAAGCCTTACAGGAGCTGCTTCATTACCACGACAGGGATGCAAAGCGCAGGCTGAAGGATATACTGAGAAAGGCGGCAGGGAGGTATGTTCCGCCGGATGATGTCATTTTCTGGGATACGGGGCTGCTGGCGAACGGACTGATGGAATTATGGAGCAGCGGAAAGTGCGCGGGGGATGCGGATGAGGTTATAAGAGCACTGCGGCAGTATTTCGATGGCTGGATAGAACGTGGGATGCGGATTTATTACATGGATGACGCTTTATGCGGGGTTGCGCTGCTTCGATTGTATGAGGTATCCGGGGATAAGAGATATCGGGCAGGAGCGGACAGACTGGCAGGGTATCTGCTGGAGCTGGGCGGGACGCAGGCGGATGCGGCAGGAAGTATTCCTTATCGTCCTGCCCAGAAAAACGGGCATGTGTATGTGGACGGAATCGGGATGATGTGCCCGTTTTTAGCTATGTATGGCGTGAAGTGCGGGAACGGGAAAGCAGTGAAGCTGGCCCTGACACAGATAAAAAATATGCTGGAATATGGGATGGATACAAAAACAGGACTTCCCTATCATGGATTTAAGTATGAAAAACGGGAAAAATATGGTATTATCGGATGGGGGCGTGCAGTCGGCTGGCTGCTGATGGGAATGAAGGGCGTGCTATACTGGCTGGAGAAAGAAAAGAGGGGAGCGGCACGGGAATATGATGCGGATAACCGGAAGCTGTGGGCGGAATTTTTCCGATTGTTGGAGGCGGTAAGCCGTTACCAACGGACAGACGGCGGATTTTCTTGGCAGCTGGAAGCATTGGAAGGACCGGCGGACAGTTCGGCGACAGCGATGATTGCACAGGCGCTGCGGTTTTGTTTGGAGTATGGGGACAAAACGTCCGGCAGGGCGGAAGATATGCCGCAGTGGGAGAAGATGCGGGGAATGTTACGGTCAGCAGTCCGGTTTTTGGAAGAAAACGAAAAGGATGGAAGGATTTATCACTGTCTTGGCGAATGTATGGGATTTTCCCAGTATCCGCAGGTATACGGGGCTTATCCGTGGTCGCTGGGAACGGCGCTGGAAGTGATGGACGGCCGGTTCTGAGAAAGGAAACAAAAATGATTATTATACAGGTGGCCGGAGGTCTGGGAAACCAAATGCAGCAATATGCACTGTACCGGAAATTCTTAAACCTTGGCAGGGAAGCAAAACTGGATATTTCCTGGTTTACGGAAAGCGCCCGTCAGGACAGGGTATATGCAAAAAGGCAGTTGGAACTGGAGTATTTTGACGGACTGCCGTACGAGGTCTGTACGGAAGCGGAAAAGAGAGAACTGGTCGGGGATGGAAGTCTGGCTTCGAAACTGGTGAGTAAGGTGAGAGGGAAGCTGTTCCCGGACAGCAAAAAAATTTTTCTGGAAACGGATATGTATCATCCGGAAATCTTTGGTTTTGAAAACAAGTATCTGTGCGGATATTTTGCCTGTGAGAAATATTATGCGGATATCATGGGAGAACTGCAGGAGCTGCTGACATTTCCGGTGCCTGCCGGTTCCGCGAACGAAGAACTGGCCGGGAAGATGCTGGAGGAGGAATCGGTCAGCATCCACGTAAGGCGCGGAGATTATCTGGATTCGGAAAATGCGGCGATGTTTGGCAATATATGTACGGAAGCTTATTATGACGGCGCAATCCGGGAGATGAAGCAGATATATCCAAATGCGCATTTTTACCTGTTTTCCGATGATATTCCTTATGTAAGCAGGAAATATCAGGGAGAGGAATACACGGTGGTGGATATCAACAGCGGTAGGGACAGTTTTTATGATATTTGGCTGATGAGCCATTGCAGGCATAATATATGTGCCAATTCCACATTCAGCTTTTGGGGGGCCAGATTAAACCGGAATCAGGAAAAGGTTATCATAAGGCCCTGGATTCATAAGAATACCCAGAAGTTTGATGCAAAGCAGATGCATGATTTGTGGGATGGATGGGTGCTGATGGATAATAAAGGAGATATCGTATAAAGAAAACCGAGAGGACAGTCACATGGGAAAGAAATTCAGGGTAGCAATGATAGGACATAAAAGAATACCGTCCAGAGAGGGCGGCGTGGAGATTGTAGTGAATGAGCTGGCAACACGTTTAGTGGAAAAAGGATATGAGGTGGATGCTTATAACCGTTCCGGCTATCATGTGTCTGGCAGGGAGTTTGATACTGCTAAAGCCTGGGGGAAAAAGGGAAAATATTATAAAGGGATTCGTATTGTTACTGTGCCGACTTTCAGGAACGGAAAACTGAATGCGATTGTTTATTCTTTCCTTGCAACTTTACGGGCACTGTTTGGCAGATATGATGTGATTCACTACCATGCGGAGGGGCCCTGTGCCATGTTGTGGATTCCTAAGTTATTTGGCATACGGGTTGTTGTGACGATACACGGATTGGACTGGCAGCGGGCAAAATGGGGTAATTTCGCTTCTTTTGTACTGAAATTTGGAGAGAAAACAGCGGCGAAATATGCAGATGAGGTAATTGTGCTGTCAGAGAATGTAAGGGAGTATTTTAAGAAGACTTACGGGAGAAAGACACGCTATATTCCAAATGGGATTTGTAAACCTGACCTCTGCAGTCCGAAACTGATGGAAGAGAAATACGGGCTGAAAAAAGACGGATATATCCTGTTTTTAGGCAGACTGGTGCCGGAAAAAGGAATACATTATCTGATAGAAGCTTTCCGGAAAACAGATACAGATAAAAAATTGGTGATTGCAGGCGGAAGCAGTCATTCGGTTGATTATATGAAAAAAATAGAGGGGATGGCGGAAAAGGATGACAGGGTTATCCTGACGGATTTTGTACAGGGACAGATGCTGGAAGAACTATATTCTAACGCCTATTTATTTGTGCTTCCCAGCGATGTGGAAGGCATGGCAATCAGTTTGCTGGAAGCGATGAGTTATAGAAACTGCTGTCTGGTCAGTGATATCGAGGAGAACCTTGAAGTAGTGGAAGACAAAGCATTTTCTTTCAAAAAAGGGAATGTCGCGGATTTGAGAAAAAAATTGGAATACCTTCTCGGTCATGAGGAAGTGGTAAGAGATTGCGGAGAAAAAGCCGGTGATTTCATATGTTCTAAATATAACTGGGATGATGTGCTGAAAAAAACATGTGTGTTGTATCATGGAGGGAAAAAGAACGGATAAAGTGGCAGAGAAAATGACAAAAGTCTGATAGATGTACTTATAGTATGGCCGGCCATGGTATTGTAACTTATTGGAGAAAAGGAATGAAAATAGTATTTGTAGTACCTAATATGGCTGGTGGAGGAACGGAAAGAATTGTTTCTCTGCTGGCAAATGAATATGTGAAGAAGGGAATAGAGGTTTCTATCCTTATATTTGCGGGAAACCAAATAGATTATTCATTGGATAAAAGAATAGAGGTAGTGATTGCAGGAGGGCCTTCGGGCGGAAAAACCGGGATACGGCTGAAGCGGATTAAATTTATGCGTGAATATTATAGAAAGAACAGGGATTGTATCATTTTCGCTTTCAGTGTTATGGGAGCTGTATTTTCGGCAGTAGCTACCATCGGTGAAAGGCACTTCACGCTGGTATCGGAAAGGAGCGTTCCGGATGAGTATGAGCATAAATGGATACGTGATTTCTTTTACCGGAGAGCTGACTGTATAGTCCTGCAGACGCAGGATGTGTTAAAGTCTTTTGATAAAAAGATAAGAAAGAAAGCAGTGGTCATTTCCAATCCGGTAGACCCTGCACTGCCTCCGGTGTATACCGGAAAAAGAAAGAAGAAGATATGTGCGGCAGGCCGTTTGGAGTATCCTAAAGATTACCCGACCATGATAAGGGCATTTTATGATTTTCAAAAGGAGTTCCCGGATTATACCTTGGAGATATATGGAAAGGGAAGTCTGGAGAGGGAATTAAAGGATATGGTGAAAAATTTGGGAATGGAAGAGAAAGTGAATTTTCACGGGTTTTGTTCGACGGCCCGGGAAGAAATACGTGATGGCGCCATGTATGTTCTGTCTTCGAGATGCGAGGGAATCTCCAATGCCCTGATTGAAACGTTATCTATGGGAATGCCGGTGGTTGCAACGGATTGTCCGGTAGGCGGGACGAGAATGTGTATCAAGGATCATGAAAACGGTATTATGGTTCCGATTGAGAACCCGGAAGCGCTGGCAGCGGCTATGAAAGAATTGGTTGCAAATGAGGAGTTAGCGCAGAAGATTGCCAATAATGCGGCTAAAATAAGAAAACAATTCTCCATAGAGAGAATTGCGGAACAGTTCCTGGAATGTGTGGAAGGGAAAAATAAACATGCGTATACTATTGATTAATCCTATTTTGTATACGGCTGAGACGGATAGGATTCCGAAGGTGAAATCCATAAAGGATACGATGATTTATACCATGTGTCTCGGTTTTCTGGAGAATGGCGATACGCCGGTTTTAGTGGCGGCCTCAGATTATAAGCCGGAAACGGAAGAATCGTATCCTTTCGAGATTGTCTGGCTGAATACAGCATTAAAAAAGGTGTTTAAACCAAGGTGTCTGCCGTGGATGCCGGAACTCGGCGCTTATATAAAAAAGCACAGGGATGAAATAGACGGTATTATAACAAGCGAGGTTTTTTCTCTCTGTTCCCTGACGGCAGTAAGGAAAATGAGGGAGAGGACGATTGTATGGCATGAGCTTGGCGCACATAATAAAATAATGCATTATATTCCGTCGAAAGTATGGTATCATGTAGTGGCAAGAATATTTTTCCGGAGAGTTACAGTAATTGCAAGATCGGAAAATGCGAAACGGTTTATTCGCAGATTCTGTCCGCAGGTGCTGGAGAAGGTCATTGACCATGGTGTAAATGTCGGGCAGATAAAGTTATGTACAGAGAAGGAAAACCGCTTTGTGGTTGTTTCACAGCTTATCAGCAGAAAGCGCATTGATAAAATAATAGAAGTTTTTGCTGATTTTGCAGGTCAGGGCGGAGAACAGAAGAATTATGTCCTGGATGTGATTGGGACAGGGGACATGGAAGCACAGCTAAAGGAAAAGTCAGCAGCATTGGGGATGCAGGATAAAATAATTTTCCACGGCAGAATGAGCCATGAAGAAATGGCTCCGATTGTAGGAGCGGCGAAAGCTATGCTGGTGTACACGGAAAAGGATAACAGCATGGTTTCCATTGTGGAAAGTATTGCGGCAGGGACTCCGGTGGTGACAACCCCGGTTCCTTTTAATGCGGAGTATATTAAAAAAGAAAAGCTTGGAATTGTGGCGGAGGATTGGGATAAATCTGCTTTGAACCGGATATGCGGGGAAAACGGGGAATATGTCCAAAATTGCATGGCATACCGTGAAAAACTGTCGGCATCTTATGGGGCAGGGCAGTTTGTGAAGAGCTTTGGGTAACAGAGAAGCCGAAGACTGAACTGTTACAGCTTTGAACGGATGGAAAAGTACTAAAGTTGCTATATACCATCGGATATGATATAATTTCCAACATGATTTGAAGCATTAGGATAATGAAAAAGTGGAAAGCGGAAAACGAAAAGAGAGAAGAAGGATGAATGTGAAAGACAGGTACAGTATATCCTGTAATTTAAGGGAAACCGCATTTTATATTTATTTTGCAATCATGCTGACGTGCAAGGGGATAGGACTGTATGAGGGGATGCCGGTGTATAATCTTTGTCTGGTGGCATCTACGGGAGTTTTGTTTCTAAAGTTGCTTTTGGATGATTATAATTTAAAAGAAATGACCGGCATGGCAGTTTTGGCCCTGCTTGGGCTTTTTGTATGGAGAAATTCCGGAGAAAAAGGACCGTTTTTATATATTCTGCTGATAATCGGTATGAAAGGGATTCCCGTAAAAAGGGTATTCCGGTTAGGCTGTTTTATCTGGAGCAGCGCGTTTGTCATTCAGGTTTTGCTGGCACTTGCCGGAATAAGGCAGGGAGTTTTTATGGCGCATGACAAGCTGGGGCTTGGCCATATTATCCGATGGGGGCTTGGGTATCCTCATCCGAATGTGCTTCATATATCGTATGGCATACTGATTGCTTTCGTGCTTTATGTACTTCAATTGGAGGGAAGACGGCTGGTTACGGCAACCGTTCTTTGCTTTGCGGGCAATCTGTATATCTTTCTATATTCTGTCAGTTATACAGGCTTTGTTTTTACAACGGCCTATCTGCTGGTGAATCTTTATCTCGGTCTCAGAAAAGAAAGAACAAAAGCAGAGGATGTGCTGATACAGATGGCATTTCCCGCGTGTGTTTTGTTTTCTGTGGCGGGACCGTTGGTGTTTCCGGAGAAATTGTTCCGTATTTGTGACAAAGTACTGAACAATCGTTTTTATTTGTCCAACCTGTATATGTCAGAGGGGAATTGGTCTCTGTTTGGTGACCGGCAGCAGGAACTGAAAGCGTTTGGGCATACAAGTACGCTGGACTGTTCCTATACGTATCTGCTGATGCATGGCGGGATTGTGATTTTTGTCCTTATGTGCGCAGGCTATATGCTGTTGATTCATAAATATGTGAAAGAAAAGAAAAACAAAGAACTGGCAATCATTATCGGTCTGATGATTGCGGGGATTTCCGAACCGTTTATGTTTAATACGGCGTATAAAAATCTGGGATTGATATTTATGGGAAACAGTCTGTTTGAAGCGCTGCGGAAATCCTGGAAAACCGGAACAGCCGGGAACATTGGGATTGAAGAAAAAAATGAAAAGACAGAATGGCGGCTGTCGCTGTTGTCATCGGCAGGAGAGAAACAGTTTACTGTTTCATATGGAAAACTTGGAAAATTTGGCAGCTGTATGGGCGAATGGGCGGGCAGAAATGGAAAGAGGCTGTGTATGGTAGGAGCTGTTGCGGCGTTGGTATTTGGAACCGGATATGCGGTAATGGCGGATGTGCCGGACAGCATTTATATCCTGAAAGCCGGAAGCGATAAGTACGATGAAGTGGTATATCTGGATATTCATAATCTGCCCGAAGGGTTTCACAGCCGTATTGTCAGTTATGTGGATGAGAAGACTCCTATGTATGAATTTTCCGGAAATATAGTAAAGATGGAATATGTCAGGGGAATCATAAGCAGCGGATTGGCAGGAGGTGTTTCTGCGGCAGGTATTTACTGGGTGATATGCTGTATGCGGGATAGGAAAAAAGAAAGGATTGCCTTTCATGAAAAGTGAAAACTGCGCGAAAAGTAAAAACTGTATGAAAGGTGAAAACTGCGTGAAAAGGGAGAACTGGGTCAGTCTTGCAAAACTGATGGCGTGTATTGCAATCGTGCTGGCGCATTTCCTGCAGAGTATGCTGAAAGCGGGACTGATTCAGGATTCGGCGGTGCGTCAGTGGTTCAATTCCGTAATCTATGGGTGTATATTGAATCTGTTTTTTCTATGCAGCGGATATTTATACCAGCGTAATTCAGTGGTAAGGACGCCGGGGCAATGGCTGAGGAATGTGAGAAAGAAACTGGTGGTTTTGGGAGTGCCTTTTTTTACATTTTCCATCCTTACGTGGTGTATGAAGAAAATCTTTGAGTCATCGGTTCATACGGAAGAGGGAAGTCTGACAGAAATATTGTTCATAGCGCCTACTGCGCCGTACTGGTTTTTGTATACACTGTTCTTTCTTTTTTTGCTGATACCTACTTTTAAAACAGGAAGGGATGCGGTGACTGCACTGGGGATTTCCCTTTTAGTATGGTGGATATATCAGGTATGCTGGGGAAATGCCATATTTCTTATAGATACTGTTTTGGGAAACTCCATTTATTTTATAGCAGGTATGGCACTGAATTACTGCGGCTGGTGGAGGAAATTTTCATTTGCAAAATGGTTTGTTTCCCTGCTGTTTTTTCCGGTAAGTATATGGATATACAGAGCTGGCGGAAGCAATATATGGTATACGGCAGGAACATGGGCTGCCAGTATAACAGGATGCTTTTTTATCATACAGACCAGCGGTTTGCTGGAAGAGAGAGTGAGCCCGAAGGTTTTTTACTTCAGTGCGGAATACACGATGCCGCTGTATCTGATGCATACCATAGCGGCAGCCGGAATAAGAAGCCTGCTGTTTAAGGCGGGAATCCATCAGCAGGGTATCCATATCATTGTGGGGCTGGCGGCAACTTTCGTATTGCCTGTTCTGGCGGCATGGGTGGCAAAGAAGATGAAATATCCGTATTTTTTTATACAGCCTAAAATTTTGTTAGGAGACAGATTGTGAAAATATTAATGGTGAATAAATTCCTTTATCCCAACGGCGGGTCGGAGACTTATATCTTTAAGCTGGGAGAGGAACTGGAAAGACTCGGACACCGGGTAGAATATTTCGGCATGGAACATGAGGGGCGCATCGTAGGGAACCGGATGGAAAGTTATACGTCGGATATGGATTTCCATACGGGGAAGATAAAGAAATTACTATACCCTTTTAAAATCATATATTCGTCAGAGGCCAGGAAGAAGCTGCGGAAAGTGCTGCGGGATTTCGAACCGGATGTGGTGCATCTGAATAACTTTAACTTTCAGCTGACTCCGTCCATTATTTACGAAGTCAGGAGTTTTGATAAAAAGAGGGGGAAAAAGACAGCGTTGGTTTACACGGCGCATGATTACCAGTGGGTATGTCCGAACCATATGTTCCGCATACCGGAAAGCGGGGAGCTGTGTATGCGCTGCGCGGAAGGCGCATACGGAAACTGTGCGAAATTCAGGTGTATTCATAATTCGCGGGTAAAGAGTATTTTGGGGTCGGTAGAGGGAAGTCTGTATGGGAAATTAAAAACGTACCGGCATGTGGACCGGATTATCTGCCCCAGCTATTTTATGGAGAAAGCATTATCAAATAATCCGCTGCTTAGGGAGAAGACGGTTACTTTGCATAATTTCATCGAGAAGACTCCGGACAGGAAGGAATGCGTAAAGCAGGATTATGTTTTGTATTTCGGCAGGTATGCGGAAGAGAAAGGCGTGCGGACTTTAATGAAGGTATGTCGGGAATTGAGTGATATTCCATTTGTTTTTGCAGGAAGCGGTCCGCTGAAAGATGAAATCGGGCAGGTTCCCAATATTGATGACAGGGGATTCCTGTCGGGAGACATATTGGAGCGGACCATCAGGGAGGCAAGGTTTGTGGTGTTTCCGTCCGAGTGGTATGAGAACTGTCCTTTTTCGGTGATGGAAGCACAGATGTACGGGACTCCCGTGTTGGCATCGGATATTGGGGGAACGCCGGAACTGATTCAGAAGGGGCGTACAGGCGAATTGTTTGCAGGCGGTGATGCAGGGCAGCTAAAGGAGCGGATTAAGGGGCTTTGGACAGATAAGGAGAAATGCAGCGCATATGCGGCAAACTGCAGGGAACTTGTATTTGACACGATATCGGAGTATGCTGGAAAAATAGTGGAAATATATGGGAAGGCGTGAATATGAACAGGAAACCCGTGGTGAATATAGGTGTACAACGGTTTGACAAACTTAGAAAACAAGGTTCGTTTTATATTGACAAGACGGATTTTATCAGGGAATGGTGGGAGACTGGTTCAGATGTGACGCTTATTACGCGTCCCCGCCGTTTTGGCAAGACCCTGAACATGAGTATGCTCGAATGCTTTTTTTCCAGGAAATATGAGGGCAGGGCCGACTTATTCGAAGGACTTTCGATATTCGGAGACGATTCGGATAAAGAAAAGTACAGAAACCTGCAGGGCAGATTTCCGGTGATATTCCTGACTTTTGCGAATATCAAGGCAGACACATATCCGGAGATGGAAAATAAGATAACAGAAGTGATTGCGGGTCTGTATAATGCGAATGGTTATCTGCTTAACGGAGACTGTCTGAATGCGAATGAAAAAGAGTATTTTAAAAATATAAAAATAGGAATGCCGGGAGACCTTGCTGTGGGTGCGGTTCACCAAATGGCATGTTTCATGCAGCGTTATTATAAAGAGAATGTAATCATTATCCTTGACGAGTATGATACACCGATGCAGGAAGCATGGCTCTCCGGATACTGGAATAAGGCTGTTGGCTTTTTCAGCAGTTTTTTTAACGCTACATTTAAAACCAATCCTTATCTTGAACGCGGTATAATCACAGGGATAACTCGGATTGCCAAGGAAAGTATTTTTACCGGAATGAATAATCCTGATGTGATAACGACTACATCTGATGAGTATGCAACTGCTTTTGGATTTACGGAGAAAGAAGTTTTTGATGCGCTGAATAACATGGGGCTTGGAAGTGAAAAGGAAGAGGTAAAAAGGTGGTATGACGGCTTTACGTTTGGAAGTCATACGGATATTTACAATCCGTGGTCTATCTCATCTTTTATCAGGAAAAATGGAAAATACGAAAATTACTGGGCAGATACAAGCTCAAACGGACTTGTGAACTCTTTGGTACGGACAGGGGTTCCGGGCATCAAGCAGACAATGGAGGCGCTCCTGCAGGGGAAGAGTTTTGATACAAAGCTTGACGAACAGATTGTCTTTGACCAGCTTGACGGCAGCATCCGTGCGGTATGGAGTCTGCTGCTGGCGACCGGATACCTGAAAGTGCTGGATTTAAGATATGTGGGTGAGCGTAAAAGGAAAGTGTACACGCTGGCACTCACCAATATGGAGGCAGAGAATATTTTTGAGAACATGGTAAAGGGATGGTTCGGAGGCAATACCGAGATGTATTACAATGAATTTATCCATGCACTTCTAAGTGATAATGTCCGTAAAATGAACACTTTTATGAATAAAGTAGCCCTGCATACGTTCAGTTCCTTTGACAGCGGAAATAAACCGTCAGAGCAGACAGAACCCGAACGTTTCTATCACGGTTTTGTGCTGGGGATGGTGGTGAACCTGGCGGATACGTATACTGTGCGCTCAAACAGGGAGAGCGGATATGGCCGTTACGATGTCATGCTGGAGCCTGTTGACAAAGGCGGCAAGGCATTTATTTTTGAATTTAAGGTACTTGATCCGGATGAGAACGAAGAGACTCTTGAGGATACCCTTGCGGCGGCGCATCGCCAGATGGCTGAGAAAAAATATGAGACGGAGCTTGTATCACGCGGTTTCGCACCGGATAAAATACGCAGTTACGGATTTGCATTTCGGGGAAAGGAGTGTCTCATAGGATAAACAGCTTGCTTTTTAAGTTGGTTTATAGTATATTTTGGAAGAGAATGTGGTTTTGGATAGGATTTTCTGAAAATACGCATGATAATATGGAATAAACAGGATTTTTACCGGAGGACAGTGATTATGTGTGAAGTAACGATATTGATGCCTTGTTTGAATGAAGCGGAAACATTGGCAGTCTGTATTAAGAAAGCAAAGGCTTTTTTGGCAGATAATCATGTGGACGGGGAAATTCTGATTGCCGACAACGGCAGTACCGACGGAAGTCAGGAGATTGCCAGAAAAGAGGGCGTAAGGGTATTGGATGTGGAGCGGAAAGGATACGGGAGCGCTTTAATCAGCGGCTGCAATGCGGCAGAAGGGAAATATGTCATCATGGGCGATTCGGATGACAGTTATGATTTCTATCATCTGATGCCTTTTGTGGAAAAGCTGCGGGAAGGATATGACCTTGTCATGGGGAACCGGTTTGCAGGCGGCATTGAGGACGGTGCAATGCCCTGGCTGCACCGTTATATCGGGAATCCGGTATTATCTTTTGTGGGGAGGCTTTTTTTTAAGAGCAGCATTAAGGATTTTCACTGCGGGTTAAGGGGTTATAAGCGTGAAAGCATCATGAAGCTGAACCTGAAGACGACGGGGATGGAATATGCCAGTGAAATGGTGGTTATGTCCGAATTGAACCATCTGAAAATAGGGGAAGTACCAACGACGTTGAAAAAGGACGGAAGGAGCGGCTCTCCTCATCTAAGGAGTTTCAGGGACGGCTGGCGCCACTTGAAATTCCTGTTTATGTATGCGCCGAACTGGTTGTTTCTTTATCCGGGCATCGCATTGCTTATGATAGGATTGATTGGGAGCATACTGCTTATACTGGGACAGATATCCGTTTTCCATGTAGTATTCAGTGTCCATACGCTCCTGTATTGCATGTTTTTTCTGATTATGGGATTTAGTATCATAAGCATGTTCCTGTTTGTAAAATTGTATGCATACAATCATCAGTTCATTCCAAGGCAGGCATCCATTAACTGGAACGAAAAACTGAACGAGGATGTTTTTATTTTCGGAGGGATTTTCCTGGCTGTTATTGGGGTTATTTTAAGTATATGCGCATTGTCATACTGGAAACATACGGGATATTCGCAGCTGATTCCGGAGATTGTCATGAGAATCACAATTCCGGCTGCATCGTTATTGGAACTTGGATTACAGTCTGTATTTTCCGGTTTTATGATTGGTATTTTAAAGATTAAGGTTTATGAGGAAAAAGAAAATGAGCAAAGCCATTGATTATTTTGCATATGACAATCCTTTCATTAAAGTAAAGACTTTTTTTTCGTGTAAAGCCCGGAAAAAAATGTTTTTAAGGTTTGAGCGGGAGCTTCAGCCTGCTAAGACGGATGAGGTGCTGGATTTGGGAGTTACGCCGGATACCCGGCTGGCAGATTCTAATTTTTTTGAAAAGTTATATCCGTATAAGGATAAGATAACCATTGCTTCCATTGAAGACTGTGAGTTTCTGGTTGGAAAATTTGGTTTAAAAGGCTTTGTACAAAATAAATCCGGGGAGCCGCTTCCTTTTAAAGACGGACAGTTTGATATCCTGTTCTGCTCTGCGGTACTGGAACATGTGGGGACGAGAGAGCAGCAGAAGTTCTTTTTGAAAGAATGTATGCGCATTTCCAAAAAAATTTTTATTACAACGCCTAACCGGTATTTTCCGGTTGAAATGCATACGTTTCTTCCCTTTTTACACTGGCTGCCCTGGCCTGTTTTTCAGAAAATCGTGCGGAAGCTGAAAGGAGAGTTCTGGGCGGATATCCATAATCTGAACCTGGTTTCAGGCAGGGATATTAAGGAAATGTTTGGGGAAGGGACTTTTTCAATTTCGTATATTAAGACTTTAGGATGGAATTCCAATCTGGTGATTGTGAGGAAATAGGCATGTCGGCAGTTTATAATACTTTAAGGGAGAAATTGTGTGAACAGAAGCGCTGGGTAAGATATATTTATGCAGCTTTGGCGCTTTTATGCTGTTACTTGACATTAGAGCCGTTATCCGGGCATATTTCGAGGAGCATCCGTATCGTATGCGGGCTGTTATGCCTGTTTTCCATACTGAAAACCGATGCAGGGACCAAACGGTTAAAAAGCGTATTTGATAAGCCATGGAAAAAGGTATTGCAGATAGCGCTGGAGATGTACGGGACTTTTGCCATGGTTGGAATGTATTTCTTACCTTCCAGCATTACGCAGGATACGAGATATCCTGCATATATTTTTTTTATTCTGGCATTTTTATGGATGCATCCGGTTATGCAGCGCTTTATTGTTTTTTTGATTAGGACCGGCGACACAATATCTGTTGCGGAGCATGAAGCAGGGCTGAAATCCCGGTTGATTCTGATGGGGATTATTCTGCTTCCCTGTATGCTGTTTCTGATTGCTTTTAATCCTGCCATTACAACATCTGATTCCGTGTATTGTTTTGAGGCGGCACATCAGCTTTGGCAGCCGGGGTTCAGTATGCAGGACTGGCAGCCTCCTTTCTATGTATTCATTCTGAATCTGCTGATTAAAATATACGATTCCATTACTTTTCTTATTATATTGCAGTGTGTATGTTTTGCGTTTGTTTTTGTTGATGGAATTCTGTTTTTATACAAATGCGGATTTTCCAAAAAAGTATTGGGTGTTTTCTATTTTTTTATTGCTTTCGGAGTGAGCAATATTATTCAGCTCGTAACGCTGTGGAAAGACATTCCCTATATGATTTCCATTATGTGGCTGACGCTTTTACTGATGAAATTTGTTATGAAACCAGACAAATATAAAGAAAATCTCTGGTGGTATGTCCAGTTTATCATAGCAGTTATCTTTACCGCTTTTTTCAGACAGAATGGGATATTGCCTGCATTGGCCGTGATGATTCTGCTGCCTGTTGTTACAAAATTTTCAAAAAAAGCAATTGCGGCAAGCGCTTTCTGCATTCTGCTGGTTGTGGCTGTGAAAGGGCCGCTTTACCAGTCCATGAATGTAATTCCGCATCCGCCGCTGAAATTTTTTTCTTTGTCGAATGATATTATGTATTCCTATTATATGGGTGATGATGTGTCCGGAGAGACAATGGAGCTGATTAATAAAATCACGAATAATGCTCCGGATGATTTTTCCTATAATCCATATTGGGTGGATTATAATCCGGACGAGCCGGACGGGTATTCGGTTATGGAGTTTCTAAGGCTTTATATTAAGAATTTTTTTGAACACCCGAGAATGGCAGTTAAGGCAGTGCTGACCAGAAATTCGGTAATCTGGAGTATCGTAAAGCCGGTTGATGAAGTAGCGGGATGTGTGAATTGTCTGATTGACCATCCTTCCCATTCACCCGATTTGTTTCCTTATCGTAAAAGCAATTTTTTGACATATAAGCTGGAGAGTTTATGCAAGTGGTTTACAAACAGGATGATTTTATATCCGTTTTATTGGAGGACAGGAATATATAATCTTCTGATTGTCTGCATGGTGGTGATTGCATGGTGCGGCCGGACCGGGAAAAAGTGGCTGGGTTTGATTCCCTATATGCCCATTACCGTGAATTTAGCGGCTTTGTTCATTTCATCGGGATGGACGGATTACAGATATTTTTGGCCTGGTATGACCATCAGCCTGTTTTTGCTTTTTTATTTTTGGTTCAGCTGGAAAAGGGAAAGAGAGGAATAGAATGGCTAGAAGAACATTATACGGAACGGTAATTGTTACTTACAGATGCAATGCAAGGTGCAATATGTGCGATTGTTTTAAGGACCCGACAAAACCGGAAGAAGAAATTACACTGGAAGATATAAAGAAACTGCCGGAAATGGCATTCACGAACATCACGGGAGGGGAGCCTTTCGTGCGTCAGGACATACCGGATATTGTCAGGGAACTTTATAAGAAATCAGACCGGATTGTCATATCTACAAACGGGTATTTTACAGAACGGATTATCGCTTTGTGCCGGGAATTTCCCAAAGTGGGCATCCGCATCAGCATTGAAGGGCTGCAGGAGACGAATGATAAGATACGCGGAATACCGGATGGATTTAACAGAGGATATAATACCTTAAAAACATTGGTGGAGATGGGACATCCGGATGTAGGATTCGGTATGACCGTGCAGGATATGAATTGTGAGGATTTGGTTCCGCTGTATGATATTTCCGATGAGCTTGGTATGGAATTTGCCACGGCTACCCTGCATAATTCCTTTTATTTCAGGAAGACGGACAATAAAATCAATGACAGAGAGAAGGTTGCACGGAATTTTGAAAAACTGATTAACAAACTGCTGCAGAGTAAGTCGCCCAAGAAATGGTTCCGCGCTTACTTTAATCATGGACTGATTAATTATATTTACGGGAATAAGAGACTGCTTCCCTGCGATATGTCCAAGAATGCGTTTTTTATCGACCCTTTCTGCGATGTGATTCCATGCAACGGGATGGAAAAGAAAGCAGTGATGGGAAATCTGCGGGAGCAGACATGGGATGAACTGTGGAATTCCAGACAGGCGGAGGAGGTCAGAAGATGCACGAAGCAATGCGACAGGAACTGCTGGATGATAGGAAGCGCGTCGCCAGCCATGCATAAGTATATCTGGGTGCCCGGCTGGTGGGTGGTAAAACATAAATTTTTAAAGGGCGGCAGATACAGTCTGTCAGAAAATCGTTTTATTGGCAGAAAAAAGTGAAGAGAGAGATAAGATGAAAGAGTTTATCAAGGATATTTTAGCCGGTATGGTATATCTTCTGTATAAGTCCGGGCTGGTAAAGAGCCGTCTGCGGGTGGCATCCATAGACGAGACGCTGGAGGAACTGATTCATACGGAGAAAAGCATAGTCCGGTTTGGAGACAGTGATATTGTCATGATGTGCGGGCGGACAACGATTGTGCAGGAAAGCGCACCGGCTCTCAGTGAAAAACTGAAAAAAATACTGCATTATGACGATGAAGGACTGATGGTGGGCATTCCGGATATTTTCGGTGATTTGTCGCAGTACTCGGCCAGAAGCAGGAAGTTCTGGAAAAAACACCTGCTCAGTTTCCGCAAAGTGTATGAAAGGCAGTGCAATACAGAAAAAATATATTATAATGCTTTTTTGTCAAGAATGTATTATAATTATCAAAATAAAGAGAATTGCGGCAGGTGGCTGGAAAAGTTCAAACTGGTCTGGAAGGACAGAAAAATTGTGTTTGTGGAAGGGGCGGGAACCCATAACGGGGTTGGCAATGATTTGTTTGACGGTGCAGAAAGCATAGAGCGGATTGTCTGTCCGCCGTATAATGCTTTCTATGTGTATGGCGATATTGTGGAATCATGCAGGAAAGTACCGAAGGACAGGCTGTTTCTGATTTCTTTGGGAAGCACGGCAAAGGCATTGACCGCAGAATTGTATGAGGCAGGATACCGGGTTATTGATATTGGGAATCTGGATATGGAATACGAGTGGTATTTGCGGAAGGCATCCGATAAACCAAAGATTGAAAAGCATTCCGTCATCGGCAGGCAGGCCAATGAAGAGGCAGGGTATGACGAATATCTGAGCCAGATTATTACGTTAATTGAATTGGAAAAGGAATAAATATGGGAAAAAAGATAGTACGGCAGCTTGGATACATTTTCAACAGGAAAGAGAAGACGAGACTGGCATTTATTTTGCTTATAGTCATCATAGGCAGTTTTTTTGAATTAATGGGTGTAACGATTTTTATGCCGTTTATTGAAATACTGATGGATGCGTCCGTGGTGAGGGAAAACAAATACCTCAGTTTTTTTTATGAACTGTTTGGATTTACATCGGAGCAGTATTTCCTTGCGGGACTGACAGGAGTTATCATCTTTATTTATATTTTTAAGAATGCGTTCCTTGCAATGGAGAAGAATACGATATATAAGTTCTGTTATAAAACGCAGATGAGTATTTCGACAAGACTCCTGAATGCATACATGAATGAACCCTATACATTCCACTTAAACAAGAACGTGGCAGAGCTGCAGAGGAGTATGCAGGAGGATACGGATTTATTTACGAAGGGAATCATCCATATTTTAGAGCTTATTATGGAACTGACAGTCTGCGGGGTTTTGGGAATCTATCTGTTTATCGTAAGTAAATCCATAGCGGTGCTGGTTCTTATCATGCTGGTGCTTTGTATCGGCGTGTTTACTGCGATATCCAAACGGTATTCCACCAAACTGGGAGAACAGTGCCAGTGGTATAAGGGGAAACTGTATCAGTGGATGAATCAGTCGTTAGGCGGGATTAAGGAAGTAAAAATATTGAACCGCGAGAAATATTTTATCACGGAATATCAGAACTATTTTAAGAAATATGTCCACGGGCTGCGTATGAACCGTCTGATTGCCGAGATGCCCAGATATTTTGTGGAAGCTTCCTGTATGAGCGGTATTTTGATTGCCGTGCTTGTAAAAATGTTCTTCGGTTACAATGATATTACCGTGTATATCCCGCAGCTGGCGGTATTTGCAGTGGCGGCGTTCCGGCTGCTGCCTTCGGTGGGGAAGATTAATGTGCATGTGGCGGATATTCTGTATTCGCTTCCGTCGTTTGAATTGATATATCATGATTTGAAAGAGATAGAGGATGCACCGGAGAGGAAGCAGGAAAGCGGGATGCAATGGGATTTTACAAAGGAAATAAGAGTGCAGGGTCTGACTTACCATTATCCGGATTCCGAACAGCCGGTCATCCGGCAGGCGGATTTTACGATTCCAAAAGGAAAAACAGTGGCTTTCATCGGTTCTTCCGGTGCAGGGAAAACCACTATGGTGGATATTATTTTAGGATTGCTGGAGCCGCAGGAGGGAGCGGTGCTGGCGGACGGGATGAATATCCATGAAAACCCGGATGTCTGGCACCGGGAACTGGGGTATATTCCGCAGGTTATCTATCTGTCGGATGATACGGTCCGGAATAATGTGGCGTTTGGCGTTCCGGAAGAAGAGATTGACGACCAGGCAGTGATTGCCGCTCTGATGAAGGCGCAGCTCTATGATTTCGTAGAGGGGCTTGCAGACGGGCTGAATACGTTTGTCGGGGACAGGGGAGTGCGTCTGTCAGGAGGACAGCGGCAGAGGATTGGTATTGCCAGAGCCTTGTATCATGACCCGGAGATACTGGTTCTGGATGAGGCAACCTCGGCTCTGGACAATGAAACAGAGACTGCCGTAATGGAGTCCATCGAGAACCTTCAGGGAATGAAGACGATGATTATCATAGCGCACAGACTGACGACCATCCGGAACGTGGATGCGGTTTATGAAGTGGCGGACGGGAAAGTAACGCCTAAGACGAAAGAAGAGGTTTTCGGGGAGTGACGGGGCGGAAATAAAATGAAAAGAGAACGGGCAGAGTATAAGGGACTCGATATTGTTAAGTTTATAATGGCGGTGCTGATTGTGGTATTGCATACGCATCCGTTTGACGGGATAAGCGGTATTTTGAATTTCTCCACAGCAGATGTGCTGGGAAGAGTGGCAGTGCCCTTTTTCTTTGCCGCCACCGGTTTTTTGCTGGAACGGAAGTTGACGGACAACCGCGGGGATATGGGTTTGGTGATAGGGAAGTATGTGAAGGGGATTCTGAAGCTGTATCTGGTGTGGACCGTGATTTATTTTCCGATTATCCTATGTTATGGAAAAGTTACAAGCAGTGAACGCGGACTGAAGTATGCCATACTTGCGTTTTTCAGGGATACAGTCCTAAACGGTTCTTATGTCCACCTTTGGTATCTTCCGGCGACGGCGGTAGGAGTGGTTCTTGCATTTTATGCCGTAAAATGGCTGGGAATGAGAAAGGCGGGCGTGCTGTTTGCCATTTTATATTCCATGGGACTGCTGACGCAGTCCTATTTCGGGGTGCTGCTAAAGATTTTAGACCAGGACGGAGTCATTTGGGATTTGCTGCTGTTGGTGAAGAAGGTGATGGCAACATGCCGTAACGGTGTGTTTTTCGGAAGCGTATTCATTTATACAGGTATAGCGGCGGCAAAGCGTCCTGTAGAAATGATGCGGAAAAAAGCGCTGTCCGGGGTAATCCTGTCAGTAGTGCTTCTTTGGATAGAAGAGGTATGTCTGTACCGGTACGGAGTAGTCAGGGAACCGGATATGTATTGGATGCTGGTTCCGGCAGCATACTTCCTTTTGTGTACGGCATTGCAGATACGGACGGAGAAGTCTACGGTCTGGTTTCGTGAAATGAGCAAAAATATTTATTTTGTGCATATGATTTTTAAGTTCATAGGCCGGATGTTTTTACGGCCGGATGGAATGGCATTGTTTTTGTTTACATTCGCAGGTGCGCTGGCAGTATCGGAGGTCATGTTCCTGATGAAGCGTTTCCGCGGCGGCCGGAAGGAAGCCGGGGCGCGGCAGTAACGGATGGCAGTAATGGAAAAAAGAAAGAGGGAGAAGCGTATGCGTGTATTATATATGTCCCACCGCTATCACACCAATCAGAATACAATCATGAAAGGCTGGGTGGAAAATGGTCATGAAGTCCGTTTTTTAAGCCAGTATGCCGGAAAAATAGAGGATTATACGTATGTCAGGCCGATTGTGGTTGGATATTCGGCTTTTTTTCGTCTGATTGACTACATTTATGTGCATGTGCTGTTCCGGAAGAATCCGGCGGCCATAGATATGAAGTTAAAGTGCGGTATCCCGCCTGTTTTTAAACTGCGCAGGCTGATTAAGGAATTCCGGCCGGATATCGCCATATTGCGGGAGCGTTCTGTCTATACCATCTTCATGAACCGGATTTGCCGCAGCCTGCATATCCCGACCATTTTATATAATCTGAGTCCGGTTTGGGATAAACCGAAGAAAATGGATTTGGCCCATAAAATCGTGTGGAAGCTGACGCCCGCATACCGGATGACTCCGGTCAATCTGGTGGGGGTGGATTATACGGGGCTGGTAAAGGATAAAAACGGATATTTCGCTCCCTTTCTGATGGAACCCAGGGTGGCTCCGGAGGATAAGAGTTATTTCAAGGATGATAAGATTCAGGTATTCTGTATCGGGAAGTATCAAAAGCGGAAAAACCATTTCCTGATGGTTCAGGCCATAGAGGAACTGGCGGAGCAGTATCCGCTTCATCTGACGATAGCCGGTGAAGTATCCAATGATTTCCACAGGGAGTATTATGCTGCTTTGGAAAAATATATAAAAGAGCACGGGCTTTCGGATAAGATAACATTGCTCCGGAACCTGAATAAAGAGCAGGTATTTGCCCGGTATGAACAGTCGGATGTATATGTGATTCCCAGTACGGAGGAACCGGCTTCCATAACCGTTATCGAAGCGATGGCATTTTCCGTGCCGGCAGTCAGCGGCAGCGATAACGGCACCGCCAGTTACATTGAGGAGGGCGTGAACGGATATGTGTTCCGGGATAACGATAAGGACGACCTGAAAAAGAAACTAGAGCTGATTATAAGCGACAGGGAGAATATTCCGCGGATGGGAAAGGCGGGATATGAACATGTGCTGGCAGAATTTCAGTTTGCGAACTATTACCGGGTAGTGGAAGAAATATGGAAACATAAAATTTAGGAGTGTGTTCAGAGCGTGTCTGAGATGGATGAAATAAGTTTCAAATACGCTTTGGAGTATAGTCAGAGGGGCGGCAATGAAAAAATACAGTGCTGGAATAAAGATAAAGACAAAGAGAATCATGGAATTGGTAATAATATGGTTCAGCGGGATTATATTCCTGCTGTATTTTTCTTATATGACAAGCCCGCTGTTCCCGCGGGCGCACGGATGGGATTCGGCCTTTTTCCAGCTGGTCGGCGCCGGGATGACAAAAGGGTATCTTCCTTACAGGGATTTTTTTGATATGAAGGGGCCATGGCTGTTCTTTATCGAGTATGCGGCGGAGTCCGTCTGGTATGGAAGAAACGGTGTGTTTCTCATGCAGTGTGTCTGGCTGTGCAGTGTGCTGTTCCTGTGCCTGAGGATTCTCAGGAAATATTTCGCGGAAAGCGGGGCAGCCTGCAGTCTGATTATGCTGGTTCCGTTCTATGTGGTATTATCCACGACGCTGGAGGGAGGGAATCTGACGGAGGAGTGGAGTCTGCCTTTCGTGTTCCTGCCGTTATATTATGCGCTGGATTTCATAACGGGTGAGAAGGAAGAACACAGGCCATGGCATGGATTTATTTATGGTGTGTGTTTCGGTGTGATTACCCTTATCAGGGTTATCAATGCGGTTATGATAGGTGCGATAGTGCTGACTGTTTCGTTTTATCTGATTAAGAACAGACGGTGGAAGAACTGGGGAGAGAATATAGCGGCATTTCTGCTGGGAACTGCGGCGGCGTTCCTTCCGCCCCTGCTTTATTTTGGGTATTATGGTGAGATTGGGAATATGCTGCATTGTGTATTCGTTTTTGGATATATTTACGGAACGGAAGGTTTTGCAATCGGGGCGGGAGGTCTGTTCCTGCTTAGTCTGTTATTTCCGGTAGGGGTTTTTCTCGTGACAGGGCAGAGGAACAGAAGGCTGTGGATGCTCGTTTTGTGGAATACGGCGGGCATGATGATAACGCTTGGGATGGGTAACAGCTCTTTCCATGATTATATTTTAGTCATTCCGGGAATGATGCTCGGCGTGTGGAGGATTCTGGAGGTATGGAAGAAAGGGATGCCGGACAGGAAACGGCGGCTGCTTGTGGCGGCAGTCATTGTTTTTTGTTTTGCTTATCCCTGTTATAAGATGGCAGGGACGGGAGTTTCCATTTTACGTCAGGCGGATGATGATACGATGTACCGGCATGTGAAGGAGACGGAAGGATATATTCCGGCAGAAGAACGGGACCGCGTATGGGGGTACGAGGTTCCGTTAAGATGGTATACGATAACCGATATCATGCCATACAGCAGGTATTGCGGATGGCAGGAACATTATATGCAGCTTTCGGAGCAGGTGGAAACGGAAATTAAAGAGATGCTGGAGGAACGGCCGCCGGAATGGATTGTGACGAAAACAACAGCAGTAATAGAAAATGAAACGGTGAAAGGGCAGCTTCGGAAGAACTACGAAGCGGTGATGGAGAATGAGGATTGCAGGCTGTACCGGAGGAAGAAGGAATGACAGGACTGCATTCAGTCTGACTGCGGACGCATTGTCACAGTTGTAAGGCTGAACGGTTATCCGCAGTCCGATTTTAGGAAGAATATTTCTTGCATATTTACTGCATTATGATAGAATATAGTATGGTATGGACTACAATATGTTACGAGGTTTTTTGAATGAAGATTCAAAGGCAGAGTGTTAAAAAAATCATAGCTTTTCTGGTATTTAGTTTCTTAATCTGGGAAGTTTTCATACATTGTACCTATTTGTTCCGCGATACTTACAGGGCAGGCAGGCTGAATATCATAGGCTTCTATGGAGAAGAGGAGGACAGCCTTGACGCGGTGGTTATAGGCGCCAGCTGCGTATACCGGTATTGGGACTGTATGTATGCATGGAAAGAGTATGGTATTACGTCGTATGATTATTCCATTGGTTCCATGTCGGCGGCAGCGACTGTCTTTGCCATCGAAGATATAAAGAAAACACAGGACCCGCAGGTGATTGTTTTTGATGTAAGAAAAATCCTGTCCCGTTTTCCGGATACGGAAGGCGGTATCTGGGGTGCGCTGGATGCGCAGGATTATAATACCAACAGACTGGCAGCGGTGAAATACTATTGTCAGCTGAACGGGATTGCCCTGAGAGATGCATGGTCCGAAATCATAGATATTATCCGGTACCATGATAACCATGAGGCGTTGGCCAGTGAACTGAGCTGGCAGCTGCTGGATAACAGGGCAGATGAGAGTCTGGATGCGGAAGGTTTCTACAAAGGATTTGCGATATCGTCGGAACATGCTTTTATAAATGCTCCATTAGCGGAGTGGCCGGACGGGACGGCCGCTTTGGACCCTCAGCTGGAAACGGTTTATATTGATATTTTGGAGTATTGCAGAAGTAATGGGATACCGCTGCTGTTAGTAGCTTCGCCGTTTACCGTGACTGCTGAGGACGCTATGGAACTGAACCGGATAGAAGAGATTGCACAGGAATACGGTTTTCCGTTTTTGAATTCCAATCAACATTATGAGGAAATGGGGCTGGATTTCCAAACGGATTTTTATGATTTGAATCATGTGAACCTTTATGGGGCAAATAAGTATACGGATTTTTTAGCCAAATACATGATAACGAATTATGCGCCGTTTGAGGATAGGGAAGAGTCACTCTGTGCATCATGGGATGGCGTATATGAAAGGTATGCGGCAGAAGCGGAGGCGGCCAGACAGGAACTGAGGCGGGCGATAGAGGACAAGCAGCAGGCGTTTGAGATAGAATCTGTCATGCGGGAAACGAACCAGCCATATAAGTGGCTGGCTATGGCGGATAACGAAAATATTACAGTGCTGACGCTGATGTGCCAGCCATGTGATTATGTGCCGTCGCTGGAAAGCCGGTCTTATCTTATGAAATATGGATTGTTTACCGATACAGAGACCTATGGAAGCCCGTATATGGCGCGGTTTTGCAGGGAAGTCCTTTACGGGAGCCATACGGATACGGAACATGAGGGGCCGCTGGGGGACGGGGGGAACTATTATCTTTCGCTTGGTGAAATGCCTATGATAAAAGTAAATGAAACAGATTACTTCGGTGACTCTCTGCCGGGTATTCATATGACGGCTGTTGACAAGAATAGGAATGAAGTGGTGGATTCGGTTATTTTTTATGTTTTAGAAGATGGTTCCCTTACGATGGAACATCTTGGAATAGGAGGCGGCTTTTGAAAGAATTGGAATATCCGTTCAATGCGGAATATATTTTGAAAAAAAGGAAATCGATTAAAAGGAGTCTGACCGGAGAAGAGGGACAGAACAGGATTCCGAAGCGCATAGCCATTTTAGGCGGTTCCACGACGCATGATTTAAAAGAGATGATGGAACTGTTCCTGCTCAATATCGGGATAGAGCCTGTTTTCTATGAATCCGAATACAACCAGTACTGGCAGGATGTTATGTTTGATAATCCGGAGCTGACGGAATTTCATCCGGATGTCATCTTTATCCATACGAGTTCCAGGAATATAAAGGATTTTCCCACCGTAAGGGATTCGGAAGCACAGATAGAAGAACTTTTGGAAGAGGTATATGCACCGTTTGAACAGATGTGGGATAAAATAGAGGATTCCTATCAGTGTTCCGTTATCCAGAATAATTTTGAACAGCCTTTTTACCGTCTGCTCGGAAATTCGGATTTTTCGGATTCCCATGGCAGGCTGAATTTCATCAACAGGCTGAATGAGAAATTTGCTGCATATGCCAGAAAGCATAAGAATTTTTTCATTAATGACATCAATTATATGGCATCCTGTTACGGGCTGCAGAAGTGGGCAGACCCGTTTTACTGGCACATGTATAAATATGCCTGTGCAGTCCAGGCAATACCGGAACTGGCATATAATGTCACGAATATCATCAAGTCGGTTTACGGAAAAAACCAGAAGGCGTTTGTGCTGGATTTGGATAATACGCTCTGGGGCGGGGTGGTAGGAGATGACGGTGTAGACAACATCGAAATCGGACAGGAAACCTCCATGGGACAGTTATACAGTGAATTCCAGGAATATCTGAAAGCACATAAGGATTTAGGGGTGCTTCTGACCATTGATTCCAAGAACGATGAAGAGAATGCGCTGGCAGGTCTGAATCGTCCGGACAGTATACTGAAGCCGGAGGATTTCCTCGTCATAAAGGCGAATTGGGAGAACAAGGACCGGAATATTGAAGAAATTGCAAAGGAATTGAATATCGGCACGGACAGTCTGGTATTTGTGGATGACAATCCGGCGGAGCGCCATATTGTCAAATCCCAGATACCGGGAGTCAGGGTTCCGGAAGTGGAGGATGTGGTCAGATTCATTACGACACTGGACCGCGCCGGGTATTTTGAGGTGACAAGCCTCTCCGATGACGATTTAAAGCGGAACGATATGTATAAGGCAAATGCGGAACGAAAGAAACAGGAGGCAGGTTATACGGATTATGCCGATTATCTGCTTTCGCTGGATATGGATGCGGAAATACAGCCTTTTGCGCCGATGTATATGGCACGTATTGCCCAGCTGACCAATAAAAGCAATCAGTTTAATCTGACGACGAAAAGGTGCAGTCAGGCGGATATAGAAGGTTTTGCCGGAGACCCGGACTATATTACCTTATATGGAAAGCTGAACGACAAATTTGGTGATAACGGGGTGGTTTCTGTTGTGTTCGGCCACAAGGATGAAGCGGATGGGACATTGTTCCATATTGATTTATGGCTCATGAGCTGCCGTGTCCTGAAAAGGGATATGGAATTTGCAATGATGGACGAACTGGTTTCAAAATGCCGGGAGCGCGGAATCAGCCGTTTAAGGGGATACTATTATCCTACGGCAAAGAACGGGATGGTGAAAGAATTTTACGCAATGCAGGGGTTTGATAAGATAAGTGAGGACGCCGCGGGCAACACAGAGTGGGAATTCATCATCCGCGATGAATATGAAAAAAAGAATAAGGTGATTAAAGTCAATGAAGCAGATTAAATTGTCAAACGGCGTGTTGATTCCGCAAATCGGCTTGGGAACCTGGCAGATTACAGATAAGGAACTCATGGGAACGCTTTTGGAACATGCGTATAACCTTGGCTATCGTCTGATTGATACGGCTGCGGCATACAGCAATGAGATGGCAATAGGGCGGGCGGTTACAAACCTTCCCCTGGAGCGCGGGGAACTCTTCCTTTCCGATAAGGTCTGGAATACCGGCAGGGGATATGAAAATGTCAGAAAAGCCTGCGAAAAGTCACTTAAGAAGCTGAAAACGGATTATCTGGATTTGTACCTGATTCACTGGCCTGCTTCTCCTAAGCTGTATCCTGACTGGGCCGGAATCAATGCAGATACATGGAGAGGAATGGAATCCCTTTATAAAGAAGGGAAGGTAAGAGCAGTCGGGGTATGTAATTTTAAGGCGCATCATTTGAAAGAGTTGAAGAAAACGGCTGAAATCATGCCTATGGTCAATCAGCTGGAATTCCATCCGGGAATGATGCAGGAGGATACGGTTTCATTCTGCATGGCGGAGGGAATCGTTCCGGAGGCAAGCAGTCCTTTGGGAAACGGGCAGATTCTGCAGAATGATACATTGATGCAGATTGCGGGAAAGAAGGGGAAGACAGCAGCACAGATTTGCTTAAGATGGGCTGTTCAGAAAGGGATGGTGGTCATTCCGAAAACAGTGAATCCGGACAGGCTTGCAGAAAATATGGATATTTTCGGTTTTGAACTGGATGAGGAAGAAACAAGGGCTGTGGATGGGATTCCCTATTGCGGCGGAATTGGAATTGACCCGGATGAGGTGATTGAGTTTGGATAAAATATTAAAAGAAGAAAAAGAGCTGAAAGAACTCCGGAAAAAAATATTCCTGACAGGATACAAGGGCGGGATGGCTCACCTGGCATCCTGTTATTCCAGTTTGGAAATCCTGTATGCATTTTATATAAAAAAAGCGCTCCGTTATGACTGTTCCAATCCGAAATGGGCGGAC
Organism: uncultured Lachnospiraceae bacterium; assembly: GCA_947246015.1. Classification (GTDB taxonomy): domain Bacteria; phylum Bacillota; class Clostridia; order Lachnospirales; family Lachnospiraceae; genus Kineothrix. The sequence goes on along the minus strand of CAMXQE010000002.1, from coordinate 29,880 downwards.
AGGGACAGGCTGATTCTGAGCAAAGGACATGCAGGGCTGGCATTGTATGCAGTCATGGCTAAGGCAGGACTGCTGACAGAGGAAGAATATGATTCTTATCTGCAGCCCGGTTCCCGTATCGGCGGCGAACCGTGTCTGAGGGACAGCGAATGGGTGGAAGCAACGACCGGTTCGCTGGGACACGGACTGTCTATGGCGGTCGGTATGGCAATGGCATTAAAGGCGGACCGCAGCCCGGCGAAAGTATATGCGGTTCTGGGTGACGGGGAATGTGAGGAAGGGACCGTGTGGGAAGCGGCTATGTCTGCGGCAGCGTTTCAGCTGGATAATCTGGTGGCGGTTTTGGACTGCAACCGGATTCAGAAGATGGATTTTGTGGAAAAAACAATGGGAATGGCTAACTGGAATGAAAAATGGGCTTCCTTTGGATGGGATGTGGCTGAGGTAGACGGACACGATGTCCAAGCGTTGGAAAACAGGTTCCGTATGCCAAATGAATCCGGAATGCCCTGCCTGATTATCGCCCATACGGTGAAGGGCAAGGGAGTTTCCATTATGGAAGACAATCCCAACTGGCATTTTAAACTGCCCGGAAAAAAGGAATTGAAAGTTTTCAGGGAAGAATTGGGAATCAGTGATGCCGAACTGGCGTAGGAACCGGCCGGCTGGAAACGGGTGGGTTAGAAACAGGGAAGCAGGAGAAAAAAGGATAAGAAAGGCATGGTATCGTTATGCAGAGTGCATATATCGGAAAGCTGATGGAGCTGGCGGAGAAGGACCGCAATGTATTTCATGTGCTGGCGGACAGCGGAACGGGGTATGACGAAATGTTCCGCAGGAATTTTCCGGAGCAGATTTACAATTTCGGAATCAGTGAAGAAAACATGGTGGCTGCCGCTGCCGGAATGGCAACCGTGGGAAAAGTGCCGTTTGTCTTTACGGCAGGAGCTTTTCTCGCGTACCGTTCTTTGGAATTCATCCGGGACGACATCTGTTTCCAAAATCTGAATGTAAAAGTGGCAGGGATGGGGAGCGGTCTGGCGTGGAGCTCTTTAGGGCCGACCCATCACACGACGGAAGATGTGGCTGTCCTTCGCTCGATTCCCAACCTGATGATTTTATCACCTGCCACGCCGAAGCAGACGGCGGAGTGCGTGGAAGCGGCCTATGTGCATCAGGGCCCGGTTTACATCAGGATTGGCATGAATCATGAAAAGGAATTTTATGAGGAAAATTACCGGATAACCGTTGGAAAAAACGAGGTATTGAGGGACGGCGGGGAAATCACGGTGTTTGTGACCGGCAGTATACTGGAGGAAGCGGACAGGGCGGCGGAGATGCTCCTGGAGGAAGGAATCCGGGTGAATCTGGTGAATGTCCATACCATCAAACCGTTCGATGGGGAAAATGCAGTGAGGATGGCGCAAAAATCCAGGATGATGTTCTCGGTGGAGGAGCATAATATCAGCGGCGGACTGGGGAGCCTGATTGCGGAAACGCTTGCCGATAATGGTATCGGGGTGAAACTGCACAGAATCGGGCTGAAGGATGTCTTTGCTGTCGGATACGGTACCCATAAGGGAGTGAGGGCAGCCAATGGACTGGATGCTGCGTCGATTTACAGCTGTATAAAGGAGAAACTTGCCAATGAGGGAATATAAATTTGCTGAACTTTCGGTTGGAATGAAAGAGTCTTTTGAAAAAGAAATCACGCCGGAGATGGAACATGCATTCCGTGATATTTCAGGCGATGATAATCCGCTGCACAGGGACGATGCATTTGCACGTGAAACAGGAAACGGAAAGTTTCCGCAGCACGCGGTATTCGGTATGCTGACCGCTTCTTTTTATTCTACGATGGCGGGGATGTATCTGCCGGGAAAATACAGTCTGATTCATAGTTTTGACGAGATTTCGTTTTTAAAGCCGGTATTTACCGGCGATATACTTACAGTAACCGGGGAAGTGACGGAAAAAGAAGAGGGGATGGGATTAATCCGGCTGAAAGTCATGATAAGGAATCAGAAGAATCAGCTGGTATCCAGGGCCAGGATGAAGGTATTGGTTTTAAAATAAGGATGAGAGAAAGGAACAGGAAAGAAAATGAGCAGAGAAGAAGTATATGAAAGATTGAATAAGGTTTTTCAGGATGTATTTGATGATGAGACCATCGAGGTGAACGACGATACGACAGCGGATGATATTGATGAATGGGATTCCTTTGAGCACATCAATCTGGTAGTTGCCGTGGAGGAAGAGTTTGCATTTAAGATACCGATGGGAAAGGTTGTTACCATGAAGAATGTCGGGGAAATGGTCGATATTATTTTACAATTGGGCAAATAGGTGCGTCCCATGTTCATGACAATTACTTCGTTTCAATTTTTGATATTTGTGTCAGCCGGGCTGGTCGTATATTATCTTCTGCCGAAATCATGGCAGTGGGTGGTTCTTTTAGGCATGAGTCTGATTTTTTATTGTGCGGCAGCAAGGAACCATACGATTATTTATCTGGTGATTTCTGCGTTGACGGCGTATGTATGTACCATGTGGATAGACAGGATAAGAAAAAACGGGAACGGGCCGGCGTGGGCCGTTACGGCGCTGACGGTGGCTGCATTGGCAGTAAATATCATTCTTTGGTTTATTTTTAAAGGATATGAGTTTTGGGCCTTTGCGGTAAGGGATACGGATATGGAACTGGTTGCGGCGCTGGGGATGGGGTATTATACGCTGCAGATTCTCGGCTATATTTTGGACTGTGCGTGGGAAGTGGTGGAACCGCAGAAAAACCCTTTGAAGTTATTTTTGTTCGTATGTTTTTTCCCGCAGCTTACGACCGGTCCCATCAGCCAGTATAGTCAGCTGGAGACGTTATACCAAAAGCATAAATTCCAATACTTGAATGTGGCGCATGGAGCCCAGCGGGTTTTGTGGGGATTTTTTAAGAAGCTGGTTCTGGCAGAAAGAGTCGGTATCATTGTTTCCGGGATTACGGCCGATTTGAGTCTCTATAACGGCTTTTATTCATGGATAGCGATTCTGCTGTATCCGGTTCAGATGTATGCGGATTTTTCAGGCTGTATGGATATTGTAATCGGGGTCGCGGAAATGTTTGACATCCGGCTGGCGGAGAACTTCAGGAATCCCTTCTTTTCCAGGTCTTCGCAGGAGTTCTGGCAGAGGTGGCACATTACTTTGGGAGCATGGGCGAAAGGGTATGTGCTATATCCGTTGTTAAAATCGAAATGGATGGTAAAGTTCAGTAAGTCCATGCGGAAGAAATTCGGCAAGACGGTGGGAAAATTCATTGCTACCGCTGCAGGCATGTTTGTACTTTGGATGGTTATGGGTGTATGGCACGGCGCACTCCGGTACATTGTCGGGGTCAGTCTGTGGTATTGGATAATCCTGATGCTGGGAGAACTGTTGTCCCCGGTGTTTCAGAAAGCGGCGGATAAACTTGGTTTCCGGACGGAAAGTTTCAGCTGGCATTTGTTCCAGTCGGCAAGGACGTATCTGATTTATGCAGTAGGGGCGGCTTTTTTCAGCGTTGGTCTGAGAAAAGGCGTTGTATTGCTGAAACAGGCGGCGGAAACGGCTGTGGGGAGAGTGTTCAATCCATGGATATTTTTTGACGGGAGCATACTGAATTTCGGGGTTACATGGGGTGATATTCATTTGATTGCCATTGCCGTGCTTTTGCTGGTCATTGTCGGGATTTTAAGCGAAAAATACGGCTATGCCCGGAACTGGATGGACAGGCAGTGTCTCGTGTTCCGCTGGTTTACGTGGATTGTACTGTTTCTTTTGGTTCTGATTTACGGCAAGTATGGGCCGGGGTACAATGCGGCGGATTTTATTTACCAGGGATTTTAAGTGATATTTCTACGGTTCTGCGGTGGTATTGGAATTGGAATTGGAAAGGATGAAACTGGATTATGATAACGAATGTACTGGAGTATCTGGAGCGGGCGGCGGAGGAACATCCGGATAAAAAGGCTTTTTCGGATGAGCATGGGAGCGTTACATATGGAAAGCTGGAAGAGGCAGCGCGCCGGGGCGGCAGTTTTCTGGCAGGAACCTTACAGGAAAGGAACCGTCCGGTTGCGGTGATGATAGACAGGAATATAAGCACGCTGGTGGCCTTTATGAGTATTGTTTACAGCGGAAACTTTTATTGTCCGATTGATGTTCATTTACCAAAAGGGCGTCAGGAATTAATTATGGAAACCCTGCAGCCGGCATGTATCATCAATGCGGCCGGAGGAACCGCAGAGTATGACGTAAAGACTTTTTCCGTGGAGGAAATCATAAGCGGGGATATCCGGGAGGAAGTTTTGGCGGATATCAGGAACTCCGCCATAGACACGGACCCGCTTTATGCGATTTTCACATCCGGCTCTACCGGTGTGCCGAAGGGAGTTTTGGTTTGCCACCGTTCGGTCATTGATTTGGCGGAACAATTCGACCGGGCCTTTCATTTTACGGAAGATATGATAATAGGGAATCAGGCTCCGTTTGATTTTGACGTGTCTACAAAGGATATTTATGTGTGTTTAAGTAAGGGCGCTTCTTTGGAAGTGATACCAAAAAAATTATTTTCACTTCCCGGCTTACTGGTGCAATATCTGGATGACAGGAAAATAACAACCATTTTCTGGGCGGTTTCCGCCATGAGAATTATCGAGAACTTTAAGGCATTTGACAAGATGACGCCCGGATATCTGCGGCAGATTATGTTTTCCGGGGAAGTGATGTCCAATAAGGTATTGAATTATTGGCGCAGGTATATTCCGGATGCCATGTATGTGAATCTTTACGGGCCGACGGAAATAACCTGTAACTGTACTTACTACATCGTAGATAGGGAATTTGCCGATGATGAGGCGCTGCCTATCGGGAAAGCATTCCGGAATACCGGGGTATTTTTGTTAGGGGAAGACGGAAACAGGATAAAAGAAACCGGAAAGGAGGGGGAATTATGTGTCAGGGGGAGCAGTCTGGCGCTTGGTTATTACAGAAACCCTGAAAAAACAGAGGAGGTATTTACCGTGAATCCCTGCAATGGGTCGTATGCGGAGAAAATCTATCATACGGGTGATATGGCAAGGTATAATGCGGCTCACGAGCTGGAATTCTGTTCGAGAAAAGATTATCAGATTAAGCATATGGGGCACCGGATTGAATTGGGAGAAATTGAGATAATCGTGAATTCGCTTCCGTTCATCGATGCAGCCTGCTGTATCTTTGACAGTGTGAACGGCAGGATATATCTGTTTTATCAGGCAGGGGAGGCCTGCGACAAAAAGATTATAGAGGGATTAAAGGAAAAGCTGCCCAAGTATATGTGGCCGAACCGGTATTGTTTCATGGAAGGTCTGCCCATGAATAAGAACGGCAAAATTGACCGGGTAAGGCTGAAAGAAGAGTACATAGAAAAACGGAAAAGAGAGGGATAAACAATGGAAGAATTGATGCAGTTGCTGTCAGATGTACGTCCGGATTTGGATTTTACTTCGGAGAAAAAATTAATTGATGACGGGGTTTTGGATTCGTTTGATATTATCGCCATAGTAGGGGAACTGAATAGTCTGTATGGAATAGAGATTAATGTGGAGAACCTGCTGCCTGAGAACTTTAATTCGGCAGAGGCTATCTATGCGCTGGTGTGCCGGCTGCAGGAGGAATAAGAGAGGGAGTATCCATGTCTTTGATTTCAGCGGAATTTTTACTGTTTACGGCAGCATTGTCTGCCGTATACTTTCTTGTTCCCAGGAAGTGCCAATGGGCGGTGATGCTGGCGGGAAATATTATTTTTTATCTTCTGGTCGGAAAAGTATTTCCGATTTTTCTGATTGTTACGTGTATTTCCGCATTTTGCTGCGCGATTATGGTGGACAGGGTCAGGGAGAGGTTTAAGAAAAGCAGAAGCGAGTGTCATACGAGGGAAGAAAAGCAAAAGAATAAAGAGCTGTGCACGCGTATACAGAAGTGCATTATGGCAGCCTGTTTCATCTTCAATTTCGGAATATGGGCAGTGTTGAAATGTTCACATTCGTTGCCGCTGCCTCTTGGGATTTCCTTTTATACGTTTACCGCAATGGGATATTGTATCGATGTATACAGGGGAAAATATCAGGCAGAAAAGAATCCGGCCAGATTTGCGTTGTTCCTTTCTTTTTTTCCGCATATGCTTCAGGGGCCGTTCAGCAGATATAACAGTCTGACGGAAACGTTGTATGAAGCGCACGGGTTTTCATGGAGCCGGATAAAAGAAGGAGGAATCCGGATTTTATGGGGTGTGTTTAAGAAGACCGTGATTGCATACCGCTTCGGTATCATAGCGGACTGTATATACGGACAGAAAACAGAGTATGAAGGGATTTACATAGTGATTCTTATGATCGCGGTCACGTTGCAGCTGTATGCGGATTTTTCCGGGTATATGGACATGGCGGCGGGTATCTGCAGGATATTCGGTATCCGGCTGGAAGAAAATTTCCGGCAGCCTTTTTTTGCGAGGTCCATCGAAGAGTTTTGGAGAAGATGGCATATCACGCTTGGAGCGTGGTTCAGGGATTATTTATTCTATCCGGTTTCGATGGGGAAGGGTGCGCAGGCGCTTGGCAGGAAGTGCAGGAAAAGATTCGGGAATGCTCTGGCGCGGATAGTACCCAGTCTGATTGCATTGTTTATCGTATGGACAGCGACCGGATTCTGGCATGGAAACGCATGGAATTTCCGTATATGGGGATGGATGAATTTCTTTTTCATCGGTTCCGGTATCTTATTGGAACCGGTGTATACCAAATGGAAAAAACTGCTGCATATCAATACGGAAAGCCGCTGGTGGAAAGTTTTTCAGATGTGCCGGACTTTCTGGCTGTTTGCCTACATGGAGATGTTTTCCAGCGCCTGTTCGGCCAGCGCGGCTATACGGCTGACGGTCTCCCTGTTCCATTGGAGCGTTCCGGACGGATATGCTTTATTGGAGACCTTCGGAATGGAAGGTTATGATGTGATTGTGCTTCTGGCAGGCGTTATAGTGATGGGAATCGTAGATGTCATGAAGGAAAAGAAGATTGTAATACAGGATGTTGTGGACAGGATGCCGGTTGTTATCCGGTATGCGGGTATTGTGGGGCTGGTTTATATGGTGCTTCTTTTAGGCGACATAGGGACAGATGCAACGAAAGGATTTATGTATGCGCAATTTTAAACATAATGCAAAAAAGGCAGTTTTGTTTCTGGCTGTTGTAATAGCGTATGAAATGCTTTTTTCCTTTTTACTGGAACCTGTTACCTATCAGCATTTTTTGGAAACAGAACTGAAAGAGAATGAGGAGAGGGGTATCCTGCCTGATATGGTAGTAATCGGAAATTCAAGCGTGGAAATGGCTTTTGTGCCTTCTGTTTTAGAAGAGGGAATCGGGGATGCCGGATGTGTGCTGAATGCCGGAACGGGTTCCCAGATGATATGGGGAACCTATTATTATCTGAAAGAGCTGTTCCGGCAGTATGATATAAAATATGCGGTGGTAGGTATTGATTACAGTATATTCTTCGGGGCGGACAGCAGAAACGTGAGACGGGATTTGGTCGTGCTGGACAGGATACATTCTGCAGATATCCGTGCGGAATACATTAAGAACCATTTCGAGAAAAAAGAATATATATATCTTTTAAAAAGTTACCGGAACAGGGAGTATTTTGGCAGTATGGCGGAGAATGTCAGCGGAAAACTGGACGGAAACTACCGGAAAGGCGTGGACAGCAGGGAGGGTACCCATTATTTGGAGAGGGGTTATGTATATTCAACGGAAAAAGGGGATTTACATACGGGAATATATGGAGCCAATCAGGTCGATGTGAATCAGGTATCCAATGAGTCCATGGAGTATCTGGACAAAATCGTTGAATTGTGCAGGGAGGAAAAGGTGGAATTGCATTTCGTGGCGCTTCCGACATCTTTTTCGGGAATTTACGGTTCGGATACTTATCAGTCTGCAGTCGATTTTTTTAATGCTTATGCAGCGGATAAAGGGGTTCCGTTCTGTGATATGAACCTGCTGCGGAACCGGACAGAAATTCTTCCGGATGATATGCTGAGCGACGAAGGCCATTTAGGATACAATGGAGCTTTGATATGCAGTGATATATATGCGGAAATATTTAACAGGCAGCGTTCGGGCAGGGATGTTTCGGACTATTTTTACCATTCTGTGGATGAAATGAAAAAAGATATAAAAGGCATTGTGGTCTGTGACCTGGGGACGAAGCCGTACGGCGAAGCGGGTGACAGGATGATTCATGCGAAAAGCATTCATGAGGAAGGTGTAATTCCCGAATATGAATTCTGGGTATGTCAGGAAGGCAGCGAATGGATAAAGCTGCAGGAGTACAGTGAAGAGGCGGAGTGTTTCCTGCCGGCCAAGTATCTGGAAAGCAAGGTGGATATTCAGGTGAACTGCCGAAGCCGCGGCAGCAATGCCGAATGGGAAAAGCGGAAACGGATTAGCAAGGAGCCGGAGTAGCAGAACCGGGCAGCGGGGAAATGAATGAGTGGATGAACGGATGAACGAGACAGCAGGGAAACGGATGAGAGGATGAACGGAGCGGCAGAGAAAGGGATGGGCGGATGAATGGAGCAGCAGGGAAACGGATGAGCGGATGAATGGAGCAGCAGGGAAACGGATGGGCGGATGAATGGAGCAGCAGGGAAACGGATGGGCGGGGAAACAGAGCGGCAGAGAAATAAATGAGAGGATAAACAGATTAGCAGGGAAGAAAGATGCGGGGAAGGAAGCGCGGAAAAGAGGAAGAGAATGCAGACTGATTTGATTAAAGAATATGGAAGCCATTCACCGATGTACATATTTGATAAGGATATATTAAGAGACAGGGTTGGAAAAATACGGGAGCATATGCCGGAAAACTGTGAAATCTGTTATGCCGTAAAGGCTAATCCGTTTCTGGTAGGGAGTTTAAAGGGCGTGGTGCCAAAATTCGAGGTATGTTCGCCGGGAGAACTGGATATATGCATGGCAGGCGGCATTCCGGGGGATGAGATTGTCTTTTCAGGGGTGAATAAGGAAGAAGGGGACATTGAAAGGGCATTACGGTATGGAGTCCGCAGCTTTACGGTGGAATCAGAGAAACAGATGGAAGATATATGCAGGTGCGCGGAAAGGAATAAGGAAAGCGTCCGTGTGCTGCTCCGTCTGACCAGCGGTACGCAGTTTGGGGTAGACGAGTCGGTATTGGAAAGAATGCTGGCGGACGGAAGCGGATATCATTATATGGAAATTACCGGAATCCAGTATTTTTCCGGTACGCAGAAGAAGGCCAAAAAGATAGAAGAAGAATTGTTGTATCTCATTGCATATTATAAGAAGCTGAAAGAGAAGTATTCCCGCAGTCTGACAATCGAATATGGACCGGGGCTGCCGGTTCCGTATTTCGAAGGCGAGAATTTTGAATCGGAGCTGGAAACCGGCATAGGGATATTGCAGGATGTGGCAGCCAATGCGGGCAGGGATATTCAATGGGTCATCGAGATGGGGAGATTCCTCGCGGCTCCCTGCGGTTATTATGTTACGACAGTTGTGGATATAAAAGAAAATCATCAGAAAAATTACTGCATTGTGGACGGCGGAATCAACCACGTAAACTATTATGGACAGAATATGGCAATGCGGGTGCCTCTGATAGACCACATATGTATGGACGGGGAAGAACGGACGGAGGAAAAAGAATGGACCATATGCGGTTCACTGTGTACAACGGCGGATGTACTGGTACGCAAAACGGTAAAAAGGGGATTAAAAACAGGGGATTTGCTTGTGTTTAAGAATATCGGGGCATATTCTGTCACAGAAGGGATATACTTATTCTTAAGCAGAAAGATGCCGGAAATATATTTGTATAGTGAAGGGCAGGGAATGGAATTAGTCCGTGAAGCGTTGGAAACAAGTTGTTTTAACAGGGTAATCGGTACCGGAAATGCAGAATAATCCGCATTATGGCATCTAAGGAGTATAATGCCTCCCTGGAAAAAATCCCCTTTCTCTTCCCCGGTATGGGAGAGGAGAAAGGGGAAAAATATAGCCTGGATTTGATTTTCAAGCACGCGCTAGCGTCCGATGCTTTCGTAAATCACATCCGATGGATGGAACAGTTCAAAATCGAGGCAGTTGCGTCCGTCCAGCACGATGGGCTTCTTCATGGATGTTAAGAAATCTTCAGGTGTAAGTGCCCGTACTTCCGGCCATTCGGTGAATATAAAGCAGATATCCGCATCTTTTAAGGTTTCCGTGATGGAATCGCAGTAGATGATTTCGTCAGGAAACTTTTTACGGAAATTTTCAGTGCCGACGGGGTCCCATGCCCTGACGGTGGCATTATCTTCCAAAATAATCGGTATATTCACGAGGGAAGGGGCTTCCCGCAGGTCGTCGGTGCCGGGTTTAAACGTAAGTCCCAGTATCGCAACCGTAAGTCCGGTAAAGTCGGAGTAGTACTTGCGGGATTTTTTTAAAAGCTTCAGCTTCTGCTGTTCGTTTACTTCTATGGCGGCTTTTATCGTCTTCAGTTCCGCATCGTTATAGGAAGCCAGCCAGTTCAGGGCTTTGGTATCTTTCGGGAAGCAGGAGCCGCCGTAGCCGATGCCGGCATGTAAGAAGCGGTCGCCGATTCTGGCATCGTATCCCATGCCCTTGGCAACATCTTCAATATTGGCGCCGACAATCTCGCAGAGATTGGCAATTTCATTTATATAAGAAATTTTCAGTGCCAGAAAATCGTTGGAAGCGTATTTAATCATTTCCGCGCTTTTGCGGTTGGTAATCAGCAGCGGGACATCTTTGAAACCGGCGTATACAGCCCGGAGCGTATCTTCCGCAAGCTTGTCTTCCACACCGAGGACGATACGGCTGGCATGTAACGTGTCCCGGATGGCAGTGCCCTGTGCAAGAAACTCAGGGTTAGAGGCCACGGATATGCTGACCGGATGTTTCAGGTTATTTCTCAGGAGGTTTTCCACTTTATCATTGGTACCAATCGGAACCGTGGATTTGACGACCACCACACAGTCTTTCCGTACCGTTTCCGCAATCTGTTCCACCACCCGGTATACGTAAGTCAGGTTGGCGGAGCCGTCTTTTTTTTCCGGAGTCCCGACCCCTATAAAGATGACATCGGCATCTTCGTAGGCGGATTGATAGTCCGTGGTATAACGGAGGCGTTCTTTGTTTTTGTGCATCAGTTCTTCCAGACCAGGTTCGTAAATGGGACTGATTCCCTGTTCCATTTGAGCTATTTTTTTCTCATCAATATCAACACAGGTGACTTCGTTTCCGTTTTCTGCAAGACATACGCCCGTAACCAGTCCTACATATCCTGTTCCTGCTACTGCAACTTTCATAATTGACCTCATTTCTGTGCGGAAGCACATTTTTAAGTTTGTATATTATTGACAGGCTTGTTGGTGTTATGTGCCTGCAATCGTTTAGTTTGTATTTTGCTTTTATTATTATAAAGAAAAGATGGGGGAAGGTCAATGGATTTCCTTGCATTATTCGCAGGTTCTGCTAAAATGAAGAAAGAGTTTGGGAAGGAAGCGGACAAGGGGCGTGGAAATGACAAGGAATAAGGCAAAGGAATTATCCTATTATCTTTTTTTTGCATTCATGATTTTTGCAAAGGGAATCGGTCTGGACAGCGGTGACAGGCTGTATTATGTGCTGAGCGGGGCAGCCTGCCTGTGTGTGGGGGTCAAGCTTGTTTTGACGAAATATAGAGGACGTGAGATTGCGGCTATGGTTCTGTTATGTGCCATAGCCTTTGCTGCATATTGGAATTCGGGAAGACTGGGAATCGTGCTCAGTGTGCTGGCGGTTACCGGTCTGAAGGATATGGATGTAAGGAAGCTGTTCCGGCTGGGAACGACAGTTTATACAGGGGCATTTATCTTTACCGTGGCGGCGGCGAAATTCGGGCTCATCGGGAATCCTTTCGTGGTGCATGAAAAGGGCGGGATGGAATTAATCCGGTGGGGAATGGGATACAGTACGGGAAATGTATTTCATATATCGTATTTCATGCTGACGGTTCTGCTTTGCTATACATGGGGAAGACGTTATGACTGGAAACGGATGCTTGGGCTGATGGTGGGGAATCTGCTTGTGTATCTGTATTCCCTGAGCTATACCGGCGTGGCAGTGACAGCGTTTTACCTGCTGCTTGCTTTCTATGCGGTGAAACGGAAACGTCTCTGCATGATAGAAAGGATTATCTGTCAGCTTCCGCTGCCTTTTTGCCTGTTGTTTTCCTTCGGTGCTCCCTTTCTGTTAGAGTATCCGGCCGTGCAGAAACTGGACGGGCTGCTGCAGGCGAGGCTGACCTTTTCTGCGTATTATCTGCAGAACCAGCCGTTTACGCTGTTCGGGGCGAGGATGAAGGATGTGCCGAATTTTTGGATTATAATGGATAACGGATATGTGTATTTCTTCATGACATTCGGGGCGGCGGCATTTGTGCTGTTCTGTGCGGGATATGCGGTGCTAATTGGGCGATACAGCGGTTTAGGGAAGCGCTTTGCCGGAAGAAAAAAGAAGGAAGGACAGGAGACGGAAAGGAAGAAAACGAAGAGGAAGGAGGCGGAAACGGAAGGCTGCCGGGAAAGGCTGCCGGAACTGGCTGTGATTTTTTCCTTCTTGCTGTACGGGATTATGGAGCAGTTTTTATCCAATGCGTTTATGAATTTCTCTTTGCTGTTTTTCGGAGAGCTGCTGTTCGGAGAGCTGCGGTCTGACAGGGCAGCAGATGCAGACGGGAAGGAGGCGGCAGTCTTTGGAGTTTTTGGCCGAAAATCCGGATGGCGTACTGTATTGGCTGGCGGAGCGGCTGGAATAATGGTTTTTGCGGTATATTTTCTGGCAGTGCCCACAGCGGAATTTATTCCGGCGCCGGTAACAGCGCTGAATTATGTGCAGGCGCAGAGTATGCAGATTTCCGTGTGGAATGAAGCGGGCAGCAAAGACGGATTGAAGGATGAAATGGCAGCATATGGCAGGGCTTTGGAAAACAGGGATAATTTGAGCGGGGCGATAAGGGAAGCCGGCGTAGAGGAAAGGCTTTCCACGGAGGAACTGGAAGCTGCTATGGAATATTCGATTCCGGTTTCTGTGCAGGGAAGCGGGAATTATGATACGTTCCGTATAAGACTGCTGGAACTGTATTATGATATTACGGAGGAGGAATATGCGGTTCTTCTTGACAGGCTGTCGGCGTATGTGCAGGAGACAGAAGGTGAAAGGTATTCTGTAAAGGAAGGAATTTACGGGGAGCGGATTTGGAAGAGTGCAGGGGAAGACCGGATTGAGCACATGAACCGTGATAAGGGGTATATGGTGGAGAAGGCAGGTCCTATTGCAGAGATGGAACATATCCGGGACAGTGTTTTTTATGCGGTTTCAGGAGCTGCGGCTGTGATGGCCTGCTGTCTGCTGCATTCCCTTTGGTCAGATAACCGGAAACTGAAAACAGGTTTCTGCGGCCGGAGCGGTGTTTGACTTGTATATTTGCAGGTGTTATGATAGTAAAAATAAGTAACTGAAATCGTAATTACAATGGCAAGATAAGAAGACGGAGGAATTTAGGATGGGCATCTGTCTGAATCCGGATAATTTATCATTTACGGAGGCTTTGCGGTCTGAAATTTATGTGGATAAAACAGGTCTGCTTGTATATACGAATAAGGTATTGGGAACGGAACAGAAGTATATCTGCATCAGCCGGCCCCGCCGTTTTGGGAAAACTATGGCGGCGGAAATGCTGGCCGCATATTATAGCCGTGGATGTGATTCGGAGGATTTGTTTGACGGATTAAGAATCGCGGCGGCATCTTCCTATAAAACGCACCTGAATCAGCATAATGTACTTTTCCTGAACATTCAGGATTTTCTCAGCAGGGCGGGAAAAGCGGAATCAGTCATTACTTATCTGCAGGAAACCGTCATAAAAGAACTGCAGGAGAGTTATGGGGAATATATGGATGGAGAAGAACCCCGTTTGGTCGCAGTATTAGAGCAGTTATATGTAAAGGCAGGAGCAGCATTTGTATTCATCATAGATGAGTGGGACTGTATTTTCCGGGAGAAAAAGGGAAGTATCGGACTCCAGACAGAATATTTGGATTTCCTGCGTACTTTGCTGAAGGATAAGCCGTATGTGCGACTGGCTTATATGACTGGAATTCTGCCAATTAAAAAGTACAGTACCCATTCGGCATTGAATATGTTTGAAGAATATTCCATGACCAATGCCGATATGATGGCGGAATTTGTCGGTTTTACGGGGCCGGAGGTGCATACCCTTTGTGAGCGGTACGGTATGGACTTTGGGGAAGTACAGAGATGGTATGACGGATACCGGTTAGCGGAAGGACTTCATGTCTATAATCCCAAATCAGTGGTGGATGCCATGAGACGGCAGAAACTGAACAGTTATTGGACGCGGACAGAGACTTATGAGGCACTGAAAATATACATTGATATGAATTTTGACGGATTGAGGGACGCCATTATCCTGATGCTGGGGGGCGGACACTGTAAGGTGAATATCAGGACTTTCCAAAATGATATGACCACATTGAAAGGAAAAGATGATGTGCTGACACTTCTGGTTCATTTGGGATATCTGGCCTATGAAGAAGAAGAAAAAACAGTTTTTATTCCTAATCTGGAGATTGAAGATGAATTTGCGAATGCCATAGAGGGAGCAGGATGGGAGAGTGTCATAAAGACAATTGCGTTATCGGAGGAACTTTTAGAGGCAACGATAAGGCAGGATTGTGAAGCGGTGGCGAAAGGCATAGAAGAGGTTCATATGGACAGCACATCCATTCTGACTTATAATAATGAAAATTCGCTCAGCTGTGTGATTTCGCTGGCTTATTACAGTGCGAAGAATTATTATTACATGATTCGTGAGATGCCTGCGGGTAAAGGATTTGCGGATATTGTATTTCTTCCGAAAAAAAGATATTCGGCGGACAGGCCGGCATTATTGGTGGAATTGGTGGAATTGAAATGGAACAGTTCGGCAGAAGGGGCAATAAGGCAAATGAAGGACAGGGGTTATGTGAAAGCTTTGGAAGGGTACGAGGGAGAAATCCTGTTAGTCGGGATACATTATGACAGGGAAAACAAGAAACATGAATGTGTGATAGAGAGATACGGAGCGTAAGAGTGAAAGATTTATCAAATTTTTCACTCCACAAGTTTGTGCCTGCGATGCATCCACAAACTTGGTATGTGCAAAAAACAGCGCAGAAATGAGGAAAACGATGAGGATAGCGATAGATTTGACTTCACTGGCAGATAATTTTTCCGGCATTGAAAGATATGCCATGAATATTGCCAAGGAGCTGATAGAGATGGATGAAAAAGAGGAGCATACTTATATTCTGTTATTTAAGAGGAATATCCATCCGCAGTTTTTGAAATACCAAAAGAAAGAAAATGTGGATATGAAAGTGTACAAGGGGCAGAATAAACTGTTATTTGCGCAGATACTTCTGCCCTTCCATTTATATGGCATCAGGGCGGATGTTTTCCTGTTTCTGGCTTTTCAGGGGCCGCTGCTTTTCTGGCGCAGGGGTATTTATAACATGATACCTGACCTGACCTGCTGGGACTGTCCGGAGACAATGAAGAAGCATATGGAGTGGTATTTCAAGCTGTCCATTATTAATGCTCTGCTAATCAGCAGAGGCATTATTACGATTTCCAAATTTACAAGAAACAGAATCGTGGATAAGTTCCATTACAAAAAAAGCAGGATTACGATTGCATATTGCGGTATTTCAGATGTGTTCATGGAGTATGCGAGGAGTCAGTCAGGCTGCGGCGATGGGGACGCGGCGGAGAGAGAAGAGAAAATCAGGAACCGTTTGCTGGATGTGCGGCATAAGTATCATCTGCCGGAGCAGTACCTGTTGTGTCTGGCTACTTTGGAGCCGAGGAAAAACCTTCCTTTTCTGGTTGAAGCATATGTGGAACTTTTGGAGGAAGGGAGTGTGGAGGTGCCGCTCGTGCTGGCCGGGAGAAAAGGCTGGAAGATGGATGAATTTCTGGAACGGATAGAGACGGAATACAGGCAGAAAATTATAGTGACGGGGTTCATTGAGGATGAGGACCTGCCCTATGTATATCATATGGCAGATTGTTTTATTTTTCCTTCGATTTACGAGGGATTCGGTATGCCGCCGCTGGAAGCGATGGCGGTGGGGACGATGACGATTTCTTCGGATGCGGCGTCTCTGCCGGAGGCGCTTGGGAATGCTGCGGCGTATTTTAACCCATATGACAAGGAAGGACTGAAGGAACGGATATGTCAGGGAATCCGGCAGCAGTGCAGCGATGTGACGGTAGAGGAAATACGGAGAAGGGTCAGGATGTTCCAGTGGCGGCGCTCAGCGGAGAGAGTGATGAAGAGGATTGCCGGAAGGGATGGCAGGAGCGGAACGGAAAAGAAGGATGGAAAAGATAAAATGAAGGGAATGAAGCGGTATGGGACTTTTCAGGAGAAAAGATAAATTGACAGGCAGGGAAGAAATGCAGGCATGTCTGCGGGAAGCGGTAAAGGAATGCATGGAAGAATATACGGAACGGACTTTCCGCGAAGGGGAGAAGAAGCTGCTTGCGGTAGTGGAGGACAGACTGAAAGCGACGGAAGAGACGGTGGGAAATCTGAATAAACAGGTAAAACGGCAGTCAGAGGCAATCGAAGATTTGTTGGACGAGCTGCAGGAAAAAGAAACGGCAGCCGCAGAGTACCGGAACAGGCTGCGGGAGAAACAGGAGCGGGAAGAAGCACTGGTCGCTTTAATCGGAGAATGGCAGAGACAGCTGGAAATGCTGGAGGAGCGGATATACAGGGAGCCGATGGAGAATGCGGAAAAGCAGGAAGCATGGCGGAAACAGCTCGGACTGCTGAAGGAGCAGATTACGGTAAAAGAGAAGCTCTGTGCCATCGAAGAGGTCGGAAGGGAAGGAGAGAGTGTGGATTACCGTATCCATGAAGTAATCGGGGCAATGGACGCAGAACGGGAAGACATGGCCGGAACGGTTGCGAAGGTACATAGCAGGGGAATCGTGTATGAAGGAAAGGTAGTAGCGAAAGCGAAAGTGGAGGCTTATAAGCGCTGAAGACGGGACAGATAACAGAGCGCAGAACGTGTAACAGAAGATGGAACAGAAAGAAAAGGGAATGATAATGAGTACAGTGATAGGGATTGATTTGGGAACATCGACGACGGAAGCGGCGGTTCTGCAGGACGGGAAGCCGGTGATGCTGCTTAATTTTGACGGGAAAGTGGAAACGCCGTCCATAGTAGGGCTGGACGGCACCGGGAATATCGTGGTGGGGGAGAAAGCGGAAGGACAGATTCTGCTGGCGCCGGAACAGACCGTGAAAGAGGTGAAGCGCCTTATGGGAACCGGAGAAAAGGTTTTTTTGGGGAAGAGGGCCTGTTCTCCGGTAGAGATATCTTCCATGATTCTTTCTTATGTGAGGAATTTTGCAGGAAAATATCTGGGGGAGGATGTTGAGCGGGCTGTAATATCGGTGCCGGCATATTTTGATGAGATACAGAGGCAGGCAACGGTGGAAGCAGGACGGCAGGCGGGATTTATAGTAGAAAGAATCCTGAATGAGCCTACGGCGGCGGCTTTAAGCTATGGTATTTCCCATCTGGAGGAAGAAAGCAGGATACTGGTTTATGATTTAGGAGGCGGGACGTTTGATGTGACATTGCTGGAATTGTTCGAAGGAGTGCTGGAAGTCAAGGCAAGCAGCGGGGACAATCAGCTTGGCGGGAAGGATTTTGACGAGAGACTGGTAAACTATCTGTCCGAACGTTTTGCCCAGAAACAGGGTGTGTCGCTGGAGAAGGATATTTACGCTATGACCAGGCTGCATCAGGCTGCGGCAGAGTGCAAAAAAGCGCTGAGCACACAGGAAGAGTACCGGGTTCTCCTTCCCATGATTGCAGAAAATGAGGGTATACCGGTGGAACTGGATGAAACCGTGAGCAGGGAGCAGCTGGAAGAACTGATTATGGATTTGGTGGAAAGGACGCATGAGCCGATTGATGTGGTATTGGATGACAGCGGCATGACAGCGGAGGAGCTGGATATGATTCTGCTCGTAGGAGGCTCTACCCGGATTCCGCTGGTGCAGGCGGATATAGAGTCCTATCTTGGGAAAAAGCCATGTTTTGCCGTGAACCCGGACTATGCGGTTGCGCAGGGAGCAGCGATTCAGGCCAGTATTATCAGCGGTCTGGTGGATGAGGAAAAAGGAATCATGATGACGGATGTAAATCCTTACACATTAGGAATCCGCAGTCTGAACGGGTATATGATGGACTATATGAGCGTCATCATTCCAAGGAATGTGACCATACCGGTTACAAAGAAGCAGACGTATTATACTTCATGGGATGGCCAGACGAGTGCGGATATCGAAGTATATCAGGGCGAGTCGCGCTCTGTGGAGGAGAATCACCGTATCGGGACGTTCCGGATGCATGGAATCCCGTCCGCACCTGCCGGAAAAGAGCAGCTGGAAGTGGCTTTTTCCTATAATCAGAACGGGATGCTGAATGTCACGGCCAGGGTTATGAGTACGGGCAAAGAGGCATCCATCACAATCGATATGATGCAGACGGCGGACGGGGAGGCGAGAGCGGATGTGAGCGGATGGAAAGAATCTGTGCTGGCGGAAGATTACCGTACCGTTATCCGGCGTGCAGAGAGGTGGCTGAAAAAACATGAGGGAGAAGCCGGGACGGAAGAGGAGTATGATGCGTTAGAGGAACTGCTGTACCAGCTGAAGCTGGCAATCGTGGAAGAAGAGGACGGCGAGGCGGAGGAACTGGAAGAGGAAATCAGGGAGCTGATGGAGGAATATGGAAATGAAAAATGATTATCAGATATTAGGATTGGAAGAAGGGGCGGATGAAAAAGCGGTAAAGCGGGCCTATTTCAAACTGATTCGGACGTATTCTCCAGAGAAGGACCCGGAGCGTTTCCAGGAGATACGGGCAGCATATGAGAGACTGACAGAAGAAAGAGAAGCAGACCCCTTTGAAATGACGATGGAGGCGCCTGCAGACCCGTTTGCGGAGAAGATGGCAGAGCAGATACAGGCGCTGAAGCGGATAGGGGATTATCACAAGGCAGCACAGACGGCGGAAGAGGGCATCCGTTATTTTGGAGAGACAGAACTGTTTCTGTTTGAATTTGCCAGATGCAGCATGATGGAAGGGAAAACGGGCAAGGCCGTTAAAAGTTATGAGAAACTGGCGGCCCGGTATCCGGATAAGCTGCTGTATAAGGGAAATCTGGCCAAAGCATATTTTGAAAGGGGATATGGGAAAAAGGCGCTGGAGGCGTTCCGGCAGGCATTTGGAATGGGGTGGCGGGAGCCGGATTTTATGATTTGCTACAGTCAGTGCTGCATGTACAGGGACTGTCCGGAAGAGGGACTTGCCGTTTTGGAAGAACTGGCTGGAAGCATGGATGAGAGGAGCAGGAAGAAGCAGATGATGGAGCTGCTGGACTGTTATATCGGGATGGCGGCCCTTTCCGTGTTCGTACCGGAACGTTTTCTGGAAATCGCGGGGAAGTGCCGGGATTTCCTGAACAGTTCCAGCCGTCTGCTGAAAGAGTATGGGTATGAGGTCGAAAGTCTGTATAAGTTAATCCTGATGGGGGCATTTCAGACCGGCAATATGGAGAGCCCGGAGATAGGGGCGGTAAAGGATATTGTGTTAAAGCTGTTTCCGGATATGCAGGAGGAATCGGGGGATATCGGACTGATGATGCAGGTGAAGGAAGTGTTGGAGGATGGCCGGATAGGAAGTCTGATGAAGCGGACTATAAGGGCATTTTGGGAATCCATGGAGGTGGAGGACGAAGAGAGTCATGAATATTTCATGGAACTGGACGCCATACTCTGCCAGCTGGAGGAATGGCCGAAGCAGAAGAAAGAACTTGAGATTATCAGGAAAGAATACGATGCGGTTTATGATTTTTTCATGGATTTTTGGAAAGTGCTGCAGATGGCTCCCGAACAGAGACGGATGTTCCGTGATGAACTCAGGATGGAGTATGCTGATTTGGAGAAGCTGTATAAGGATGGAGAATATTATACCCTATATCCCAACAGGCGTCCGGAGGCAGTGGAGGTGAAATGGGACAGTTTTGAGAGCGGCGTCTTTATGCGTGAGGAGAAGAAGGTAGGAAGGAACGACCCATGTCCCTGTGGCAGCGGGAAGAAATATAAGAAGTGCTGTATGGGGAAGAAGTAGGTGCGGAAGCGGGAATACAGAACCGGACGGCGGGGAAAATGTCAGAGAGGCGGCGGAGAAATAGGAAAAAAGTCCGAAAAGATGAGAAAAGCCAAATTGTTTCTTGCCAATGGGGTGTTTTTACGTTATAATTTTATATTGAAGAGTCATATTCGAGGCAGCAGACAGCTTGGGTCAGACGGAAAAGAGGGCTGTCTTGAATGTGGTTCTTTGCTTTTTGTTATGCATGAATTTTTTGTTGTATTTAATAGAAATTCATATTTCGTTCTTGTCAGGAAATTAAATTTGCATTATAATATTAACTAAGGAATCATATTCAAGGTGGTAAGCAGCAAAGTGTATACAAAAGATAAACTGTTTTGGATATGATTCTTTATAATAGGGATACAGGGGTGTTGTACGGGATGGTGCAGCAGCCCTTGATTTATTTTTGTATAATAATAAGGAGCTTCTATTGACTAGGCATTTGAACAAGAATCGTTATTGAAAATCATGGTATGGGAATTATATGATATCGGTTTATAGTGTTGGGAAAGGAGGCATGGATATGGATAATGTCCATACGAGAATCAAAAATTTAAGAGAGGGATGTGGTTATACACAGGAATATGTTGGAAAAAAGCTGGATATATCCCAGCAGGCATATTCAAATTATGAGAAGAATAAGAGGGCGCTCCCGGCCAGACATGCGGTGGAGCTTGCTAAATTGTACCATGTGAGTACCGATTATATTTTGGGGATGGAGACCGAACCGCCTGAAACGAAGTTCCCTGATGCGGAGTATATCAGGAATATTTCTTACCGGAAGCTGGTAAAAAATTTAATGCAGCTGAGCGAAAGCCAGCGGAGCAATGTATTCAGTTATTTGTCTTTCCTTCAGGATAAGAAATGATAACAATGTCCTTAAAAGATGGGAATGCAGAGAACAGGGCAAAAAATAGACGGATAAAAGGAGCGCATCATGCCGCTTGCGGTATGGCTGCATCTTTTTATCCGTCTGTTTTCTTTTTTATGGTTATTCTTTTATTTCCGCGAGCAACGAGCCAAATGCCTAGAGATGCATGGCATCTCTAGGCATTTGGCGACTGCCGCGAGGGTCAAATACCCCGCCCCTTGGGGCGTTTCAAATTTGATGCCTCGCTGCTTGCGGCGGGGTCTTTGACTTCCGGAGGATGGAAACGGCAAAGGGATTTCCAGATGGGAACCAGATTGCGGTTGTTAGATTCAGAAATTCATGATAAACTACGCATATTAAGTAAATTAGGATGTTCAGGCAGGTAAAGAGGGATGAAATCAGGAAATACAGTATATTTCGCAGCAAAAAAAATTTCTTCAAAATTTAACAGAATAATTCCGGTGACGTTACGGATGCATTTGAAGCAGATGATGATTGAGAAAAAAATAAGAAAGTATGTGAATGAGGACAGAATACCATATAAAAAGGGTGTTTATAAGGAGGGGGTTAATTTAATCGGCGCAATTAAGGCGGAGATGGGGCTGGGGCAGAGCTGTCGTCTGATTGCCAGTATGATGAAAGAAACACAGTATGAGTTCTCGGTTTATAATTATGATTATACGGGCAAGGTCAGGGAAGGCGCTGCAGAATTTGATGCATATATCAGTGCAGACCTCCCTTACGGGATAAATATTTTTCATGTAAATCCTTGTGAACTGGGAAATCTGTTTATGAGTAAGCGGGATGCATGGGATGGCAGATATAATATTGCTTTTTGGCTTTGGGAGCTGGAGGAGTTTCCGAAGGAGTGGAAAATATACTGCCAGTTATTTGACGAAATCTGGACGCCGTCCGAATTTGCAGGCAGGGCTATCCGGAAGGCGGCAGATATTCCGGTGAAAGTTTTGCCATATTATGTATCAGTACCATACAATGAACATTTTGGCAGGAAAGAGTTTTCGCTGCCGGATGATAAATTTCTTTTTTTAGTGATGTATGATGTTCACAGTACGGCGGGAAGAAAAAATCCGCAGGGAGTAATCAAAGCATATAAGGAGGCATTCAGTACGCAGGAACAGGAAGTGGGCCTGGTGATAAAAATAAACAACGGAACGCAGAAGGATATAAAAAGATTGGAAGAACAGCTGGCGGGATATAAAAATATTTACTATATGACTGAGACGATAGATAAAGATTGTGTAAACAGTTTAATCCGGTGCTGTGATGTGTTCGTTTCCCTGCACAGGTCGGAGGGATTCGGATTGGTTATGGCTGAAGCAATGCTTTTGGGAACGCCGGCAGTTGCTACGAACTGGTCGTCCAATACCGAATTCATGAGTGAAGAGGCGGCGTGTATGGTGGATTACCAGTTGGTGAAAAATCCAAGGACGGAAGAATTATACAGGAAGGGATGCATATGGGCTGAACCGGACTATGTGCAGGCCGGCGAATATATGCGGAAACTCTGGCAGGATAATGATTTTTATCTGTATAAGAGGGAAAAGGGAAAAGAGTATGTAAGTCATGTATTGGATAAAGAAAGGCTGGTAAGGCTTTTGGAGGAATATTTAAGGGGAAAGATAACAAAATGATGATAAAGCACAGCGGACGGAAGGAGCGGTCAGGTATGGCAAGGACGGTGGGGATTGGAAATCAGGATTTTGAAGTGATTCGGAGAGAAGGATATTTTTATATCGATAAAACGAATTTCATACGGGAGTGGTGGGAAAGCGGAGACAGCGTAACGCTGATTACCCGACCGAGAAGGTTCGGTAAGACACTGAATATGAGTATGCTGGAAAAGTTCTTTTCTGTCAAATATGCGGACAGGGGAGACATGTTCCAGGGGCTTGCTATATGGGAAAGTGAAAAGTTCAGAAAGCTGCAGGGGACATA
The DNA here is from genome assembly GCA_947246015.1 of uncultured Lachnospiraceae bacterium. GTDB lineage: Bacteria > Bacillota > Clostridia > Lachnospirales > Lachnospiraceae > Kineothrix. Next base: position 6,649 of record CAMXQE010000002.1, on the reverse strand, counting down.
TCCGGTTCTGTTCTTAAGTTTTGCGGGTATTAAGGAAAATTCCTATGCAGGTGCGAGGGAGAATATCTGCAGAACGATAGAAGAACAGTATAACAGGCATGATTTTCTATTGGACGGGAATCTGCTGAATGAAAAAGAGAAAGCATTTTACCGGAACGTGTCCGCTGATATGTCAGACAGTGCAGCGGCAGTGTCGCTGCGGTCTTTGTCGGATTTTCTTGGCAGGTATTATGGGAAGAGAGTTATCATTCTTTTGGATGAATATGATACACCGATGCAGGAAGCTTATGTCAATGGATATTGGGAGGAATTGGTGGCTTTTACCAGAGGACTGTTTAACTCTTCTTTTAAGACGAACCCTTATTTGGAGCGGGCGGTTATGACGGGGATAACAAGGGTCAGTAAAGAGTCGATTTTCTCGGATCTTAATAACCTTGAGGTAGTGAGTACCACCACGGGAAAGTATGCAGAGAGTTTTGGCTTTACGGAAGAGGAGGTTTTTGCGGCATTGGATGAGTTTAACCTTTCCGCGCAGAAGCAGCAGGTAAAAGACTGGTATGACGGTTTTTCTTTCGGAGAAAGGAGGGACATTTACAATCCGTGGTCAATCATCAATTTTCTTGATAAAAGAAAGGTGGGGGCTTACTGGGCAAATACCAGCGCCAACAGTCTGGTGGAAAAGCTGCTCAGAGAGGGGAAAACGAATATTAAGCAGACTTTTGAGGATTTATTAAGGGGCGGAACACTGCATTTGGAAATTGACGAGCAGATTGTTTATAGTCAGCTGTCCACGAAAAAGAACGCCATTTGGAGCCTTTTGCTTGCCAGTGGCTATCTGAAGGTAACCGGTACAACATTTGTGGAGAGAACGGGGCACACTTATTATGATTTGGCGCTGACCAATAAAGAGGTCTGTATTATGTTTGAACATATGGTTCAGGACTGGTTTTCCGGAAATGATGATTATAATGACTTCATCAGGGCATTGCTGCTTGGGGATTTGAAGGCGATGAATCTCTATATGAATAAGGTGACATTGGAAATGTTCAGTTATTTTGACACGGGAAAGAAAGCGTCAGGGGACGAGCCGGAGCGCTTTTACCATGGGTTTGTGCTTGGCCTGATGGTGGAACTGGCGGACCGGTATGTGATTACGTCAAACAGAGAAAGCGGTTTTGGCAGGTATGATGTGATGCTGGAACCACGGCCGGAATCAGGAGTGGCAGAGCTGGATGCCATTATTTTGGAATTTAAGGTGCAGGATGCGGATGAGAAGGAGCTTGCAGATACGGTGACAGACGCGCTGCGGCAGATAACGGAGAAGGATTATCAGGCGGCGCTTGTGGCGAGAGGGATTCCGGAGGAGCGGATACGGAAGTATGGGTTCGCTTTTTGTGGGAAGAGGGTGCTGATTGGAGGGGAATGACGGATTCTTACGCTGTGAATTTGTATAAAGAATTAACAGGAATCAGTCTGCCTCAAAATATATTAGGGGAGAAATATTAAAAGAGAAAATGCCAGAGTGGCGAAGAAAGGAAACATGATTGCTGGAAGGGAATATTGATGGATATGCAACTCATGAGATATAAAAGGGAAATGCTGTCTAGAGAAGTTATAGAAAGGGAATTGCTGCAGTTGTAAGTTTTGGCTGGATATTATATTTGTTCCAAATGGAACGCAGACGTGTAAAAGGTGAATTTTATATACGGAGATGCTGCATTGTGATTGAGGGAATCACCAATGCAGCATTTTTGTGTGCAGGGATGCGTAAGGAACTGTTTTGGGAGTTCCTCTGTATTTTTGAAGTGAGGAACATAGCAAGCTAATTATGGTTTAAGCAGCTCACGCGGAATGACCGTGAGAAATATGATTTCCGAAGAGTATCAGCGGATACAGAAATAATGTTTGGCAATTAAATAAATTTATTATTTACAAATTAAGGAAAATGTGTTATATTTCTTGTTAAGAAATACATATGCGTGTAAAGGGTGAATTTTATATGCAGTAGGTATTGCATTGATGATGATTGGGTCATCAATGCAATATTTTTAATGGTAGATATAGAAGAAATATGTTACAGGATTCGGATATTGGTATTATCATAGGACGAAACAAATAGAATTTAGATAGGAATGAAAATATTTTAATTATTTTATTATTATTTAAAAAATAGTATTTACAAAAATGGGAAAATATGGTATGCTGTATTTGTTCAAAGAAGCGAAGACATGTAAAGGGTGAATTTTATATACGGAAATGCTGCATCGTGATTGAAAGAATCTCCAATGCAGCATTTTTTGTGTGCGGAGAAAAATAAAATTATTCAATGTCGAAAAGCTCATTAAATGTAATTTTAAAATCGGATAAGACTTCCATGACAAAACGGGGGATGCCGGTAAACGATACATTTTTCCTGTCCCTCCTATTACAAATGATAGAAGCATCGGACATGATGATATTATCATCGTCGTAAAGGTACAGCTTGAAAAAATGTGGGATTCTGATATAATGATTTCATACAAAGGAGCGAATCAAAGTGGCAAGTAATACATATGATATAGTCATGGGCGGAAAAAGTGACAGCAATATCCGCTTTACGGACTTCAGGAATCTAATCCTTTCGTATGGGTTTCTTGAAAGAATCCGGGGAGATCATTACATTTATAAGCGCAATGATATAATGGAGAGAATCAATATTCAGCCAAATGGAAATAAAGCAAAAGCATATCAGGTTAAACAGGTGAGGATGCTGTTTGAAAAGTATGGATTATAGGAGGTCTGCAATGTCCAAATATTCTATGGTTATGTCATGGTCTGAGGAAGACCAGGCCTATATTGTGTCGGTTCCCGAACTGCCAGGATGTATGGCAGATGGAAAAACCCCAACTGAAGCAGTGGAAAATGCTGAAACGATTATTCAGGAATGGATTGAGACAGCTTTGGAAGATGGGGAAGAAATACCGGAACCGCATTTATTCAATGGTCAGGCGGTATGAAATGAAAAACACAGGGAATGACCAGTCTGTGACAGTGGTGCGGAGGCTGGATACCCTGTGTTTTTGCTTTTATTTTATGTGTTATTCAAACCGAAATTCTCAAAAAAGCAATTGGCGCAGTTGTAGTAAAGGATTTCCCTGCGCCGTTCAATGGCTTTTTGGCTGTTTTTGTAAAGTTCCGCCTGGATGAAGTCATTTTAGTATTTGAATATTATTTCAAAAAATATTTAATTTCCAAACATTCTTTTAAAATAAATTTTATAAATATAGAAAAATATGGTATATTGTACTTTGCTCAAATGGAACGCAGACATGTAAAGGGTGAATTTTATATATGGAAATGCTGCATTGTGATTGAAGGAATCGCCAATGCAGCATTTTTTGTGAGCGGAGAAAAATAAAATTATTCAATGTCGAAAAGCTTATCAAATGTAATTTTGAAGTCGGGGAACATCACAAGATGTAAATCGTTCTTGTTTGTTTCCGTGATGATTTTATAAAGATAAGGATAACTGGTGTCATCATCTTTCCGGTCAAACATATAGATTTCAACCTGTTTTTACGCCAGTCAACTATCCAGTACTTGGATATGCCAACTTTACAGTAAACTTGCTTTTTTCATTTCGGTTATATTCTTCAGTAGAATCGGATAAGACTTCCATGATAAAACGGGGGGATGCCGGTAAATGATACATTTTTCCTGTCCCTCATATTACAAATGATAGAGGCATCGGGCATGATGATATTATCATCGTTTTCACGCCACTGGTATTGAACACTGTCACCAAATACACGGCACAGGCTGTCTTTGATTTGGTTTCCTATTTTTATGACAAAATTATGGATGACCATTGAATGTTCAAGATAGGTTTTGCTTATATCCTCTATGGGTAAGATATTCATAAGATTATGCTCCTATAATATGATTGTCTTTTGGGAAAGTAATATTCTGGGTTAATGAATATCTTAATTATATTATGCTTCTGATTAGAGGACAAGATTTGGCTTTTAACTCTTGCAATATAATTTTGATAAAAGTAGAAAACATAGTATATTTAAATTGTTTTGACTGGAATATTGTTATGTATGACATTTTCATGGTCAACAGAAAGGAGGTTTGCGTCATCCCAGATTATGTGGCAGAATGCCACGGACATTTTTCCAGTCATGGCAATGATGGCCTTTTTGCAGCCCGGCATTTGCATTGTCCGCGGGAGCGAGGCCGGCCCGGGAGGTGGAGGTATATGAACTGGAAACAAAGATTCGATGGACGTATTCGGGAAGAATAAATAATGTTTGGATTTTAATTAAATTTATTATTTACAAATTTTGGAAAATGTGCTATATTAAAAGTGTACAAAATATGTATACATGTAAAGGGTGAATTTTATATGCGGGAGAGTTGTATTGATGGTGAAAGCCGTTAATACGACTCTTTTGTTATGTATGGAATTGAATTCCCGAAAAGGAATATGAATTGATGTAAGATATTTGTATAGAGGGTGGAAATTTAACAGCTTTGCTGACTGAGAGGATTATTGTGGGATGGCGGTGATAGGGAGAATGATTTTTAACAATGAATATAGTTGTTAGACGTGGTAATTTGTGATAAACTACGCATGCTAGGTAAATTAAGATGTTGCAAAGTATTGGATTTTATTAGGAATAAGAGAAATTTTGAAAGGGGACAGAAATTTGTGTGCAATGATTTTACGTAAGATTAGAAGCGCTTTTTTGATATTGCGTGAAGAAGGTTGGGATGGGATAAGATATCGGTTATGTCTTATAAAAGATAAAGAGAGAAATAGGGGCCAAAATTGTCATAGAGAATATGACATTTATTCAATTGAGGAAAAAGGCATGCAAACTACTTGGCAGATAAAGGAGTTAGAGCCGATAGTATTTAAAACGTGTGAGAAGCCAGTGGTATCCATTCTTATTCCAGTATATAATCAGGCTGCTTATACTTATTATTGTTTGAAGTCCATTCAAAAATATACCGAAGATATTGATTATGAAATTATTATCGGAGATGACTGTTCAACGGATGCAACGGCAAGATTGGAAGAGTGGGTGAAGGGGATTCGTGTTATTCATCACCAAAAGAATTGTCAATTTATTTTAAATTGTAATAAAATCAGTAAAGAGGTGAAGGGAAAGTATATTGTATTTTTGAACAATGATACTCAGGTGCAACAGGGATGGCTGAAAGCCCTGTTAAGTGTTATGGAAACAAATGGAAATACCGGCTTGGTTGGCTCAAAACTATTATATCCTAATGGATTGGTACAGGAAGCCGGAGGGATTGTCTGGCGAGATGCAAATATTCAGCAATATGGGAAAAAGTGGGAGGCTGGTGAAGTGGGAGTGAACTTTATAAGAGAGGCGGATTATATTTCAGGTGCATCCATTATGATAAGAAAGGAGTTGTGGGACAAAATAGGGGGATTTGATGAAAGATTTGTGCCAGCTTATTATGAGGATGTTGACTTAGCGTTTCAGGTACGGGAAAAGGGATATAAGGTAGTATACCAGCCTGAGTCCGAAGTGGTGCATTTTGAAGGGATGACTGAACGGATGGATGAAAAGCGAATGGAAAGGATAGAGGAGAATAGGAGAAAGTTTTTGGAAAAATGGGGAGCGGTGCTGGATAGGCGGCATTATGAGAGGGCGGATTATGCGTTGGTGGTGGAACAGATGAGAAAGGGGAGAAATTTAAATGTTATTTAATTCTCTTAATTTTTTGTTATTCTTTCCAGTAGCAGTTTTGGGTTATTTTTTTATTCCGCATAAAATCTGCTATATCTGGCTTTTAGTTTGTTCGTATTTTTTTTATATGTGTTGGAATCCCGTACATATATTATTGATATTTTTCTCAACGGTGGTAACATATATAAGCGGCAGGCTTATGACGTATTTTAGAAGAACTCCAAATGCCATATTAAAAGAACATTGTGTAAAGTTATGTGTGTTTTTAAGTTTTATATTAAATTTAGGTGTTTTAGCTTATTTTAAGTATTATAATTTTTTTATTGAGAATATTAATACGGCTTTATCTAAAATTAAGTTACAGGTAGTGCTGCCCGCAATAGATATAATGCTTCCGGTTGGTATTTCTTTTTATACATTTCAAGCTTTGGGTTATACGATTGATATATATAGGAGAGAAGTTCAAGCGGAGAAAAATTTTCTGAGATATGCATTGTTTGTTTCCTTTTTTCCGCAGTTAGTGGCAGGGCCGATTGAACGGTCTGGGAGACTGTTAAAACAATTAAGGGAGAGGCATTATTGGAATTGGGAAAGAGTAAGGGATGGATTGCTATTGATGCTTTGGGGATATTTTCAGAAAGTGGTATTAGCGGATCGGATAGCAATAATTGTTGATACGGTATATGGTGATGTGGATACTTATGGTGGTTGGTATCTGATTGTGGCAAGTATACTTTTTGCAATACAGATTTACGGTGATTTTGCAGGTTATTCAACAATAGCATTAGGTGCAGCTGAAATTATGGGATTTGAGCTTACGGATAACTTTAATGCACCGTATTTTTCAAGGAGGACGACGGAATTTTGGCAAAGATGGCATATTTCATTATCTAGTGTAATATAAAATAAATAACTAGCCAAATATTTCTTCCTGTGATATACTT
>CAMXQE010000001.1 GCA_947246015.1 uncultured Lachnospiraceae bacterium | reverse complement strand
AGGCTCTTTCCCTCAAAAGTAGTAAATTGGTAGTAAATTCAGCTTGAAATCCTGCGTGTATGCCCGTAAATCAAGGCTTTTTTGAGATAATCAACCATTTTATAACAAAATTTTAATAATAGAAAAATTTACAATTAATTCGCTTCAAAATATGAAAATTCTGCCATATCACCTATTGTATATACACCGATAATTGTACCTGTGAAACATCTGCTTGGCATTTCCACACATAAGAAATGGGTTGATGCTTTGCATATTTCCTGTATAGGCTCATTGTCTTCAGAATAGTAAAAATAATAGTATTCCTTATCTGCATTAATTTGAAACTTAAATGTGCTGCTCTGTGTTTTTGCCTTATATATTATTTGGAAAAAATCCTCCGCATATTTTTGTATGACTATGTAGTCTCCGTCTATGTATCTTTTTTTACATATTCGATAATTAAAATCAGATTGTAGATATATCATTAAACCTGCTTCTGCATCATTGTTTTGAGGGGCAAAATTACATACAGTTTTTACGGAACATTGAATGTCAGGTTGTCTTATAGCAGCAAATGTTATATCGTTTTCGGTCGGTTTCAAAACAAGCCTGCCCTCTTTTAATACTTGTTCATAATTTAAAAACAGCCATTCCTTTTCAAATTCTGAATTTGTAAAATCAGCATAGAAAACTCGGTTATTTTCCTGTTCTGCATTAATATTTATTTCATTTACGATTTTCGCTTTGCCGCCGTCAACATAGAACCAATCATTTTTGTATTGCACGGGAGTCAAAAAGGTTTCCCTGCCTAAATTTGATTTTGTATTATTACATGGTCTTGTTCCGAGATGTACAATATACCAATTACCGTTTTTATCATCAATCAAATCAGCGTGCCCGGTGCATTGAATAGATTTTGAAGTATCGTTTCGGTTTGTGAGCAGCGGATTAAACGGGCACTTTTCATAATTTCCGAAAAGTGTTTTGCTTCTGCCGACAGTAACCATATGATTGTGTAAAGTGCCGCCCTCTGCGGTGAATATATAATACCACCCGTTTATTTTATAAATATGAGGAGCTTCAAGCCAACCTCCGCCTACTCCGTACCATATTTCCACCTTTTCTCCTATCAACTTTCCTGTGTTGGGATTTATTTCACATAGCGTAATTGCTTCTTTATTGCCGGTATTTTCATTTGTACAGTAATATGCGTGGTTATCCTCAAAATATATTGATGGATCTATTCCACCCATTTTTACAAAAACAGGGTCAGACCATTCTCCCTTTATATCGTCTGTATGCATTATCATATTTCCGAGCTTATCAACTGTAGCCGTTACATAAAAGTGGCCATTATTATACCGTATGGTAGGTGCCCATATACCGCTGGAATTTCCGAAAATTTTGTAATTAAGCTGTTGTGGGTTTGAAATGCAATGACTTAGCATTGTCCAATTAATCAAATCGCTGCTATGATAAATTGGTATTCCTGGAAAATATTCAAATGAACTTGTTACTAAATAGTAATCATTGTCTACTCTGCAAATAGATGGGTCGGGATTAAACCCCTTTATAATAGGATTTTTATAAATCATTACATATCCTTTCTGTTTCGTTGACAATTTAGATTTATACTTGTAGAATACCATAAACGCTCATATATTTCTATAAGGTTTTTCTATCTGCTGTTAATGGTTGATTCCCGCGAGCAATGAGGAAAATAGCCATGCTTGCATGGATATTTGACGAATGCCGCGAGGGTCACATACCCCGCTGCTCTGCAGCGTTGCAAGCTTGATGCCCCGTTGCTTGCAGCGGGGTTGTTGACTATATGGCTGCCCTTAGCTTATATATCCTATAAAATATGAAAACATTGCCCGCAGATACTTTTTAAAAATCCCATGAAAAAAGTCGTGATTGTTTTTCTGCCTTAAATCATTAGAAAAAGCATTTCTGCAAGAAGTTATAAGAACTTACAATGGCTTATAAGAAGATTTTCCTTTATGAAATCAATAATAAATATAAAAAATCTATACTTATTACACTGGTTTCGAATTAAGATACTTGCTAAAATCTTGTTACAGGAAGCAATGTTCTTTTTTGCAGAAGTAAAATATGATAAAATAGGAGTTAATTTGGTATGGATAATTTTATGAAACAGATTCAGAAGCGAGCGGAATGCTGTCCTGAATTAATGAAAGTATTTGCAGAGTGTTATACGAATACTTTGCATACGACAGTTAAGGAAATGGAAGATGGCACTGTTCATGTCATTACAGGGGATATTCCGGCAATGTGGCTGAGAGATTCGACGGCTCAGATGCGCCCTTATATATTTTGGGCGAAAGAAAACAATCAGATGAAAGAAATGATTGCGGGGGTTGTCAGAAGGCAGTTTCATTATATTTGTATCGATGAATATGCAAATGCATTCAATGAACTGCCAAACGGAGCATGTTGGGAAAAGGATGATCCGGAGCAGAATCCATGGGTCTGGGAGCGGAAGTTTGAGATAGATTCTTTATGTTATCCGGTGCAGCTGGCGTATCTTCTTTGGAAAAATACGGGATGTGTTTCCCAGTTTGACCAGAATTTTTTTAATGGAATAGAAAAGATTTTTAAAGTATTCCGAACAGAACAGTTTCATGAAGAAAATTCCCCATACAGGTTTCATAGAAAAAGTCCCTTGTTTCAGGATACGCTTTCCAGAGACGGAAAGGGTGCCCTGGTGAAATCAGGAACAGGTCTGATTTGGTCAGGATTCCGGCCCAGTGACGATGCCTGTACTTATGGATATCTGATTCCGTCTAATATGTTTGTAGTAGTGATTATGGGATATTTGGAGGAAATGGCAGGGAAGCTGTTTTTCAATGAAAAAATGGAAAAAGAGGCGAGGCTGCTTAAGGAGCAGGTAAGAGATGCTGTGGAAAGAGAGGGTAAAACTTATACGGAAGAATTTGGCATGGTTTATGCATATGAAGTCGATGGGTACGGTATGTACAATCTGATGGATGATGCTAATGTTCCCAGCCTTCTGGCAATGGAGTATCTGGGGTATCCGGCAGATGCAGAGGCGGCAGAGAATACAAGAAGATATATATTAAGTGACAGAAATCCGTTTTATTATAGAGGAAAAAAAGCATCAGGGATTGGAAGTTTGCATACACCGTCAGGTTATATCTGGCATATTGCAATGGCTGTTCAGGGACTGACAAGCAAATGCAGTGAAGAAAAATTAGAGATACTTAAGAATATGGTGGCGACAACAGGGGGAACCGGTATGATGCATGAGGGGTTCTTCTGCGATGACGATAGCAGATATACGAGGGAATGGTTTTCCTGGGCGAATGCAATGTATGCGGAATTGTTTTTAGATTATCTTGGCTACAGGCTGGAAAAATCAAAAACCCCGCTGCAAGCAACGGGGTATCAAACTTGCAGCGCTGCAGAGCAGCGGGGTTTTTGACCCTCGCGGCAGTCGCCAAATGTCTGCAAGCAGACACTTGGCTCGTTGCTCGCGGGAATAAAAGGAGTAGAATTTGTACACTAAATATAGAAAAACGTAAATTGTTATGGAAAAAAATATGCAGTAGAATAATTTACAGGATTTATAAAAAGATGGAATCTCACAAATTATAAAAGCAGGAGGATGACGGCATATGTTCCATACAGACAGAAAGTTAGACAGAAGGATAAATGAAGTAAAGAATTATAGATACCGTAATATTATCCCTATGAAAGAATTCGCGGTATGCGAAGATGAACAGGGAGTTGTGAATCCGGAGGTTCCGGTCAGTTTTGAAAACTGGGATACGATGAAAGTCGGGGATTTCTGGTCCGGCCGCGATCATTATCTTTGGATGCATAAAGAAGTATCTATTCCAAAAGAATGGGAAGGACATCGCGTAGTAGGTATCTTTGATTTCGGCAAAACAGGCGCCGGAAATAATTCCGGATTTGAGGCAATGTGTTATATCAATGAAAAACCTTATCAGGGAGTAGATGTAAACCATATGGAGGTTTTTTTCCCGAAAGAATTGTGCGGGTCTACTTTCCGGCTTACCTTCCGACTCTGGTCAGGACTGGAAGGCGGCGGTGTGCCGAAAGAACAGGAACACAGGATAAAAAGGGCGGATTTGGCGTGTCTGGATGAAAAGACAGATGATTTTTATTATATGGGTTCTCTGGTGTTAGATACGGTGAACAATCTGGAAGATGGGAATCCGGTGAAATATAATCTCAGAATCGCATTGGACAGTGCCTGCCACTGTATCGACTGGTCTTATCCGGGAAGTGATAGTTTTTACGAAACAGTGCATCAGGCAGATGATATATTAAATGAGAAGATAGAGGGAATGGATAAACAGTCTCTCGTAAATGTACATTGTATAGGCCATACGCATATTGATATGGCGTGGCTTTGGAGATTGAAACATACCCATGAGAAGGCGTCCCGTTCTTTTTCTACGGTTCTGCGTATGATGGAAATGTTTCCGGAATATATTTTCCTGCAGACACAGCCGCAGATTTACGAATATATCAAAGAAGATTTTCCGGAAATCTATGAGGAGATAAAAAAACGGGTCAGGGAAGGACGTTGGGAAACAGACGGAGGCATGTGGGTGGAAGCGGACTGTAACCTTACAAGCGGAGAGTCCCTGACGCGTCAGATTTTACTTGGCAGCCGTTTTATAAAAGAGGAATTTGGAAAAGATGTGGAATACCTGTGGCTTCCGGATGTGTTCGGCTATTCCTGGGCTCTGCCTCAAATATTAAAAAAATCAGGAATTGATATGTTCATGACGACAAAAATAAGCTGGAATCAGTATAATCGGATGCCTCATGATACTTTTTATTGGAAGGGAATGGACGGGTCGCAGGTGCTGACGCATTTCATTACGACACCGGAACCATGGAATGAACCGGGTTCGTGGTTTTATACATACAACGGGCTTCTGACTGCAAAGACGGTCAAAGGGGTATGGGAAGCATACAGTGATAAGGAAGTCAATAAAGATATGCTGATTTCCTATGGATATGGAGACGGAGGAGGAGGCGTTAACAGAGATCTTCTGGAAGCAAGACGGAGACTCGATAAAATTCCGGGTCTGCCAAATGTAAAGACTTCCACAGCAGGGGAATATTTCCGTAAACTGAAAAAGACGGTAAATGATACAGAACAATATGTACATACATGGGATGGAGAATTATATCTGGAATATCACAGAGGCACTTATACAAGTCAGGGATATAATAAGCGGATGAACCGTAAGATGGAACTGCTCTACCGCAAGGCGGAGTGGATGACGGTTATGAATGCTGTCAGAGAAAATAATCTTGCCATGGCACAGCAGGAAAAGCTGACCAAAGGGTGGAAAATGATTCTGACGAATCAGTTCCATGATATCATTCCGGGTTCTTCCATTCATGAAGTTTATGAAGACTCCCGAAGGGATTATGAAGTGATAAGACAGATTGGGGAAGATGTGATTTCTGCTTATAAAGAAAATGCACTGACAGACGGGGAAGACAGTTTTACCGTATATAATGCGTCAGGATGGAAACTGGATACCATGGCGGCAATACGTGGAAATGATACAGGGGTTTATAAGGATGAAGCAGGCAATGTACTTCTGTCCCAACAGGCAGACGGAATGCATTATGTGCAGGTTAAGGATGTACCGCCCATGGGGTATAAGACCATTTGGTTTACAAAGGGAAAAGAATTGCCAGAGAATAGTGTCTTTACAGTGAATGGAAAAAATATTGAAACACCGTTTTATTCAGTTTGTCTGAATGATTACGGACAGATTACCAGACTGTTTGATAAGCAGGAGGAAAGGGAAGTACTGGCACATGGAGAAAGAGGAAATGTGCTGCAGGTGTTTGAAGATAAACCGCTTGACAATGATGCATGGGACATCGATATTTTCTATCAGCAGAAAATGAGGGAAATCACAGATTTGACTGTTTTTGAAGTAAAACAGTGCGGGGCTTTATGTCTGACGATTCATATGGAATGGAATTATATGAATACAACGGTTTGTCAGGATATGATTCTTTATAGTATGGATAGAAGGATTGATTTTAAGACAGATGTTGATTTTAAAGAACGTCAGCAGCTTTTAAAAGCAGCCTTTACGGTAGATGTGAGGAGCACTTATGCAACATACGATATTCAGTATGGTAATGTACGCCGTCCGAATCATTGGAACACAAGCTGGGATCAGGCGAGATTTGAGTCTGTCGGACACAGGTATGCCGATTTGTCAGAGAGAAATTACGGTGTAGCTCTTATGAATGACTGTAAATACGGTTATGATATCAAAGACAATGTACTGCGTATTTCCCTGCTGCGTTCAGGATTGCAGCCAGACCATCTGCAGGATGTAGGAAAGCATCAGTTTACATATGCCCTTTTGCCGCATAAGGGAGATTTTGTGGAAGGACGTGTTGTGGAGAGTGCGTATGCACTGAATAATCCCATGGATGTTTATGAAGGAATGCAGAAAGAACCGGGCGGCAGCTTCTTTACTTTAGATAATGAGCAGGTAGAGATTGATGCCGTGAAAAAATCTGAGGATGGATGTTATCTGGTGGTCCGTTTCCATGATTTTGCCGGAGCAAAACAGAGAGTAGAAATCAATCCGTCTTTTATGTATAAAGCATGGGCGGAAGGTGACTTAATGGAGCGTCCGGTTAGCGGATTTAATGACGGAAAAGTGGTAATGGAGCTGCATCCGTATGAGATTAAAACCGTTTTATTTGAATTGTAAAGGATGAATGGCTGATGGAAAAGAAAAGGCCGAAACAGTTATATTTTAAAATGTTCTACACATATACAGCGATTATCCTTTTTATTGTGACAGCGCTTGTGATTTACTTTATTTCTGATGCGCGCAAAAGGCTGTTAGAGTCAAATCGTGAGGGAATCGAAAGAATCCATGCGCAGGCGTTGGGATACGTGGAAGAAATCAGACGGGCGGCGGACTATATCCATAAGGATTTGTACCGTTCGCCGTCCGAGCTGAGCGATTTGTTGGAGTATTTCCGATTGGAGCCGGAGGCTTATCAGGAGTATTCATTAGAAAGATACAGTTCTTCCAGCGAATTGGTTTATAAAGGGATTTTCCGCTTTTTGAACGAGACCTTTGAGGCAAATCAGCATTTGGAAAAAATAGAGATGATTAGTTATGAAACATCCCAGCTTACGGAATGTTATCCGGAAAAAAATGTTTATCCGGGTAAGGACGGGAAGCCAAGGCTGCATCAGATACAGAATAATGATTTCTGTGAACCGGGGAAACTGGTTTACTTGAAAGAAATACGAAATCCTGATACGATGAAGCCGGCGGGATGTATTCTGTTTACTTTTGAAGCTAAAAATGCGCTTGAAGAAATTCAGGGTACAAATCCGTATGCGGAAATGGTTGTTTTATTTGAGGAAGGCAATGTGATTTTTGCTAAACCGGATGTAGAAAACTATGAATTTTATATCCGGCAGAAGCAATATTTCTCCTGTACGGAATCGGTAGGTGAATATCAGGTTTGTACGTTCATGGATGAAAGACTGGCTGCACAGCTGCCAGCAGCAAGGTTTTTCCTGATTTTGGGAATTGGGGCAGTGGCAAGTGCAATAGGAATTCTTTATATTAGTTTCTATGTGAAACGTCTGACCGGAAGGGTGGACTTGATTTTGGAAGCTATGAATCAGGTAACTACCGGTGACTTCAAAGTCCGTTTGAATATATGGAAAAAAGAAGATGAACTGGATATGATTGCAGATAATTTTAACGGAATGTGTGAGAAACTGGAGCTATACATCGAAAAAAGTTATTTGGAAGAAATCGAACGTAAGAATGCGCAGATGCAGGCGCTCCAGAGCCAGATTAATCCTCATTTTCTCTATAACACATTAGAGGCAATCCGGATGAAGGCCATATGTAACGGCGACAAGGAAGTCGGTAAAATGCTGTATAGTATGGTAGTTCTGTTCCGGAGCCAGTTAAAAGAAGCGGATATCATCACGCTGGGTCAGGAGTTGGAATATTGCAAGCAGTATTTGGAATTGTTTGAGTATCGGTATCAGGGCAGTTTTCAGTCAAAAGTGGAATGTCCCGTAGAACTGCTTCCCCTGCCGGTTATCAAATTTGTGCTGCAGCCTATTATCGAGAATTATTTTATCCATGGCATAGAACGTGACAGGCAGGATAATCTGGTACATATATGGGCGAAACGGGAAGGAACTACGCTTTACCTGTATGTTCAGGATAATGGACGGGGAATGCAGGCAGAGGAACTGGAAAAAAAGAATAAGGAATTAAGTGACAATATAAAGACGAAAAACAGCAATGAAAGTATCGGTATCCATAATGTAAATAGAAGAATCAAAGCAGTCTTCGGAGAGGAATACGGGATTTCTTTGAAAATGGCAGAGCCGAGAGGACTGCTTGTTATTCTGACAATCAGGATTGAAAAGGGAGAAGTGTATGAGAAAAGTGATGCTGGTGGAAGATGAAGAATTTATTCTTCAGGGAATTCGGTGCATTATTGACTGGGAAGAAATTTCGATGTCCGTAGTGTCTATGGTTCATAATGGGAAAGAGGCATTGGAGCAGTTTAGGAAAGAACCGGTGGATATTATAGTAACAGATGTAGAAATGCCGCAGATGAACGGACTGGAGCTTTTAGAAGAAATCAGGAAAATCAATCCGAAGACCAGATGTATCATTTTGTCAGGATATGACGAATTTGAATATGCCAGGGCGGCATTGAAATTAGATGTGGAAGAATATATTTTAAAGCCGATTAATGAAGAACAGTTAAAGCAGGCGCTGTTAGATGCTGCAAATCAGCTGGATGAAATTGAAAGAAAAAGCGTGGAGGACATGGAAGATAAGATTGGCTGGCATAAACTTTTAGGAGGCAAATTAAGCGGTGATGAGGCAGCAGAGTTTTATCGTATGCTTCCGAAAATTGACAGCGGTGAAAAAATATATGCCTCCATTATGAAAATTGATACCGGCAGTGTGGAAAATAAGGAAGGCTTTCAGGTAATACTTTCAGAAATCCAGAAAATGTCCAATAATATTAAACCGATTTACCTTTCACCGGATACTTTATTCCTGTTATTATATGCGGAAGGGAACAGTGAAGACAGTGAAGTTCTGGAAATATTCGGCAGACTGCAGAATACGCTGGAGAGTATGTACGGAATTATGAGCTTCTTTACGATAGCATCGCCGATACAGGAATATGCCGGACTGCCGGATTGCTATAAGATGGCTTCCAAAATGCAAAAGTACCGTATATTGGAAGGATATGGAAGCTGTATTGCAGAAAGTTATATTTTGGAAAGAAAGACACAGGATGTGGTAATCGATGAAACACTGCTCAGAAAAATGATTCTGAAAAAAGATCAGGACGGTGTTTTACAATATATAGAAGACCTGTTTATCAATAATTTAAGGTCTGAAGTCAATGTGGATGTATTGTATCAATTGGCACTGAAAATGGCGGTTCTGCTGCAGGATATCAAGGCGGAATATAAGCTGGGACAGTCAAGAAATTTTCAGAATCTTTCGGAGATGATGGAAAAAATCTATCAGGCAGATGATATATTTGGCTTGAAAACAATTTTTATTTCGGAGATTGTAGAGATTATCACTTATCTTCATATGGAGGATTCGCAATATACGCCTGTAGTGAAGCAGATTATAGAGGAAGTGCAGAAGAATTATAAAGAAGACATGAATTTAAAGACATTGGCATATAAATATCATATGAATGCTTCTTATCTGGGTCAGATTTTTCAAAAAGAGGTGGGGTGTTCGTTTGCCAGGTATCTGAGCAATACCAAAAACAAAATGGCAAAGGATATGATTCTGAATACAAATATGAAAATCAATGATATTGCAAAAGAGGTGGGATACCCGGATACCAGTTATTTTTACAGGAAGTTTAAGCAGAGTTACGGCGTGTCTCCGGCATCACTGCGGACCATAAAAAAATATTGAAATTTCATAATACTTTCGAACAATAAACTGATTGTTATGGATTTTTGCCCCGAGGTTTAAATGCTTTGGGGCATTTTGACGTACAAGAGTGGGCAGTGAAATTATTTACTCTAGAATTTGTACAATAAAACTGGAAATTTTCGACTAGGATTTGTATGCAGTTAAAGGTATTATTTGATTGTAGGGAGCAGAAAGAGAGAAATGATGAAAAAATATATAAAAAGTAAAGCAATTCTGTCAATGGTAATCATACTTCTGTTAAATATTCTGTCCGGATGCGGAGAGAAGACGGAAACGGGTGTAAATGAAGAAGAAATTGTGGAACTGATATGGTATCAGGTAGGAGATTCGCAGAATGATGACCAAATGGTTCTTAACGAAGTAAATCAATATATTCAGGAGAAGATTGGTGCGAAATTAAATATCATAAAAGTAGGATGGGGCGATTACAGTCAGAAGATGCAGGTAGTCATCAATACGGATGATATATGGGATATGTGTTTTACCTGTTCATGGACAAATGATTATCTTCAAAATGTACAGAAAGGAGCTTTCCTTGAGTTGGATTATCTTTTGCAGAATCAGGGAAAGCAGATGTATGAAGAAATTGACCAGCGGTTTTGGGAAGCGGCTAAAGTAGGCGGAAAAATATATGGAGTTCCAAGTGAAAAGGAAATTGGAAACTGCCCTATGTGGGTATTTACCAAAGAATATGTAGATAAATATAACATTCCGTACAAAGACATTCATTCACTGGAAGATTTGGAGCCGTGGCTTCAGCTGATTAAGGAGAATGAGCCGGATGTTGTTCCAATGTATCTGACCAAAGATTATACGGCACCGACTTATATGGATAAAATACAGGATCCGGTGGGGATTGAATATGATGATGAAGAACTTATTGTAAAAAATGTTTTTGAAACGGAAAAAATGATATCGGTATTGAGAACGATGCGTAAGTATTATCTTGCCGGCTATATCAATAAAGATGCGGCAGTTGCTTCGGATGATAAAACCATCAGGAGATTTGTAACAAAGGGTGACGGGCATCCATATGCGGAACTGACCTGGAGTAAGGATTTGGGGTACGAAGTGGTAGTATCACAGATTATGGATATAAAAATTACAAATGCGTCAGCCAGAGGCGCCATGACTGCGATTAATAAGAATTCTGAACATGCGCAGAAAGCTATGGAATTGTTAAATCTGATTAATACGGATGAATATCTGAGGAATCTGTTAAATTATGGAATTGAGGGTGTGCATTGGGACAGAATCGATGCAGATGCCGATGAAATAGAGGCTGTAGCAGGAAATGCATACGCTTATGATTTTAAGATAAGGCTGAATGAGGATTCCGCCAAAGATTATTCCGTTCCGTACTGGGTGCAGGGAGGATTGTTTCATACCTATGTACTGGATAATGAACCGTTAGATAAGTGGATTGGTTTTAAGGAATTTAACGATAATTCCATAGCTGCTCCCTCTCTTGGATTTGACTTTAATCTGGAGCCTGTAAGTGCGCAGGTAGCGGCATTCAGGAATGTATTGGATGAATTTGGGAAAGCGCTGTATACAGGGAGTGTGGATCCCGACCGGTATTTGCCGGAGCTTAATAAAAAATTGGAAGCAGCAGGAATGCAGGATGTGATTGATGAAATGCAGAGACAGATTGATGCGTGGAAAACTGCTGAATAAGTTTCCGGACAGCAGAAGTATTCATAAGCTGTATATATTATGTGGATGTTAATTGCAATTAATAAATATAAACAAGGAGGAAGAATATGAATGAGTATGAAAACAATTCTTAATAAAGGAGAAAAGAAAAAAGGCACCCGTCTGAGAAAGCGGTGGAGCAGAGACGATACAGAATTATTTATGCTGTCGGCGCCGACTCTGTTATGGTATCTGATTTTTGCATATCTGCCGATGTTTGGTATTATTATTGCCTTTAAGATTTATAAACTGGCGCCCGGTGGACACAGTTTTATTTACAATCTGTTACACAGCGAATGGGCAGGGTTTAGCAATTTCAAATACTTCTTTGTCTCCAATTCGTTTGCGATGCTGTTGAAAAATACGATTCTTTATAATATTGCGTTTATTATCATCAGCGCCAGTGTTGCAGTAGGAGGTGCGTTGCTGCTTAGCAACATGAGGAACAAAGGAGGCTCAAGAGTATATCAGACAATGATGTTTCTGCCCTACTTTATGTCATGGGTAGTGGTCAGCTATTTTGTCTATGCATTGCTGACACCGGAGAGAGGTTATCTGAACGGTATTATCACAGCGCTTGGCGGAACGCCTGTTATGTGGTTTCAGGAAAGCAAGTACTGGCCTTTTATCCTGATATTCCTGAATACCTGGAAAGGTATGGGATATGGTATGGTAATTTATCTGGCAAGTATTACAGGTGTGGACAGAACCCTTTATGAAGCGGCAGTTATGGATGGAGCCACAAAGCTGCAGCAGGAAAGATATATAACCCTTCCGTCGATAAAACCGGTATTTATTATGATGCTGATTTTGGACTGCGGTAAGATATTTAATTCCGACTTTGGTCTGTTCTATCAGACAACGGGAGGAATCCCCCAGTCTCTGTACACGACGGTATCAACCTTTGATACATATATTTACCAGGCACTGAAATCTTCATCGCCCATCGGACAGACAGCGGCAGCATCTTTCTTCCAGGCAATCTGCAGCTGTGCTACGATTTTACTGGCGAACTGGGTTGTCAGCAAGATTGACAATGAAAACAGAATTATATAATACGGGGAGGTGTGCAAAGTGAAAAAAAGAGCAAAAGAAACAGACAGCTCATCAACAATGAACCAGATTAAGCCGTCAACAAATGTCCTTATTAATATTCTGTTCCTGATATTAGGACTGACGTGTATTTTTCCTCTGCTGTTTGTATTTTCCATATCTATTTCCAGCGAGGAAGCTCTCCGGACTTATGGATATCAGATTATCCCACAGGAGTTTTCGGGAGCAGCCTATCAGTTTTTATGGAATGAACGCGGGATGATTCTTCACGCGGCATTTATGTCAGTGTTTATCACTATTTTTGGTACGATTATTACGATTGCACTGACGACCTCTATGGGGTATGTGGTTTCCAGAAGCAGTTTTAAACTGAAAAAATTGTATACATGGATTATATTTATACCGATGGTATTTAACGGCGGTATGTTATCCAGCTATGTAGTAGTCAATAATATTTTAGGACTTCGGAACACCATCTGGGCGCTGATACTGCCTTTGGCATGTTCGTCTTTCAGCGTTACAATCTGCCGGACGTTCTTCCGGACGACGATACCGGATTCCATTGTAGAATCCGCTAAAATTGACGGCGCCGGACAGTTCCGTATATGGGCGCAGATTGTACTGCCGATTTCCAAGCCGGTAATGGCAACAATCGGAATGTTTGCAGCTTTCGGTTATTGGAATGACTGGTTTCAGGCATCTTTGTATATCGATGATAAGAATCTGCAGACATTACAGTCCATGCTGAACAATATACGTGCAAGCATTGAATATCTGGCAAATAATCCATATGGCGGTTTGTCGATGCAGCAGTATAAGTTATCCATGCCGACAGAAAGTGTACGAATGGCAATTGCAATCATTATTATTGTGCCGATTGCATGTACTTATCCATTTTTCCAGAAATATTTTATTTCCGGTTTGACGGTCGGTTCAGTGAAAGAATAAAAATTATTTGAAATTCAGGAGGCGAGAGGAATGAAGTTAAAAAGAATGTTAGCAGCAGGAATCGCATTCTTGCTTACGATTGGAACATTGGCAGGCTGCGGTAATTCATCAGGCGGCGGAACGGGAAACGGGCAGCAGTCCGGAGGTGATGAAGTTGTAACTTTGAAGTGGGTTACGATTGGAAACGGTATGCCGGACAATTATGATTCATGGGTAGCAAAAGTCAATGATTATGTTGGTGAAAAGATTGGAGTCAATATTGAAATGGAAGTAATACCATGGGGCTCATGGGATGACCGCCGTAATATCATTATCAGTACCAATGAACCTTATGACATTATTTTCGGTATCGGAAAAAATTATGTTCCGGATATTACACTGGGAGCATACTGCGATATTACAGACATGATAGGGGAAAATATGCCGGGATTGAACGAAATGATGCCGGAAAAATATTGGACAGCAGTAAAAGTTGATGGTAGAATTTATGGTGTACCTACATATAAGGATAATGCTATTTCGAATTATGCAATCTGGGATAAGGAACTGGTAGAGGAATACAGTCTGGATATTGCATCCCTTGTGGAGCTGGATTCTTTGACGGAGACATTTGAAAAGCTCAAAGCTGATAAGAATGATTATCCGGTTTATGTAAAAAATGATGGCATTTACTACATTTTCGATGTATATGACCAGATTGGCGGCGGAACCCAGATTCTTGGCGTGCGGTATGACGATAAGGATGCAAGAGTGTGCTTTACATTAGAGGAACCCGATATCTACTCTGCACTGGAAACTTTCCATGAATGGTATGAAAAGGGAATCATCAATCCCGATGCTGCAACTTTAAACGAAGCCCGTGTTTACAATATGTGGCGTGTTGCGCAGGGCTGGGAATCAGCAGCAGTTACATCCTGGGGACCGCAGATGGGCAAGGACGTAGTAGTTCAGAAAGTAGGCGATACGATTCTGTCCAGCGAAACCGTACGCGGTTCTTTGAATATGATTTCGACGAACAGTAAATATCCGGAGAAATGCCTGCAGTTTTTGGATCTCGTTAATACAGATACCAAGTTACGTGACATGTTCTATTATGGGGAAGAAGGCGTTGATTTTGAGTATACGGATGACGGAAAGGCACATAAGCTCAATCAGGATTGGGAAATGGCAGGATATACACAGGGAACTTTCTTTACGGTTACACAGGTGGATACCGATGTATTTAACCAGTGGGAAGAAATAAAAGCGCTGAATGACCAGGCGGTAGACTCTGCTGTATTTGGTTTTACATTCGATACGTCGCAGGTATCCGATAAACTTTCCAACTGTAATGAAATCTGGCTGCGTTACCGCAGTGAGGTGATGACCGGAGTACAGGATCCCGCGAAAGCTGTTCCGCAGATTAAGGAGGAACTGATGAAAGCCGGCTGGCAGGATGTAGTAGACGAAGCGCAGAGACAATTAGACGAATATATGGCTAATAAAGAATAACAGGTGGTAAGGGAAGAATGATTAAAATAATAGGTGAAAATTTACCGAATATGCCATGGCAGGAACCAAGAGACGGAGAATTATTGCCGGTATGGCGTTATAATGCAAATCCGATTATTGAAAGATTTGCAACAAAGAATTCAAACAGTATTTTTAACAGTGCGGTTGTTCCTTTCCAGGATGGTTTTGCCGGTGTATTCCGCTGTGACAGTAAATCAATCAGCATGGATATTTTTGCCGGATTCAGTAAGGATGGAATTCATTGGGATATTTCGGATGAGCCGGTCATATTTCAGGGTGCGCATCCGGAAGTAGCCAAACGGGATTTCCGGTATGACCCAAGAGTCTGCTTTATAGAAGACAGGTACTATATTACATGGTGCAACGGTTATCATGAATATCCCACAATCGGGGTAGGATATACCTTTGATTTTAAAACGTTTTATCAATTGGAAAATGCTTTTTTACCGTTTAACCGTAACGGTGTATTGTTTCCGCGGAAAATCAATGGGAATTACTATATGCTGAGCCGTCCAAGCGATAACGGGCATACCCCGTTTGGAGATATTTTCCTGAGTGAAAGTCCTGATTTGAAATACTGGGGATGCCACAGATATGTGATGGGGGCAGTGAAAGGCGATTTCTCCGCATGGCAGAGTACAAAGATAGGAGCCGGAAGCGTTCCGATTGAAACAGATGCAGGATGGCTTTTGATTTATCATGGTGTAATCAATACATGCAACGGCTTTGTATACCGGATGGGATGCGCGCTGTTGGATTTGGAAGAACCATGGAAGGTCATAAAGAGAACCAGAAAGTATATTTTAGGACCTCATGAACTCTATGAATGTGTAGGAGATGTGCCTAATGTAGTATTTCCATGCGCTGCATTGACAGACGCAGCAACAGGGAGGATTGCAATTTACTATGGCTGTGCCGATACGGTCACCGGGCTTGCATTTACTACAGCAGAGCGCCTGATGGATTATATGGAATAAAACTTGCTGCCGCAAATAGAAAAAAGTGAAAACTTTGCTTTTGCGGCAGTTTTTTACTTAATAGCATCGGATACAGGCAGGAGGGAGGAATCAGTCAGAAATGATTAGCAGAACGGATCAGAGACCTTATATCAATGTAATATTTGGGAATTTTTACAGTCCGGCTTATGATGATGAAGCATTCATTGATGAAGCAATGTGTCAGATTAAAGAGCTTGGTTTTAACAGTGTCATGCTTGACACGAAGGCATCGGAGGATTTTAAGGAACGGTATGAGACCGGTGTGTTAAGCCAGTATGTAAAGATGCAGGAATATATGGAAAAATCCGCACATGCACATGGACTTTCTTATAATTTTTTACTGCTTTACCTGAACGGGGATAATCTTTATCCGCATATTCGTTTCAGCCCGCCGATTTATGGGGAGGAGACTATACATGCGGACGGTACGCCGGGAAGATGGTATAAATACTGGTCACAAAAGGCGAGATTATCTATGAAGGAGCATGTAGAGCGCATTATGGACCGCTATGGCGCCGGGTGCGAGAGGTGTCTTGTCAGGAAAGATGAAAAGGAATATGAAGTGATTCCTATGTGCAGTATGTGGGACCCGGTCGTAGCGCCGAGTTTCGATGAGGAAGGAAAAAAGAGGTATCTCCGCTATTTGGAAAAGATTTATGAAGGAGATATAGAAAAGCTGAACCAATCCTATGGTTTATCCGCAGACAGTTTTTCCGGACTGGAACCGGAAGAATACTGGTATACGGTAAAATACGGGGAATCTGTGTTTTATACGGAAGAGGATGTAAAGAAGAGTACACCGCAGTTTATGATGTGGCGGGACAATGCACTTTGGAGAATGCATGAGCTCACACAATATTTTAAAGAAATGCAGGAAATGTTAAAGGAAAAAAATCCGGAGTTATTTCTTTGTCCTGATATGTCTCAGTGGGGATATTTCCTGAATATTTACGGACGGCAGCAGGCAGATTCAGACAACGAATTCAGCGATTTGTGGGATACTGCCATGCGGGGCATCGATATGTATGCATTGGTTCCTTACGTGGATTCCTGTCATTTTATTACGGTTCCTACGACACCGGACGGATATCCGGATGCTTATGTGGTTTCCTGCCAGCATAGTATGATGCGGGTAATGAACGAAGGGAAGCCCCTGATAGGAGGAATTTACTGGGGAAGATTTATTTATAATGACCTCTATGCATTTCTCACACCTGCGGAAATAATCGGAACGATGACGGCATGTGGTATGGATGGGTATACCTGTTACGGAATGAACGGATTGGATGACGGCGGAGTATTGAACCGGATGGAGCAGGAATTTATGGATTCCCTCCGTTTGGCAAACCAGTGGTGTGCGGAGATTATCCCGCTTCGAAAAGGCAGGAGAAAAAAAGAGATTGCATTGTTATTTCCGTCGGAAATGGCGCATTTTGAACCTTTTGAGGTAGGAAATAATAAAATACGCCGGCTGGATTTGCTTGGCTGGTACAGACTCTGCTGTGACCTCGGATATCAGGTGGATGTGATTAGTACGCATCAGATTGAACAGGGGGCGCTTTCTGAGTATAAAATCTTAATTATTGCTGCAAATGACTGTTACCTGGCAGTACAGCATCAGGAGTCTGAGGCAGCGATAAAAGCGTGGGTGAAAGAAGGCGGCATACTGTTGCATGGACCGAAGGATATGATTGCAAAATCCTGCTTCGGCATTTATGGAGAAGAATGCGAAAAAATGCCTTACCGGTATGGCAAGGTAATTATTCCGCAGGGGGAAGCATTCTGCAGATACTATGACGGGAATCCGGTTGCCGGTTATCTGGAAGGGGGAGGCTGTTGTGTGGCGGAGTATACAGGCAGAATGCTTGCGGAAATGACAGGAGAAACGAAAGAAGGGGATTTTAAGGGAACGGTATATGCTTTTGGCGTGCAGATTGGAGCCTCCTACGCAGCAAAGAATATTCCCCATGTACCTTATGGGCAGAAAAACCGGGAGATGTATCCAATCATCCAGTCGAAAACGACTTTGGTGAAGGATATTTTAGAACGCTGTATAAGACCGGAAAGCGGTATTTGTGAACGGGGCATTGAAACGGGCATATTTGAAAATGGCATGGTAATCGTAAACCACCGCTCTACACCTTACACGCTGCCGGAAAAGTATGCGGTGGAAAGGTATCAGTATCCCGGTATTTGCGGACAGGATGGAAAGGGAGTGCTGGCAGGACACTCTGCAGTCTGGGTAAGCATACAGCAGTCAAAGACCCCGCCGCAAGCAGCGGGGCATCAAATTTGAAACGCCCCAAGGGGCGGGGTATTTGACCCTCGCGGCAGTTGCCAAATGCCTGCAAGCAGTCACTTGGCTCGTTGCTCGCGGGAATAAAATCGATGAGAAGAAAAGGAGCAGGAATCAAAATGTCAGGGAAAGAAAACAAGGTTATCATAGGAATTGATCTTGGAGGAACCGCTGTAAAAATAGGGATAGTAAACAGGGCGTATGATATTATTGCGCAGACATCCATTCCGACAGATGCTGCGAGACCTTATGAGCAGGTGATTGCAGATATGGGAAATGCTGCGGCCGGACTGCTTACGGAAAACGGTTATGATTTTGGAGAATGTCTGGGTGTGGGCGTGGGAAGCCCCGGAACGGTTGACAGCAAAAACGGTGTGGTATTGTATTCCAATAATATCCGCTGGGACCATGTACCGCTGGCGGCGGAACTGAAAAAATACCTCCCGCTTCCTGTTTATATCAATAATGATGCCAATTGTGCGGCACTCGGGGAAGTGGTAAAGGGGGCTGCCAAAGGATACCGGAATGCGGCATTTTTAACATTGGGAACCGGAGTCGGAGGCGGAATCATCATTGACGGCAGAATATTTGAAGGCGGCCATCCCGGAGGGGTTGAATTGGGACATATGAAAAACGGTTCCGAAGGGAGAATGTGTACCTGCGGAAGAACGGATTGCCTGGAAGCATATGCTTCCGCCACAGCATTAATTGATGATGCAAAAAAAATGGCGGTGTGGCATCCTGAGTCGTTGCTTTGGGAGCTGTGCGGACACAATCTTAACAGGATGGATGCAAAAATGCCTTTCGATGCAGCTGAGGCAGGGGACCGTTACGGTAAAATGCTGATAGAGAATTATATAAGGCATCTGGCGGACGGTATGATTGATATTGTCAATATTTTCCGTCCTGATATCATCGTGCTTGGCGGGGGTGTATGTGCACAGGGAGAAAATCTGACGCAGCCGCTCAATAAATATCTGGAAGAAAACTGTTTCGGGGCATCCGTTTCATATATTCCGCAGGTGGTCACAGCCCAAAACGGCAACGGTGCAGGAATGATTGGAGCTGCGAGTTTGGTGGAGCCGGAAGGTTACAGTTCGTAGCAGTTCAGCCTTTGGCCGGACTGTTGCAACCCATTCTGTAAATTTGTAAGTTAGTACTGTTTTTTTTGATAGGATGTGCTAAAATATGTGATTGGAAATAAAATCATATTATTTTAGAGGTGAGGAGATTATGGAATCATATGTGGTGTTTAAGGATTTGGCAATTATTCTGGTAGCTGCGAAATTCTGCGGAATTGTGGCCAGGAAATGCAAGGCGCCGCAGGTAGTAGGAGAAATCATTGCAGGTCTTATCATTGGGCCGAGTATTTTAGGATGGGTGAACCAGTCGGATTTTCTGGTACAGATGGCGGAAGTCGGAGTTATCCTTTTAATGTTTTCCGCAGGGCTTGAGACAGACTTGAAGGACCTTATGAAGACAGGTCCCATTGCTGCCTTAATTGCCTGTGCGGGCGTATTCATTCCGCTTGTATGCGGGGCATTGCTTTATATGGCATTTTACGGTTTTGCTCCGTGGGGGGATGAGGAATTTTATAAAGCAGTATTTGTAGGTACGATTCTGACGGCTACCTCCGTCAGCATTACGGTAGAATCGCTGAAGGAAATGGGGAAATTAAAGGGAAAAGTAGGGACAACGATTTTGAGTGCAGCAATTATTGATGATGTAATCGGTATTATCGTTCTTACTTTTGTAATCGGCTTTAAGAGTCCGGATTCTAATCCGGTGACAGTGATTATCAATACGGTTCTGTTTTTTGTATTTGCTATTGTGGTTGGATATATCAGTTACAGGATTTTTAAGAAAGTAGATGCCAGATATCCCCATACAAGACGTATCCCCATTGCCGGTCTGGCTTTCTGCCTTGCCATGGCATATATTGCGGAGAGGTATTTTGGAATTGCCGATATTACAGGTGCGTATGTAGCCGGGATTATCCTTTGTTCCATCAGGGATTCGGAGTACATAGCACAAAAAATGGATACAAATTCTTATATGATGTTTGGGCCGGTATTTTTTGCAAGTATCGGTTTGAAAACAAATGTGGAAAGTGTCAGTGCGGGGATTTTATTATTCTCTTTGGCATTTGTGGCAGTCGGATTGGTTTCTAAGATTATCGGCTGCGGGCTGATGGCGAAATTGTGCAGGTTTGACGGTATTGATTCATTAAAAATCGGCGTGGGTATGATGACAAGAGGGGAAGTGGCATTGATTGTCTCCCAAAAGGGACTGTCGGCAGGACTGCTGACCCCGGTATATTTTACTTCGGTTATCCTGCTTATTATTGTTTCTTCTATCTCGACCCCGATTATTTTGAAAATATTATATGCTAGGGATAAGAAAGAAGCGGCAGCCTAATTTCAGGACATTTTGTAATGGAGCCACTTTCCATTCAAAAACCGTGCCGTAAATATGACTGCCCGGACAATCCAGTCGGTGAACATTCCAATCCATACTGCAAAGAGTCCAAAGTGAAATGCCTTTACGAGAAAAATGCCGAGTGCCACGCGGCATCCCCACATGATACTGACAGAAGCTATCATGGAAAATTTTACGTCGCCTGCCGCCCGGAGTCCGTATGGAAGTCCGAATGCACCTACCCATACTAATGGCTTAATTATGGTCATTGCAGCAACCAGTTCAAAACACATCTGTGCTGCCTCAATCTCCATGCCGGCAAGCCATGTGACGGGTTTGGTGATTGCCAGTACTAAAAGGCATGATATCAGTGTCCCGATTCCTGCAATGCCCATCAGCTTTACGATATAATACTTTGCCTCCTCTTTCCTGTTTGCACCGATACACTGACCGACTACTGTCATAAGCCCGATTCCTACGCTGTTGCCGAAAATGCCGTTCATGTTTTCAAAAATGTTTGTCATCGCCTGTGCTGACATTGCAATTGTTCCCATTGTCGAAACGGTAGACTGAACAGCGAGCTTTCCGAACTGAAACATTCCGTTCTCAATTCCTGACGGAATGCCTATTGCCATGATTGCAAATATAAGCGGCATATCGGGGCGGATTTTTAAATAGTCTTTTACTGTAATTGTCTGCCCCGGCTTTCTCAGGCTGTAAAAAATCACGATTGTACAAAAAGCTCTTGATAAAAGCGTTGCAAATGCAGCTCCTGCCACGCCCCACTTAAATCCATAAATAAACAGTGCGTTTCCCGTAACATTTATGACATTTGAAACAACAGATACTTTCGTCGGGAACTTTGAGTTACCCGATGCCCTGTAAAATGCCGCTCCTGCACTGGACAATGCTAAAAATGGATAGGAAATAACCGTTATCATAAAATAGACCAATGAGTTTTCCATTACAGAGTTTTCAACCGTTCCGAAAATCAACCGCAAAAGACTTTCTCCGCCTAAAATGCAAAATATTGTTATGGAGAGCGAAATTGCAAACACTGTAAGTACAACTTGTCCCGCTGCTTTGTTGTTTTCTTTTTGGTTTCCGCTGCCAATATACTGTGAACAGATGATTGTTGCGCCGGATGCCATTGCCGAAAATATCTGTATGACAAGATTATTAATCGAGTCAACAAGCGATACCGCTGATATTGCCTCGCTTCCGACCGTAGAAACCATCATCGTATCCACCATTCCCATAAAGGAGTTTAAAAACTGCTCTATGATAACCGGCAAAAGCAGCCAGATTAGTGTTCTGTTGTCAAATAAAATATTTTTCCAATCTATTTGCTTATTGTCATATAGTTTCATTTCCAATCATCTCCAAAAGCTTACTTTTTTTCGCTGGCATATCTGCATTTTATCACTATATCATTTTATATATCGGTCGATTACTGTAATCCATTATGGATTTTGGTTATCCCCATTCACCAAAAAAAAGCAAAAGATGACACATATAACAATACAAATCAGGAGCATTATCCCTTATAATAAAAACAGGAAAAACAGCAGGGAGGTGTTTTCAGATGCGATATGGGTTTTTTGATAATGAACGGAGGGAATATGTAATTGAAAAGGTGGATTTGCCCACTTCCTGGACAAACTATCTTGGGGTGGAAGATACCTGTGTGGTGGTAAATCATACGGCAGGGGGATATATGTTTTATAAAACGCCGGAATATCACAGGATTACAAGATTCCGTGCAAACAGTGTTCCCATGGACAGACCCGGACATTATGTGTATATCCGGGATAATGAGACAGAAGATTATTGGAGTATTTCGTGGCAGCCGGTAGGAAAGCCGCTTAATCAGGCGAAATATACATGCCGTCACGGAATGTCGTATTCTGTCTATGAATGTGAATATGAAAAGATAAAAGCAAGTCAGAAATTGTCGGTTCCCATAGGGGATGCAGTGGAATTGTGGGATGTGACATTGGAAAATACGGATAATAAAGTCAGGAATCTGAGTATTTTCAGCTATGCGGAGTTCTCTTTCCATCACATTATGATAGATAACCAGAATTTCCAAATGAGTATGTATTGTGCAGGTTCTTCTTATGAAGACGGTATTATCGAACATGATTTATTTTACGAAGAATTTGGTTATCAGTATTTTACGGCAAATTTTGAACCGGATGGCTATGACTGTCTGAGGGATAAATTCATCGGGCTTTATCGTACGGAAGACAATCCCGTTGCAGTGGAAAATGGAAACTGTTCCGGTTCTTATGAACTTGGCAATAATCATTGTGCTTCCCTGCAGAAGAATATTGTGTTACAGCCGGGAGAAAAGATTCGGGTCATTTTCCTCTTAGGAGAAGGAAATCGGGATGCCGGAAGGAAAATGAGGGAGAAATACAGCGATTTCCAAAATGTGGATGCAGCTTATCAAAGACTTCATGATTTCTGGCAGGAGAAATTTGATAAATTGCAGATACAGACGCCGAACGAAGGGATGAATACGCTGATTAATACATGGACACTTTATCAGTCGGAAATTAATGTTATGTTTTCCCGCTTTGCCTCTTTCATAGAAGTAGGAGGGAGAACCGGACTTGGTTACCGGGATACGGCACAGGATGCCATGACGATTCCACATTCCAATCCTGAGATGTGTAAGAAAAGAATCGTACAGTTAATGAAAGGGCTGGTGTCCGAGGGATATGGACTGCACCTGTTCCAGCCGGAATGGTTTGAGGAAAATAATGAATGCAAACCTTTTAAATCGCCTACAGTCGTGCCGGAATTTGATAAAAGTGATATGATTCACGGACTGAAAGATGCATGTTCCGATGATGCACTCTGGCTGGTCAGCGCAGTAGTGGAATATGTAAAAGAAACAGGAGAGACAGAATTTCTGAAAGAGACAGTGACTTATGCGGACAAAGGGGAAGATACCGTATATGAACATTTGAAAACAATTCTTGATTTCTCTGCGAGACAGGTAGGAGCGAGCGGTATCTGTAAAGGTCTCCGGGCGGATTGGAACGACTGTCTGAACCTGGGCGGAGGTGAAAGCGCTATGGTATCTTTCCTGCATTACTGGGCTTTGCAGAATTTCATAGAGCTTGCTTCTTATTTCGGTTATGAGGAAGATGTAAAGAAGTATACGGAATGTGCGGAGAAAGTAAAGGAAGCCTGTGACAGGGAACTCTGGGACGGAAAGTGGTACATCAGAGGGATTACGAAAGCCGGACGGAAAATCGGAACACAGGAGGATAAGGAAGGCAAGGTGCATTTGGAATCCAATACATGGGCAGTATTGTCCGGTGCGGCGCCGAGAGAAAAAGCAATTCAGGCGATGGACAGTGTGGATGAATATTTGTATACACCGTACGGATTGTTATTGAATGCTCCCTCCTATACGGAACCGGATGATGATATCGGATTTGTGACACGGGTATATCCTGGTTTGAAGGAAAACGGAGCAGTATTTTCCCATCCGAATCCCTGGGCATGGGCTGCAGAATGTAAACTTGGCAGGGGAGACAGGGCGATGAAGTTTTATGATGCGCTTTGTCCTTATCATCAGAATGACCGGATAGAGGTACGGGAGGCAGAACCTTATTCTTACTGTCAGTTTATCATGGGAAAAGACCATAGCGGATTCGGCAGGGCGAGACATCCGTTTATGACGGGTTCCGGAGGCTGGTCCTATTTCAGCGCTACCAGATATATCCTCGGAATCAGACCGCAGATGGATTTTCTTGAAATTGACCCCTGTATTCCGGGGGAATGGGAAGGTTTTCAGGTTACGAGGCAGTGGCGGGGAGCTGATTTCCATATTACGGTAGAGAATCCGGAGAGAGTAATGAAAGGTGTAAAAAAGATTATTCTGGATGGCAGCGAGGTGGAAAAGATTGCGGTTCAGGAGCGTGGGACAGTACATGAAGTAAAAGTGGTTATGGGATAAAATCAGATAAAATGGAAATCAAAATCAGACAGGCAGGAAGAAAGTAATAATAAATATAAGAGGAAAAACAGAAAGATAAGGGAGGTTATCTTATGGTATCATTTGGAACAGGCGGCTGGAGAGCCGTAATCGGTGACGGGTTTACGAAAGCAAATATTCAGTTACTGGCAAAAGCAATGTGTGAGAAAATGCAGGCGGAGGGTGTGGAAAAGAAAATCGTCCTCGGCTATGACAGAAGGTTTCTGGCGAAAGAAGCAATGCAGTGGGCGGCGGAAGTGTTTGCCACGGAAGGAATTAAGGCTCTTTTAATCAATAAATCATCGCCGACGCCTTTAGTTATGTTCTATACCATGAAGCATGAACTGCCTTATGGAATGATGGTGACAGCCAGCCATAATCCGGCAATCTATAACGGAATCAAGGTATTTACCAAAGGCGGCAGGGATGCGGATGAAACGCAGACGGCGGACATTGAAGGATATATCCGCGATATAGAAGCGGGAGGCGACCCGATAGAGACTATGGAATACGCCAAAGGGCTGGAACAGGGACTCATTGAGGAGATATATCCCCTGAATGAGTATCTGGACAATATTATTGAAGCAGTGGACATGGGAGCCATACGCCGGGCGGGGCTTAAGATTGCCCTTGACCCTATGTACGGCGTCAGCGAGACTTCATTAAAGACCATTCTGCTGACGGCAAGGTGTGAGGTGCAGATGATTCATGAAAGGCATGATACCCTGTTCGGGGGAAAACTTCCTTCTCCTTCCGCAGCAACTTTACGGAGTCTCCAGACTTTCGTAATTGATGAAAAATGCGATATCGGACTGGCAACGGACGGTGATGCAGACCGGATTGGCGTGATTGACGATACGGGAAGATTCCTGCATCCCAATGATATACTGGTGCTGCTCTACTACTATCTTGTAAAATACAAAGGCTGGAACGGGCCTGTAGTAAGGAATCTTTCCACTACCCACATGCTGGACAAGGTAGCGGAAAGCTTCGGAGAAAAATGCTATGAAGTTCCTGTAGGATTTAAGTATATCTCTGCAAAAATGACAGAGACAGATGCGGTCATTGGAGGAGAGTCTTCCGGCGGTTTGACGGTAAGGGGGCATATCAATGGAAAAGACGGCGTTTATGCTGCTGCCCTGTTGGTGGAAATGATAGCGGTAACAGGTAAGAGACTGTCGGAAATCTATCAGATGATAGAGGAAGAATGCGGAACGATACATATGGAAGAAAGAGACTATAAATTTACTCATGAGAAGAAGGAGGAGATGCAGAAAATCCTTATGGAAGAGAGGAAAGTACCGGAGCTTCCTTTTGAGATAGACCATATATCCTATATGGACGGATGCAAGATTTATTTTAAAAACGGCGGCTGGGTAGTGACAAGGTTTTCCGGCACGGAACCGCTGCTTCGTATCTTCTGTGAGATGCCGGAGAAAGAGGAAGCGGAAAAAGTAAGTGAGCTTTATGAAGAATTTTTAGGACTAAAGTAAGATATTTTTAACAGGCGGTTTTATGGTATGATAAGCCATGAAACCGTTTGTTATATATAAACAGAAAACCTGTATGACAGAATATTGCGACAGGGAAGGGAGCAGGGAGAGATGAATATATTAGGGAAGAGAAAGAGTCTTAAGTGGAAAATTGTAAGAATGCTGCTATTTGGATGGCTGTTTCCCTTTTTGATTCTTATTTTAGGTATGATTTATCTTGTATTTTCCATGATAAATGACCAGATTGAAAAGACCATCGTTGTCTCTACGGATAAGGCAGTGGAAATCTGCAATATGGAGTTACAGGAGATGGTCAGGTCGTCGAAAACCGCTTCCTATAATAGTACAATACGTGATAGTTATCTTCAGTATAAAAAAGACAATGACAATGTGCTGTACAAAAAAGCAATTCAAAATTTTCTGGCGCAGCAGTATAAATACGATTCCCGTATACTATATAGTTTTTTGTTCTTTTTGGAGAAACCGGAAGAAGTTTTTTATACTTATAATACTTATCAGGATAATAACAACGGCAATCAGGCATATCAGAGGAGGGAATTTTTCAAGGAATGTGTACAGGAGGATGTAATTGAAAAAAGCAGGAATCTGGATACGGGCGTTATTCTGATGGAAAAACAGGGACACCTTTACATGGTGAGGAATCTGGTGGACAGTTCTTTTAATCCATATGCTGTACTTGTCATGGAGTTTCAGTGTCAGGATATGTTTGAGAGCCTTAACAGTGTATGGGGGATAGAAAACTGTGAGATATATATTGATAATATACCGCTGTTTAAGAAAGGCATAGAAGAATGGTTTGATGAAAGTCTCATTCTGAAGCCAACGAAAGACAGCGTTTATTTCAATAACCGGAAGGAAGCGTTTGTTTATAAAGTGATTCAGTGGGAAAGACAGCAGATTGCCTTTGTGGTGGAGCTGGATTCCAAAAGTATTATTGATGAGACAATGATACTGCAGTATACATTTATTCTCGCATTGGTCTTTATGCTGATTCTTATCATTGTTGTATTTCGTTTTGTTCATAGTAAAGTAAACAGTCCCATGACAGAACTGATAAAGGGAGCAAGGGAAATTGCACTCGGAAATTACGGGCATCAGGTACAGGTGGAGAATAGCAGTGATGAGTTTGAATATTTGGACAAGGCGTTTAATACGATGTCGGCGGAGTTAAAGTATCAATTTGAAACAATCTATGAGGAACAGCTGGCGCTTAAGGATGCAAACATTAAGGCGCTGCAATCCCAGATAAACCCTCATTTTTTAAATAACACGCTGGAAATAATCAACTGGGAAGCACGGATGAACGGGAATGATAAGGTGAGCGGCATGATTGAAGCTCTGGCAACCATGCTGAATGCTACCATGAACCGTAAGCAGCGGCGTTTTGTCGTGCTTTCGGAGGAATTATCTTATGTGGATGCTTATCTTTATATTATTTCCAGCCGTTACGGAGAAAGGTTTCAGGTACGCAGGGAAATAGATAACAGTCTTTTGCAGGTACCTGTTCCCATGCTTATTATTCAGCCTATCGTAGAAAATGCGGTAGAGCATGGGGTGGAGGAGCATAAAAAAGGAAGCGTGGATATTAAAATATACGGGGAGTCAGACAAACTGTACATAAAGGTCATTAACGACGGAATATTAAAGGAATCGGATAAGGAAAAGATACACAGACTTTTAGGAGAGGGCGAGGATAAACTGGATGAATCCCATATCAGTCTGGGAATCAGGAATGTAAACCGGAGACTGAAAATTATATACGGTGAAGAGTGCGGACTGACTATAGAAAGTGACGAAGAAAACAGAACCGTCAGCACAATTATTGTTAAATTGTCACAGGAGAACAATAAAAGTCAATAAATAACAAGTCTGACAATTACCTTTTTTCCCTGAGTTCGGTATGATATAGACAGATGAAAACGAACTAACAGAAAACAAATCATCAGAAAAAAATCATAAAAAACAAAGGGAGGTATTCAGATGAAGATGAAAAAAGTGATTGCAACAGTTTTGGCAAGTGCCATGGTATTTTCGCTGGCGGCATGTGGCGGTGGAGATAGTGCCGGAAGCCAGAGTGCGGGAAGCACAACCGAATCCAATACGGATACACAAACCGCAGAAACAGGTTCTACAGAACAGAAAGAGCAGACGGAACAGGCAAGCGGCGGAGTGGAATTGGAAGTAGTTACCACGTTTGCCGGAAATGACGGAAATGCAAAGAACTATAAAACATATTACCAGCAGTGGGAAGCGGAAACAGGAAATAAAGTAGTAGATATGTCCGCTACTGCTGACGATACTTTTAAAATAAGGGTGGTAACGGATTTTGAAACCGGTTCGGAGCCGGATGTACTTTTCTTCTTCAACGGAGCAGACGCAAACAGCTTTATTGAGGCGGGAAAAGTAGTATCAATCGAAGATATCCGGGCAGAATATCCCGATTACGCATCTAATATGAGCGACGGACGTATTCCTGTATCCTTAGTAGACAATAAGGCATATGCAGTACCCGTAAACGGAATCTGGGAAGCAATGTTCGTAAATACGGAAGTGCTGGATGCAGCAGGAGTGGCAATGCCGGGAGCGGATTACACCTGGGCACAGTTTGAAGCAGACTGCCAGAAGATTAAAGATGCGGGATATACACCGATAGCAGCGGCATTGGGCGACATTCCTCATTATTGGTGGGAATTTGCGATTTTCAACCATACTACGACGGAAAACCATCTGACCATTCCTGAAAGCGCTTCGGATGAAATCGGACAGGGCTGGGTAGCAGCGATGGAAGATATTAAGGCTCTTTATGAAGCAGGATATTTTCCCGATAATACTCTTTCTGCAAAAGACGATGAAACCTTTGCGATGTTTGTAGAAGGAAAAGCAGCATTCTTGCTTGACGGTTCATGGAAAGTAAACGGTATTGTATCCGCTTGTCAGTCCGACCCGGATGACGTTTCTACTCTGGATACGGAAAAACTGTCAAAATTCGACGTTACTTATGTACCTGCAAAAGACAGCAGAAAGGCATCGGATTTATTAGGCGGTCTCACCAGCGGTTATTATATTACGAAAAAGGCATGGGATGATCCGGCGAAGAGAGCAGCGGCAGTTGACTTTGTATCGTACATGACTTCTGACGAAATAGTTCCGATTTTTGCACAGCACGCAGCAAGTGCACTGAACAGTGCGCCTGAAGTAGACGAGTCAATGATGAACGAACTGCAGATTAAATCTTTAAAAATGATGGCAGGATGTACTTCCATTACAGGAGTGGTACAGGATTTATTCCAGGGCGAAAGCAGGGTACCTACCTTTGACGGTATGCCGGAAATTGTAACCGGAAAAGTGGACGCGGTAGACGCAGTACAGGAAGGACTTGATATCTATTATAGTACGAATTAAGATGGATGACTGTAGATGACAGGGAATATCCCTGTGAGTAAGAATGCCGGAGATGCATAATCTCCGGCATTCATAAAAAGAGGGTGTGCATATGGGAGCTAATATTTATAAGAATAAAAAACCGTTGTTGCTGTTTTTACTTCCGGCATTTATCTTTATGACTGTGTTTTTATACTATCCGTTTTTTAAGAATATATTGGACAGTTTCATGCAGATAAAAGAACTGGGAGTATCGGGGAAGGAATGGAATGAACCATGGTATTCTAATTATGTAAAGCTGGCTACAGACCGAAATGTATGGACGGCTTTAAAAAATACATTGATTATGACAATCGTAACAATTGTAGGACAGGTAGGAATAGCACTTGTGCTGGCGCTTATGGTAGATAATATCAAACGCGGGGCAAAAGTATTCCGTACCGTGTATTTTTTTCCTATCGTAGTATCGGCAACGGCGCTTGGTCTTCTGTTTAACCTGATATTCTTATACGATACGGGAATGCTGAACCAGTTTCTTGCTTTATTTGGAAAAGAAGAATTGACAGATTGGAAAAATGAAAAATGGGCATTGTTTACGATGATGCTGCCGGTTATGTGGCAATATGTAGGATTCTATTTTGTTATTATCGTAACAGGACTGAATAATATTTCGGAAGAATTATATGAAGCGGCGGCAATCGACGGTGCAACAAGACTGAAACGGGTCTGGTATCTGACCCTGCCCCTTTTACATAACGTACTTTGTACCTGCGTAGTGCTGGCAGTCACTGGAGCACTGAAAGTATTCGACCTTCCGTGGACGATGTTCCCTAAAGGAATACCGTTAAAATCCACGTTCCTGACAGGAACTTATATGTATTACGAAGCTATGATTGTAAAGGATGTTGATTATGGTTCGGCACTTGCAGTTTTGATTGTAGTACTGGGTGTGATTTTATCCAGAGTAGTAAATGCAATCTTCAAAGAAAAAGATTATTGATGGGAGGGACAGGAATGAAAAAGCGTAAGTTTTCGGTGTCTATGTCAGCAATCTACCTGATTTTGATCTTATGGGCAGTTACGACAATTTATCCGATTATATGGGTCATACAGAACTCTTTTAAAGCAAAGGACAAAATACTGGAAAATTCTTTTGCACTTCCATTGGGCGATTTATTTACTTTTGCAAATTATAGGAGGGCGTTTGAAAATCTGAATATTTTCGGTGCATACAAAAACAGTATCTTTATTTCCAGTATGGTGTGCGCCATAGTAATTTTACTGGCAGGACTTGCTTCTTTTGCTTTGGTGAGATATCATTTTAAATTGCGGGATACACTATATATGATGGTGGTTGCAGGAATGATGTTTCCGGCTTTCGCAACCGTGATTCCGGTACTCAGCATGGAAACTTCATGGGGGATTGCCGGTACAAAGAGCTGGTGGCTGTCCATGTTGTCCATCATATTGCCGCAGGTAGCGGGAAATCTGTCATTTGCCATTATTGTACTGAGCGGATATATCAGAAGTCTTCCTATAGAATTGGAAGAATCTGCTTTTTTGGAAGGCTGCGGACCGGTTCAGATATTCTTCAAGGTTATTGTGCCGCTGACCAAGCCGTCTTTTGCAACAGTAGCAATTTTCTCCTTCCTTTGGAGCTATAATGATTTGTTCTCTCAGATGTTTTTCTTAAGAAGGCCGGAGACAAGGGCGATTACAAGGCTGTTAAATGAACTGACATCCAATGAAGGTACGGATTACGGTTTGATGGCGGCTACGGTTTCTTTGGTTATCGTTCCTGTAATGATAGTGTATGTATTCCTGCAGAAGTATATTATTAAGGGGATGACAGCGGGGGCTGTTAAAGGATAAGCAGATCTTGTTCGGGAGGGAAGCTATGTATAAGGTGGTAATTATTGATGATGAGCCTGTCATTGCGGAGGGGCTTTCCAAAGGAATCCATTGGGAAAAATGGGATTGTCAGGTAGTGGCAACGGCGGAAAACGGACAGGGCGGAATCGAAATCATCCAAAGGGAATGTCCGGATATCCTTTTTTCAGACATCAGGATGCCGGGCATGGATGGACTGACTATGATTGCCGCATTGAAATCGGAACACCCTGATATGCAGATAACCATTCTTACAGGGTTTCGGGATTTCGAGTATGCAAGGGAAGCGATACGGCTTGGCGTTACACGGTTTTTGTTAAAGCCGTCTAAGATGGAAGAGTTGGAAGAAGCCATTGACGCCATGATTAAGAATCTTTCTGTAAGGAAAGAAATAGTGGAGGAAGAAAAGGAGGAGGAAGAACCGGAAGAAATTGCCGCAGGAAGTTTTATTGCACAAAATGCGGTAAAGTATATTGAAGAAAATTATATGGAAAAACTGAAGCTGTCGGATGTAGCCGACCAGGTATATGTCAGCCAGTGGCATTTAAGCAAAATTTTGAACCGGCATGTGGAGAAAAGTTTTTCCGATATCCTGAATCATGTCAGGATAGAAAAGGCAAAGGAACTGTTAAGAGAGCCATCTCTGCGAATCGGGGATATTGCGGAAAAAGTGGGTTTTCTGGATATGGCACATTTTTCCAGGGTATTTAAGAAACAGACAGGAGTTTCCGCCAATGAATACCGTAATCAGATGAAAAAAATAAGCAGTTAAAAATATAATGTAAAAAATAAAGGTCAGCCAATCGGCTGACCTTTTATAATGTGTTTGATTTGTAAGGTTTCTTTGTCTAAAAGAAGGAAATGGGCTTTTTTACCGGGTGCAATGCTGCCGTAGAGACTGTCCATGCCGATGGAACGGCAGGGGTTAATGGTAGCGGCGGCAATGGCGGTTTCTAATGGAATGCCCATGGAAACTGCAGTGAGCATACACTGGAAAAGCGGTGTTACGCTTCCTGCAATCGTACCGTCCGCAAGGGTTGCCTTGTTTTTCCTTACGGTGACTTCCTGTCCTCCCAGTGTGTAAGTGCCATCAGGTTTTCCTGTGGCGCGCATACTGTCGCTAATCAGGATAACCCGTCCTTCAAATAAGCGGAAGGTAGCGCGGACTACCGGTGCAGATATATGCAGGCCGTCGCAAATCAGTTCTACATAACAGTTTTTGGTGTCGGATGCCGCTCCGATAACGCCGCTGTCTCTATGGTGGAAAGGCGGCATGGCATTGTAAAGGTGAGTGACGTGCAGCGCTCCTGCATCCATTGCCGCTTTTGCGGCAGCATAATCCGCTTCCGTGTGGGCAACGGAGAAAGCCACCTTATTTTTACAGGATTCTATGCAGGAAAGGGCACCCGGCATTTCCGGTGCAAGGGATACCAGTTTTACCAGTCCGCCGGAAAGTGTCAGCCAGCGTTCGATGAATGCGCTGTCAGGAGGAAGGATATATGTTTCATTCTGCGCTCCCTTTTTCGCTTTGTTAATAAAAGGCCCTTCCATATGGATGCCGATAAGATCCGCATAATTTGTGTTTTTCTCTTTTTCATCCTGCTGCCTGGACTGTGCGGAGGAAAAGGAAGCGGCTGTCTGACAGATGCTGTCTAAAGTCTCCAATGGTATGGTCATGGTAGCGGGGCAGATGGAGGTCACGCCATTCCTGAGACAAAAAGAAGCAATGGTTTCGTATGCTTCCAAACTGTTGTCGCAGAAGTCATATCCGTCGCAGCCGTGGAAATGGATATCCGTTAAACCGGGAATAACATAACATCCTGCAGCATCAATGACAGATTCATCTTCTTCCGCCTGCTGTCTGTAATCTGTTTCTCCAATCAGTTCAGTGATGATGTCATGGTCTGTCCGGATGGAGAGCGGAAGGAATACCTGTTCCTCGGTAAATACCAAACCGTTTTTTATAATCATAAAGTTTCACTCCTTTCTGGATTTTAAAGGAAACGGGTCAGATGGACATGCCTGCATGTATCTCTGACCCGTTGTCTCCGTGCAATGATGATTTGTAAAATTTATAAACTTATAAAAGTGAGAGGGCATCTTTATCCCCGACAACAGTTACGTCAGGATGGAGCTGCAGTACAGAAGCCGGAACCTGCGGAGTAACCGGACCGGTGAAGGCTTCTTTGACGATGCCTGCTTTTGCTTCGCCGCTTACGATGACAAGTATTTTTTTCGCCTGCATGATAGACTGGATACCCATAGTATATGCCTGTTTCGGAACTTCATCCATGGAAGCGAAGAAACGGGCATTTGCCTGAATGGTACTTGGCGTTAAATCTACGCAGTGGGTACCTTTGGCAAAGGAATCAGCAGGTTCGTTAAACCCGATGTGTCCGTTGTTGCCAAGTCCCAGGAGCTGTAAATCAATACCGCCGTAGTTCTGAATGATAGCGTCATAATCTGCACATGCCTTTCCGGCATCCGGTTCCAGACCGTTGGGAACATAAGTGCGGCTTTTGTCGATATTGATATGGTTAAAAAGGTTTGTGTCCATAAAATAGCGGTAACTTTGGTCGTTTTCCGGTGAAAGTCCCCGGTATTCATCCAGATTTATGCTGGAGGTTTCAGAGAAATCCAGGTCTCCGGACTGGTACTTACTGATTAACTGCTGATAGGTTCCTATAGGAGAGGAACCGGTAGCAAGACCGAGGACACAGTCAGGTTTCAGGATAACCTGTGCGGAAATGTAGTTTGCCGCGATGCGGCTCATCTGTTCATAGTTTTCTGCTTGAATAATCTTCATAACTCCTTCTCCTTCTGTTATGACATTAATGTATTAATTTCAGTATAACAATGGAAAGGGAGGAACACAAGAGTATTCGTGCTTTACGACAAGATAAGAAAAAAAGTAGCAAAATAAGATAACCTGAAAACATATATATTTTTGTCAATCCGATAAAGCAGGTATCACAAAGGGAAAATAAATTTTATAATTTAAGGACTTTTACAATCCGGCTGGTTTACGGAATACTGGTAAAATGCGGGAATTTCCGTATCTATCAGTATTCCGTGCGGTTCTGCTTTTTTGTGATGCCGATTTATCGGATTCCTGTTCC
This sequence comes from uncultured Lachnospiraceae bacterium, assembly GCA_947246015.1. Lineage (GTDB taxonomy): Bacteria > Bacillota > Clostridia > Lachnospirales > Lachnospiraceae > Kineothrix. The sequence goes on along the minus strand of CAMXQE010000001.1, from coordinate 131,249 downwards.
GACAATGGCAACGGTGTTAGGATTAGGGTTATAAGTTCAAGTCCAATTCTTTCAGTAGTTCTTCCTGAGTGATAAACTCACGGCAATCTGGGTCGTTTGTTATGTCATTGAGCATTTTCAAATCCCATTCATCAGGGACAGTTTCCTCAATGTCTTCCCATGAACGGGGGGACAGGTTTTCAGTGACGAACTTCCATACCCTTTCCGCATCAGAGTCATTCATGACGGTGACAGCACCAAGTATCCTTTCTTTTATGGCATTCATGTAAAAACCTCCTTATTTATAAATCTGTCCACGATTATTAATTTCTTCTATACGTATAACGTTCCCCATCCTGTCAAATATAATGCGGAAACTGCCAACGCGGAGTCTGTATCCGTCCCTGTTCTGTAGCTTCAGGACATCCCCGGCCGGCAGGGCGTTAACTGCTTCTATGATTCTCTTTTGGGTTATTTTGTCCTGTTTCTTTAGGAATTTTACCGCTTGTTTTGAATAGTGGATTTCTAAAATGGCAGTCCACTCCTTTCTTTTTTGCGATGTCGCAACCGCTGTACTATAATGCATTTGTTATCGCCCCCTATACTGACACAGGAAGGGGGTGCCATACATGGAACTATTTGCTTCTTTTTGCTTATCGGCATTGTAGCATATGTAAATCTGGTTTGCAATATCCCAGAATTTTTGTTGTTTTAATCTGTTTCTGTTAGTAAGGCAGCTTATATCCGTGCAAACAAGCCTTTGGACGGTTCAAAATAGATAACATAGTTATCAAGGAAAATAATTTTCATTATTTAAGGACTTTTTAATAATTCCTATTGTACACTCTTTTTGAGCTTAAAAAAATACCGGTAGAAATCTGGAGGAAGAAAATGTTTTTTCGTATATTAAAAAAAGACCTGAAGCGGAAGAAAACCATGAATTTCATTCTGCTTGTGTTTATTATTTTAGCAGCGATGTTCCTTGCCAGCAGCGTGAATAACCTGATAGCAATTAACGGAGCGGTGGATCATTTTATGGAAATATCCAAAGTACCGGATTTCTTTGTTGTATCCTTGTCGGATGGGAAAAATGATGCGGTGGATGAGTACCTGAAGGAAGATAAATATTTATCGGAATATCAAATATTAGATGCTTTTGATATCTCCAACAATCAGATATCCATAGAAGAATCGGCACAGAATCCGGATAACAGAAAATATGAAAGAAGCGGTATACTTTATTTGGGAACCATACCGGATAACTTTTTAAAGGTTTTTTGTTCGGATGGAAGCGAGCTTCATCTGAAATCCGGAGAAATTGCTTTGAATCAGTCCGAAGCCGAAAGCAACCAACTGGAAGTAGGGGACAAGGTTAAGATTAAAATAGGAGAAGTGGAGCAGGAATTTACAGTAGTTTCCATCCTGAAAGATATGGTGTTCGGGAATGAGATGATAGGGACGAAGCGTCATGTAATCTGCAAAGAGGACTTTGAGAAATATCAAGAACAGGAAAACCTGATTTACAACAGGATATACTGCATGAATTATAAAGACGGAAATGAAAATGCATTTATGAAGCAATGGAGAAAACAGGGCTTCGGCTTAATTATAAGTATAGAAAGAGAAGCCGTGAAGACCTGTTATGTAGTGGATATGCTGGTGGCAGGAGTGTTTATTGTAGTAAGTATCTGTCTGATACTCATTGCTTTTCTTGTACTAAGGTTTACGATAGTGTTTACCTTGCAGGAGGATTATAAGGAAATCGGTATTATGAAAGCAATCGGTATGCGGGATATGGGAATTAAGGGAATCTATCTGGTGAAATATCTGATGATTTCCCTGGCAGGTGCCGGAGTTGGATTTTGCTGCAGTTTTCCTTTTGGGAATATGTTGTTGAAACAGGCGATTGTAAATATTGTAGTAGAAAAGGCAGATCAAAATGTTGCCGTTAATCTTTTATGTTCCGTTATCATTATTTTCATTATCCTGCTTTTCTGTTATGGAAGCACGAACAAGCTGAAAAAGTTTTCCGCCATGGATGCCATACGGAACGGTTCGAATGGAGAACGGTACCAGATAAAAAATTGTCTGAAACTTTGGAAAAGAAACAGGATGAAGCCGTATTTTTATATGGCGGCAAATGATATTTTAAGCGGGTTCAAAAGATTTTTCATACTGGCGGCTACGTTCTGCATCGGAACAATGTTAATTCTGCTGCCTCTGAGTGCGGTCAGCACCCTGAAAAGCAATAGCCTTATCAGTATGTTCAGTTACAGTCCTTCGGATGTATATATGGATAACGGAAAGTTAAATTCTTATATACAGCAGGAGAATATGGATATGCTGCTAAGAGATATGGAGGAAATAGAAGATAAACTGGCGGAAAACGGGCTGAAGGGGAAAACGGGAGCAGATGTCATATATATGGTTCCCTGTTATGCGGAGAATCCGGAAGAAATTTATACTTATAATACGTTTCAGGCAGTCGGTTCCTGGGACAGACATTACACGCTGTTGGAAGGCAGGGAACCGGAATTGGAAAATGAACTGATTATAACCGATATTACGGCAAAGGAAATGGGTGTATCCATCGGGGACAGTATTTACTTCCGGACAAAAGACGGAGAGCAGGAATATATCATCACCGGTACTTACCAAAGCATGATAAATATGGGAAAAGGATTCCGGGTCAGCAGAAGCGCTGTGATGGATTATGGATATGCGTCTTTGCTTTTCTGCATTCAGGTGGAAATAGAGGAGATGGAAAGCAAAGAGGCATGTGAGAAACTGAAAGAAATATTTCCTGAGGACAGGATATGGATGGCAAATGAGTTTGTCGATTCTATGATAGGAGGAATCGCGGAGCAGCTGGATACTATGATGGTGTTTATCGTGGGAATTGTTCTGATGATAAACAGTCTCATTACGGTTTTGATGATGAAAACAATTATGACAAAGGAGAGAGGGGATATTGCATTGCTGAAAAGCATCGGATTCAGAAACAATGCAGTGAGAAAGTGGCAGAGTATAAGAATTGTTATAGTATTGGCAATATCCATTATGGCTGGAACGGTTTTATCCAAGGTGCTGGCTCCGGTTACCATAGCTCCGATTTTTGCTATGATGGGAGGCAATAAAATAGAGCTGGTCATCAATCCGTTGGAAGCCTATGTCATATATCCTCTGCTCTTACTTGCGGTAACAGGTGTGTCGGCATTTTTCTGTGCGGGGGCAGTTAAGAAAGTGGATTTAAAGGAAGTAAATAACATAGAGTAGCAGTACAGAAGAAATAAAATTAGAAAAATCGTAAAGGAAGGGTTTTAAAATGAATTCTTTAGTAGTGAAAGATTTGTGCAAGACTTATATTGTAAATAAAAGGCAGAACCATGTACTCAGGAATGTGAATATGGAAGTGAAAGAAGGGGAAATGGTAGCCGTGATGGGGCCCAGCGGTTCCGGAAAGTCTACACTGTTATATACGGTAAGCGGGATGGACCATGTCACAGCAGGAAAGGTGGATTTTTTTGGCAGGGACATCAGTAAGATGAAACCGGGGGAAATGAGTGATTTGCGGCTGGACGAGATGGGATTTATTTTCCAGCAGATGTATATGTTAAAGAATCTGAGTATTTATGATAATATAATCTTGCCGGCATATCAGTCGAAAAATGGCAGGGGAAAGGAAAAGAGACAGGAAATCAACGAGCGGGCAAAGGGACTCATGCATAAACTGGGAATCAGCGAAATAGCGGAAAATGATATCAACGAGGTGTCGGGAGGGCAGCTTCAGAGGGCATGTATCTGCCGCAGCCTGATTAACCGTCCGAAGATGATATTTGCCGATGAACCTACCGGAGCATTGAACCAGCAAAATTCCAAAGAGGTGATGAAGGAACTGAACCGGATTAACAGGGAAGGAACTACGGTAATGCTCGTTACCCATGATATGAAAGTGGCGGCGAAAAGTGACAGGGTGCTTTATATTGAGGACGGCAACATTAAGGGAGAATACGGGTTTGGAAAGTATACCGCCCAGGAGGAAGCAAGGGAGAGGGAGCGGAAACTTTCTAACTGGCTGATGGAAATGGGATGGTAAGAAAATATGGTGGATATTCTTTTGGTGGAAGATTATACGGAATTGAGGGAGCTGATAAAAGCGTTTTTGGAAAAAGAAGGTTATCTGGTAAAAGGAGCTTCCTCCGGTGAAGAAGCGCTGCGGTTTTTGTCAGAGGAGAAAGCGAAACTGGTGATTCTGGATGTGATGCTGTCAGGTATGGATGGTTTTGCCGTATGTTCTTCCATCCGGGAGAACAGCAATATTCCCGTGATTTTTCTCAGTGCCAAAGTGGGGAAAGAGGATAAGATGAATGGCTTTCAACTGGGGGCGGATGATTATGTAGAAAAACCGGTGGATATGGATATCCTGAGTGCAAAGGTGAAAGCGATGATGAGGAGAAATTATGAGTTAAAGAAGAAAAATACTGTGATGCATTCCGGCGACATCACGATTGATAAGGAAGCACAGCAGGTTTTTTTAAAAGGAGAGATGATTGCCCTGACCGGAAAGGAGTATGAGCTGTTGGTTTTATTTGCCGAGAATCCGGGAAAGACATTAAAGAAAGAGTATTTGTTCCACCAAATATGGGGAATGGACAGTTTCAGTGAGAATCAGACGCTGACGGTACATATTAAAATGCTGCGGGATAAAATAGAGGACTGTCCGAAGAAGCCGGAAAGAATACTGACGGTTTGGGGCGTGGGGTATCTGTATGAGGAGATATAACGGTATCATGGCAGGGATTTTCCTTGTTTATGTGGTTGCAGCCATAGGGATATATTTTTGGCAAGGCAGCAGGAAACAGGATAATTCCCAGTTTTATAAGGTAGAAATTCATGAGATTATGGCAGGCTTGGAAAAGGACGGGAAATTTTCCGAGCCTGATTTGCGCGGCAGGGAATATGTCAGAGAGGTTGCTTTTTTGCCCGTACCGGCAGCGGGGAGTGAAAACCGGAAAGAAGACGGGGAAGAAAAGTGGAAAGAAGACTGGCAAAAAGACTGGAAAAAAGAAGTAAAAGATTTTTACCATGCCCGAAATGGCAAAAGCAGCTTTGTCCAGCCTCTTTTTGCCGGAGAAGAACTGGCAGGGTATGTAAGATTTGACTATGAGACGGAGGAGAATAGCGATTGGATTTTGTGGATGGCGGAAGGCATATGGCTGTGTTCCGGTATATTTCTTTTTACCGTCCTGCTGTATATCGGTAATAGAATCGTGAAACCGTTTCATGTGCTAAGCGATATGCCTTACGAACTGTCCAAAGGGCATTTGCAGGGGGAACTGGAGGAAAGCAGGAGCCGTTTTTTCGGAAAATTTGTATGGGGAATTTCCATGCTGCAGGATACTTTGAGTGAATCCAGGGCAAAAGAGCTGAAGCTGGAAAAGGAGAAGAAAATGCTTTTGCTTTCCCTGTCCCATGATATCAAAATTCCTCTCAGTACCATTAAATTATATGCAAAGGCATGGAAGGAAGGTGTGTATCATACGGAGGAGGAAAAAATCCATGCAATCGGGCAGATAGAAAAACATGCTTTGGAAATCGAGGAATTTATAAAGGAAATCATTGCCGCATCCAGTGAGGATATTTTTATGATGGAGGTAGAAGACGGAGAATTTTATCTGGGCGATTATGTGGAAAAAGTGCGGAAATATTATGAGCCGAAGTGCAGGCTGGTGATGGCGGAACTGGAAATCGGCAGTTATGATAACAAACTGTTAAAGGGCGATATGGACAGGGCGTTGGAGGTCATGGAAAATCTCATGGAAAATGCCTTTAAGTACGGGGACGGCAGGAAAATATCCATTGGGTTTTATGAGGAGGATTATTGTCAGGTAATCCGGGTGTTTAATACCGGAACGGCAGTGGAGCCGGAAGAAATGCCTCATCTGTTTGACAGTTTTTACCGGGGAAGTAATGTGGAGGGGAAGGAAGGGAATGGATTGGGACTGTATATCGGCAGGCAGATGATGCGGAAGATGGATGGGGATTTGTTTGCGGAGAGGGCAGAGGAGGGAATGGGGGTTTGTATGGTGTTTGCGTTACGTGGTTCCTGATTCCTTTTTAATATAGAAAATACTGATTGCGAAAGTGATTCCTTCTGTTACCGGTGCGGCAAGCCATATTCCGGTCATTCCGAAATAGACAGGCAGCGTAAAGATGCAGATTAACAGGACTACCAGTCCGCGTGAGGAGGAAATGACAGCCGATTCCAGTGCTTTTCCGGTGGAGGTAAAGTAAAAGGATGTAATAGCGTTTATTCCGGAAAAGAAGAAGGAAATCATAAAAATTATCATGCCGGAACGAACCATGCGGAGAATGGCATCGTTTTTCAGGAAAAGGGTTCCGTACCATCCGGAAGCTGCGGTCATGAGCAGGAATGTGACAGCACCTATGGTAAATACCAGAAGGTTTGTTTTTCTGCGTATATTTTGTGCCAGTATTTTTTCTTTTGCGCCGTAGGTGAAGCTGATTAACGGACTGGCTCCCTGTCCGAAGCCTATGACAATCATACTGAAAACGTAGGAGAGATATCCTACAATGGTAAAGGCGGTTACGCCGTCTGCGCCGATTTTTCTCATAATTACGAAGTTATATGCGAACATGGCGATTCCGGTAGACATTTCGCCGATAAATTCGGAGCTGCCGTTTAAGAGGGTGCTTTTTAAAATGGCGGAAGAAAAACAGACGGTTCCCAGCCGGTATACGTTTGCCTTTCTGATAAAGTATATAAGAATGCAAAGCAGGGAGAGGACGGCGGAAATCAGGGAAGCGGCGGCAATTCCGGCAACACCTGTCCGAAGGATGCCTGCAAATACATAATCTAAAATAATGTTGGTAAGGACACTGAGAATATTGATTTTCATATAAAACTGAGGGTGTCCTTCTCCCCGGATGAACATGCCGAAGGAGGAGTTGACTACCATCAGGATGAGTTCCGGAAGCATAATCCTGTAGTATGTCCTGAAATATTCCCTGACATATCCTTCCGCTTTTAAAAAGTCCAGCATAGGTTCAAAAAAGAGATAGACGAAGAAGCCTGTGAGTACGGAGAGCATAACAGTTGTTAGTATGGTTTGGCGGAAGATTTGGTTACATTTTATGATATCTCCCGCGCCGAAAGCCATGCCTGCGATGGCAACGCCGCCTACGGATACCATCAACCCGACAGCTAAAAAGAGGTATACAATCGGAAGTCCTAAGTTTACGGCAGCAATGCCGTCTTTCCCTACATAGTTCCCGATGAAGAAACCGTCTGCAACGGTAATCAGGGAAGTTAAGACCATTGCAATAATGGACGGGATAGAAAACTGCAGGATGGTTTGTATGGTATTTTGTCTTATTTTTTCTAAATTCATGGGTAGTTCCTCCTTTTTTTGAAATTAATGTTTTGTAGTTTTGAGGTTATTTGGAGTGGGTGGAAGGAGTTTTGGAAGCAGAGTTTATGATAGCAGGAAATCAAAATATAAACTTCTGAATTCTTGCCTTTCATAGCTTTGTGCAGCGGGGTTGTTGACTTTTGCCTGAATCTTTGTCTGCGTCGTTGCTTTTTCTTGACGTAGCCACCGCTACGCCTGCGAAAAAGCGCCTTGCATACAAAAGATTCATTCTGCGAATAAAGTCCGGTTATTATAAAATCGTTACACTAGTACATCGAATAATAAGTAACCGACACATTGACTTGCCTGATTGTTCATCTGCCGCGTTGTCGTCAGTCACCGTAGCCACCGCTACGCCTCCTTCCTCCGCCTTGCATCTGAACCAATCATTCTGCGTCAATGTATCAGAAACTTATTATTCGTTGTACTAGAGAAAAATATGGAAAGGGGAATTTGGGATTATATAGGGTTAGCATGAGAAAAACCGACGTTGGTTTCCAGATATTAAGCTGTTAGCGCCGTTGGCAGAGTCTCTTTATGGAGCCGTTGAAGATGCCTGACGGGAGACGGGAATGAGGATATCTGATTTTAAAGGAAAGCAGATATCCAGTTCCATATACATGGAATCGGAGTCGATGGTATGGTAGATATCAAAGCCGCAGCGGTCGTCCAGTTGATAATGCGACTGCGGCAGCCATACATTGAAAATAGTCTGGTAAGCGGCATAGATATATTTCGCCGGTCCCCGAAAGGGATATACGGCGCATAGTCCGCCCTGTATGGTACAAGTATTTTCCAGTGTGCAGCTTCTTTCCACGCTCATACAAATATCGTAAAGGCAGGTATCCGTATTCGTTATGGACGGGTCGTCAAAAGTCCGTTCCAGAAACATCGTTTCATCGGTGATATATTCCCGGTATTTTTCGATGAAGTCGTTCCATTGTCCGCTGAGGCGCCGATAGTTGCCGATTCTTCTCTCGTATATTACAAAAAAGGCAGGCACTTCTTTTATCATGATTTTTCGGCTGCATTCTTCAAAGGATTCCATTTCACATCCGGTTCCATGGAAAAAAGGATGCTGTATGGAATGCTGGTAAATATGTTTTCGGAAGTCTGCAGGGGTAGTCCGGTATCGCTGCCGAAAAGCGGAACTGTAATTCGAGGAACTGTATCCGTATTCACATCCTATATCCGTAATGGTCCTGCCGGGTTCCACTTTCAGCTTAAACGCACTTTGTTCCAGTCTCAACCTCTTGATAAAAGCATAAATGCTTTCACCGGTTTCAGCCTTGAACATCCTGCTGAAATAAAATTTTGAAAAATGACAGTATTCCGCTACATCGTCAATGGAAAGTTCTTCATTTATGTGCTGTAAGATATAGTCAATGGCGCGGTTGATAATTTCGTTGGTAATCATCGGTGCTGCTCCTGTCTTTTTGATTTCCGGCTCCATAGATTTAGGGAGAGATTCATCCGGAATGCTATTATAATATTATCAATAAATAGGTGTTATCAATAGATACATACTATCTACGATACATACTATCTAAGACAAATACTATCTGAGATAAGTGCTGTCAGAGATAAGTATTATCATAAATAAAAAATATTGTCAAATATTTTGATAGTTTTTGATATTTTGTAAAAAAGAATTGAAGAAAACGGACAAATTGTCTATAATAAAATGTAGTAGCAGATATTATTATTTTACATAAAATGAAGGGAGTGAGCAGAATGTATCAGGTGATTACCATTGAACGTGAGTATGCCAGCGGAGGAAATGAAATCGGAAAGAAACTGGCGGCTGCCTTAGGGTATAAACTGTTTGACCGCAATATTCTGACGAAAGCAGCGCAGGAACTTCAGATTGCATCCATTTATATTGAGAATTTAGAGGAAACCCCTTCCGGCAGTTTTATTTTTAATCTCTCCAAGACCCCTATCGGCGGGAATGAGAAGAATTTATCATTGACGGAGAAATTGTTTGCGGCAGAAAAGAACATTATAGAAAAGGCTGCGGAAGAAGGAGGCTGTGTTATTGTAGGACGTGCGGCGGGATATATTTTGCGGGAAAGGGAGGATTGTCTCAGGGTATTTATCCATGCGGATAAGGAAAAAAGAATAAAGAGGGCGATGGAGAAGGAAGGTCTGAAAGAGTCTGAAGCGGAAAATACCTTGAAAAAGATTGATAAGAGGAGGAGCGGATTTTTTAATTCCGTGACGAAATGGGAATGGGGGAATCCGAAATATTTCGGGTTGTCCATGGACAGCGGGGCGCTGGGAATGGATTTATGCATCAAACTGCTGGAGGAAGCAGTAAAAGGCTGACAGAAAGGAAATGGGTATTAAAAAATGATAGGTTTTGTCATAGTTGGAATTATAATTGTACTGATTGTAATAATTCTTGTAACAGGCTATAAGAAAGCGCCGCCGGATACGGCATTCATTATTTCAGGTCTGAATAAAAGAACCATTATCGGAAAGGCAAGTATCAAAATTCCGTATCTTGAGCGAATGGATAAACTGAGCCTGAAACTGATTGCCATTGATGTGAAAACATCCAATGCAGTTCCTACTGCGGATTATATCAACATTCAGGTAGATGCGGCTGTCAATGTGAAAATCAGCAGTGAACCGCAAAGGCTTGCCCTGGCAGCGGAGAACTTCCTGAATCAGAATACACAGTACATAGCCGGCATTGCAAGGGAAGTGCTGGAAGGTAACATGAGGGAAATCGTCGGGCGTATGAGACTGGAGGAGATGGTCAGCGACAGACAGAAATTTGCCAATCTGGTAAAAGAAAATGCGGAGCCTGACCTTGCAGCCATGGGTCTGGATATTGTCAGCTTTAACGTTCAGAATTTTGCTGACAGCAACGGCGTCATCGATGACCTGGGTATTGATAATATTTCCCAGATTAAGAAAAAAGCAGCCATTGCCAAAGCGGAAGCAGAAAAAGAAATTGCCGTGGCCAAAGCAGAAGCAGACCGCCAGGCAAATGATGCCCGCATTAATGCAGAGCGGGAAATTGCCAAAAAGAACAATGAATTGTCTTTGCAAAAATCCGAGTTGAAGAAATTGGAAGATACAAAAAAAGCGGAAGCAGATGCGGCTTACAGCATTCAGGAGCAGGAACAGAGGAAGACGATAGAAGTCGCTACGGCGGAAGCAAGCATCGCAAAACAGGAAAAAGAAGTTACCCTGAAAGAAAGGGAAGCACAGGTAAGAGAAAAAGCACTGGATGCAGAAGTGCGCAAGAGAGCGGAAGCCGACCGTTTTGCCCGTCAGCAGCAGTCCGATGCAGAATTGTATGAAAGGCAGAGGAAAGCGGAAGCGGAAAAGTTCGAGCAGGAAAGAGAAGCGGACGCTATGAAAGCGAAAGCGGAAGCACAGAAGTTTGCGAAAGAGCAGGAAGCAGCCGGAATCCGCATGGTAGGTGAAGCGGAAGCAGAGGCAATCCGTGCAAAAGGTATCGCGGAAGCGGAAGCCATGGAGAAAAAGGCGGAGGCTTACCAGAAGTATAATAATGCCGCCATGGCGGAGATGCTGATTGGCGTCCTGCCGGAGATTGCCGCTAAGATTGCAGAACCTCTCACCCAGATTGACAAGATTACGATTATCGGCGGCGGGGATCAGTCCAACGGAGTCAGTTCCGTAGCGGATAATGTTCCGGCGGTGATGGCGAGGCTGTTTGAGACGATGAAGGATACGGTGGGTATCGACCTTGCGCAAATCGTCAAGGCGGGAACCTATGATGCGAAAGTGAACCGGAATATTAATATTACAGTTGGTGATGAGGAGAGTAAGGATGCCGTGAATGCGGCGGTGGCTGCAGCAGTTACGAAGGAAGTGGATGGCGCCGTGGGTACCTGACAGAAAACGGAAAACGTAACCGCTTTTGACGGAATGATGCAGATGTGGATTGATACGGAGGATTTATCAGAGGTATTGTAAGAAACTTATAAGTTGGAGAAAGCGCTAAATGGCTGTGTCCTGTCATTTGGCGCTTTTTTTATGCACAGGGGTGCGTAAGGAAATTAGCTGCTGCGCAGCACGCACCCCGCGCGGCGAGTAGGGAGAAAAGCTTCCCCTACTCGATTGCACACGGGTACCCATAGGAAAGTTGTCAGCAAGGCTGACGGGTGCCCGGCGCAGGAGTAGGGGAAAGATTTCCCCTACTCAATTGCACAGGGGCGCGTAAGGAAATTCCCATAAAAAAATATCGACAAATGCTATCCATACAGAGTATAATAAAAAACTGTGTGGATAATGATGATGGAGACGGCAGGAACGGAAAATTCACACGGATATCACAATTTAGGGATATAATTGTGGACAGCTTGGAAAATCATCCGGAAAGGTATATAAGAAAAAGTATATAAGATAAGAGGAGGACTATTACCAATGGCAAAGAAAAACCAGCCGCAGGCAGGGACGGAACAGAAGGTTCAGACAAAGTATGACCGTAAGATGGAAGCGAGAAAAAAGCAGGAAGAAAAAGATAAAAGAGAAGCGAAGATTATGCGTATCGGGACAGTTGCCGTATGCATACTGATTGTTGCGGCAATCGTGGGTTCTATCGGCACATCCTTGTGGAACAGGAAGGCAGTAACGAAGGATGCCTATGTGACGATAGGGAACCATAAAGTCACGAAGCTGGAATATGATTATTATTATCATGCCATGGTAAACAGCTATTCTTCCATTATGGCATATATGGGAATGGACGCCACGTCAGATTTAGAGAGCCAGCAGTACAGCGAGGATATGACATGGAAAGATTTTTTCGATGAACTGGCAGTAGGACAGATTACACAGATAAAGGCAATGGCAGATGATGCGGCGGCAAACGGTTTTGTATACGATGCGGCGGAAGAGTATGCGGATATGGTAAGTAATTTAAAAGCGGCTGCGGAATCGGCGGGAGTGTCAGTAGAAGATTATTATAAGCTGACTTACGGAGAATATGCTACGGAGAAAAATATGGAGCCTTATTTAAAGGAAGGTCTGCTGACCGAAGCATACAGACAGCATCTGATGGAGCAGAATGCGCCGGAAGCACAGGAAATAAAAGATTACTATGCAGAGAATGTGCAGAGTTATGACAAAGTAGATTACAGGAGTTTTGTATTTAACGCGGAGATTGCAGAGGGAGCCGCACAGGAAGATATCGATAAAGCGATGGCAGAAACAAAGAAAAAAGCAGATGCCATGCTGGAAGCCAGAGCAGGAGGCTCAGATTTTAAAGAGCTTTGTGTGGAAAATGCTTCGGAGGAAGACAAAGCGACCTATGAAGATACGGAGACGGATGCTTCGCTCCGGGAAGGAGCTTATTATTCCGGTACTCCATCCGCCCTCAGCGATTGGCTGTATGCAGACGGAAGGGCGGAAGGCGATAGGGAAGTAATTGAGGATACTGCCGGAAACCGTTATTATGTGGTGGAATTTATGAATCGTTATTATGACGAAGCAGATGATGAAAACATTTCCAATACCATTGCAAGCCAGAGGACTTCGGATTATGTCAATAATCTGGCAGAGGGATATACGGTTACGGATAATAAGGGCGAATTAAAATACCTGACTGTGGAAACGGAAAGTGAGGGTGCAGCGGAAGAAACCGGGACAGATGAATCGGCACAATAAGCCTGTTGCAGTTCAATTGTAAGAACGGAGAAACAGATATGAAATACAGACCTGACCGATACGGCAATCAGATTTCCCAGCTGGGTTATGGCTGCATGAGATTCAGCAGAAAGGGAAATACAATCGACTACGAAAAGGCTGAGAGGGAAGTCCTTCTTGCCATCGAAAAGGGGGTCAATTATTTTGATACCGCTTACATTTACCCCGGCAGTGAGGAATGCCTCGGACGGATTCTGGATGAGAATCAGTGCCGTGACAGAGTCTATATTGCCACAAAGCTGCCGCAGTATATTATGCGCTCTGCTGCGGCAATCGATAAAACTTTTCACGAGGAGCTGTCCCGCCTTCGCACAGATTACATTGACTATTACCTGATGCACATGTTTACAGATTATGCGGAGTGGGAGCATCTTAAGACGCTGGGGATTGAGGAATGGATTAAACGGCAGAAAGAAGAAGGACGTATCCGGAACATCGGGTTTTCCTACCACGGCGATACGGATATGTTTCTGAAGATTCTGGATGTTTATGATTGGGACTTCTGTCAGATTCAGTACAACTATTTAGATGAGCATACCCAGGCTGGAAAGAAGGGACTTCAGGCAGCGGCCGGGAAGGGTATTCCGGTCATCATTATGGAACCTCTCCGCGGTGGAAAGCTGGTCAATCTGCCGGATAAAGCGAAGAAAGCGCTTGCGTCCGACGGCAGGGGTTATACGCCTGCTGAGCTGGGACTGCGCTGGCTGTGGGACCAGCCGGAAGTCAGCTGTGTGCTTTCCGGTATGAACTCTGAGGATATGGTAAAGGAGAACATCCGTATCGCATCGGAGGCCGGGCCGGGGCATTTTACAGAAGAAGACAGAAAGATTATCGAGCAGATTAAGCAGATTATCCGTGAACGGGAAAAGGTGGGCTGCACGGGATGCCGATATTGTATGCCCTGTCCCAGAGGAGTGGATATTCCGGGCTGTTTCTACTATTACAACCTGATGTATATGGAGAAAAAGTCTTCGGCCCGCTTTGAGTTTGCGCAGAACATAGGGATGCGTAAGGAACCTGGTTTTGCATCACAGTGCATTGGCTGTGGCAAATGTGAAAAACACTGTCCCCAGCATATCAATATCCGTGAAAAACTAAAAGAAGCCGATCGCAATCTCAGACCCTTGCCTTATAAAATCGGTATCCATGCCGCACGTAAGATTATGATTCGGTAAACATGGTGATTGGAAGCATAAAAAGAATTACGTTTTCAAGTGGCGGAAAGGGGAATGTATTTATACACGTATTTCATCAGCAGTAATCAAACGAATTGGGGCTTAAATTTTTAACGAATATAGAAAATTCACCGGTTTCAAGTGATTCCGGTGGATTTTTTTATGCACATGGGCATTCGGAAAATTTAAGCATAATTGGAGAAAACGTTTAAGCAAAAACATATATTTCCAAAAAATCAAATTAGATAAAATGCACAAAAATAAAGTTTGATTTTTGATAAATTATAACGAAGATAACAAAACATGATTAAAAAGCTTGCAATATAATGACATAAAACATATAATAAGGGTGTAGAAAACGTTTAAGGATATCGTTTACGCTACACCTGTTGTGTACCGATTGGGGGAGTATAAAAAAAGTAGTGAACAGGAGGTAGGCGGTATGGCATCACTGAAAGATATAGCAAGAGAATGTCATGTATCTGTTGCAACGGTAAGCAAAGCACTGAACAACCATTCGGACATCAGCGAGGAACGAAAAGCTATGATTCGGCATAAGGCGGAAGAAATGGGATATCATCCTAATCTGTTTGCCAGAACGCTGAAAACAAAACGCAGTTATAACATTGGTGTGCTTTTTACGGACGAAGCAAATAACGGACTTACGCACGATTATTTTGCAGCGGTTTTGGACAGTTTCAAAATAGCTGTCGAACAGAAGGATTATGATTTGACTTTTTTGAATTGTAATCAGGCCAGAAAGCACCATATGAGTTATCTGGAACGCGCTCGATACAGAGGATTTGACGGAGTTGTAATCGCATGTGTGGACTTCACAGACCCGGAAATTCTTGAATTGGTACAAAGTGATATTCCGATAGTAACGGTAGATTATGTATTTAATGACAGGATGGCAGTGATGTCTGACAATGTAAGGGGCATAGAAGACCTTCTTTCTTACATATACCAAATGGGACACCGTAAAATCGCTTATATCCATGGTGCGGATTCGCATGTTACCAGAAGCAGGCTCTCAAGTTTTTTCAGGACAGCAGAGAAGCTCGGACTGGAGATACCGGATGAGTATATTTTGGAAAGCGAATACAGGGATGTGGAAGGCGCCGCTGAAGCCACCGTAAAACTGCTCGATATGCAGGAACCTCCGACATGTATTATGTATCCCGATGATTTATCCGCTTTTGGAGGGATTAATGTAATCAGAAAGCGTGGAATGAGTATACCGGAAGATATCTCCGTAGTGGGGTATGACGGTATTCGGCTGGCAAGACATGTAGTTCCGATGCTGACGACTTTAAAACAGGATACTTTGCATTTAGGACGGTATGCCGCAGAGAAACTGATTGATTTGATTGAGAATCCGCGAACGGCGGTTCGGGAAATTACGAATGTGAAAGGAACGGTATTCGAAGGTCAAACCATAAGGAAAATGTTTGAAGAGAACAGGCGTGAGGAAGATGATAGAAATCCGTAATCCGCCAAAATTGAATCTCAAGGAGGTATTAGTTATGAAAAAGAAATTACTTGGATTGTTACTTTCAACAGCTATGGTAGCATCTGTACTGGCAGGCTGCGGCAGTTCGGGAGAGACTCCTGCAGCAGAAACACCGGCAGAGACTCCTGCAGCAGAGGCACCCGCAGCTCCGGCGGAAACACCGGCAGCGGAGACACCGGCAGCAGAAGCACCGGAAGCAGCAACAGGTGATGTTACCTATGCAGGTGAACTGGAAATTATGCATTATTCTACTTCAGAAGAATCGGAAGGAAACGGCGGTTCGGACGGATTCCGTACAGTGTTGGGACTTTGGGATGAGGCTCATCCGGATATTACACTGACACAGAACGTACTGGCTAATGCAGAATATAAAACGCAGATTGCAACATTGGCGGCAGCAGACGATCTTCCGGATGTATTCCTGCTTCAGGGTATGAATACCATTGACTGGGCGAATCAGGGACTGGTTTATGATTTGACAAATGATATTAAGTCTTCTCCGTATTATGCAGATTATAATCAGGCTTACTTTGCACCGTTTACGGTTGGGGATTCCATCTATGGATATCCGGCTCTGACAGGCGGTACATGTACAGTTGTTATTTATGATAAAGCTATGTGGAAAGATGCTGGCTTTGATTCTTTCCCGACTACATGGGCGGATGTTGAAAAGGCTTCCGAATATTTCAATGGACAGGGTATTACCACAGTTGCATTCGGTAACGGCGGAAAATGGCAGGCAAATTCCGACTTCCTTTCCACGCTGGGCAACAGATATACAGGTCCCGACTGGTTCATGAGTCTGGTTGCAAAGGGAGGCGCAGCTTTCACGGATGCTGAATTTGTAAGCGCTCTGGCAGAAACACAGCGTTTATTTACACAG
Source organism: uncultured Lachnospiraceae bacterium (assembly GCA_947246015.1). Taxonomy (GTDB): domain Bacteria; phylum Bacillota; class Clostridia; order Lachnospirales; family Lachnospiraceae; genus Kineothrix. The sequence continues at coordinate 114,581 of CAMXQE010000001.1, read as the reverse complement.
ACTGAAATTTTCAACGAAGACTTCAACGTAGTAACCAATGAAGATGCACGTGAATATTACATCTCCGGCGACGCTGCTGCATTTATCGGCGGAAACTGGGATGAGTCCTACATTTGGGCTACTTTACAGGAAACAGACCAGGATAAATGGAACAACATGGGCTTTGCAGTTCTTCCTCAGCCCGCAGATGCTACAAAGGCTCCTAACTCCCAGAACATCGGACTTGGTTATGCAGTGGCAATCAACGCAAAATTAGCGAATGAGCCGGAAAAACTGGCAGCAGCAATTGATTTGGCTGAGTACATTACAGGACCTGAGTTTGCAAGTTATGTAGCTGAAAATTATGCATTGGGCGGTCTGACCAAAGTTGCAGACGTTGACCTCAGTGCGTTCGACCAGATTACACAGGATTTCTATAACTGGTCTTATGTAAATACAGAGACATGTGAAATTTATGACTCTTATATTACAAATGCAGTATGGGATGTATTGAATACTGACCTGCAGACCATGATGAACGGTGATATGACACCGGAAGATGTGGCTGCAAATGCACAGAAAGCTTATGAATCAAACTACTAAGATGCAGTGGATGAAATTTCTCTACCGTAATTAGATAGTGAAAGTAAGGAAATAGTGGTTACAAAAGCTGTTCTGCCTGAACTGACCTCTGTCAAGTAGACAGAGGTCAGTTTATCATAAACGGGCGGGACGGCTGAAAATAGTAAAGTTCCCGTATGGGTGAAAGCGGCAGCTTAAAATAATATCAGGAAAGAGAGGGGCTGTGGAATGTTAAATTCAATTAAGCCGAAAGGAAAAACTATATTTTTATATCTCCTTGTACCCGTAGCAATGTTTGTATTCACTGTGTTTGTACCGCTGATAACAGCTCTCGTATATAGCTTCTTTGAATGGAAAGGCGGTCCACAGAAAACCTTTACCGGATTGCAGAACTATGCTACGCTGTTTGCGGATAAAACATTTTGGGAAGCATTCGGACATAACATTTATTTAGTCATTGCATGTATTATCGGACAGATTGGTATTGCTTTTATTTTGGTCATCATGGTAAATTCAAAACTGGTGAAATTGAAAGGAATGCACCGTACCTTTGGATTTTTCCCCAGCACGATTTCAGCAGTTTGTATCGGTTTGATTTGGAACATGATTTACCATAACCAATATGGTATCATCAACTGGTTCTTAAAAACAATCGGAAGACCGGATTTATGCAAAGTCTGGCTGAATGAAACAGATAAGGTTATGCTGCTTGTATCCATTCCGCTGATTTGGCAGTTTATCGGTTATTATATGGTAATCATGCTTTCCGCAATTTCCTCCATTGACGGAGAAGTTTTTGAAAGTGCGGAAATTGACGGAGCGAATGGTATGCAGAAAGCATGGTACATAACGCTTCCATTGATAAAGAATACGATGTTGGTATGTATTACCCTTTGTATTGCCGGAAACATGAAAGCATTTGATAATATTTTCGTCATGACAAAAGGAGGTCCCGGAACGGCATCCATGGTTATGGCCATGTATGGGTATCAGATTTCTTTTAACCAGAGCAATATGGGATACGGCAGCTGTATTTCCGTAGGTATCTTTGTTCTTTCCTTATTGGTAATAGGCGGTTCCCAGGGCCTGATTAAATATTTTACAAGGGAAAAGGAGGCGTAAGATTATGAATAATGAAAAAGAAAGCGGCGTACATAAAATTCGTAAAGGGATTTTAGGGTTTTTTATGAATCTTATATTAATCATATTTTCGCTTACCTGTATTTTCCCGATTGTATGGATGATTTATTCATCTTTAAAGGAAAAGCGGGCATTTAATGCGGATATTATCGGATTGCCTAAAAGTCCTACGTTGGTAAACTACACCCGTATTCTGACGAATTCAGATTACCACCTTGCAGAATCCATGTTCAACAGTGTCCGGACTACATTTTTATCGATTCTTCTGATTGTTTTGTTTTCGTTCATTGTAGGTTATATCCTTGCAAGGGTTCGGTTTAAATTAAACCGGGTATTATATATCATGTTCCTGATGGGCATGTTGATTCCGATTCATTCCTTACTGGTTCCGATTTATGTCGTATTCCGGAAATGCAATATGTCGAATCAGTGGTTTACATTGCTGCTGCCGTATGTATCATTCGGCCTGCCGATGGGAATCTTTTTGGTAGAGGGATATGTAAAGGGGATTCCGGTATCGTTGGAAGAGGCGGCGGCAATTGACGGAAGCAGTTTTTCCAATACTCTTTGGAAAATCATTCTGCCAATCTGCAAACCGATTTTGGTTACGGTAGCGATTATTCAGATTTTCAGCTGCTGGAATGAGTTTTCATTTGCATTGGTGTTGATTAAGGATGTAGGACTGCAGACAGTACCGCTGGCATTAACGCAGTTCAAAGGGCAGTTTGCTTCCGATTATCCGAAGCAGATGGCGGCAATGCTGATTACCATGTCTCCGATTGTCGTACTGTACTTTGTGTTCAGTAAACAGATTATCAAAGGAATGGTGGCCGGAGCTGTCAAAGGTTAAATGGAATATAATAAATATGTGGATTATGCCGATATAATTTATAAGATAGGGACAGGGAGGTTGATATCATGTTACCGATTATATCAGGAACGATTCGCAGTACGGTAAAGCTGGCAGTCATGGATGACAAATGGCAGCAGAAGAAAAAAAGCGGGAAGTTATGGGAAAAACAGGATTTGGACCCGGTGGCAAAACAGGTTTTACGGTTTAAAGAGGACCTGGAGCAGATGAGGGAAAGCCAGAAGATGGCTGATATCAGTGCGAAAGTAAAAGCCGGTTCTGCTTTGACCAGCGAGGAAGTTGAGTACTTACAGAGAAACAATCCTGCAATGTATAAAGAGTATGTGGAAATAAAGAATGAAAAAGAAGCATACAAGAGAGAGTTGGAAAACTGCAGGACAAAAGACGATGTGGAAGAGCTGAAGTTAAATAAGATGGGGAGCCTTTTGGCGGAAGCGAAGTCTGTCATGAATAATCCTTATATCCCTAAGGCAAAAAAACTGGGATTAATGGAAAAGATTCTGATGAAAACCATGGGTATACAGAGCGTCCACATGGATTTTGTGAAATCAGCAAAATATCTCAGCCTTCCTACGGAGGAAGAATTGGCTGAGGAAGAGAAAGATAAAGCAGAGCGGGAGAAAGAGACTGCTGAAGAAATCGGAGAAGCGGCGGAAGAAAATGCAGAATTGGCGGAGGAGCTGGGGGAAGACAGCAGAGACGATGGGAAGTTTATAGTTTCTGAGGATGCTCCGGAGGCGGATTCTGTGCATAAAGAAGTTGTTGATGTAAAACGCAAAGTAAAACTGCCGGAGTTAAAGAAACAGGCAGATAATAACTATGAAGCTGTGAAAGCATTTGCAACCGGTTATATCAGAGAAAACCGTTCCAGCGGTTACGGATTGGAATTTTTAGAAGAAAATTCCGATAAAGTAAAAAAGCATAAATAAAAGATAAATAATAGAAAAATAAAATGGAGGGCAGCCTTTCAGGCATCGCCCTCCAATATTTTTAAAATTTCCGGAAATGGTTCCAGACTCCGTTTTAAGATACCATGCATCTGTGCGATGGCGATGCCGTAATTGGTAATCGGTACGCCGCAGTCCTGTGCGTGGCGGAGACGGTACTGCATCTCTCTTTCGTTCAGCATACATCCGCCGCAGTGGATGATGAGTGCATATCCGGACAGGTCTTCCGGAAATTCCGTACCGGAAGTGAATGCAAAACGGAGTTCTTTATGAGTGTAATCTTTTATCCATGCAGGCAGCTTCACGGTTCCGATATCCCCGCATTGTCTGTGGTGGGTGCAGCCTTCGGAAATTAGTACGGTATCGCCATCCTGCAGCCGTTTCAGCTGTGCGGCGCCTTTTACTACGGTGGCGAGGCTGCCTTTATAACGGGCAAAGAGAATGGAAAAGGAAGTCAGGGGGATTTCCGCAGGTGTATTGCGGGAGACTTCTCCGAATGCCTGCGAATCAGTAATAACTAATTTGGGATTCTCCTTTAGTGAGGAAAGCGTTTGGGGCAGTTCGGTATCGCGGGAAACGACAGCAACAGCTCCGGCTTCCAGTATATCCCGTATGGTCTGCTGCTGGGGAAGGATGAGCCGTCCCTTTGGAGCAGCGGAATCGATGGGAACTACCAGTACCACTGTATCATGGCTGTTTATTAAATCTGCGACAATGCGCTTTCCGCTCCCCTCTCTCCTGACAAGGTGCGCGGTTCTTTCTTTTAACTCATGTATATTCTGTTTTGTTTTTGCACTGACATAAATGGTATTTTCGGAAGCATCCGGAAAAGAATCCTCCAGTAAATCCGTTTTGTTGTATGCGATAAGATACGGGATTTTTTTATCTTCAAAAAGCGTAATCAGTTCACGGTCTGCGTTTTGAAGTCCCTTAGAGGCATCCACGGTCAGAATGGCAATATCTGTGTAGTTGAGTGTCTGACGTGCTTTTTGGGCGCGCAGTCCGCCCAGTGTACCTTCATCATCAATACCGGGAGTGTCAATGATGACCACCGGGCCGAGGGGTAGAAGTTCCATGGCTTTTTTAACCGGGTCGGTGGTCGTCCCTTTGATTTCGGATACTAAGGCCAGTTCCTGTCCGGTTACGGCATTGACTAGGCTGGATTTTCCGGCGTTCCTTAGACCGAAAAAACCGATATGGATGCGTTCCGAAGATGAAATATCATTTAATCCCATTTTTACCTCATTTCTGCTAAAACCGGAAATCCCTCCGGTTGGAGTTTTTTATATCTTCAATGTTCTGTGCGGCGATGGAACGTACTTTGTCATTTGGAATTTTGGCAAGTTCTTTGTGGATTAATTCAAATCCTGTTTTCTTTGTTTCTTCCGATGCATAGTCTGCCAGATATTCGGTCAGCGTCATCAGTGCGTTAGGATGACAGCAGTTGAGAATCTGACCGTTTTTGCACAGGCTCATAAAGCGGTCGCCGGTGCGCCCTTCACGGTAGCAGGCGGTACAGAAAGAAGGGATATGACCGTTTTCCATCAGCCAGCGTACCACTTCATCAAGGGAACGCTGGTCGGACACATCGAACTGCTCGGAATCGTGGGGGCGTTCCGCCTCCGTATAACCGCCCACCGAAGTGCGGGAGGCGCCGCTGACCTGTGAAATACCGAGACGCAGGGCCTGCTCCCTGACTTCCTGTGACTCTCTTGTAGAGATAATCATGCCCGTATAAGGTACGGCCAGCCGGATACATGCTATGATTTTAGCGAATATATCATCCGGGATGGAATTGTCAAATACATCCGGGTCGATATCATCCGCATGTTTTACCCGGGGTACGCTGATGGTATGGGGGCCTACGCCGTGAACCGCTTCCAGATGTTCTGCGTGCATGATGAGTCCTGCAAATTCATACTTATACAGTTCCAAACCAAAGAGTACGCCTAATCCTACATCATCGATGCCGCCTTCCATGGCACGGTCCATTGCTTCCGTATGGTAATCGTAATCGTGTTTCGGGCCGGTAGGATGCAGTTCCAGATAACTTTTTTTATGATACGTTTCCTGAAAAAGAATGTAAGTTCCGATTCCGGCTTCCTTCAGACGGCGGTAATTTTCTACTGTAGTGGCGGCGATGTTTACGTTGACACGGCGGATGGCGCCGTTTTTGTGGTTGATGCTGTAAATGGTTTGGATACATTCCAGTATATATTCAATCGGATTTTGTACCGGGTCTTCCCCTGCTTCAATGGCAAGCCGTTTATGCCCCATATCCTGAAGGGCGATGACTTCCTGTTTCACCTCTTCCTGTGTCAGTTTTTTGCGTGTGATGTGTTTGTTTGTCATGTGGTACGGACAGTACAGGCAGCCGTTGACACAGTAATTGGATAAGTACAGCGGCGCGAACATTACAATACGGTTGCCGTAGAAGGAGAGTTTGATTTCCTCCGCAATGCGGTAGATTTCTTCCACTTTTTCGGGAATGTCGCAGGCGAGCAGAACGGAAGCCTCCCTGTGGGTCAGCCCGCTGCATACACAGCCGTTTTCCGTTTTGCGCGGACGGGCTTTTTCGAGGATTTCGTTAATCAGGGTGAGGTTATGTTTGTTCTGTTCTGCATATTCCAGGGTTTCGAGGATTTCCCCGTCATTGATAAATTCTTCTGCTTTGAGAGATTTTGGGTTATAGGTTGCCATAGTTTTTCTTCCTTTCTTCCGGCTGTCATTCCGGATGGCTGGTTTTTTCTATTTGATTTTTTATATCTCCGCGGTCTGTGACAATTTCATAGCCGATGGATTCCATTTTTTTGGCAAGGAGGCTTTTACATTGGGCGGATTCGTCGCCGGTACAGATTTTGTTGTTGTATAATTCATATTTCTTTCGGACAGAAACAGGAGACAGATTGGGCATGACGACGTTTGCACCTGATAAAATACCTTTTTCCCGTCCGTCCGGGTCTATGGTTCCCAATGCTGTCGTAGCCGGAAGCAGCACGGGGGGATGAATGAGGCGTATGATGGAGAGCAGATAACAGGTAAGTTCCACATCTCCGGCAGCCATATTGCAAAAAGGTGTGTCTTTGTGGGGGATAAAGGGTCCTATGCCGCACATTTCCGGCTGAAAGTCTTCGATGAATTTTAAATCTTCCGCCAATTCGGCTGCAGTCTGATAAGGGGAGCCAACCATAAAGCCACAGCCTGTCTGATAGCCGGTTGCACGCAGCTCCTGTAAACATTCCATCCGGCGGCGGAAGGACATTTCCGGCGGATGCAGTTTCTGGTAATGTTCATAGTCCGCAGTCTCGTGCCGCAGCAGATAACGGTCCGCACCGGCATCAAAAAGCCTTTGGTAGCTGTCCCGGCTTCTTTCGCCCAGAGAAAGTGTGACGGCGCAGTCAGGATACTGTTTTTTTATTTTCGAAAGGATGCCGCATATGACTTCGTCGGTAAAAAAAGCATCTTCCCCTCCCTGTAGTACGAATGTACGGAACCCAAGATAATATCCTTCTTCGCAGCACTCCAGTATCTGTTCTGCAGTCAGCCGGTAACGTTCGCAGTTCTGATTGCTCCGCCGTATGCCGCAGTACAGGCAGTCGTTTCTGCAGATGTTGCTGATTTCAATGAGACCTCTTATATAAACGGAATTACCGTATATCTGCTGACGGAGGGAAACCGCTTTTTCTGCCAGAATCTCCGCTGCTTCTTTACAGCGGCAGGTAATCAGATATTCATATTCGGATGGAGTGAGGGAATGTTCCTGCTCCAGTTTATCGATAAGGGTAAATAACCTTGTATTTTGATGTATATTTATTCGTTCCATAGGTCAATAGTATAGCATTTCTGTTGTCTATGGTCAAATTTTTGCTTGCATTTTGATTCTGTTTTACAGGGGATTAAGAAGGTATTCTTCCAGTAATCTGATGGAGGCCAGAATGTAGGAGAAATCCAATGCTGTTATGTTTAATCATAAAGGGATACATTTAAGGTTTATTCTTTCACAACCTTGAATGTATCCCTTTAACTCATGCCGCTTATGTTACAAATCTGAATCTGCCGTTATCCTTCAATCGTGATATATTTCTTTTCCTCAATGGCAGGTTTTGCTTCTTTTTTAGGAATGGACAGTTTCAGGATGCCGTGTTTAAATTCACCTTTGATGTCTTCCTGTTCTACATCCTCTCCGACATAAAAGCTTCTCTGGCAGGCTCCGGAATAGCGTTCCCTACGGATATACCTGCCGGATTCTGTTTCATCTTTAGATTCCTTTACGGCACTGACTGTCAGGTAACCGTTTTCGAGGGAAACTTTTACATCTTCTTTTTGAAATCCGGGTAAATCCATTTCCAGCTCATAACCGCTGTCGCTTTCTTTTACATCCGTTTTCATCAGGTTCTTTTCCCTGTGGCCATACAGTTTCTTTTCCATCTTCTTAAAATCCTTATCATCATAGAATGGGAATCCAAAGAAATCATCGAACATATCTTTTCCTAAAATACTGGGTACTAACATGGGTCATTCCTCCTTATTCTTAAGCTCTTGCTCCAATTTACATTCTTTTACATTGTCTGCAAGTTTACTTTTTTTATACTTGTTTGCTTGTTCTATATATAATATAACACGTATATTAGCACTCGTCAAGAGAGAGTGCTAATAGAATTGTGAAAAAATTGTGAACATTGACAACTCTTTTTAGTGATGATAGCATGTTGTTTGAGTTTAATATGAATGATAAGCGGCGCAGAAACAGGGATATGAATAAAGACAGCGCAGAAACGGAGTAAAAATGCTGGAAATTAAGGGTTTAACAAAAGTGTATGGAAAATACAAAGCAGCGGATGATGTAAGTTTTACCGTAGAAAACGGTCAGGTCGGGATACTGCTTGGACCGAACGGGGCAGGGAAGTCTACGGTAATTAAAAGTATTGCGGGGCTTTTGCGGTATCAGGGGAGTATCTATATTAAAGGAAAAGAGGCCTGCAGTATAGAGGCAAAAAAAGTTTTTGCATATGTGCCGGAACTTCCGGCGATGTATGAAGCCCTGACGGTGAGGGAACATATGGATTTTATGATTCATGCGTATCATCTGCAGGTTTCGGAAGAGGAAGTGCAAAAACTGCTGGAGCGTTTTGAATTGTGGGATAAGCAGGATAAATTGGGAAATGAGCTTTCCAAGGGCATGATGCAGAAAGTCAGCATCTGCTGTGCGCTGATGATTCATCCGGATGTGATTCTGTTGGACGAACCGATGGTTGGGTTGGACCCGGCAGCGATAAAGGAGTTAAAGCAGGTGATTCTGGAATTGAAAGCGGAGGGTGTGACAGTTCTAATCAGCACCCATATGCTGGAAATGGTAAAAGAGTTGTGGGATATCATGTTTGTAATGGATAAAGGGCGTATCATAGCTTCTTATCGGAAGAGCGAAGTGAAGGAAGATGATTTGGAAGAGCTGTTTTTCCATGTTACGGATGCCGTGAATGGGAAAGAAAGCGGCAGGCCGGGAGAGGAATCGTAGATATGGGAAAGATAATGGATAATTGGCAGGTGTTTTTCTTTCTTTATAAGAAAACAATAAAAAACAGGGTGAAAAAGGCACTTCGTAAACCAGTGACGTATATTTATCTATTATTGGTAATTATATATTTCGTATTTTTCTTCCGCTCTTTTTCCATTGCTTTTTTTGACATGTGGGAGGAGGGAAGTGCGGAAACAGCATCAGCGCTGACAGCGCTTCTTACGGCTTTTACGTTTTTCATTATTCCGTCCAATCTGATTTCATATTGCAAAAGAAAGGGTTTGATATTCAGGCAGCCGGATATCCATTTTCTGTTTTCTGCTCCGCTGAGTCCGAAAAATATTTTGTTATATTCACATATAAAAGCGGTTGTTTTGGGAATGATATTGAGCGTCATCCTGACGATAGGCGGTGTTGTGTGGTTTCATATGCCGGTATGGAAGATGCTTGTATATCTGTTGTTTTCCTGTGTGGTGGAAAACATATTGGAAGCTTCCATGATGGTGCTTTGTTACGGAAATGAAAGACTGGACCGAAAACAGATGTTTCTGCTTCAGCTGTCTATATATACGGTATTAGGAGTTTTTATATTAATCGGCATTGTGGTTTATATAAAGGAAGGAGTTAGTCTGGGGGCAGTAGCAGGGTATCTGCACAGTCCTGCGATTCAGATGGTGCCTGTCATTGGGTGGTACATTGCGTTTCTTCATTTGTTTTTCATGGGGCCGTCCGTTGTGAATGTGACAGGTTCGGTCTTGTATTTTGCCGCGGTTGTTTTTCTGTTCATACTGGCAGTACGTATGAAATGCATCGGTAAATATTATGAGGATGCCATAAAATTTGCCGAGGATTATGAGGAAGCGAGGCAAAGAGGGAAAAAAGGGGAAGTAGTGATTACCGGATGGAAAAAGAAGTACGGGAAGGCAACCGTTGTTTATAAGGGAAGTTATGCGAAAGCTTTGTTTTATCGTCAGCTTTTGGAGTATAAGAAAAACCGTTTTTTTATCTTTGGATTTTATACGCTGGTTTGTCTCATTGCAGGAATCGCCCTGGCGGTATTCGCTTACAGGAGTGAGCTGGGTGAGATGACGTCTTTTGTTATTCTTGGGGCGATGGCTTATCTTACTTTTATTTTTGCCAGCTATGCAGGGAAGTGGGGAAAAGAGCTGACAAAACCCTATACTTATCTCATTCCGGACAGTGCGTTCCGTAAGCTGTGGTATGCGACGCTGATGGAACATATCAGGGCATTCGCAGATGGATGTCTGCTTACTCTTCCAACGGGTATCGTGATGGGACTTCCGGTTGTACGGATTGTGCTGATTATAGCAGTTTATATATGCTTACAGGCATGTAAGCTGTATGCGGAAGTTATGATAGAGGCTTTTCTCGGCGATATTCTCGGCTCTGTGGGAAAACAGTTTGCCAGATTATTTTTTGAAGGAATCGTGATTGTATTTGGTGTTTTAGGCGCTGTGGCAGGGACATTGCTGATTTCACTGGAAGCGGGTCTGATTGCTCTGATTATGGCGGTAGCAGCTCTGACAGTTGTTATGATGATAATTGCATCGCTTAACTTTGAACGTATGGAAAGCGTAGGATAGTTTCATAGATGAAAAAAACCCGGAAAACTGCGGATGATGCAGATTTGATGCAATTCTGATGCTACTTTGATGCAAATTTCCTATAAAATAAGAGCAGAAAAAAGCAGGTACAGGTTTGTGTCTATGTGGTAAGTGCGGATTGACAGATGTAACGGACCGTGCGGAAACGGGGGAGAATATGAGGTATAGCAGGAAGAGAGTTTTAAAGATAACCGGATGGACAGCCGGTATCATTTTATCGGGCATGTTAGTTCAGCTGTCGGGGGCAGGACAGGTCAGGGCGGCATCGGAGTCCGGTGAATATACTCCGGTATCCCGGATAACAGGAAAGGAATCAGATTATATTCTGGTTTATGCAGGGGAATCGGAATATACGGTTAAAGAAGGTGACTGTCTATGGTCAATCGCAAAGAATTGTTACGGGGATGGAAGCAGAAGTTTTGAGATTGCAGTCAACAATGAAATCAAAAATCCGGATTTGATTTATCCGGGGCAGGAATTGGCCCTTTTAGGTGAAAAGTTATATATTCCGAAGCAGGAAGGAAGCCTTGGCGGACTGCAATACGGTGTATTTCAGTTTGATTATCCTAAAGACTGGGCTTTCGGAACAACCAATTTAGATACGGAACTCGGAGCGCTTTATCCGCGGGGTGAAAAAACGGAAGTGACTTTTAATGTTTCCAGAAATAATTTTGGACGAAACGGTTTTTCGGCAGATTTTGAAGCGTTCTGCGAATCTTTAAACCGGCGGAAAGAAGAGGTTTTAGGGGAAGCGGCAGGCAGCCTGCAGTTTGAAACTTATACTTTGGAAAATGGAGATGCGTTGTACTTCTATTCTTATGAACTTGAAGATAAGGATGGAAAATTGTGGACGGAGGCGGTAGGCTACCGTTTATGTGAAAATCTGAAAGCAGAATTTATAGGAATCGGTCCGAAAGATGAAGTATATCCGCTAGAGAATCTGGTACGTTATATAACGGCGGATTTCAAAGAGGATGCTTCGGAGGGAATCGATGAAGATTTCAGCATTTGGAGCGGAGCAGGGGTAAGCTATATGGGAGAAGATGCGTGGGATTATGAGGGCTTCCATAATGCGTTTGCTGTCGGGTACAAAGCAGTTACAGGTAAGGCATGGAAGTCTTCTGCGGAGCAGGCGGCGCTGCATCATATCAGTGAGGCGGAAGACTATGTTGTTTCCTGGGAAGAACCGATTTTGGAATGCGGCGTCCGCCGATTTCTTGAAAAAGGAGAGGAGGAGCCGGTATATGCGAGCGAGCTGGAGGAAATTACAGTACTCGGCTTAATAGAATGGTATCCGGATGATATGCTTTATGTAAACGATGAAACGTATTCCTGTTCGTTTGAAGAAATCTGGCAGAATTTTGAAGACTGTTCACTTCCTGATGATTTCGGTCAGGCGGTCATTCAGGATATGAAGCATTTTGCGAATTTGGAAACCGTGCTGTTACAGATTTCGGATTTAGAGTCTTATAGCGGGCTGGGAGAACTGACCGGGTTAAAAAGCCTGATTTTATCAAGGGATATTGAAGACAGGGAGACGCAGGTAAAAGATATTTCATTCCTTGGGAATTTGAAGGAGCTGGAGAATCTCAGACTGGAAAAGGCATTTGAAGAGATTACGGACTGGAGTGTGCTGAAGGAGTGTCCGAATCTGAAATATGTGAAGCTGGAAACAGGGGAAGGGTGTGATTTCAGTTTTCTTGAAGGTGTGGAAAGTCTGGTGGTAAATGGAGAAGAGTATTGACATTTATATATTATGTCGTTATACTGGAAGAAATTTAACAGACAGGAGATGTGTAAATGATAATTTATTCTTGCTAATCAGTAACTGAATAGTGCATGATAAGGCTTGGGACCGTTATTATTGTAAGCGGTATTTTTATCATGCGGGCAGGAATAATTTTATCTGATATCTCTTTTATATAAACGGTTTGGAATATGCATTTGCAGGGAATAGAAAAGCTTGTGGGGAAGCAGCGGTTGTGGCAGATGCAGACTGTGATTTTATGAGTGCAGAAGATTATTTCTGCACTTTTTTTATGCACAGGGGCATCCAAAGGAAGTGTGTCAGCAGAGCTGACGGATGCCCCGCGCAGGAGTAGGGGGAAAATTATTTCCCCTACTCAATTGCACAGGGGTGCGTAAGGAGATGAAACAGGGCAGGAGGTATGTATATGTCGCAAATTAGTGTAAATCATTTAACTTTTTATTATGAAGGCAGTTACGATAATATATTTGAGGATGTTTCTTTTCAGATTGATACAGATTGGAAATTGGGATTTGTTGCGAGGAATGGACGGGGGAAAACTACGTTTTTAAATCTTCTGATGGGGAAATATGAGTATCGGGGGACGATAACGGCGTCCGTGGAGTTTGATTATTTTCCGTTTCCGGTTTCCAATCAGAAGAAGGATACGCTTTCCATTATCGAAGAAATGAATCCGGAATATGAGTTTTGGAAAATATGCAGGGAACTGACTTTTCTTCATGTGGAGGCGGATGTGCTGTACCGTCCGTTTGAAACGCTCAGTAACGGGGAGCGGGTGAAGGTTATGCTGGCAGTGCTGTTTTCGGGAGAAAATCGGTTTCTGCTGATTGATGAGCCGACGAATCATTTGGATATGGAGGCGAGGGAGCTGGTCAGCGATTATCTGAATCATAAGAAAGGTTTTCTTTTGGTTTCCCATGACAGAGCATTCCTGGATAAATGCATCGACCATGTGCTGACGATTAATAAGGCGGATATAGAAGTACAGCAGGGAAATTTCTCCAGCTGGTGGGAAAATAAAAGGAGGCAGGATGAGTATGAGCAGGCAGAGAATGAGCGGCTGAAGAAAGATATCCGCAGGCTGACGGTAGCAGCGAGACAGGCAGGCCAATGGGCGGATGATGTGGAAGCGACAAAAATAGGAGGGAAAGCGGGGAAATATGAAAAAAGTATTGATTTGAGAGCTTATATCGGCGAAAAGTCCCGCCGGATGCAGATGCGTCGGAAAAGTCTGGAACGGCGTCAGAATCGGGCAATCGAGGAAAAATCCGGATTGCTGAAAAATATTGAGACAGTGGAAAGCCTGAAATTATTTCCCATACAGCATCATAAAGAGGTGTTGGTGCGGATGGAAGAGGTTGGAATCCGGTATCCCGGGTGCGGTTCGAACGGGAAAGAGGAATGGCATGATATGGAAGGAATGAAAACAGAACATGAGATGGATGAAGAAATGCAGGTAAGAGAAAGGCAGAAGGGAAGGCAGATTCTGACCGGGTTCGGAATGGAGATAAGGAATGGGGACAGAATCGTATTGCAGGGGCGTAACGGATGCGGTAAGTCCAGTATTATGAAAGCGCTTCTTAATGCAGTATATGATGGGATGGATGCAGGCGGCATGATAGTGGACGGCATGTTAGAGACAGCTGCCGGGCTTAAGATTTCTTATGTGCCGCAGGATACATCCCATCTCCATGGCAGTTTGGAAGAATATGTCCTGCAATATGATATGGATGAAACATTATTTAAAGCACTGCTTCGGAAACTGGATTTTTCCAGGACACAGTTTGACAAAAAGATGGAGGAATACAGCGGAGGACAGAAAAAGAAAGTACTGATAGCCAGAAGTCTTTGCGAGCAGGCTCATTTGTATGTATGGGACGAACCGTTAAATTTTATCGATGTGTTTTCGCGTATGCAGATAGAAGAGCTGATTAAGCAATATCAGCCGACTTTACTCATGGTGGAACACGACAGGCGTTTTGCGGAGGAGGTTGGAACTAAAGTAATCTGTTTGTAGACAGCCATACCGGCCCGGCCAATATTTCTCTTGATACAAAAAGGGTCATATCCGGTTTGGCAGCTAATGTCCATTTCACAAGAAGGATTTGTTTTCCCTGAATTTCCAGACAGGTAATACAGCGGGGGTGGACACAGCTTCCGCTGTTAAAATAGTATTTATCTTCTGCGGAAAGTGTGGGGCGGTGGGTATGACCGGTAATCAGGATATGGTTTTCCTCTTCCGCCCAATGATGAAGACGTTTTTCCGCTTTGTCTTTCCGCGTATAGTTTTTAGCGGCGCTGGTGGGGTCGAGGACACCGAAGTGTTCCAACGGCTTCCAAAGATAGCGGACAAGAAAACGGGAAACACGCCAGAATGTGGAATTAAATAAATCCGTCTGGTGTCCGTGGGTAAGATAAAGGTCCATTGGATGGTCTTCAATGCTGTTTAGAGGATTCGCTTTGGCAGATGACAAATGATTTTCCAGAATGATGCCCGGATAAAATGTCATATGAGGAAAAAGCGGCGCTTTTTCCAGGTAAGGATGGTCTTCGAAGCTGCAACGGCAGGTGCTGCAGTTTTTGTCTGCATAACGGGCATTCTTTTTTACCATATCGTGATTCCCATACAGCATATACAGGCGTCCCTGTTCGTGAAAACGTGAAAGGAGGAAAAAGACATTGCCGTGCGCTTCCATAATCTGTTCCATACTGCGGTTTTCCCACAGTTCGTCTCCGTCGCCCAGCTCGATATAGGTATATCCTGTTTTGTAATAATGCTGCAGGGCGGCAAAATAAAGATTCTGGTTTTTTAAAAAATTGTCATTGGAAGTGCCGGCGCCGCGGTGGCAGTCGCTGATTAATACGTACCTGGAGCAGTCCGTAAGAGGTAGCCGGAGCGCACCCTCAAAGGACTTGGAAAGACGGGAATAATAACTCATTTGATAATCCTCTTTATTTATTTTTTGGTTTATGCTTTTTATATTTCCTGATGCGGAGTATTTTGCGGAAAATAGCCGGAATGTAATAATACAGATAGAGGAGTCTGTCTATGGAGAGACAGAAAGGTCTTGTAACGAACAAATACATCTTGCACCAGAATCGATTGACGCATTGTGCAATCCGAATCCGGCATCGGTCAAAGCGGTTCCGCCGCATTTTGGATTTCGTAAAGGGGAATGAGACAGCATTGCAGTTTAAACAGATATCATCGTTGGGATATCCGCATTCGGTTAAGCCTTTGATAAAAGCATGTGCCATGGAATGGGTGGGAAAAGTAATGCAGGTCTGCATATACAAGTCCGCCGGTTCGGAAAACCGTCCCATGGAAAAGGCAGTCAGCCACCAGTGCCTGGCGCATACGTCGGCAATCTGTACGCCTTTGCGGAAAAGCCGGAAAGAAAGGGCCGGCATGTCACAGTCTTCCACGCTTTGAAAAAGAGCTGTGTGGTATTCCTGTTTTTCCAGTATGCGGTCCGCATAGTAGACGCCGATTTCTGCTCCGGTATGGATGCCGTACTGGCCTTTCCACAGTTCCAAAAGCCATGTTCTGCCTTCAAAATCAAAATAAACCGGAAGGCAGTCGAAGACTATGTTAAACCGGAATGCCGCTTTATCGTACAGGGTACAGTAGCCGAAGTCTCTCTGCCAGACATCAAGGCGTGAGGTAAAAATGTCCTGTTCCGGCAGATAGGCGTAGCCGAAAGGGGCTATAAGCTCATCCAGAATATGGCATTCTTCTTTCATGCACATACAGCGGATTTTTTTGATGATTTTCTTTCTGCGCCATTGGTTCACACAGAAGAAAAGAAGGAACAGAAAAAAGATACCAAAGAACAAGTACATAATAAATTCCTCAATAAGTGTTTTGTTATATCATATGAGAAGTTGTCGAAATCTGTGCCTTTTTTATGCAGGTACAGAAGTAATCCGGCAGTCTGTTCTTTGTGTATGGATTCGGGTTGCGCAGGTTTATTCGGCAGTAATATGAATCAGTGTGCCTTTCCCCTTATATCCTGCGTCTCCGACAATCTGAGGAATCTCTTTTTCCCCGTCGATGACAGATTCATCAGAAAGATGTACATGTCCGGCAATCACTGCCGCTACCGGACTGTCGGCAGCGGTAGTTAAGGACATGAACTGTGCGGAAACATCGTTTGGATAAATGCCTCCATGGACTCCGCCGCCCAATACGACGCCGTTCGTCCAGACTGCGGAAGTTTTAGCCAGCAGTTCTTCTGTATAGAACGGGACATGAAGCAGGAGGATGACAGGTTTTTTACGGGAAAGGATTTGCCTGTATTCTTCCAGTGCATCGGGATGTATCTGATTGTTGCTGTTGTCTATGGCTGCTAAAATGAAATCATCCAGTTCCAGTGTGTGGATGGCAGTGTTCGTTTCCATATACGGAGCCAGCAGAGGGAGGTATTCCTCTGTTCCGCTTTCTGTCATATAATTCCATGGATAGGTCCAGTCGTGGTTTCCTAATGTATAGAGATAAGGTATGTCCAATTTATCAAGTGAGGAACTTAAGTAACTGACATTAGCGGAAGAGGGGGAATCTATGATGTCGCCGCCAAGCAGCAGGGCATCCGGTTTTGTCCGATTGGCATATTCCATCCATGCGGTAAAAAGTTCGGAGGAAATGCAGCCGCTTTCATTGGTGAAATGAGCCAGCCGTTCTTCGGAATAATTCCGGATTTCATCATCTGCGGATTCGTCCGGGATGACAATATGGGAATCAGTTAAGAATAACAAATCATAGTTTTTGGATATACCGGGGATGGTAATGGTACATGTATCAATATTGGATGCATCGATTTCCGGCAGGGGCTGGCTGGATGCGCATCCGCAGAGAGCTGATATCAGACAGACAGACAGTACTGTTTGGAATAAAAAGCGGGTTATGCGTTTATGGTACATTATATTTACCTCCTTTTTATATTCGGTAATAGTTGCTATTATTTTTATTATCTTGTACAATGGAATTTAATCCGCCATTTATATCATATTACGAAATGACAGGAAAAATGCAAGCATAATTTTCAGAATTTATAAAAGAATTTAGAAAAGAAATGAGGAAAAAGTAATTATGAGTGAGAATCATCTGACGGGATTAAAAAAATTATTTGCGCCGATTGATATGACAGTGGGTGTTCCGGGGAAGCAGATTGTGGCATTTGCAGTTCCTATGTTGATTGGGAATATTGCGCAGCAGTTATATAATACGGTGGACAGTATTATTGTGGGAAGGTATGTAGGGGATAATGCGCTTGCCGCGGTAGGAAGCGCGGGGCCGATACTGAATCTGCTGCTGGTTCTCTTTGTAGGGATATCTGTGGGAGCCGGTATTATGGTTTCCCAGTATTTCGGGGCAAAGGAAAGAGAAGATTTATCGGGAACGATTGGGAGCTGTGTTACACTGACAGCAATATCATCGCTGCTGATTATGATTGTCGGTCCGCTGATATCGAGGCCGCTTTTGGAACTGCTGGGGACGCCGGAGTCTATACTGGGCTGGTGTGAGTCTTACCTGAATATTATATTCATCGGCATTGTGGGACTGTCTTATTATAATATCCTGAGCGGCGTTCTGAGAGGATTGGGGGATTCTGTATCAGCGCTTATATATCTGTTGATTTCTACTGTAATTAATATTATATTGGATATTCTGTTTGTGGCCGGTTTTCAGATGGGAGTTGCCGGCGTTGCACTGGCAACAGCTATTGCCCAGGGGATTTCCGCAGTATTATGCCTGCTGAAACTCATGAGAATGTCGAATATTTTTGATTTTAAGAAAAAATACCTGAAGCTGCATAAAAAATATGCATGGATGACAATTCGGCTGGGACTGCCCTCCGGACTGACACAGGCCATATTTTCCATGGCGATGATTATTGTCCAGTCGCTGACGAACAGCTTCGGGGAATTGTTTATTGCGGCAAATGTTATCGTAATGAGAGTGGATGGCTTTGCAATGATGCCGAATTTTTCTTTTGGAACGGCAATGACTACATATGCAGGACAGAATGTAGGGGCGCGGGAATATGAGAGAGTGGAACAGGGGGCAAAACAAGGAACCCTGATTGCAATGGGAGTATCGGGGGTTATAACGATATTAATCCTTATTTTTGGAAAATATCTGATGGGTATTTTTACGGAAACGGAGTCGCTGGTGGATATGAGTATGCGGATGATGCGTATATTGGCAGTGGGGTATATCGCTATGGCGGTTACGCAGTCGTTGTCCGGTGTGATGCGGGGAGCCGGGGATACAATGACTCCTATGTGGATATCCCTGATTACGACGGTAGCCATCCGGGTGCCTGTGGCATATGGGATTGCTTACCTGACAAGAAGCGAATTATATCCGAACGGGCGTTGTGAAAGCGTATTTTTATCTTTGTTATTTTCGTGGACGCTGGGTGCTCTGATTACGCTCATCTGTTACCGCTGGGGTAAATGGAAAGGAAAAGCAATAGGAGAAAGCGGCGGAAAGTGAAAAGGCCGGAAAAAAAGGATGTGATGAAAAATGCAGCAGGAAGAAAAGTACATATATATGACAACTACACCGGTTCCCCGCCTAATCGGGGAGCTGGCGGTGCCGACCATCATCAGTATGCTGGTGACTTCGTTTTATAATATGGCGGATACCTTTTTTGTGGGGAGAATCAATACCCAGTCTACAGCGGCAGTAGGTGTGGTATTTTCTGTAATGGCCATTATCCAGTCATTAGGATTTTTCTTTGGCCATGGTTCAGGAAATTATATTTCCAGACGGCTCGGAGCGAAAGATTTTGAGGAAGCGGCAGTGATGGCCGCGAACGGATTCTTTCTGGCCTTTATCTGCGGTCTGGCGGTCCTGGCAGGAGGGATTCTGTTTCTCAAGCCTTTGGCAGTGGCTTTGGGTTCCACGCCTACCATTCTGCCTTATACGGAAGCGTATCTTCGGATTATCCTGCTGGGAGCTCCTTTTATGACCTCTTCCCTTGTACTGAATAACCAGCTTCGCTTTCAGGGGAGTGCGGCATATGCCATGGTGGGGATTGTGACCGGAGCAGTTATCAATATCATACTTGACCCTGTTTTGATTTTTGGATGCGGAATGGGGGTTGCGGGAGCGGCCGCGGCGACGGTGTTCAGTCAGTTCTGCAGTTTTCTGCTGCTTTTGTTCCAAAGCAGGAAGGGCGGTAACATCCGGATACAGTTTAAGAATTTTAAACCGAACTTTCATTATATTAAGGAAATATGCAGAGGCGGTTTTCCTTCTCTTTGCAGACAGGGACTTGCCAGCATATCGGGAATCCTGTTAAATCATGGAGCGGGAGTATATGGGGATGCGGCGATTGCCGGGATGTCCATTGTATCCAGAGTATCTATGTTTGCCGGTTCTGCACTGATTGGTTTCGGGCAGGGATTCCAGCCGGTATGCGGCTTTAATTACGGAGCGAAACTGTATCACAGGGTAAGGGAAGGTTTTGCATTCTGCGTGAAGTATGCGACAGTATTTCTAATCGGTGTAGCTGTGATAGGCGCTGTATTTGCGCCGCAGGTAATTGCATTGTTCCGGAAGGATGATATACAGGTAATAGAAGTGGGAACCATGGCGCTGCGGATGCAGTGTATTGCATTTCCGCTTACGGGCTGGATTGTAATGTCCAATATGATGCTGCAGTCTATAGGGAAGGCATTGAAAGCTTCCGTACTGGCTGCGGCAAGGCAGGGGCTGTTCTTCATTCCCCTGATATTGATATTGCCGCAGCTGTTCGGATTGTTTGGTGTGGAAATATGCCAGACCGTTTCGGATATATGTTCATTTGTGCTGGCGGTTCCTCTGTGTCTCAGTGTCCTGAATGAGATGAAGAAGGCGGAAGATAGTTCCCGGCAATGAATCTGGATAAATTAAAGGTTCGGGCTTTCGTTCCTCTGGACTGTACATATTGGATATGACTGTCCAAAGAGTATATATAACGAGGCAGCCAGGAGGAATTATTAACATAGAGCAAATCTCCTGATTCGTCTCTTCCTGCATTGCGGGCGGAGGGGTAATTGAAAGCATTCAGGGTTTCTTCGCTGAGCAGGATGGGAGCGGCATCAGCGGACAGTCTGGATAAATAGTAACCGTCTCCGTAGCTTTCCCATTCGTTTAGGTTCGGTATGCAGGCGATGTTGTATTTTGCAATCCAGTAATCCGGATGGCTGAAAGACAGTCCGAGGTAAAGTACAGTCACCAAAACCATACTGTATTTAAATAAAGGAAATCTTTCTTTGTATATGGAAATCACAACGCCTGTCATCAGCAGGAAAATCACAGCCAGTGACCATAAAACGAAAATTCTTAAAAAAGTTAAAGCATAACACCGGATATACATAATCATCCGCATCGCGCTGGAAGCAATCATAATATAGGTGCACAAGGATATAACGGTCAATATGGTTTTCAGTATTTTATTTTCTTTAAATCTGCCAAGACAGATTAGTACCAGTGCAAGGTTCATCAGACAGACAAAAAGCAGTTGGAAGAAACCTTCTCTTGCATACTCGGCATAGGTATAATGATAAGGAAGCTCCATATTTCCGAAGAACAGATATACAATCTGAATACCGCTGAATATCAGGTATATAATGGAAAGTACGGAGGTAACGGTAATGGCCAGCATCGGTTCTCCGGTGCGTTTATCCGGTACATTTTCTTTCATATTGCGTGCTCCTAAATATGTGATAATGCAGTAAGAAGCAAAGAAAGCAAACAGGACTGTGAAACAGATACCGAAAAGGTTCGCCGGAATATCAATATCAAAAACAGAACTCATAACAGAACTGAATACGACATCTGCACTGCTAAGAAGCAGTATCACAAAAAACACCAGCGGTATGGAAATAACGAGTCCGAGAAGGATATACTTAACTTTGGAGTTTTTTGCAGAACCTGTCTCCTTTCTTTTATTCAAATACAGATACAGGTCGGAAAACGGCCGGCCGATGATATTGACAGAACCGAGAATAAGGCGGCATATTCTCAGGATATAGGTGGAGAGATTCCAGCTGTCATCGGAATAAAAGTTATGCAGCATCAGTACGAAACTCAGTACGAAAATCCCTGTTTTATTCATGATAATAATACTGTCGGCATCCGTGCAGGCGGTGGAAATCCCTAACAGCATCAGGCTGACGATATAAAATACGGAATCTTTTTTCGCGGAAATCCCTGACTTTTTTAAGGATGAGAAGAAAAAGAAGAGGGTTCCGCCTACGAAAAAAGGGTAGGTGATACCGGAAGCATTGTGGTACAGACAGAAGGTATAAAACAGGGCATAAAGAAAACTGCCCATGCCGAAAAACTGAAAATTCCGGATGCGGTGCTCTTTTTCTTCCGCACAGGGCTGAGGAATAGACCGGCTGCTATAGTCAGGCGCGGCGGAAGCGGAAAATGTGCCGTTTGCAGCTGCCCGGACTTCGGCAGCAGGCTGTACGGTGTGTTCCGGTGTAACAGGGGGATATTGTTCTGCGTATTCATTCATAATTTCTACCTCTTTTCTCCCATTTTGATGAATGGGTATTCTTAGTAACTGTTTAAGAAATTCAGTCAGCGGTGTCCGTATCGTTATCTTCTTTCTCATCCTCCACATACTGTAAAATATCGCCGGGCTGGCAGTTCAGGGCTTTGCAGATGGCGGACAGGGTGGAAAGACGGATGGCTTTGGCTTTATTGTTTTTCAGGATGGACAGGTTGGCAAGGGTAATATCTACTTCGCCGGCAAGCTCGGTCAGACCTTTCTTGCGCTGTGCCATGACCACATCCAGATTAATAATGATTCCCATGTGATACCTCCTAAATGGTCAGGTCATTTTCCAGTTTATAAGTGACAGCCCGTTCAAAAACGCGTGATAATACTTTGCTGAACAATCCGGCAATGACGAAAACAAGAATGACAATCAGTACGGCCGGAGTAATATAGAGGAAAAGCCTTCCAGCGGTAATCAGCGCAATCATGATACTGTATGTGCCCATTCTCCGAAGGCTCACTACATTTTCCGGAATAAAGCAGTCGTCGTTTAATACAGAACGGAACATTTTTCTCAGCTCATAGATAATGAGAATGGCAAAGATGCCGGAAAAAAAGAAAAGCAGTATCAGGGGGATATAGTTGTCGGCAAAATAGGAATTGTATGTTCCGTAGAAACGGATGCTCAGGGGCAGGGTTGCCGTCACCGCTATGCCCGCATAAAACATAAAATCCAAAAGCAGTTTCGTTATAATCGTCAGTCTGTCTTTCATAAGTAAAACCTCCTGTTTATGATAGGTAGTGGGATACCTTTCCGGCAATTACGGATTGCCTTTTCCGTATATCTTTTGGATACATCATAGCACTGTGAAAATCGAAAGTCAATAATTATTTATTGATTTACGATAAATATTTATTATACAACGATATTCAAGAGGACTTGAAGGAGGAAAGGGGAAGGGGTTTGCGATAAATTTTCAATAAAATTCTATATTTGTATAAAACTACCAAAAGAATCAGGAACGGAACATGCATTTTATGAATTATTCACAAATTATTCATAATTTATTATTTTTACTTAACATCTGTATGATATCCTTAAATTATAGAGAAGCGGGGTAAGTCTTTAGGGGTAAAGACTTCAAAAATTACATAGGAGGTATGCGGATGAAACGACGGGGTTGGATGTTGTTGGCAGGGGTTGCTGCATTGGTAGCATTGGCGAATGTGATTGCATGGGAAAGCAGCGCATTTTGTGATTTTTATGTACGTTGCATTTATCCGCTGTGGGTCAGTACATATGGCAGGATAACCGGTCTTTTTTCTTTTTCCGTGGGAGAAGTTATGCTGGTGGCAGGTGTGGTTCTGACAGTCGCAGCTTTGTTGTCGGGAATGATTGCGGCCATAGTTTCCATAGGCTTCCGTAAGAGCCGGATATATGGTAAAATCGTCGGATTCTGCAGGAAATACTGGACAGCGTATGCATGGATTTTTGCGGGTGTGGCAGTTGTAATGACATTAAACTGTTTTATTCCTTACCACTGTTCCACTTTAGAGGAAAAATACGGGTTTATTAACCGTATGACGGCGGATGACCCGATGCTTCAGGAACTGATGGAAAAGGAATATACGATTGAGGAACTGGGACAGTTACGGGATTATGTGGTCATTAAATGCAATGAACTGGCAAAGCAGGTAGAGCGGGATGAAGACGGCAATATTATTTATCCTGAGAACATGGAGGAAATTGCCATAGAGGCCATGCTGAATTTAAGCGGAGACTGTGTACAGCTGCAAGGTTATTATCCGCAGCCAAAACAGTTTGCTTTTTCCGAATTTTTCAGCCAGCAGAAAATGAAGGGATATTTTTTCCCGTTTTCGATGGAGATTAACTATAATGCATTGATGCATGAGATAAACCGTCCGGCAACCATCTGTCATGAGTATGCCCATCTGAAAGGTTTTATGTATGAGGAAGAGGCGAATATGATAGGTTTTCTTGCCTGTATTCATTCTTCGGATTTGACTTTCCAGTACAGCGGTTATTTAAGTGTTTTGAACTATATTAATAATGAGTATTATGACGCCATCGGAAAAAATATGAAAGTGTATAATTCCCATGTAAAAATTTCTTCCCAGGTAAGGAAGGAAAATGTATTTTTAGAAGAGAAGGCGTGGGAGAAGGTGGAACAGAAAGCGATAATCAGTACGGAAGTAGTGGATAAAGTTTCGGATAAACTGTCGGAGACTTCCATGGTGTTAAACGGCGTGGAAGACGGGATATTAAGTTATACGAGAGTGGTAGGACTTCTGCTTCATTATTATGACGGAGCGCCTGAAGTACAGGAGGTACTTGCCGGCCTGGCAGGAGAGCAGGAATATCTGGCACAGTCGGAATAAGAGCAGGATTTTCGTAACAGTCGGCCAAAGGCCGGCTGTTACAGATTTTCTGATGAAACCGTATTTTTCCTTGCAATCTTTACCATGGCATGTTATATTTTTAACGAGCGGTATTCTGCGGAAACTGCATCGGGTGATAGTGTGCATCGCTTTGGAAAGAAGGTGTATGCATGGAATGAGGAATAGAATCAGGATAGGAATAATAGGTGCCGGAAGAGTAGGCTGTTCGATGGGAAAATACCTGACGGACAGGGGAAAAACGGTAACCGGCTATTACAGCCAGACTTATGAAAGTGCTGCAGAAGCAGCAGAATTTACCGGTACGGACTGCTTCCGGACAATGGAAGAGCTGGTAACTTTGAGTGATACCCTGTTTATCACCACACCGGATGAACAAATCGGCGCGGTATGGGATTGCATGAAAGGAATGTCTTTGGATGAGCGTATGATATGTCATTTTAGCGGCTCATTATCATCTGATGTATTCAAAGGAATCGGTGAAAAGAAGGCTTACGGAGCTTCGGTTCACCCTATGCTCGCATTTCGCGATAAATTTTCATCTTACAGACAATTACATAATTGCTTTTTTACTTTGGAGGGGAATCCCTATGCCCTACGGCAGTTGGAAGAACTATTTCAGGAAACGGGCAACCCTTACTGCATGATAAAGGCGGAAGATAAGGCAAAGTACCACTGTGCGGCAAGTGTCTTAAGTAATGACGTGCTGGCTCTGTTAGATATAGGTTTCGGATTATTGGGAGAGTGCGGATTTACGGAAAAGGAAGCTGTGTATGCGGCAGGGGCATTGGTACGCGGAAACGTGGAGAATATTCTGGAAAACGGAACATTGTCGAGTATGACAGGTCCTATCCCCCGCGGGGATGCTTCTACCGTGGCAAAACATTTAGGGGTGCTGGCGGGAGAGGAAAGAGAGATTTACTGTCTGCTGGGAAAACATCTGCTGGAAATGGCAGAGAGAAGATATGGAAATGTAGAGGGATATATGCGTATACAGAAAATATTGGAAAAATAATAAAGGAAGGGAAATGGGATTGAGTTATGAAACATACATCGGTTACTTTTAAGCAGGCAAAGGAAAAGGGTGAGAAGCTTACGATGCTCACTGCTTATGATTACTCAACGGCAAAGATGGTGGATGAGGCGGGGATTCATTCTATTTTGGTAGGGGATTCCCTGGGAATGGTGTGCCTTGGTTATGAGGATACCCTGTCAGTTACAATGGAGGATATGATTCACCATACGAAAGCGGTTGCGAGAGGGGTGAAGGAAGCGCTCGTAATCGCGGATATGCCGTTTATGTCCTATCAGACTTCTGTATATGATGCGGTCGTGAATGCCGGAAGACTGATAAAGGAAGGCCATGCACAGGCAGTAAAATTAGAGGGCGGAAAAGAGATATGTCCGCAGATAGAAGCAATTGTAAAAGCGTCTATTCCGGTTTGTGCCCACATCGGGCTGACGCCGCAGTCCATTCATGCCTTCGGGGGATTCAAGGTGCAGGGCAAAGGAGAGGAGGCAGCAAGGAAGTTAATAGAAGAAGCACAGGCGATAGAAGCAGCGGGGGCTTTTGCCGTGGTGTTGGAATGTGTGCCGGAGGCTTTGGCGGAATTGATTTCAAAGAAAATATCCATACCGACCATCGGTATCGGCGCGGGTGCGGGATGTGACGGCCAGGTGCTGGTATATCAGGATATGCTCGGCATGTATGCGGACCTGGCGCCGAAATTCGTGAAAGTGTTTGCCAATGTGGGGGAGGAGATGAAGAAGGGATTCGCCGCTTATAAGAAAGAGGTGCAGGATGGTACATTTCCTGCTAAAGAGCACACGTTCCGGATGGATGAGAGTATTTTGGATAAATTGTATTAATTGGATGCCGTAATGGAATGTAAGTGACAGGAAGCTGACTGCCGCATGAGGTAATGGCCGGGAATGCGGCAGTCTTTCAGGGAACAGGAAAGGAGCGGAGAAATGATTATTTCGGGAAATATAAAGGAAACAAGAAATCAGATAAAGGAATGGAAGCGGCAGGGGCTGAGCGTAGGATTTGTACCCACTATGGGATATTTGCATGAGGGTCACAAAAGCCTGATGGAAGCGGCAAAAAAAGAAAATGATAAGGTTGCGGTCAGCATTTTCGTAAATCCTATCCAGTTTGGGCCGAACGAGGATTTTGCAAGTTATCCGAGGGATTTGGAGAAAGATGCGGCATTATGCGAGAGTGTAGGGGTGGATTTGATTTTCCATCCGGAAGCGGAAGAAATGTACGGGGAAGATTTTTCTACTTATGTAGATATGGAGGGGCTTACAAAAGAACTGTGCGGAAAAAGCCGTCCCACGCATTTCAGGGGTGTGCAGACGGTGGTGAGCAAGCTGTTTCATATCCTTCCTGCGGATCGGGCATATTTCGGGCAGAAGGATGCCCAGCAGCTTGCCGTGATTAAGAAAATGGTAAGGGATATGAGCATGGATATCGAGATTGTCGGTTGTCCCATTGTCCGTGAAGCGGACGGACTGGCGAAAAGCTCCCGAAATACATATCTGAATGCAGAAGAGAGGCAGGCGGCGCTGGTTTTAAGCAGGAGCCTGGCAGAAGGGAGGAAACGGATGGATGCAGGAGAACAGGATGTTTCTAAGATAAAAGAATGTATTGCGGATGTGATAGAAAAAGAGAAGCTGGCAAGGATTGACTATGTAGAAATTGTAGATTTTGCGGATATTACGCTCATAGAAAATCTGGACGATGCAAAAACGGGAGAAATTCTTTGTGCCATAGCCGTGTATATCGGAAAAACCAGGCTGATTGATAATTTTATTTATAAGCGCTGCCATAGATAAAAGAAAGGAAAAGGGTTACAGGTATGAATATCAGAATGTTAAAGGGTAAGATTCACCGTGCCGTAGTAACACAGGCGGAGCTGAATTATGTGGGAAGCATAACCGTGGATGTGAAACTGCTGGAAGCAGCAGGTATCTTAGAATATGAAATGGTACAGATTGTGGATGTGGAGAACGGAAACCGTTTTGAGACATATACCATTGCGGGAAACGCCGGAAGCGGGATGGTTTGTCTGAATGGAGCAGCAGCAAGGCAGGTTCAGATCGGTGACCATATCATTATTATGGCATATGCGGATATGACGCCGGAGGAAGCAAAAGTGCATATGCCGCAAGTGGTGTTTACGGATGAAAAGAATGGAATTGCACGGGTTTCCCGTTATGAGAAACATGGGGAACTGGAGGGCGCTTAAAAGTTGCGTTCTGCCAGCCTGAAGAACGGATGTAAGCAGGGAAACCGTGCAAATGCATATTATTTTAAGATAAGTCCTACCGGACAGTGGTCGGAGCCATGTACATCTGTGTAGATGAGTGCATCTTCCAGGCGGTCTTTGAGACTTTCCGACACAAGGAAGTAGTCAATACGCCAGCCTGCATTTTTGGCTCTGGCGCTGAAACGGTAGGACCACCAGGAGTAGATACCTTCTTTATCAGGATAAAAATAGCGGAACGTATCAAGAAAGCCGGATTTTGTGAGGACGGTGAACTTCTCCCTTTCTTCGTCGGTGAATCCGGCATTTTTATGGTTGGTTTTTGGGTTTTTTAAGTCAATTTCTTTGTGTGCCACATTTAAGTCACCGCAGAAAATGACAGGTTTTGTTTTTTCAAGTTCTTTAATATAATGAAGAAAATCATCTTCCCACTTCATCCGGTAATCCAAACGGGCAAGTTCATTTTGCGAGTTTGGCGTATATACAGTAATCATATAAAAGTCTTCATATTCCAAAGTGATGACGCGTCCTTCATGGTCGTGTTCTTCGATTCCGATACCGTAGGCAACGGACAGGGGTTCCTTTTTCGTGAAAATTGCGGTGCCGGAATATCCTTTTTTCTCTGCATAATTCCAATATTGGAAATAATCCGGAAAATCCAAATCAATCTGTCCTTCCTGCAATTTTGTTTCCTGTATACAGAAAATATCTGCATCCTGTTCTTTAAAGAAGTCGAGAAAGCCTTTTCCGGTGCAGGCGCGAAGCCCGTTCACATTCCAAGATATTAATTTCATATAATTGTCCTTTCTTATCTTATATGCTGTGTCTTTTGATGAAACAGATAGAATTTTATTATATGTAATAGTTTATATAGAAATCATGAATTTGTAAATTTATATTTTCAGTTATTTATTGAATTGTCATAAAAATTTAGAAAACAGCCGGACAAAATTGTAAAAAAGCATGGAACCGGTATTGTTACATGAGAATATTTTGTACTTATCGGATATGTGAAAAGTTCCAGTTCATAAATTCTCAAGAATGTGTTCACAATTTGGACACATTTATGACATACTATGTTTACAGCCGATGAAGGAAACCTGATATTACATAGGACGGATTCGGTAAAAATGAAAAAAGTTTCATTTTAGGAGGAGAAAAATTATGAAAAAGAAAGTAGTTATGTTATTGACAGCAGCAGCAACCTGTGCAACCCTGATGATGGCTTGCGGTAATACGGAAGCAGCAGTAACGGATGACACAGCCGTAGAAGCACCGGTAGAGGATGCAGAGACAGAAGCACCTGTAGAGGACGCAAATGCAGAAGCAGAAGCGCCCACAGAAGATGCAGATGTAAATGCTGACGCAGAAAATGCAGATGCAAACGCAGAGACAGAAGCACCTGCAGAAAACGCAGAAGCAAATGCAGAGACAGAAGCACCCGCAGAAAACGCAGATGCAAACGCAGAGACTGAGACACTTGCAGAGAATGCAGATGCAGAAACAAAAGCAAACTAATTTTGCATTTAGGTTATAAGATAGGTTATAAAAGAGAAGAAATTGCAAAACTGCCTGTCATCCATTCCGGGATGGCGGGCAGTTTTCATATTGCGCTTTGCGATACATGCTTCTGATTTGTAATGCAGTTCAAATTAATTCTATAAAATTGTTTTCATTCTGAGTACCCCTTCTAATTTTGTATGATAGTTCTTAAAGATGCATAGGAACGGCTCCAATACATAGAATCCCGGTCAAATGGTTTCATGAATACAAATACCTGATATGGAGTTGGTTCTTCCACTTTTGGCATTGTTAAATCATAATAAAATAGTTTATCATGTTCCAGTTTTACCATTTTATTCATATCGTCCTGTATAGGAACTTGTTCCCAATTTAGGAATGCAACGACTGCACAGGTATCATCTTCTTCCGATTCTGTTCCTAAGATAAGTTTCACTTGTTCCCCGCCGTTGCAGGAGGGCATTGCTGTTAGTGTTTTCTCATTTTTTGTTAAGGCGCATATATTACTTAAATGTTTGTCTATAGCAGTATATTTTTGGTCATAATGTATTTCTTCCTGATAGTCATTTAAATCCAATATAAATCTACCTTCGAACATGGTCTGGGTTTTGAACATTAAGTCCCAGCCGTCTTCATCGGCAATGGATAATTCCTTTTCGTTAGGCAATGCGATAAGCATGTATTCAAGTTCCTGTCCGTTGGTGGGACTGACTAAATCTACTTTAATGTCAATGCCATCGTATCCTTCTAAGGAAAATGGATATGTACGGTATTGTTGTTCATCAACAAGGAAATCCTGCTGAATGTAGTCTATCATTATAATGAGAATGTATTCCACGCGTTGGGATACATTTTGTTCAAAGGAAATGATGGCATCTATTCCGTTTTTATTAATTGATAATAATTCACCTTTATTAATGATTTCGTAAGTTGCAGGATTTTGTAGACCAAAAGCGAAACAGCCATCTGTCAAAGTGACGGTTCCGTCCGGGTTAAAGCTCATACCATCAGAAAGAACAATTTTTTCTTTTTCATTTTGTGGTTCTTCCTGGCTTTCTGTATTTCCGCAGCCAGTGAAAAGTATAGCAATGATGCTGATAAAAACAATTTTTTTAAGCATACTTATTCCTCCCACACCACATGGCAGTCCTTCCCAAAAAATGCCATACCGTATTTGTGTACTGTTTCATATCCGTCATCGTACAATTCCTGCATATATTTCCGGTCTTTAATCTGTTGTATTGCCTCTTTTGCTTTCGGTTCCAGTGCGCGGATGCTGTCAGCAATTTTAAATTCCAGTACGAAAGCAGCTTTTCTGCGGGTGACGGGTGCGATAAACAGGTCGCTGCGGCCATGGCCGCTTTCACGGTTTGACTTTACGGTATAACCTTTCATGCCGGAAAAAATACCCGCCAGAAAACCATGGTAAAAACTTTCATAGGCATCATTAAAACTAATGGTTTCTAAAAGCATCTGTGTGATTTCTTCTTCCACAGTTCCGGCATCACATTCCGTCAAAGCCTGAAACAAGCGGGTACGGTCTTTTTCCTTTACCTTTTCGTTAAACCAGGAGAGGATTTTCCGGCGGAAAATATATTTTACTTCCCTGTTTGGGATGGCCAGTTCCATCATCTGGTTGTCACTGTCATCCAGCCAGTTTTGGACTTTTCGGAAATATCCGGTAAAGAACATGAAATTCCAAAGGTTATCCATGGTCTGATATATTTCATCGTAAGTAATATCTTCATGAATGGGTTTTATCAGCGTTTTGCCTTCAATCAGAGTTTCAATTTCTTTTTTTGTATCTTCATCTGCCATATCGATTAGCCTCCGTACAATGCTGTTAGAGCTGGTATTGGCCCAATAGGAGGTTGGGAGGCGGTTGATATTTGTTGTTAAATCATCTACAAACTGGATAACGCTCCATGGATTGTAAACGTTGGCATTTCCGAAGATATAGCCGTTATACCACTCCCTGATAATGTCATATTTCTGCGGCATATGATAATCTGCGCATATCTGCTGCACGTCTTTTTCCGTGAATCCAAAATATTCATCGTATTTTTCATTTAATATGGAAATAATTTTAAGGTTGTTTAAGCCTGTGAAAATACTTTCTTTGCTGATACGCAGACAGCCGGTAATAATGGCAAATTCAAGGCTGCTGTTTGTTTTGAGTGCGGATTCAAACAGGGAACGGATAAAGTCAGTCATTTCTTCATAAAATCCCCGAATAAAAGCATTTTCTAAAGGTACGTCATATTCATCAATGAGGATAATGGTTTTCCTTCCATAATATATTTCCAGACATTGGGATAAAAACTGAAGGGAATCGTTATATTCGCTACGTCCTGCCGTTTCCCGCATAATAGCTAAATAGCGCTCTTTTTTCTCGCTGAGCTCCTGATTCTGCAGGATAAACATATGCCGCGCATACTCATTGGCAATCTGCCTTTTAATCATGGTATAAGCCATTTCAAAATCCGGCTGTTTTCCGGATTTTAATGACAGATTAATTACCGGATATTGTCCCATATGAGAGAGGTAATCCGTCCCGGCCTGCATAATATGGAGACCGTCAAAAAGGTATCTGTTGTCAATTTTATTTCCATTACTATCCCTTGCATCTTCAAAAAAATACTGGAACATGCTTATGTTCAGAGTTTTTCCAAAACGTCTTGGGCGGGTGAAAAGGTTGACTTTTCCTTTTTGGCTTAATAATTCTTGAATAAATAAAGTTTTATCGATAAAATAATACCCTTTGGTAATTAATTCCTTAAAGTTATCAACTCCTACCGGTAATGGTCTATGTTTCATATCGCACCTCCTACTGCCCGTAATCCACTTTAATCAAATCCACATAAGGCGTTATATATTCCTCCACAATCCGGTAAGACAGTTCACGCATACCGGACAGACGTTCCTGATAATTTTCTTCCGTCAGCCTGTATTTTTCATTTTCCGCAATCATCTGGTCCGCCATATAGCGGTTGATTTCCGGTGAAAAGTGCAGGGTATCCATATAATTTTCTAAATCGGTAATAATATCCGTTTCATCCTGAAAATAGTACATATCCACATTGTCATAGACAATCAGCGCACCGACAGCCTGCTCCATATTGTAGAGATAGGCTTCTAAATCTCCGGTACGGTACAGATTGTCCCAAAAGAGCATGGAATAGGCGGGAAAGAAGATTTTGAACCGTGTCTCCGGATGGTTTTCCACCTGCGTTTTTATCAGGTCAATATTGGCATTTAATACATTCCGGTAAAAATCCGCTTCCTTCATGGGGGCTATTTCCGCTTTGCGTAAATATAACCCTAATGCCATATCCTGGTTAAATTCCTTCCACTGCGCCCAATTGTAAGAATCATTCTCATCATAATCTCCGATAATCGAATTTGCTATCATATAAGGGATTTTTTCAAATAAAACTCCTTTGTTAAAAAGGTATTCCACATCGTTCAAATAATTCTTGTCATATAAATACATGGGACAGCCTGTCAGTTCGTAGGTGGGGACGGCATCGGCGGCAAGGGAGGAAGTATCCATACTGTAAAACACATATTTCAAGTCATGTTCTTCATATGCCGCGTCTAACAGGTAACATAAATCCGCGGTGGCGCCGTAGGAACGGATGGCTTTGACTGCATTGCAGCCGAATCCGTCATTAAACCAGCCGTTGTAATAGTTTTCCGCTACGGAGGAACCGACGATGAGGCTGTCGTAATCAAATGTACGCAGGGAGCCGATGCACTGGTATTCCTTGTCCGTCAGCACCGCCTTTAATCCGAACCATGGTTTGTGGTAGTGGAAAAAAGGGTCTGTGAGAATGACCAAAGCGGCAATCAGTATCATAAGCAGAATGCTGTTTATCAGAAATCCTTTCAGGAACTTCAGGTACGGCGCATTTTGCGGTACATCGTTCTGCCGGGAAGATATCTGCTGCATGTTTCGTCCCTTCCTTTCTTAACTACAAATCTTAACTACAAAATTTAAAATCTTTAAAAATTAAAATAAATAAAGGTACTCACCTGAGAAAACGAAATCAGCGACCATATGAATACCGCCGTAATATACCAGCAGAATTTGGGGCCGTAATTTGAATGTTCCACTATTTCCAAAGAGTTCTTTCTGGTCAGCACAAAAGCGCTGACAGCAAGTATCAATAAAAATACGACAATAAAAGCGGTATTTAACAGATTGGGAGCGAACATGGTAATTGCCTGTTTAAAAATATAAAATTCAGGAATATCCATAGTTGCCGCCAATTTGTAAATATATCCTGTATGCTTAAAGGAGAACAGATTTTTAAACATTTGAAATGCGTAGGTCATACTCTCGCTGCGGAAGAAAAAAAGCGAAAGGTTGAAAAAGGAAAAGGTAAAAAGCCATCCCAGCCACCGGGGGATATGAAACCTGGAAGGGATTTTTTCCGCACTTCCCCTGATACCGATGATTCCCAGATTGTCCCAAACCACTAAAAGCCCCTGCATGGTGCCCCATGCCACATAGGTCCAGTTCGCTCCATGCCAGAGGCCGCTCAGGGCGAAGACCGCCATGGTATTGACTATGGTCCGGGCTTTTCCTTTTTTGCTGCCGCCCAGCGGAATGTATACATAAGTTATGAAGAAACGTGATAATGTCATATGCCAGCGCTGCCACAATTCTTTAACGGAACATGCTTTATACGGCGAATTGAAGTTTACCGGAAGCACGATATTGAACATATATCCCAGCCCCATTGCCATATCGCTGTAACCGCTGAAATCAAAATAAATCTGAAAGGTGTAAGCAAGGATGACCAAAAGGGTAGAGGGTGTATCGAGGAAATAAGTCTGCTCAAAACCGAAATTGGTAGCAAGAGCCAGTACATCGGCCAGGAGTACTTTTTTCCCTAATCCCAAAGTAAACAGGGAAATGCCTTTGGCAAAACTGGCAGGATGAAAGCTCCGTCTGCCGTAATCTTTAAACTGTGGAATCATCTCCTGGTGCAATACGATGGGGCCGGCAATCAGCTGGGGAAAGAAGGTAACAAAAGTAATATAGTCTGTAAAGGAATAGTGTTCCGCCTTACCGGTACAGCGGTCGATGATAAAAGACAACTGCTGGAAGGTAAAGAAGCTGATACCGAGGGGCAGGAGAATATGTTTTAAGTTAAAGTCTGTGCGGAATACGTAATTCAGGTTTTCGATGAAGAAATCATAATACTTAAAATAAAAAAGTATTCCCAGATTGATACAGATGCCCGCTGCCAGCCCGATGCGGCGGGTTTGTCTGGTTTGGGAAAAGTTCAGGATGTAGCTTAATAAATAGTTAATAAGGATACTGACAACAATAATCAATAAATAATACGTATTGAAATATCCGTAAAACCATAAGGACATTCCGGCAAGAAAGAGCTGTGCCAACCGGTATTTGTGCAGTTGATTGAGACCATACCAGCCTAAAAGTGCAGCGGGCAGGAAAATAAATATAAATATATAGGAATTAAAAAGCATTCTTTCATACTACCTTTCCTTATACAGCATTCACATTTCTCAATAGTATAGCACAATTTCAGGAGGAATCATAACAATTATTGGTAAATACGGTATTTTTTATACTTTCTTAATTTTGGCCGTAAGCGGACTGTTATCATGGAGCAGATAAGTGCCGGAAAAACGGAATTGTCTGCGCAGATAGAAACGGAATGGGATAAAGCCGGTAAATCGGGAGATACTGATAACATGAAAAGTCCGGCCGCAAAATACCGGAAGGAAATAAAAATCACGGAAAACAGCAGCGGAATAAAGGAGATGATGAGAATGCGCACATTAACTATGACTTTAATCCTGACATTGGCATTATGGATATCGGCGGCGCCAATCCTGACCGGATGCGGGGAAGGCCCGATATCCGATTCTAATACGAACAGTGTGGAAAATGTAAGGCGGAGTGCGGATGGAAGCGCAGGAGCGGAAGGAGACATAAGCAGCGGTTACATTTTAATGGATATGGTAAAGAAATCGGTAGTAGAGATTTTAGGCGGAAATTATTGGCCGGATAAGCAGTTGACGGAAGCGGAGCTGGAAACTGAAACAGGAATCAGTGCGGATATGTATGAGGAATATCTGGCGGAAAAACAAAATGTAGAAACAGATATTGATATGATGATTATTATTAAAGCAAAGCCGGAGTATCTGACTGAAATCGAAATGCTGCTGAATGAATACAGGGATGCCCTGATGCTGAAGTATAAGGAACGTCCGCAGGAACTTGGCAAGGTGGCTGCATCGCGGATAGAAATTATCGATGATTATATTTGTTTTGTACAGTTAGGGGCGGATACTGCGGCGGCGGTGCAGGAAGGGGATGAAAAAGTGATTGCGCAGTGTCAGGCGGAAAATGAGCGGGCGGTGGATATGATTGAACGGACAATTTTTCGGTCACTGGGCGATACGGAGCAGCCATAGTCAGGGTACAGGCTGATGACAGTCCGGCCGGAGGCTGAACTGCTGCATGGTCAGGAAAAAATATAATTAATTTATTGATACAGGGCAGTCAATAAGGTATAATGTAACAATCAAGTTACAGCATCATCAGGAAACGGGAAACCATATTATTTTAGCGGGCAGTCATATGGAAATGACAGGGAAGCAGAGGAGGGATTGTCATGGCGTTTCGTCCTGTGGAGCGGATGGAAATAAAAAATGCCGTGGAGAGAGTGCTTCATGTACCTGGCAATTATCAGGGCGGTATACTGGAAATGGCGATGGTCTTTGACTGTAATCTGTCAGGGGAATGTGTGCGGCAGATGGGGAAAGATATCGCTGCGCTGCTGAAATCCCATAGCGAAGTGTTCCGCAATGTAAGGCTGAATAGAATATGCTGGGAAGGGGATGGAGAATGGGAGAAGGAAGTGACATCCATTCCCCGGTTACAGATGGAAAGTTGTTTTGAAGGATACCAATGCAGACGGAATAAGAAAAGACTGGAACTTCTGGCAGGAGAGCTGAAGAAATTTTATGCCCGTTCGAAACTGATTCTGCTGTTTACGGACGGAGACTGCCGGATAGAGGATGAGGAACTTTTTAAGGAGAATATGCATCCTTTTTTATACCGGAAGCTCATAGTGATACAGTCTGGTGCGGACGGGCCGGATGCAGACGGCTGGCAGGTAAAGGTACATACAGGGATGGCGAAAGATTGGATGTGGTGAAGAAGTGAAACAGGAGATACAGGAAGTTAGAAGAATTCCTTTGGAGGGTGTGCGTAATACAAGGGATTTGGGCGGATACCGGACGAAGGACGGACGGAGTATTAAATCCTGCCGTTGTATCAGGAGCGGTCAGCTTCATGATTTAACAGAGCGGGATAAGGAGATACTGACCCGGGAATATTCTCTTGCGGTGATTGTGGATTTCCGTACCCATGCTGAAAAAGCAGAAAGCCCTGACCCGGAGATACAGGGTGTGGCTTATATCCATAATCCCATTTTGGAAGAAAAGACATTGGGAATCACCAAAGAGAAAGAAACGGACAATGATGTGGTGAGTATGGTGCTGAACGGTTTAGGGGATGGAAAAGAAGCAGGTGTGCAATACATGAAGAATATCTATGGGAACCTGATTACCAATCCTTTTTCCGTAAAGCAGTATTCCAATTTCTTTCAGATTCTGTTAAAGCAGGAAACAGGAGCGGTTCTGTGGCATTGCACGGCAGGGAAAGACAGGGCAGGAACAGGTACGGCGCTGCTGTTGGAGACGCTGGGGGTGCCAAGGGAACAGATTATTGCTGATTATCTGAAAGTCAATGAGTTTCTGGCGGAGGGAATCAACCAAAGCGTGAAGGAACTGGTGGAAAAGACGGGAAATGTACAGTTAGGTGAGCAGCTCCGTATGCTGTTCAGTGTACAGGAGGAGTACATACAGACTATATTTGAAATGATTGACAAAGAGTACGGCGGCATGGAACGGTTTATGAAAGAAGAAATGGGACTGGCTGGAGATTTTTCAGATGCATTGAAGAATAAATATCTGATGTGAGACAGAGAACAGTAAAATTAGTGTCTGCGGCCTAAAATCTGCAGGTATATAGAAAGGGCATGGTTAATATTATGGCAAAATCGAAAGTATATTATACGAATATGAGGACATCGTTCAATGAGAATCTTCCTCAAAAATTGGAACGGCTTATCAAGACAGCCGGAATCGGCGAAATTGATTTTGAGAAAAAGTATGCGGCAATCAAGATTCATTTCGGTGAACCGGGGAATCTGGCATATCTGCGTCCTAATTATGCAGCCGTTGTGGTGAAGGTGATTAAGGAATTGGGCGGCAAGCCTTTTCTTACGGACTGCAATACCCTTTATGTAGGGGGCAGGAAGAATGCGCTGGACCATATGGATGCGGCATACCAGAATGGTTTTTCTCCATTTTCCACAGGATGCCATGTCATTATTGCCGACGGATTAAAAGGAACGGATGAAGTGCTTGTACCGGTAGAGGGCGGCGAGTATGTAAAAGAAGCGAAAATCGGACGTGCGGTGATGGATGCGGATGTATTTATTACGCTGAATCACTTTAAAGGACATGAAGCCACCGGTTTCGGGGGCGCGCTTAAGAATATCGGTATGGGCTGCGGTTCAAGGGCAGGTAAGATGGAGATGCACAGCGCCGGAAAACCTTATGTGAATCAGGAAGCATGTGTCGGTTGTGGACGCTGTATCAAGATATGTGCCCATGATGCACCGTCCATCACGGATAAGAAAGCGGCAATCGACCATGAGAAATGTGTCGGGTGCGGACGCTGTATCGGTGTATGCCCGATGGATGCAGTAGAGCCGGCAGGAGATGAATCCAATGATATCCTGAACCGGAAGATAGCGGAATACAGCAAAGCCGTACTGGAAGGACGTCCGCATTTCCATATCAGCCTTGTAGTGGATGTAACGCCCAACTGCGACTGCCATGCGGAAAATGATATCCCGATTGTACCCGATGTAGGTATGTTTGCTTCTTTTGACCCGGTGGCGCTGGACCTTGCCTGTGCGGATGCCGTGAACAGGCAGCCGGTAGTTGCCGACAGCCAGTTAGACCGTATGCCTCATGTACATCATGACCATTTTATGGATTCCGCTCCGCAGACAAATTGGAAATCTTCGATTGAACATGCGGTGAAAATCGGAATTGGCAATGCGGAGTATGAGTTGGTAGAGATATAGACAAATACAGCAGAACGCTGCATAAGACAGACGTGACAGCCGGCGAATCAAATAGATTTGAGCGTCGGCTGTTTTTTGTCAAAAAACTACGGATTATACCTTCAAAAGTGCGAATTGTACCAAGTGGGTTGTTATTGAGGGCGGATTTGATATAGTGGATAATTGAGAAGCAGTCTCATCGGTATTAAGCTCTGGAAAACTTTGCTGGGTACCGGTGTTTTTTGTAGTCCGCCCAGGCATCGTGATATATAACTAAATGACATTGACAGGTGAATAATTAAGAGGCAGAGGAAGAAAAGTGGAAAAAGAATTAAGCGTAGCAAAAAAATTTAATAAAGCTGCAATGGTAATAATTATTGTGATGTTGATACTGATGAGTCTGATGGCAGTCAATATGCGTCATCTGGCAGAACGGTATACGCGGCTTGAATTAAAATATGAAGAATTATATGAGGAAAGAACTGAGAATGACAAAGAGTTTTAAAAATATAAAACTTTAAAATATAAATAAAAGAGGTACAAACTTATGTTAAAGACAATTAAAGGAAAACTTACGGTAAGTATGATAGGTATCGTTGTGGTTAGTATTCTTCTGACTACGGTGGGAATTTTCACGGTAGCGGGAAAACGGACGATTCAGGATCAGACACGGGATTTGCAGTTGAACGCGGATAAGTATGCGGAGGAAATCAATACGTGGATTGAAAATGAAAAAATGCTTGCAGACGGGGCAGCCAAAAGTATAGCAGCCGGAGGAACCATCGATACAGATTATGTGCAGTCTGTCGTGGATTCCCATGCGGCGGGCAGGCAGGAACTTTTAAATCTGTATTGCGGCACAAAGGACAGCAGGTTTATCCAGTCCAACAGAGAGGCCGGTATTCCGGAAGGGTATAATCCGGTAGAGCGCGGATGGTATAAGCAGGCGGCGGAAGAAGGGAGAACCATAGTAACGGCTCCTTATTGCGATGCAATAACGGGGCAGATGTGTGCGACGGTTGCCGCACCGGTATACATAGACAGCCAGCTTGCAGGTGTGATTGGTTTGGATGTAACTCTTGAAACCGTGACGGAGCTGACAGGAAGTATCAGCTATGAGGAGGGAGTTTATGGTTTTCTCGTGGACAGTATCGGACAATATGTAGCGCACAGAAACAAAGCATATGAACCTGCGGAAGAAACCACGGTTTTGGTGGGGGATATTCTTCCGGAGGTTGGAGAAATGCTGGAGGGAGCGCAGAATGGCGTAAAAAAGCTCATAGACTATGACGGCAGTATGTGTTACTTCGCGCTTGCGGAGATAGATGGCTGCGGCTGGAAGCTGGGAGTCGTTGTACCGGCGGCTAACGTTACGAAACCTTTAGTGACAATGCTTGTGATAGCAGTTGTGACCGCATTTGTAATCATCGTGTTTGTGGCGGTATTTATGACAGGTCTGATAGGGAAAATGCTGGCGCCGGTGCAGATGCTGAAGCAGTTTGCCTCCGGTGATTTCTCCGAAAATGCTGTGGTTGAAAAGACAATTCCCGACGAATACAGGAATGAGACCGAACAGATTAGGAAAGCAACTGTGGAGGTAAGGCAGCAGATTAGGGAAATTATTTTAAATACAAAGCAGGAAGCGGAAAATATCAGTGCCATTGCCGAGGGAACA
Source organism: uncultured Lachnospiraceae bacterium (assembly GCA_947246015.1). Taxonomy (GTDB): domain Bacteria; phylum Bacillota; class Clostridia; order Lachnospirales; family Lachnospiraceae; genus Kineothrix. Next base: position 74,583 of record CAMXQE010000001.1, on the reverse strand, counting down.
TCTTCTAAAATGACGGTGCTGAATCAGGACATTTCCGGTATTACAGATTCCGTCGGTCAGGTTATGGAACAGACCGTGCAGGCAAGGAGACTGGCGGAAAATATAAAACGGAATGGACAGGAACTGGGAAATGCCATTGAAAATGTGGCAAAGAAAGCTGGAGAGGCAGCAGGACAGTCGGGCGGCATTATGAGCCGTGCAGGAGAACAGTATGAGGCATCCAGACAGTCTGCGGAAGAAGCCGTTTCCATTTATCAGAAGACAAGGGAAGAGATGGAGCAGGCGATTGAAAACAGTAAAAGGGTGGGAGAAATCAATGCCTTGACAGAGGAAATTCTTGCTATCAGTTCACAGACGAATCTTCTGGCGCTGAATGCATCCATAGAAGCTTCAAGAGCCGGTGAGGCAGGCAGGGGATTTGCTGTTGTGGCGGATGAAATAAGAACCCTGGCAGATAATTCCAGACAGGCGGTAGACAAAATACGTCAGGTGACAGAGGGTGTGGTGGATAACGTTTCTTCTTTATCAGCAAGTTCAGGCAGACTGCTGGAGTTTATGACCGGCAAGGTAATAGAAGATTATAAAGGAATGACAGAGCTTGCCAGATTATATGAGGAGGATGCAAGGTTTTACAGTGATATTTCCGGCGATTTAGGAGCATCCTCGCAGGAAATGAGCGCCAGCATGACAGAAATCAATGAGTCAATCGGTGTCATTACAGGGCTTGTGGGAGAGATAACGGAATCAATGCAGGGTATGAACAAGTCGGCAGAGAATTCCAATGAAAATTCAGGGGCAGTCATGAAACAGATGGAGGAATTGTTCCGGTTAAGCGAGCTTTTGAACCGGACAGTGGCGTCTTTTAAGATATAATGAGACGCAGCATGGAGGATTAGGATGTTAGGTGGTTCAGTATATATAGCATTCATTCGGTTTGCGTTAAGCCTTGCAGGTGTGATGTTATTGTTTTCCAGAATGAGTGAATCACGGTTTGACAGGAAAAGGACAATTGCCTGTTATGGTGGGTTCAGTGCAGCCGTGCTTATCCCGGCGTGTATCTGGTATGTGGCAGATTGGGAGAACTGTGTGCGTATCGTAGCATTTGCGATGTATATGTGCTTTGTGGTCTTTGCTATCTTTATGAGCAGGGATTCGGTTTATCTGTCTATTTATAAACTGGCGCTGACTTTTTACCTGCTGGCTGTATTTCTGATTGGCGGGCTGGAGGTTGCCATTATTTTTTTTGACAGGAATGTATGGGCAGATATTATCACACGTATTTTGCTCATTTTGCTCATGACGTTTCTGATAGAAAAGAAGTTAAAAGGTTCCATCAGGGATTTCAGTGATTATGTGGAAAAAGAGGTAGATAAGTTCAGTGTTGCCGTTATGGTTATCAGCATTCTTTTTGGAATCGGATTTATCTTAAATCCGAACGTCAGGGATGCGACCGGGTACCGTCTTTATCAGATTGTTACAAATTTTGTCCTGACAGGCACTTTACAGCTCCTGATGTTCCGGTTTTATCTTCATATCGGCAGAGAGAGGGAATACGAGAGGGAAAACCAGCTGATACAGATGAACCACAGGCTTTTAGAACGCCAGATGGAAATTCTGGAGGAGTCCGTGGAAGCGGGAAGACGGCTCCGTCATGATATCAGGCACCATAATGCGGTGATAGCGGAATATGCGCGCCTTGGAGAAAGGGAAGAACTGCTGCAATACCTGAAGGTGTATGATAAGGAAACGGAGCAGGGAATGGTGGAGAGAATATGCGACAATACAGCGGTCAATAATATCCTTTCAGCGTATACCAGGAAGGCGAGAAATGAGCAGATTAAGGTCAGGCTTGATATTCAGATTGACAGGGAGCTGCCAATACCGAATATTGATTTGGTTGCAATACTGGCAAATGCTTATGAAAATGCGATTTATGCCTGTATGGAAGTAAAGCGGCATGAACAGAAGCGGGAATGTATGATTCAACTGATGCTTAGAAAAAAGAAAAATAAACTGATTATCTTCTGCAGCAATACCTGCAGGATGGAGACTGAACTAAAGGACGGACAGCCGAAAGCAGAGTTTACGGGCGGTATCGGAGTTTCAAGTATCATCAAAACGGCGGAAAAGTATGACGGGGAATACGATTTTAAAAATGATAATGGAATGTTTATTTTCAGATTGATTATGAACATTCCTTCAGAACTGCAGCCGGATAAAGGGAGGAAAGAATATGTATCTGATAGCGCTCTGCGATGATGAGGCGGAAGAGTTAGAGAAGACAGAAAAACTGTTGGGCAGCTATGAAAAAAAATATCCCGGTTCAGAGTTGGTGCCCCGGCGCTTTGAAAATGCAGATGAGCTGCTTTATCTGGTCAGAGAGGAAAATTATACACCGGATCTGATATTCATGGATATATATATGCCGGATAAGAAAAACGGTACATGTCCTTTGGGAATCAAAGCGGCAAAAGAGCTTCGTGATATGGATTACAGAGGGAAGATTGTTTTTCTTACTACATCCAAAGAGTATGCGTTGGAGGCTTTCGATGTGGATGCATTGCAATATATAGTTAAGCCGGTATCGGAGGATAAATTGTTTTCGGTGCTTAACAGCCTGCTGAAAGATATAGAGGAGGGGCGGAAGAAATATATTCTGCTGCGGATTGAGGGAAGGCTTGTGAGGGTATCGTTAAATGACATTGTATATTGCGAGGCGCAGGGAAAGACGCAATGCCTGTATCTTGCGGACGGTATGCGGTGTATCCTGCGGATGACCATGACCGAACTCTACGGACAGCTCTCACAATATCCGGAGTTCGTCAGACTTGGAGCTGCCTATATCGTCAACCTCGGATATATTGGCAGTCTGAATGCAAAGGAAATCTGTATGGATAATGGAACGAAAATCTATCTGCCCAGAGGTACTTATAAAGGCTTAAGGGAACAGTATTTTAACTATTATTGCAGGGAAAGTGAATAGGGAGAAGTGTCTTAAGATAAAAGGGGCTAAGTACGGTATTTTCCGACAGCCCCTTTAATTTTTTGCTTTAATTTTATGCTTTTTGTTTCAGAGTATTTTCCAGCAAATCCGTAATGGTCCGGATGGAGCTGAGCTGGCTGCTCCGTCCCATGGCTTCCACGTAAGTCTGTCTGGTAAAATAGAGTTCGTGTACTTTTTCAACCAACAGGTTTTCGGTCAGGTAATCTTCGTCAATTACCAGGCTGAACCCCTGGGATTCAAAGGATTTGGCATTTAAAATCTGGTCGCCTCTGCTGCTGTGTGCAGACAGGGGGATGAGCAGGTTTGGTTTCTTAAGGGCGAGCAGTTCGCAGATGGAGTTTGCACCTGCCCTCGAAATAACTAAATCAGCCATGGCAAAAATGTCTTTTAATTCTGTCTTCACATATTCAAACTGCTTGTAACCTTTTATGTTCAGCATCAGGTTATCCACTTTATCCTTGCCGCAGATATGCACAACCTGAAAATCTTCCAGCAGTTTCGGGAGAGCTTCCCGCACTGCCTTATTGATGGCTTCGGCTCCTAAACTGCCCCCGATGACCATGACTACCGGCTTATTGGAGGTGAATTTGCATAAGTCATAAGCAGCTATCTTATTGCCCTTTGCAAGTTCTTCACGGATAGGCGAGCCGGTCAGCACGGCCCTTCCTTCCGGAAGCATGGGTATGGTTTCCGGAAAATTGCAGCATATTTTTTCTGCTACGGGAATACATAATTTATTGGCAAGTCCCGGCGTCATATCCGATTCATGGATGATACACGGAATTTCCAAAGAAGCCGCAGCGCGCACTACAGGTACGCTTACAAAGCCGCCCTTGGAAAATACGATATCAGGAGCAATTTGCTTTAAGTACTTTCTCGCTTCCATATAGCCCTTCATGACGCGGAATGGGTCGGAAAAGTTCTTTGGGTCAAAGTACCGGCGGAATTTGCCGGTGGCAATTCCATAATATGGAATATCGAAATCAGCAATCAGCTTTTTCTCAATTCCTTCATAAGAACCGATATAGTAAATTTCATAGCCAAGTTCCCGCAGTCTCGGTATCAAAGCGATATTCGGGGTTACATGACCAGCCGTTCCCCCGCCGGTGAGAACAATTTTTTTTGCCATCTTTTAGACACCTCCAGACTGATTTTAATTATAATATGATTCTCTGTTCTTCTGTATTTATACGCTTTTTATATGGCAATTCCGTCAAATCATGCTTTCCAGTGCCTGCGCAAGCTGGTCGGGACAGGAGGTATTTTTAAAGCCGCAGCGGATTCCTTTTAAACGGCTTATGGCATCTTCTGCTTTCATGCCTTCTATAAGGCGGGAAATACCTTGCAAATTACCGTTGCATCCTCCGGTAAAAGCAACGGATTTTACAATTCCATCTTCCAGTTCGATGTTTATGGATGTGGAGCATACTCCTTTTGGCTGATACTGCATAGGATAATCCTTCTTTCTATTATTTGGTTATGGTACAAATAACGAGCGCCACGCTGTGCGAGCCGCCCATATGCCATCGTTATATCATTGGAATGATTATAACAGAAAACATGAGATTTTTCCAGTAGTAATCCTTAATCTTGTCGAAAATTGCAAATGGATTACAGGGGCGGGCATATTGAGATATGGCAGGTTTTTGTTTTATAATAACTAAGTCAGGAAAAAAAGGCGGCCAGGAAAGCAGGAGTTTTCCGGCCAGAGCAGGAATGGGGGATTGTTATGTTTACGGTTTTCTTAGAACATAGGCTTCTCAGTACAGTATTTTTAATACTTTTATTATTAAGCATAATATGCCAGATTATCATTGGTGTGATATTTCGGAGGATGATAAGGGAAACGGATAACATGTCTGCTACCGCAAATAAACGTCTGAAACAATGTAAGTTAAAGTTCGTAAATTGTTATCAGCTGAATGGGAGCGTGGCAAATGTTTCGGTATTTGTGGACAAGTTCCTTACCAAATTGACTTTTATGGGAGTATCTTTAACAGGTTTACAGCATCTGGCGGGGCAGCTTGTACTTTTATCCGTAGCAGTGGCAGGTGTCGGAGCCTGTCAGGAAATCATACAGGGGGAGACTCTGGGAAAAGTACTGCCTTATTATATTGTCAGTTTTATTTCATTATATGTATATTTTTCAATATCGGGCATGGTGGATGTTCAGGGAAAGAGGGAACGGCTGAAAATAAGTCTGGTGGATTATCTGGAAAATCATATGGTAAATAAACTGCGTCAGTCGGCGATTGACTGGGAAGGGCTGACGGGCGAACAGATTACAATGATTAAAGAACGGCTGGAACGGGAAAGAGGACAGCGGGAACGGCCGGGAAACGGAACTCAGCCGGATAGAAGGGAAAAAACGGGAAGCGGAAGCCGGATGGATGGCAGGGAACGGATAGGAAGCCGGATGCGGCCGGACAGCATGGCAGTTGGGAGACCGGAAGACCGGACGTGGGCAGATGGTATGATGGAGGAAGCCGAAAGCGGTATTCTGCGGGAAGTGCAGCCGAAAGCGGCAGGCGCGGAAGACCTGACACCGGAAGAGACACCGGCCGGAAAAAGAGCGGTGACGGTGTTTTCCCGTCAGGACGAGCAGGAACTGGAAGAACTTCTCAGAGAGTTCTTTGCATAGGATTTTACCGGCGGCTGTAAATGACTGAAAATTGCCAATATTTTGCTTGAAAAAGAAATACAATTTTGTTAAACTGAATGTAGTTACCCGATATTAATAATCCGGCGGACGGACGCCGGGAGAACAAAGGAGCGAGACAGATGAGTAATAAGGTTACATTTGACTATTCTAAGGCTTCTTCTTTCATCAGCGAGCATGAAGTAGAGTCCATGAAGAAGCTTGCATTGGATGCAAAGGAAGTATTGGTTTCCAAAACGGGAGCAGGTAATGATTTCTTAGGGTGGATTGACCTGCCGGTAGATTACGACAAGGATGAGTTTGCAAGGATTAAGAAAGCGGCAACCAAGATTCAGGGAGATTCCGAGGTATTGTTGGTAATCGGAATCGGCGGTTCTTATCTCGGGGCGAGGGCGGCTATCGAGTTCTTAAGGCACAGCTTCTATAACACAGTGGATAAGTCCATCAGAAAAACACCGGAGATTTATTTTGTAGGTAATTCTATCAGTTCTACATATATCAAACATTTGAAAGATGTAATCGGGGAGAGGGATTTCTCCATTAATATGATTAGTAAATCCGGCACGACTACGGAGCCGGCGATTGCTTTCCGCGTATTTAAGAAGATGATGGAAGAGAAATATGGGAAGGAAGAAGCAGCTAAGAGGATTTATGCTACCACGGATAAGGCGAAGGGTTCCCTGAAGAATCTTGCGACCGAGGAGGGATATGAAACATTTGTAGTTCCTGATGATGTAGGAGGACGTTTCTCTGTGCTGACTGCTGTGGGTCTGCTTCCTATCGCGGTAAGCGGCGCAGATATCGATAAACTGATGGAAGGTGCGCAGAGCGGAAGAAAACGTGCTTTGGAGGCTTCTTTTGAAGAAAATGACGCTTTGAAATATGCTGCATTGCGCAATATCCTGCTTAGAAAAGGAAAAGCGGTTGAGATTCTTGCAAACTATGAGCCAAGCGTGCATTATGTATCCGAGTGGTGGAAACAGCTTTACGGTGAGAGCGAAGGAAAAGACCAAAGAGGTATTTTCCCGGCAAGCGTAGACCTTACCACCGATTTGCACTCCATGGGACAGTTCATACAGGACGGCGCAAGGATTATGTTTGAAACAGTGATTGATATTGAGACAAGCAGGGAAGAAGTCCTTCTTGAGACAGAGCCGGTAGACCTCGACGGATTGAACTATCTGGCAGGCAAGTCCGTGGATTTCGTCAATAAGAGCGCGATGAACGGTACGATTTTAGCTCATACCGATGGCAATGTGCCTAACTTTATGGTGCATGTTCCGGAGGTAAATGAGTTCTATCTCGGTGAATTGTTCTATTTCTTTGAGTTTGCATGTGGTGTCAGCGGATATCTGCTTGGTGTGAATCCGTTTAACCAGCCGGGCGTAGAGAGTTATAAAAAGAATATGTTCGCACTCCTTGGGAAACCGGGATATGAGGAACAGAGAGAAGCGTTGTTAAAGAGATTATAAAATAAATGCCCTGCCGTTTGCGGCAGGGTATTATTTTTTATGCACAGGGGCGCGTAAGGAAATTAGCTGCTGTGCAGCACGCACCCCGCGCGGAGAGTAGGGAGAAAAGCTTCCCTGCTCGATTGCACACGGGCACCCGTAGGAAAGTTGTCAGCAAGGCTGACGGGTGCCCGGCGCAGGAGTAGGGGAAATCTTTCCCCTACTCGATTTTGTAACCAGAATGTAACATTCCCTGCCTATAATAAAACGAAACAGAAGTAAAGGGAGTGTGAATCATATGGAAATTCTAAAAGCAAAGAATCTGAAAAAATATTACGGAAGCGGCGAAAATGTAGTAAAGGCGGTAGACGGCATCAGTTTTTCTGTGGAGAAAGGCAGTTTTACAGCCATTGTAGGTACGTCCGGCAGCGGAAAAACCACATTGCTGAACTTAATCGGCGGTTTGGATTATGCGGACAGCGGGGAGGTTATCATAGACGGGCATTCCATCCTGGAGATGAAAGAGGAGGAACTGACTATCTTCCGGCGCAGGAATATTGGTTTTGTGTTTCAAAATTATAATCTAATATCGGTGCAGAATGTATATAAGAATATCATTCTTCCCATCCGGCTGGACGGTAATAAACCGGATAAAGAGTACATTGGGCATATATGCAGCGTACTCGGTATAGAAGGAAAGATGGACCGTTATCCGAACCAGCTTTCCGGCGGGCAGCAGCAGAGGGTGGCGATAGCGAGGGCAGTTGCAGCGAAACCGGCAGTGCTGCTGGCAGACGAGCCGACGGGAAATCTGGATTCCAGAACCAGTGCGGAAGTGATGGGATTATTAAAAATGACCGCGAAGGAATTTCACCAGACAATTATCATGATTACTCATAACGAAGCAATTGCACAGTTGGCAGACCGTGTGATTCATCTGGAGGATGGGAGAATCGTGGGAGGTGAAATAGAAGTATGAGAAGAATCATGTTTCAAAATTCTAATGTGAAACTGGAAAAAGAGCTGGCAGTGGAAGATTATAAGGCGCATCCGGTCAGGAACCGGATTGCGGTGCTGGCAGTAGCGCTGACGACTATTTTGCTTGTAGTAGTTTTTTTTGTAGGTTTAGGGATGGTGAAGACAGTAACCCTTGCCATGGGTGCAGCGCCCGGCCCCGGAGCGGATGGTAATGTGATACTCGGAGATGAAGAAGTGCTGGAACGGGTCAGGGCGCTTCCGCAGGTAGAATGGGCGGCGTGGGCGCGCAGATGCAGTACGACCTATCTTCATAACCGGGAGTTTAACGGTCTGGATGTCCGTCTGTTTGCTGCGGACGAGGTACATTATGAGAAAAACATGATAAGCCTGATGAAAGGAAAATATCCGGAGAACGCCGATGAGATACTTCTGTCTGATACCCTGTCGGAGCGGCTGGGACTTGAGCAGGAAACGGGAATTGTATATCCGCTTAAAGTAGTCGTGCAGGGAGAAGATGGGGAGACAGAGAAAGAAATTCTTATGACGGTATGCGGTTATTACAACAATCCTCTTAGAAATGTAAAGGATGTTTATGAAGAAATCTATACAGGGGCAGATTTTATCGGCACTTATAATCCCCATATCGCCAGGGGATTTGATTCAATCTATGTGAAACTGAATAATTTGGATTTCTTCCGCTTTGGTTATGATAAAGATGAAAAACTGTTAGAAGTGATGGAACTGGCAGGGGGAAACGGAGGACGGTATAAATCCAGTGATATGACAGCATGGGTAATAATTCCTGTGTTTCTGATTGCCTGCTGTATTATGTTCTGCGGATACTTTTTTATCTATAATGTATTTGATATTTCCGTGGTAAACGACATCCGGTTTTACGGGGAGCTGAAGACGATTGGTATGACTTCCGGACAGTTACGCCGGATGCTTTCATGGCAGAAGAACCGGATTGCCTTTTTCGGTATTGTCATAGGAGGGCTGGCAGGATACGGGGTCGGACGGCTGGCAGGAAAAAAACTGGTGGATACTTTTGCTGACGGAATTGCCGCATATTACCAGCCGGCAGGATTTGTGGAAACATTTATCATCAGTGCGGCTTTTGCCTGGGTGACGGTATTTATCAGTACGATGAAGCCTTTCCTGAGGGCATGTAACATTTCTCCGGTGGAAGCGGCAAGATACCGAGGAAAGAGAAAAAAGGGCATTTTTTCCATTGTTTCATTTGCCCTGAGCGGTATTCTGTTTCTGGCTGTGTATACGCTGTCCATGGGATACCGGGTAGAAGAAATGATGGAAAGGTATCATGAAACGGATTTCCGGATTTATCACCGTGCTTCCCTGTGGGGGCAGGATGAAGCCTATCAGCCTGTGAGCCGGAATTTGGTTCAAAAGCTGGAAGGTTTGGATTTTACAGAAAATTTCAGGATTTATTATCTGGCGAGGACGAAGCCGGATTATTATGAAGAATATTTATCGGCTACTGGCAGTTATTCCTATATGCCTTCTACAGCGGAGATTACCCGGGACGGGGAGCTGGCAAGGGATATGGAGGCTTATAATAAAAAGCTGGAAGAGGACGGCGTGGATTTTAACAGCAGCATGTATTATGACGGATTTGCAGAGAATGGCAGAGGGAATCTGAGGGTCAAAGTGTTGGGGATTGTGCCTGAATACCTTCCGGCAGAGGAAAAATATCATATGGTACTGGAGGGTACGCTGGATGCGGAGGAATTTGCGAAAGGCGGCTATATGATATACCAGCGTTCCGGTCAGGGGCAGGCAGCAGCGGCAGGTGAGGGGATGGAATATCAGGTTCATGCCGGGGATGAAATAACCGTGACTTTTTATGATGATGCGGCAGACCGTTATGTGGAGAAAGAACTGACGGTTATGGCGATTATTGCAAAGGATGATATGTTTGGGACCGGAAATATAAGTGATGCGCACATTATTCTGGATGATGCTGCATTCCGGAGTATTTACTCTGATTATGAAAACCTGGCAGCCAGAATCAGTTTTGACGTGTCGGAGAAGACAGAGAACGGGGAAACTATTTTAAACGGGGAACAGTATGAAACTGTGCGGAATATCATGGAGGAGGACGGCAATCTGCAGCTTTCTCTGGATTCGAAATACAGAACCGGAATAGAGTTTGCAGAGACAAAAAAAACCATTACTGTTTTCGGGATATTTCTGGCCGCGGTAGTGGGGCTGATTGGCATTTCCAATATGGTGAATACGGTGACTACGGACGTCATGGCACGGAGACTGGAATATGCATCCATGCAGTCCATAGGAATGACGAAGAAGCAGATGGAAAAAGATATTTTCTTAAAATATGCACATTATATCTTCATTGCGATGGGACTGGCAGCAGCGGCGGGAGCGGCGCTGACATATATGCTTGCAGCGACTCCTTCTTTTACCGGATTTTCCATTCCGGCATTTTTACAGGCGCTTATTATGTTTGCAGTGTTTTCCATCCTGCTCTGTGCGTGGATGGCACGGCTGCTTACGGGAACCATGAATCGGAAATCTATTGTGGAAAGACTGAGGGAAGTAGTATAGTAATAGGGAAAAGTATGAAACACAGCACAGAAATGAGGAAGATATGGATAGCAGAAAAAGGATTCTGATTGTGGAAGATGACTATGCCATGAATGACGGAATCACTTTTGCACTGGAAAAGGAGGGGTATTCCGTCCATAGTGCATATTCGCTGAAAGAGGCGGAGAAGTACCTGAAGCAGAAAATGAACCTGATACTGTTAGACGTTAATCTGCCTGACGGTGACGGCAGGGATTTCCTAAAGGATGTCCTTGCCGGACAGCCGGTGCCGGTTCTGCTGCTGACGGCGAGGGATTCGGAGGAGGATATGCTGGAGGGATACGGCGCCGGATGCGACGACTATATAACAAAGCCTTTTTCCATGTCCGTTCTGATTATGAAAATCAGAGCGGTTTTAAAGCGCAGTGAAGGGAGTTCCAGACAGATGTATGCAGCAGACGGACTTATTTATGATTTTGAAAATAAGACGCTTAAGAAATACGGCACGGAGGTGTCCCTTACAGCGTTGGAGACCAGCCTGCTGGAAACATTCCTGTATAATAAAGGAATCGTATTGACAAGGGAAAATTTATTGGATAAAATATGGGATGCAAAAGAGCGCTATGTGGAAGACAGGACTCTGAACGTAACAGTCCGGAGACTGCGGAAAAAAATAGAGGACAATCCGGAGAAACCGAATCATATCAGGACTGTATTCGGCATCGGTTATAAATGGGAGGACGGGTAGGAAATGGAGAAGGGAAAACAACACATCAGTGCATCGGGACAATCACAGGCGGAAAGAGATACGGATAAAATATGGAAAGGTGGTATGGCTGCTATGTTCATACTGCTTTTTCTATTTTTGGCGGCTGTGAAGACGGAAGCTGCCGATATCGTTTTTCTGGCTCTTATTTATGGGGTATTGAATCTCATAGTGCTTACGCTGGTATATTTCCGTGTGGCAAGGTGTATTAACCATGTTTTGTATGAGTTAGGGGATATGATGGAAGGCTTAATTATGGGAAAAGTACAGCCCCTGTTTTCTGAAGTGGACGATACGGTTCTGTCGAAACTACAGGGACAGCTGTTAAGGCTATACGATATCCTGTGTTCGTATGAAGAGAGGGAAAAGAAGCTTCGGAAGCAGCTGGATGAAAATATCGGGAATCTGGTGCATCAGATTAATACGCCGATTACTAATATCGGAATATATGCCGGTTTTATGCGGAGAGATGACCTGACAGCGGAGGAAAGAGAGCGGTTTATAGACCGAATGGAAGAACAGGCGGCTAAGTTATCATGGCTTGGGGAAAGTTTTTCCAGAATATCCCGTTTGGAAACGGGAATCATCCGTTTAAAACCGGAAAGGCAGAACCTGCTTCCCATCGTACTGCGTGCGGTCAATCAGGTTGTGGAAAAGGCGGAATGCAAAGAAATGGAAATTGAAATCGAAATAGCAGACGGAATGCAGTTCCAGGCCACAGCGGATGCCAGATGGACGGCGGAGGCAGTTTATAATGTACTGGATAATGCGGTTAAATATGGGAATGAGGGAAGTAAAATAGAAATAACCGCAATAGAATTGACGGATTATATAGGTATAGCGGTCCGGAATGAGGGGATTGCCATTCATAAAGAAGAATACCATACGATTTTCAAACGCTTTTCGCGGGGGAAGGAAGCCGGGGCAGAAGGAGGAGTCGGGTTAGGCTTATATATTACGAGGGAAATCCTGGAGGGGGAAAGAGGCTATATTGAAGTAAAGAGCCTGCCGGATGCAAGGACGGAATTCACCCTTTACATCCGCAGATAAGGAATTGTCCGGAAGTCAATGTCATTTGGTTCAGTCATAATCAAATTCATCCGGTCCCTGATTCTTTTTGGAGACTGCATCGTACCATTCATCCCATATGGTCTCCTCGTTCAGAAGCGCATTTATGACATAAGACCGGGTAGGCGTTTCGCTCAGTTCCAGCATCAGGAGTATCCATCCCTCCTGTATGATGTTGTCCTGTATGAATCCAAAGAAATACTTTGCAGCATTTTCCACGGTAGGAACGATGGTATCGAACGGTGCACATTCGTTGAGCAGCCGGTCCTGATACCGCTCCATAATTTCATCCATCTTCCGTTCAATGTTGGCAAACGGCGTCATTTCATTCTGGTCGGAAATAACGCTGATGATGAATTCCCATGTGTGGGGATGCACTTCTCCGGGTTTTTCATCTATTATAATAAAATGATTCATATTCAGGTAAAATTTGAATTTATACTGTCTGTATGTCTTTGCCATCCTGATTCTCCTGTTTTTCCGGTTTCTCCAATAGTTTCAGCAAAAGCGCTCTGATGCGGGGGAAAAAGAAAAAGTCCTTTTGAATCGTTTCTTTTACCAGTCCGGCTTCCTCCGTGAAAGTCAGAGTCTTCCAACTGCTTTTGCGCTTGATGGAGTTGATGATGCCTGCAAATCTTACGAAGAATGCAAACAGGTTAAAAAGCGGCATCGCAAATATATAAAGCAGCTTTCTTGCATAATACCGCCGAAGCGAAGGATATTCCCTCAAAAAAGAGATGATGTTCAGGTAGTATAAAAAAGAGCTGAACACATAAAGCAGATAAATAAGGACACATGCCACTGCGACGTTGTGGACATTATAATTCATGCATCCCAGGGCAATCAGGACAAAGTACCAAATCATTCTTGGGAATGCAAATGTGTGGTCGGTCATCAGCAGGCGTATGACATAATTGCTGAAGTAGCCGGTCAGGGGCCTGCGCAGTTTGTCTTTCAGAAACATGTGGGATACTTCCAGTTCCCCTATCTGCCATCTCTGCCGCTGGGTGTAGAATTTATTGATATTGTCAATCGGGTCTACCATGAAAATGGCGTCATTGCACAGATGTACCTTTTTCTTCAGAATAGAGCGGATTTGGAAGGTCAGGTGGGTGTCCTCGCAAATCGTATTTGTGTTATACAGGAAAGTTTTTAACAGTACGGATTTCCGGAAGGATGAAAATGCTCCGGATAAGGTATAAATACTGTTGAACTGGGATTCAAAATTCCTTCCTGCGAGAAATGCCTGCGCGTATTCCATGAATTCCAGCTTTCGGAACTGTTTCAGGAAAAATCCCTTTGTGCTGTCAATCAGCGCCGGTTCTATCAGGATAACTCCGGTCATGCAATCTACGTCAGGGTAGGTTTCGAATTTTTTCACAATATTCATGAGTGCATGTTCGTCCAAAACGCCGTCGCTGTCTATATTGATAATATATTTTCCGGTGCTGTTAAAAATTGCCTTATTCAGCGCTTTCGATTTTCCCTGTTTAGAAGTCATCCACCACATGGCCAGCGTAGGAAATTCAATCTGTGCTTCCTGAAATATGGAAAAACTGTTATCCTTTGAGCCGTTGTCTACAAGCATGATTTCGATTAAGTGGTCCGGGTAACTGGATTCGTGGATGGACCTGATACAGCGGTAAAGGGTCTGTCCCGAATTATAAACAGGAATCATCAGTGTGATATTAGGCAGGAAATCCAGCTTTATATCTTTTGCGGTTTTAACACGTTTGAACAACAGGATGAGAAAATTGCCGACTGCGGGTACGATTTCCACCAAAAGCGGTATAATAATCCATGCAGCCCAGAAAAAGAGTTCACTTGCCAGCCTCGTTATCATAATCAAATTCTCCTACTCGTTGTCTGCGTATCTGCGCCCTTGTAAAAACATAAAAATACAGGATGATGGACAGGGCATAGAAAAGCAGCCTTCCAACAATCGTATGTGCAACGTAATACGATTCATTTCCAAACCGGTTAATAATCAGACATATGGAAAAAAGCCGTATAATGTTCGCTGTAATAATCCATACCGCTCCAATCAGCGATATGCATATTTTTTCCTTTACATTATATACGGCAAAGAAAAAAATCAGGGAAATGAATACGAGTATCTCTATGACACCGCCGCATTCAAAATCCACATATAAAGAAATCGGACCATCTGCATTTTCCACAAAAAGAATGGAATGGGAGGTATACGCTTTAAAGATTCCAAGTGCATTCCCTAAAAGTCCGGTCAGGAAACAGGTCAGGGTGGTCAGTATTCCCGTCAGGAAGTTGCGGAGTATGGTAAAAGCAAACAGGAATGTGCCGATACTGCCCAGCAGGAAATAAAAAAATTCAAGTTTTTTTCTTTTAAAAACCGTCAGAACATAAATCCAGACGGCAAAGAGTATGATTAGCGTTAAAATAAACGGTATGCTCGGATTTTTCATGGGTTTTTCCTCGTCAATATATTCTCATATTTCTTCCGCACTCTCTGGCAGTATGCTTCTTCCGCTCCGTCCGGTATGAGATTGGAAATATCGCCGAGCAGCAGCCTTTCCCCGATACAGTAGACGGATATCGGACTGTCGCCTATTTCCAAAGATAAAAGCTGCATACCGTGCCGCTCAAATAGAGGCTTTAAATCGTGGTAGAAAGTATCCCCCATATTTTCCAAAGTAGGTACGACCTCCTTAAAGAGAGGAAGTTCGTTTAAGCGGATGCCCTGATAACGTTCGAAATAATCCCGTATCATTTTTTCATTATTGAAAAAACCGGGATGGTCTTTCTGGTTTTCCATTACATACATGCCCACACGGAACGTATGGGCATGCATTTTCCTGGGGTCATTCAAATCCAGATTGTGCATCGCATTGAAAGTCACATGATATAAGTACGCTTCATGTCTGTTAGTCATGCAAAAGCTTCATCCTCCTCATTTTTTCTTTTAAGCCATACATAGCCGGCCGGTACGCACAGGAATGCTGCTGCGGCAAACGGTATGGAACCTGTAGGCGAACCTGCTGCGGAGATACGGTTATACATCAGGTTCGGGGTAAAGAACTGAATCATATTGAAATTGTCCAGGTTAATCGAACCGTTCTGCGTCTGAAGGGCCGAAAGGGGAATCTTCAGTTCCAGTTCATTGTTGATACCGTTCTCTGTTACATGATAATAAGCGCTGGCTCCGTCTACAATACTGCCGGAAGAAGAGGAGTCTCCGTTCCGTACATCTACTACATAAGTGCCGGCTGCCGTTGTGCTTCCGGTTATTGGTGTGCCGTCCGCCCATGTGACTGCGTATTTTGCGCCTGCCCCGTCAATATAAAAGTTAAAGTCATCTCCGTTGGCATGGGACTCGTAAATCGTGGCATACTTTATTTTCAGATATACGTTTTCATTGTCGGTATACAGCTGCATTTCGTGACGGACATTGCTGTCATAGGTACCCTGCTCTGTCTTATAACAGATTTGTTCTCCGGTTTCCGGGTCTGTGACCCAGTTGCCGTATTCCCAGCAGTTGGCGGAATTATCCCAGTTGTATTCATAGGATACCGGTATTTCATCCCATCCGCTGAAGTTTCCGTCTACCGATGGAGCGGAAGCGTTGCTGAAAAGACCAGCGGATTCCAGACCGCTTTCGTTTTCGGGAACAGACGGATCCGCAGTCTGCTGTCCCTGGCTGATGACCATAATCAGATTGCCGTTTTCGTCTGTATAGCTTTCCATGATAGTGTTGGCTTCATAGGAGTCGGATACGGCATATTGCTTGATGATATTTGTCTCACCGTCATAATTATCTGCAATGGTAGTATAGTCTATTCCTACAAGGGTAGAGGGATGAATCGTTTCCCCGTTCTTGTTGGTAAAAGTTCCTTCAGTGGTTTCCTCAGCAGCGGCGGTGTCTTCCGGAACGGGGGATGTGTCTCCGGATGCAGGAGAGTCTGTCTTTCCGGTTTCTTCACTGCCTGTAACTGCTCCCGTGCCCTTGTCTGCGGTATTGCTGTCCGCTGTGCTGTTGCCGGAAGAGCCGTTGCCTGCGGTATTGCCGTCTGTTGTGCTGTTATCTGCTGTGCTGCCACTATTCGTGCCGTTGCCAGTTGTGTTGCTGCCAGTTGTGTTAGTGCCAGTCGTATTGCCGTCGGTTGTGTTGCTGCCAGCGGTATTGTTGTCGGTTGTGTTGCTGCCAGTTGTATTGCTGCCAGTGGTGCTGTTGCCAGTGGTGCCGCTGTTGGTTGTGCCGTTGCCAGTCGTGTTGCTGCCAGTTGTATTGCTGTCGGTTGCGTTGCTGCCAGTGTTGCCGCTGCCAGTTGTATTGCTGTCGGTTGTGCCGTTGCCAGTTGTATTGCTGCCAGTGGTGCCGTTGTCGGTTGTGTTGCTGTCAGTCGTGCCGGCGCCGGATGCATTGGTATCTGCCCCGGTACTGCCGTTTTCTTTATCGTTATTGGAAGAGCCGTTTTCAGCAGAGCCGCTGTTTTCCGTATTGTTTCCGACACCGGTATTTGCGGCGCTGTTGCTGTCTGTTCCGTTTCCTTCCGTTTGATTGTTTCCGGCCGTATTATTTTCTGTACTGGTATTGTTATCCGTTTTTCCCGAATCAGGGATGACAGGAGACGGGTTCGCAACGGGTTCTTCCATGGATGGGACGTTTTCTGCCGTTGGTGCGGACTGCACCGGGGAATCGGTCTCCATGGCGGTATTTACCGCCGGGGGATTTTGAACCGCAGTATTTTCCGCTCCGTATACAAGACTGATATTAGTACTGATAAGCGCTGTGGACAACAATAGGACTGCGGTCTGCTTTTTCCTTTTTTGTCTGTTTCCTTTTTGATTCATTCTTTCCTGATTCATTTTTTCCTGTTTCATTTCTTTACCTCCATTACATTGAACCTTAAATTATTTATACTCATTATCCAATAATACGTATATGGAAAGCCAAAGAATGCCGGTTCCGATAATCCCCAGTATGGTAAGGAGTATGCCGGTTTTTCCGCCGGCATGGACGATTCGGAACGTGGTGTTTCCTTCGTTGATGACCCAGAGGTTTTCCTGTGTGGAAACAATCCGGTCTGCCTCCAAAGTATCCGTTCCGGCGATGTTGCAATTCACACCGTCCGCCGGGGCAGATACGGTAAACTGCGAAGCTTCTTTCTCTATCCTGACAGGTACAAGGGTTGAATGAGAGAGGACATCAGGTGAAATGTCCATAGCTTCGTTTATGAAACGCAGTAAGTCCTGATTATGTGTGGTCAGATAGTAATAAACCAGATTGAATCCCATAAAAGTGATATTGGGTTCTGTATTTCTTCCTAAATAAGTCAGATGGCTTTTATTGTCGTATGTAGTTTCTTTTAAAATTTCTTCGCAGCCGGAAATGTATACGGTATTCCAAAGACCGTTTCCCATCGCTTTGAAATCAAGTTTGAATTGATTGCCGTTATCGTTCTGCAGGATGGGAAAATCTTCCGTAAACTGGACAAATTGTGCGTAAACCCCCATGAATTCGTTTTTCCCGGTCAATTGGTTTATCGGTATATTCTGCATATCGATATAGACCTCTGTGCCTTTTCGGGAAAGTTCTTTCAGCAGGTTTTCTGCTTTTTCCTTTTCACGGTAGGTAAAGCCTGACAAATACAGCTTGTGATACCGCTGAAGCTCGTCCACAGTATAATCTTCCAGACAGCTGCTTTGCCCGAACCCGAAAGACGGGTAAATATATGCGATATAAGCAGCGCTTTCACCAATTGCCAGATTTTCATACTGCGTGATTACACCGTAGTTTCCGGTGACTTCCTCTGCTTTTAACAGGATGGCATTATCGTTTTCGGCTTTGACTGTATATCCGCTGTGCTGCGCGGCATCAAGAAGCGCTTGGGAGGAATCCGTTTCAGACAGCAGCTCTTTGAGGATGAGCACGGTATCATTACCGTAAAGGAGCAGCCTGTCAAATGCATAGTCGTAAAAACCATCGGCGAATGCCTCATTTAAGCTGGTCTGGTTCCATATGGTTGATGAGTTTCCGTAATCCCAGCCCTGCATGGTACTGATATTCCGGGATGCAAGATACCAGTAAGGAAAAGCTCCAAGTGCAGTGCCATCCATGATAGCAGCGCGGTTATCCGTGCAGGAAGCCGTATCCTCCAGAAGATAATCTGAAATCAGTTTTTCGTCCTGCTGTAATGCATATGTGCCATCCGATAAAGAATCCATGACCGGAAAGCTGCCCGCCGTCAGCGCTGCCAGCATGGCAAAGAGGAAAAACAGCCGCAGTCTTTCCCAGCAAAGCAGGGTAATCAGGAGAAGGACAGTAATGACCATAAGGTACCAGTATGTTTTCTGTAAAGCAGGTGACGGAATCAGTTTCATGACAGGTTCCATCATATGGAAAGACAATACTGCTCCTGCCAGGGCAGACAGGAATCCGGCAAACCGGTTCTTATCGGCGGTTATCAGACCAAGAACTGAAATAATCAGGAATGATATGCCGATAGGCAATTCCAAATCCCCGTGCTGGGAATAGCCCCTGCCCAATAGCCCTCCGGACAAGGCAGGATAAAGAAAATAACCCATGGCCGGATAGAGCAGCGCCAGGCTTCCCAAAGCGGCCATTGTGAATTTCCATTCTTTTGACGCAAGTGCATATAAGAACAGATAAACCAGCATGACAACACCGAATACAACAGCTAATATATAGTTCGTCAGTGCAAAAATACAAAACAGGATAGAAAACGGCAGAAGGGATAGTCTGTGCTTCCACCGGAAAAAATCATGGAGAAAGAACAGAAGCATCGGCAGTATGCCCAAACCCATGACCACATCTAAACTGCCCTGCAATATTGTGATATAAATGGTAGACGGCAGGAAAAGGAAGGCAAGTCCGGTCAGGAATGAAGCAGCCAGTTTCTTCTGCCGTATCCCGAACAGGAAAAAGCCCATTTGGGATAGGAATGTTGTTATGCCGTAAAACAGACAGATGCTTATATGCACGTCTGCATGGAATATGCGGGAAAGCATCGTTATCAGAATATAAGCGGCCGGGGAAGTATAACGGAAAATCCCGTAGCCGTTATACCAGTGTTCCGCATAGAGCGGGAACCATATGCCCTGCGCCATGGAATCGGCAACCATATCCAGCTTATATAGCTGTGAATAAATGGCGCTTCCCTGTAGGTATAGTCCGGAACGGTATAAAAGAAAACCGATACCGGCGGCTGTTCCGGCGGAACAGACGATTGCGATTATATAATTGATTACTTTGTGAGTCCAAAAATCTGTCTTTTTCATTTACTCATTCTGGATTTCCTTCCTCGTTTTATCGGCAGAAATTATTTTAGCACATTATTTTATAAGATTCAATTCGGATTTTTCATCAAATTTTAGTGCAGATTTTTAAATTGTTCCTGCAAAATGTAGTATCCTTTTCTCAGTCTTTCAAAATAGGGATATTGGTCCCAGTTTTCCCATGTATATGGGTGCATTTCAATTTCGGGCATTTTGGTTCCGGAAATTTTGATTTCAGCCGTTTCATCCATACCGTTTATTCCGCTCATGGAGAGCCCCAGCCATATGCAGTCTATGTTTATGCCGGAAAATTCCCCGCCGGTTCGGAAATCGTCTTCGATTTCTTTTGAGGATGGGTCACGGAAGTTCAGCATCAGCCATGGAATGCGCAGTTCCAGTATATTGTCTTTATAATAGTAATCAGACAGAGAATCATAAGAGGCGGAAGCATAGTCGTTGGTTCCGAACCGCAGCGCCCCGGCATTGAATTTCTGTACGGGCAGGACTTCGTTCCGGTCCGGCAGAACCAGCTCGCGTTCCAAAAAGAGGGTA
Organism: uncultured Lachnospiraceae bacterium; assembly: GCA_947246015.1. GTDB lineage: Bacteria > Bacillota > Clostridia > Lachnospirales > Lachnospiraceae > Kineothrix. The sequence continues at coordinate 54,268 of CAMXQE010000001.1, read as the reverse complement.
ACTGGCTGGAACAGACAGTTGTCCGGCTGTTTCATCTCTTCTGTGGTCATAATGCCTTTATCATAGCTGTCATATTCATATTGATATAAGTCATAGTAACTTTGGACAAGCATTTCCGACGATTCCGTTCCGCTTATGATGACGGCAAAGTCAACCGGACGTGAAAAAGTAAGGTTCTCATAGGTATAGCTGCCGGAATTGGGAGTGATGTCAAAAGAAATCACGGTTTGTTGTGAGGCATAGTCCGCATCGATTGCTTTTACCATCAGGTAAAGGTAGGCGCAGTCGTGCTTCACCGACAAAGAAGCGGTATCCGATGTCCAGAGAATATCTTCTTCGTCCCATTCGGAGTCGCTGCCATCCAGCAGTACCGTCGGCTGTCCGTCCCCCGGAACAAAATCCAGCAGACCAAAGTGCTGTTCGCATGTCATGACATCATACCAGTAAGCCCTGCGGTTCGGATTGCTGTATTCTTCCGTATTCCATGTCCGTTTGAACCATTCGTCCTGCCAGGTAAAGACAAGTCCGCCCGCATATCCGGTATCATAAATGTCCTGCATCATGTCCGCCAGCATTTCCCCCTGTTCTTCTTCTGGATGGTTTCCCTGATTGAAACCGGTATGCGGATTGACATGCGTTACACCGCGGGAAGCGGGGACGCCGAATTCCGCTACCAGTACAGGCATGGTATGATGCTCTTTCAAATCTTCCAGATATGCTTTGTATGTGTTGACGCTTCCGTCTGTGTCTCTGTATTCAATATATTCCTTCTGTGTGTACATGAAATTCGGATAATAGGGATAAATATGGTAGGAGGCAAATAAACCGGCCGGAAAACGGTCGGTTGCCTGCAGGTTTTCCACGTTCAGCGTTATGCTGCATTCCTGTTCCATTGTTTCGCTGGGGTGTTCGAGCATATCCGCAGTGGGCCAGTTGGAGTAGCTTAAGGGTCTTTGCAGATGATACCGGTCCATCTCATAGGAAAGGATGTAATCACCCGTGCGCGCCCAGAACACTTCGAAAGGAGTCGCCTGTTCCGTACGGATGTAAGCGCCTTCATAAGAAGTCACCTCTTCATGTATCCAGTTCGTAGCCGAGACAAATGCCGCATCCGACTCGATTCCGAGAATCCAGCCGATGACGTAGGGGGAAATATCCCATGTGTATGTGCCGGATGCCTTGCCCGGTTCTGGCTCTATGACACAGTTTCCATGAATAAGGTCTACGAGGTTTTGCATGTCCTGCTCTAAAATGTCTGTCAGCTGTCTGTCAAAGGCATCTCCGCTTTCCAGCAGCCTGGTTTCGTCGTACCAGGTTCCCTGAAACAGGTACAGGGGTTCCGCGGCAGTGCGGTTATATTCATAAAAGGCTTCATAGAAATCCGGAGGCTGGACGGTATATACCCGGATACAGTTGGAGTTCATGTCCCCGATCTGTTGGAACCATCTTGCATATTCTTCTTTTGTAACGGCTGTCTCGCCTGGGAAATAACCGGGTTTTCCCAATCCGAGGTTGACGCCTTTTACATATAGATTTTCGAACCCCAATCCATTGTATACGCTCAAATAATCTCCGGATGTTTTGAAATAATATTGTGCGTCGCCGGAAGTATAGGGTCTGGGAGCGTCAGGTTCCGGTTCCGGCGTGTGTTCTGAGGCTTCTGCGGACGGGCTGCCTTTTGAAGACCGTAATTGTGCGATGCCTTTTCCGTATTCGCTTTCACATGCTGTTAAAAGAAAAGCCAGTATCATAAAAAGTAAGAGATTTTTTGCTTTTTGAAGTCGGTGCATGTCGGTTTCCTTATTTGTTCCTGCGGGCAACGAACCAAGTGTCAGTAACATTTGGCGACTGCCGCGGGGTCTTTGATTTGAATCTGTCCGGGTGAGCAGATTCTGCTTATTTTATATTCCTATTGTAATGATTTCGGAAGTTTTGTCAAGAAGCAGGCGCTTTCCGTGTAAACCTGAAAGATGTGCTGAGGGACGTCGGAGTGGATTCCAAAGGGTATTTACAAAATGTTCACGAATAGGACAAAAAAAACAGTATTTTTTTCTGTCATTCCATGATAAAATATAGGCACAGGAGTAAAGTTTTTCTTTACTGTTTCCTTAAAGTTTAGAACAATTTTATGAAAGGAGAGAAGGGCAATGGAATCGGTCAAAGTTATGTTTCATTCAATGGAAGAAGCTCAGAAGTTTGTGCTGGCAATTGAAAATTTCCCGTTCAATGTTGATTTGCAATGTGAAAGGCGGGTGATTGACGCCAAGTCTATACTTGGAATACTGGGTTTCGGACTTTATCAAATGTTGGAATTGCGCGTTCATACAGATGATCAGGCTGCAATGGATGAATTTCATGACAAGATTAGGGGTTTCATTTGCGGGGAGGTTATGGAAGTCGCTATCTAAAGGGTAGTGACGAGAATAAAAGAGGATGAGGGTCAGCTGCCGGAAAACAACCGGCAGCTTATTATTATGCACAGGGGTGCGTAAGGAAATTAGCTGCTGCGCAGCACGCACCCCGCGCGGCGAGTAGGGAGAGAAACCTTCCCTACTTGATTGCGCAGGGGGAAAAGCTTCCCTACTCGGTTATATGGAGTTTGATTTCATTTCCGGTTATACGCAGCAATATGCGGTAAATATTATGTTCCCATGCGGTTTTCAGGCGTTGGTCGGTAATCGGTATTTCTTCTATTTTAATCAGACTGCCGCCTTCTACGGCGAGAGAACCCAGAGTGCCAATCAGGAAAAGGGTTTCGTCCGTATCCGTCTGCAGGGCCGGTTTTTCATAAGTCATCAGGGACAGCGTCACGGAAGGCGGTTCGGTCATTTTGTGACTGTCCTCCGTGCAGTCGAAAGAAAACCGGTCGTGGATGAGGATTTCCTTTCCTTTAAAAAGGGCAGCCCTGCGCCAGTAAGAGGATAAACGGGACTCAGCGGGATAGGCGCCGGAAATATCCATGTCGATTTCACAGAGGGTATCTCCCATATGGCAGTCTATATTTTTGGCCCTGTAATCTTCCCCGTCCTGCTGCATGATGCCGTTGATAGTGGGCAGATTGTGATAGGCCGACTGCATGGTCCATATTTCATAACGCTGCGGGGAAAAGGTTTTTTTCGTATAACTCTCCACCCCTACATCGATAAATAGTGGCTTTCCATCTTTATACACGGTAAAACTTCCAGTGTCGTTGTGGTTGTGGCTGTCTGCGTTGTCCCCGGCCTTGACTGCCAGGGCGAGAGAATCATCCCTTGCAAGGAATACGCCCACGCTGGGGAAAAAGATATCGGGATGCTCCACGGCGCCCGGATTGGAATGGCAGTATTCCGTAATCCTGGTTACGGTAAAAGCATTCTGCAGCCGGTAAAAGAGATTATTTTCTGCGGGCAGCAGCAGGGAATCCATTCCGCCGGAGAGGAAATCCCTGGCGGCGAAACGCATCATGTTTTCATTTCCGGTACGTTCTGCAAATAAAAATTCCCGGACTCCGGCTCTTCCTGCAACCGGTGAACAGTCTGCAAAGTTTACATAATATTTGTCATCTATATGGACATTCAGTATATAGGAAGCAATGTTCTGAATCTTTTTTTCTTTATATAAGGAAGCAAATCGGTTATCCGTTATGGCGTTAAGTATTTCCATCACATTAAAAAGACATAATCCTGCGTGGCGGTAATACTGCGCACCCTCGTCACAGCATCCGTCTTCTCCGTATTCAGCCAGGAAAAAGTCGGCGCTCTGGCAGGCTTTCCGGAATACACCGGATTTTAAGAGTCCGTCCTCCATATCTATCAGGAACAGGGAGAGCAGTACGTTCTGCGTACACCATATGGTCCAGTTGTTCATCGGTTCTTTTCCGTTTCCCATCCACCAGAAATGCTCATACAGATAGGGATGCATGATGCGGTGTTCCAGTTCATGGCGGATTCTTTTCGTAATGAACGGGCTGACGGAATCCAGCACATCTTTCAGCAGATAATGCACGGTGGCCAGAATAGAACCGGTTTCACAGGCAAAAAGGTCTAAGACCGGAGCAGCAGTATCCGGTAAGGGAAGCTGCGGTGTATCCCGGATATAAGAGTTGTGTGCAGGAAGCTGCCAGGCGCTTTCCTCGCAGATAGAGAAAATGCCATTGATGATGCCGTCCAGAAAACGGCCCTTGTTTTCCGTGCATTCTGCCAAAACCAGCGCGTTTAACGCATGACGCTTTTCAAAAAATTTATCTTCATATCTGGTACGGTTCCCGGTGCGTACAAAGTCCATAAAGTCTGTGGCAGACAGGTGAGGGTAGGAATATCCCAGATATTTTTCTCCCAGGCGGACGGTTTCCTTTTTCCAGTTTTCTGAGAGGGAATCCCATGCCGTCCTGTCGGTAATGGGTGCATACGGTGTAAAAACGGATAAATCCCGGCGGAAGCCGAGGGCTGTTTCGTAAAACATGATTTGGCGTTTCCTTTCTTTAAAATCGAGTAGGGAAGGTTTCTCTCCCTACTCGCCGCGCGGGGTGCGTGCTGCGCAGCAGCTAATTTCCTTACGCACCCCTGTGCATAAAAATGAAATCAGAAAAACGTTCAGCTTTTCTGATTTCAGTATATCCTTATACCGGTGGATTGCAAATGAAATATTTTATGATTACCTATATTATTTTACCGGATTATATATTCCGGTTTATGTAATCCCTGGGGGAGAGCCCTGTAATTTTCTTAAAGACGCGGCTGAAATAAAAGGCGCTTTCAAAGCCGAGGATATCGGAAATCTCGTAGATTTTGTAATCCCCTTCCGTCATCATTTCCTTTGCTGCCTCTACCTTGCTGTGATTGATATAATCCGTAAAACCTGTATCGTTGTATTTGGAAAACAGTACGCTCAGGTAATTGGGGCTGATGTTAAAGACTTCCGCTACATTGTTCAGGGTGAGTTTCTCTTTTACATGTTCCTTAATATATTTCTTCACATTGATAACGATATGGTTTTTATAGTCTTTGTTATGGGCGGCGAAGCTGTCGCACAGTCCGTCCCGGAATATTTTCAGCCAGTCCAGAATCTGCTCCACACTCGTCAGTTCATACAGGGAACGGTAGCCGTTGCTCCGGTTTTCAAATATCTTTGAAACAATCTGCTCTCCATCGTTTAACAGTGAGAGGGACAGGTACAGGATATTTCCGGCGGCGTCCAGCGCCTGTACATAGTGGGTGGACTGGTTCTCGAACAGTTCCATGATGGAGGTGAAAATATCATAAAGCGCTTTTTCGTCATATTCCGCATAGGCTTTCCGGATGTCTTCCCTGAATAATGAGATATTAAAAACATTCTTAAGCGGTTCACTGGCAGGTATATCCTCGAAAAACAGGAGAGGTTTTTCGTGTGTAACCTGCGAAAATGCCTGCTTGGCATCCTGATAGGAGGAAGCTATCTGCATCGGGGCAGTGACGGGGGCGCCGATAGCCATATGGATGGTTACGCTGTAATAATTGAACAGCATAGCGGATACCTGTCCGATGGCTTTCTGTATTATGCAGCGGTAATCGGCAGCATTTTCTCCATCCAGGAAGAACAGGATACAGAAGTGCTTTGTATCCAGTGACAGCGCATGGCAGGGGACGTACTTGGAAGTAAGTTCTTCCGTCATCTGCAGGCTGTTGGTATAGAGAGTAATTTGTTTTTCCGTGCTCATAAGGGGGAGACGCTCACTGTGGATTTCCATGTAACCGACAACGAAAGCCGGGTAGTTAAAATCTATGTTCAGGTTTCCTGCCTGTAAGGCAAATTGCTGCTCCGATTCGAACAGGTTTAGAATCAGGCGGGTAAAAAACTGTTCTTTCAGAAAATAAATGTTAGTATAGGCGGATTCTGGTATCTGGGTAGAAGCCTGTAATTCGGATATTTTGCCGATGGCACGTTTCAGCGCTTCACCCAGTACCTCCGGCGTCAGTTCCAGTTTCACCAGATAGTCAATCACCTGATAGGTGATGGCTTCCTTTACAAACTGGAATTCTTCATAGCTGGTAAGGATGATGAATACAGGCAGGAGCCTGCCTTCTTCCTGGCATTTTCTGGCAAGTTCCAGACCGCTCATCGCTGGCATTTTGATATCAGTGATGACGATTTCCGGGGAGTGCTCTTTTATCATTTCATAAGCGGCGGCTCCGTTAGAAGCGGTGCCTGCCAGATGGATGTTGTATTCTTCCCAGTTAATCATGGACTTGATGCCTGCCTGGATTAAGGGTTCATCATCTACAATCAATAATTGAATCATGCGTTAACCTCCCCTGCCTCAAAAGGCAATAATATGGAAACTGTGGTAAATTCTCCTGCTTTGCTCGTAATATGCAGACCGTAGGGGGCGCCGAATTCATATTGCAGACGTTTATGGACATTGCTGACGCCGATTTCCTTAAAAAAGGAAGAGCCTGCGGGAGACTCATGGTCCAGCAGATGGGCTGCAACGTCCGGTTCCATTCCGATGCCGTCGTCGGTAACATCAATATGGACGTCTGTATTTTCATCCTGGTAGATATGGATGGTAATGGTTCCTACGCTTCCTTTCGGTTCAATGCCATGGAAAATTGCATTTTCCACGATAGGCTGCAGCGTAAATTTCAGGATATTGCATTCCGTCAGCCGTTCGTCCTCTATGTGGAAGGACAGGGTGATGGTTCCGCCGTAACGGTACTGCTGTATGGTGAAGTAGTCTTTGATGAGCGATATTTCGTGCGAAACAGGTATCAGGCTGGTGGTCCCCTTGGAAATATCTTTTAACAGACGGGAAAGGGCGGTGGTCATTTCCGCGATTCCCGTGGCATTCTGTATGGTTGCCATCCATTTGATGGAATTTAATGTATTATACAGGAAATGGGGGTTAATCTGGCTTTGCAGCATCCGGTATTCATAATCTTTCTTTTCCCGCTCATCTGCCAGCCGCTGGTTCATCAGGGAAAGTACATTTTCAGACAGGTCGTTGATGTTCTTGCCGATATCCCCTAATTCGTGTTCCCATTCTGTAGAGGGGTCTCTGGAAAAATCCCCGTCCGCAATCCGCTTCATCCGCACCTGCAGCTGCTGTACCGGTACATTCACCGTTTTAGAGAGATAGTAGAAAAGCAGGATACCGATAAATGCTGCGGCAGTCAGGGTAATCAGGGTAACGATAAGGAATGTGGAGAAGATATCCCGCGAAAGGGTATATTCATCCAGGCATTCCGTCACATATAAATTGCGGGTGCCAAGGGGACGCGTAACCATAATATAGGTTTTCTGTTCCGCCAGATTCCGTATTTTCTGTATGTCCGTATTGCTGCTCAGCGCAATGCCGGACAAATCCTCCACGGTTTCAAACGTATCGCCGCAGGGTATGAGTCCCTGTCCTTCGATATACTGATAAAGGTATTCCCCAATGCGGAAGTAGAGGCGGTTGTCAGTATCCGAAAGGGAGCTGCGCATCGGGTCGGTAATGACGGAAGTGGATATTTCTGTAAAAATATATCCGATTTCTCCTGCCTGGTACGGATGTTCGATGGTGTTGAGCACAGGCAGTACGGGCATGTTTTTCGTGGTAAAAAAGGGGTCGGGAAGTACTGCCGTGGATATTTCACCCGTATTTTCATAAAGGGTGTCGAAATATGGAAGGGACAGAATCGCTTCCGAGGAAACGGCAGTGTTGGAATTGACGGCTTCCACAATCTGAATGATATCGTTTCGGGATTTCCCTATGATAACCAGCCGGATAATCTGGGAGGACAGGGCGGTATTGGCGCCGTAGATTTCCGTAACAAAATCTACGGCATCCCTTTTCACAAAGTTGTTGGGGATGTTTTTTCCCATGGTAAATTTGCTTATCTTATTGCTTTTCTGGCAGGAATCGATAAAGCCTTTTACATTATTAATATTGGAATCTATCGCAGCGCATAAAAAGGAAAGCCTGGTTTCCGAAGTACGTATCATATTCTGTCTGAGATTGTAAGAAACGATAAAGTAACTGACGGCAGTGATAATAATACTAATCAGCAGTATCGTGGAAATAGTGCATAATAAAATTCTTGCGCGGATAGTATGGAAAAATTTTCTCATGGAGACAGCAGGCCCTCCTTTCTTTATGTATCTTTAATGTATCTTTATATAATATAAGTTTACGAAAAGTCCGTAAAGTCTATTTTAACATAATGTACATTTTTTTGAAAAGATAAAGTGTGGAAAAGGGGAAGAAAGAGAAAAAAGACATGTTTTTCAAAAAAAGTATATCTTTTATGAACAAAGGCAGAGAATGTGAAATAATTATGAATAAAAAATAAATATATTTCATGTTCAAGGGAGAAAAGAAATCATATAATAAAGTCACAAGTTATCCATATGGATAACTGGAAGAAACTTATAAGAAAAGGGAGGAAGTTAAGAATGAAGAAAAAACTTGTAAGTATTTTGCTGGCAGCTACAATGCTGGCATCCGTATTGGCAGGATGCGGCGGTTCCGGAAACGAACCGGCGGCTGAGACTCCGGCAGCAGAGGCTCCGGCAGCAACTGATGCGGCGCCTGCAGAGACACCGGCTCCGGAAACGAATGACACGGCTGCCGCTGATACAGCAGAACCTGCGGCAGAGGGCGAAGCGGTTACATTGAAATGGGCAATCTGGGATAAGGATATCACTCCTTACTGGCAGGCTCTGAAAGAGAATTATGAGAAGGCTAATCCGAACGTAACGATTGAGATGACGGATTTGGGTTCCACGGATTACATGACAGTACTGGCAACGGAATTATCGGGAAGCGGTTCTGACTTTGACGTAGTTACGATTAAGGATGTTCCGGGATATGCAACACTGGTTTCCAAAAATACACTGGAGCCCCTTGACAGCTATATTTCAGCAGCCGGCATTGATTTGGCTCAGTACGGCGGTGTTGACAAGCAGGTGACGGTAGACGGCAAACTGTATGAACTTCCGTTTAGAAATGACTTTTGGGTTGTGTTCTACAACAAAGACATTTTTGATGCGGCAGGCGTTGATTATCCGACCAACGACATGACCTTTGATGATTATGACGCTTTGGCAAGACAGGTAGCAGACCCTACTTTCGGTGCACAGATTTACGGTACCCATTACCATACATGGAGAAGTGCAGTACAGCTGTTCGGCGTACTGGATGGAAAACATTCCATTTTAGACGGCACTTATGATTATTTCAAACCTTATTATGAGATGGTACTCGGACAGGAAGATGATTCTGTCTGCCGGAATTACGCAGACCTGAGTGCAGAAGGTTTACATTACTCCGCAGCATTCTCCGGCGGCGATGTGGCTATGCTGAATATGGGTTCCTGGTATATCTCTACATTGATTGCCAGCCTTCAGAGCGGCGAATATGATTCTTCTCTCTGCGGTAACTGGGGTATTGTAAAATATCCTCACGCAGAAGGTGTGGAAGCAGGTTCTACCCTCGGTACGATTACCGGTCTGGCAGTAACCAGCGTATCTGCAAACAAAGAAGCGGCATTCGATTTCGTTGAGTGGGTATCCGGTGCGGAAGGTGCGAAAGTTATGGCGGAAACAGGTAACTTCCCGGCACTTATGAACGATGAAGTAGCAGGTATCATTGCAGGGCTGGAAGGATTCCCGACCGATGAGGCGAGCAAGGAAGCGCTGAGCGTATCCAATCTGTATTTGGAAGTTCCTTATGCAGAGAACGTATCTGAAATTAACGATATCCTTGATACGTACCACAAATCCATCATGAACCGTGAGATGACGATTGATGAAGGTATTGCGGCAATGAATGAAGAAGTTGGAAAAGTACTGGGACAGTAGGAACGGTATCGTACTGGGAAATTTTATGAAAATAAGTCCATAAAACGTGAAACAGGTGATGGGGCTGGCAGATAAAATCGCCAGCCCCATCCTATCACTAAAATGTGTTTGAGAATGGCGGGAAGGAATTTCCAAATACGTTTCCGGGCAAAATGTCCGGTACTGGCGGGTAAATCTAAGGAAGGGCAGGAGTGAGAGAATGGATGAAAAAAAAGCGGCTCAGGTAAAAACACTGGAAGCGGAATCCGCAGAGTTAATGCGGCAGATTCGGGCAGAAAGTAATATAGAAAAGAAGAAAAAGCTGATTGCAAAGAGGGACGGCATTCAGAGAAAAGCTACCGCAATCAGGAATAACAGGAAAATAAGCAGGGAAACAAAGAGGGATATTGTGGCTTATTCGTTTATTGCGCCCAACTTTATCGGGTTTGCCGTATTCACCCTGATTCCCATTGTATTTGCTTTTCTTCTGGCTTTTATGGATTGGGACGGAAGCAATGCGGTTACATTTGTCGGTCTGGAGAATTTTAAAAAGCTGCCGACGGATACGTTCTTTGTGGCGGCATTGAAAAACACGATTATCTATGTGGTCGGTACGGTTCCCCTTACGATGATTGCGTCTCTGGCGTTAGCAATCGTATTGAACCAGAAAATCAAGGCCAGGGGATTCTTCCGTACAGTGGCATTTTTCCCTTATGTGGCTTCGCTGGTGGCAATCACTGCGGTATGGAGCATGATTTTCCATCCGTCCAAGGGACCAATCAACTATCTCCTTCTGACTGTTTTTAAAGTACCGCAGAACGAACTGCCCAAATGGTTCAGCGGCAGTCTGGTGCTTTTCACACTGATTCTGTTCAGTGTATGGAAATATATGGGATATTATATGGTAATCTATCTTGCAGGACTGCAGGGGATTTCGGCAGAGCTGTACGAGGCGGGGAGTCTGGACGGCGCGACCACATGGCAGAAGTTCTGCTATATCACATGGCCGCAGTTGCGTTCCACCACTTTCTTCGTAGTGGTCATGCTGACGATTAACTGTTTTAAAGTATATGACATTGCTGTCATGTTAGCCGGAGGCGGTGACGGCAAACTGAGTACATCGGCAACCGTTCTTGTTTACTATATATACCAGAATGCATTTAATTATTGGGATTTGGGATATTCCAGTGCAATTGCGATGGTATTGTTCTTAATGGTTCTCGTAGTGACGCTGATTCAGTTCAGATACGAGAAGAAATTAGGCGAATAGGAATGGCAGGAAAGGAGGAACCGAAATGGGTAATGCAAATAATAACGAGGCAACTAAAAAATTTAAATCCAAAAGAAAAGCGGAAATGGCCGGTAAGGTAGGGTTGTATCTGATACTGCTGCTGATAACGGCATGTATGATTGTACCTTTCCTGTGGATGCTGTCAGCTTCTATTAAGTCAAACAGGGAAGTGTTCCTGATGGATCCGTTCGTATGGATTCCGGAGAATCCCAAGTGGGATAATTACATTAATATATGGACGAAGATTCCCATGCTGAAATTCGTGGAGAATACGGTGATTCTGACGATAGTGGTAACATTCCTGCAGCTGCTGACTTCCAGCTTTGCGGCATATTCGTTTGCAAAACTGGAGTTCAAGCATAAAAATGCGCTGTTCCTTGCCTATATTGCAACCATCGCAATGCCCTGGCAGGTATACATGGTACCGCAGTTCATTATGATGAGAAGTATGGGATTGAATGATAAATTACTGGCAATGATTTGCCTGCAGGCGTTTTCTGCATTCGGTGTGTTCATGATGAAGCAGTTCTATGAAGGCATACCGAACGACTTGTGTGAAGCAGCGAGAATCGACGGTATGAGCGAATACAGGATTTATGCAAAAATCATGCTTCCTTTGTCGAAGCCTGCACTGTCTACGCTGACGATTTTTACTTTTGTGAATACATGGAATGATTATCTCGGACCTTTGATTTATTTAAGGACGGAAACGAAGAAGACGATTCAGCTGGGACTGAAAATGTTTATCGGACAGTATTCCGCGGAGTATGGTCTGATTATGGCAGGCTCAGTGGTGTCGCTGATACCGGTGCTTGTAGTTTTCCTCTGTCTGCAGAAATATTTTGTGGAAGGTGTTGCTTCTACCGGACTGAAAGGATAAGATGAATATTCAGATAGGAGAATAGGTTATGTTGTTTGAGAATATGCCGGTGATTACCGGGGAGGAAGTGGAGAGCGGACTGCGGTTTTCGGCGGAGCAGGTGGTACGGAATCTGCCGGAGTTTACTTATAAGTTTCAGAAGGCTTATAGTGTGGACGGATTTTATGAACCGATTGAGAATAATTACTGGACGACGGGGTTTTGGACGGGAGAGATATGGCTGGCTTATGAGTATATGAAAGAAGCGGGAGATGCGGCGGCGGAACGGCTGCGGGCTGCGGGAGAGATACAGATTGACAGCTTTCTTGAACGGATTGAGCGTAAGATAGAGGTGGACCATCATGATATGGGATTTCTGTATTCGCCTTCCTGCGTAGCAGGTTACAAGCTGATTGGAAGCAAGAAGGGGCGGGAGGCTGCCATAAAGGCGGCCGACCAGCTGATTACCCGTTATCATCCGGTAGGGGAGTTCATACAGGCGTGGGGGCCGATGGATGCGCCGGAGAATTACCGCCTGATTATTGACTGTCTTCTGAATCTGCCCCTGCTTTACTGGGCATCAGAGGAAACGGGAGACGGGAAATACAGAGAGATTGCGGAGAAGCATATCCATACGGCGGTGAAAAATGTTATCCGTGAGGACTATTCCACATGGCATACGTTTTTCTTTAACATGGAAACCGGTGCGCCTGACCATGGTGCGACCTGTCAGGGATATCGTGACGGCTCTGCGTGGGCAAGAGGGCAGGCATGGGGAATTTACGGATGCGCACTGGCTTATAAATATACCGGAAGAAAGGAATATATTGAGAATTTTAAGCATGTGACGCAGTATTTTCTGGAGCATCTGCCAAAGGATATGGTTCCTTTCTGGGATTTGGAGTTTACGGACGGGGATGACCAGCCGAGGGATTCTTCTTCTGCTTCCATTGCGGCATGTGGTATGCTGGAAATGATAAAATCCATGGAGCCGGAAGATGCGGCGGTTTATAAGAAGTATGCCATGCAGCTGATGAAATCGGTGTATGATAATTATGCGGTGAAGGATGAGACGGAGTCCAACGGGCTGGTGCTGCACAGCACTTATTCCAACCATTCCCCTTATAATACATGCAATCATTACGGAGTGGATGAATGTAATTCCTGGGGAGACTATTTTTATATGGAAGCGCTGACCAGACTGCATAAGGACTGGGCATTGTATTGGTAAGGGAATGAAGTATCCCCAAGACGGCTGAAAACGCTGTCTTAGGGATACTGAATCATTTCCGGAACAGGAAAAGGAGAGAATGGAACGATGCGGACGGATTGGGAAGGAAAGTTAAGGAGTAAGAAAGATTTTCAGGATTTGCTGTTGGAAATTATAAATCCGCTGCTTCCTTATTATAGTGAAGGAAAGGCGGAACTGATACTTGGTGTTACGGCGACGAATTATGACCAGAAGGCAATCCGGCTGGAAGCATTTTCCAGGCCGTTGTGGGGTCTGGTTCCTTTTTGGGCAGGCGGGGGGAGTGCGCCTGCTTTTGAGGAAGTGTACCGGAAAGGGCTGGCGGAAGGAACGAATCCGGAGAGCAGAGAGTATTGGGGCGGTTTTCATGCTTTTGACCAACGGTTTGTAGAAATGGCGGCGATTTCTTACGGGCTGATACTGGCGCCGGAGAAGGTGTGGGAGCCTTTGGAGGAAAAGGAGAAGGACCATTTGGCGGACTGGCTGTATGGAATCAATCAGTATGAGCTTCCGGTCTGCAACTGGATTTTATTTGCAGTTCTTGTGAATATTGCCCTTAAGAAAGTAGGGAGGAAGTATGATGCAGAGAAACTGGAGACGTATTTAAAGGGTGCGGATACGTTTTATCTTGGAGACGGGTGGTATCAGGACGGCGATTCGGGACAAAAGGATTATTATGTGTCTTTTGCCATTCATTTTTACAGTTTGTTTTATGCGAAGGTGATGGAGGAGGAAGATGCACAGCGCAGCAAACTGTATAAGGAACGGGCTGAGCTGTTTGCAAAGCAGTTTATTTACTGGTTTGATGAGAACGGGGCAGCGCTTCCGTACGGGCGTTCCCTTACCTACCGCTTTTCGCAGGTGAGTTTTTTCTGCGCCTGTCTGATGGCGGGGGTAGAGCCGTTTTCCATAGGGGTTATGAAAGGGTTGATTGTGCGGCATCTGTGTGACTGGATGAAGAAGCCTGTTTTTGACAGGAACGGGATTCTGACCATCGGATACGGTTATCCCGATTTGGTGATGGGAGAGAGGTATAACGGTCCTGGCTCCCCTTACTGGGCGTTAAAGACGTTTGCCGTATTGATGCTGCCAGATGAGCACCCGTTCTGGAGCGCGGAGGCGGAACCTATGCCGGAACTGAAAGAACAGTCAGCGCTTCTTTACGCAGATATGCTGATTCATCGTTATGAGAACCATACGACGGCATATGTGCCGGGAAAGTACAGTCCTGCCGGACACGGGCAGACGCCGGCGAAATACGGAAAGTTTGCCTATGATACAAGGTTTGCCTTTAATGTGGCGAAATCCGCCTGCGAGCTGCATGAGGCGGCTCCGGACAGTATGCTGGCTTTTATGGTAAACGGGTATGTGTATGTCAGAAGGATTTGTGAGGAGTTCCGTGTGTCAGAAACGGACGTAACGTCTAAGTGGACGCCGTATGAGGGTATTTCCGTAGAATCGGTTATCGTCCCGACCAGGCACGGGCATATCCGCAAACATATCATAGAGAGCGACAGGGAGTGCGAAGCCTGCGACTGCGGATTTGCGGTGGAAATAGATGTACTGGGAGAGAAGCTGGGGCAGGAAGACAATATGGCATGGGTGGAAAACGAATATTGCGAATGTCAGGTGATTGCGGTAGAAGGGGAGGGAAAAGGAGAAATTATCATTGCCGACCCGAATACGAACCTGCTGCACCCGATGACGCGGATTCCTGCGGTACGTTATCAGATTCACAAGGGAAGGAACGAAATCGTAACGGAAGTAAAGGCGGGATACCGACGTTCATGGTAGACAGGATGCACGGAGGCAGGAACGTTTAAGGAACATTCTGCAGGGTTTCGGCGGAGCGGCAGGGTATCCGGTACACCGCAGAAGGACGGAAAGGAGCATGGAATCGTGGCGAAGCTGTTTAGTTATGACAATCCGGTATGGAGATTTATGGGAAGGGTGGCTGATGTATTTTTCCTGACGGTGATGTGGGCGGTGTGCAGTCTGCCGGTCGTTACGGCAGGCGCATCTACTACCGCGCTTTATTATGTTTCCTTAAAAATGGTGAAGAACAGGGAGGGTTATCTTTGGAGGTCGTTCTTCAGGGCTTTTAAAGAGAACTTTGTACAGTCTACCGTAGTATGGCTGATTGTGCTGGCCATAGGTGCTTTTCTCGGGACAGACCTGTACTTTTTCTATCATCTGGAATCAAGGGCTGCGGTATTTGCTTTCTGGCTGTTTCTCGTATTTGCCGTATTGTATGCTTTTGTGGCGGTGCTGGTTTTTCCTCTGGAAGCGCGGCTGGATACGAAGGTGGGAAATCTGTTCTTTATGACCTTTATGGTCAGCATCAAGAATTTTTCCTGGGTGATGTTAATGCTGGTTACTGTGGTTTGTATTCTGGCTCTGGGGGTGTTCGTTTTCTGGCCGGTACTGTTAGTGGGGGCCGGAACGATTGCTTATATCCATTCCCTGATTTTGGTGTGGATGATATTTCCCAAGTACGGATGGAACGGGGTGGAAGGACAGGAATGACAGAATAAAATGGAAATGGAAGAAAGGATAAGGTGGATAGTATGGCGACACTGGCATTAAAGGTTTTGGATAGGAACGGGAAGACGATTTGCGTAAGCAGCGGAGAGGATTATGTAAGTCTGGTGTGTACGGCAGAGTATCAGGAGGGCGACCGTATCGTGTTGGAAACTTCGGAAAAAAATCTGCATGTATTCCTGCAGGTGGATGATGCGCTGGGAGCGGCTTTCTGCTATATTACAGGGAATGTGTCCTATGAGATACCTTTTGGCGAGAAGCGTATCTGCTATTCCCCGAAGGTATTTTACGGGAACAGGCATTATCTGTATGCAAGGACGGCAAGGCAGGATGAGATAGTGGCTTACCGGAATCTGGCATTGAACGTGTGCGACCAGCACGGGGATACAGGATGCTTTCCCCATGCGTATGCCAATGTGGAGACGAGGGGAGAGTCGGTCTTTGCGGCACGCAATGCCATTGACGGTGTGTGTGAGAACCGCTCCCATGGAGAGTGGCCGTATGAATCATGGGGTATCAATATGCAGGACGATGCGGAGATGACCGTGGATTTCGGAAGGGAAGTGGAGGCGGATAAGGTAGTTCTCTACACCCGTTCGGATTTCCCTCACGATAACTGGTGGACACAGGTGAAGCTGAGTTTTTCCGACGGTTCGGAGATATTGTGGGATTTGGAGAAGAGCAGCCTGCCGCATGTGGTTACGTTTGAAAAAAAGCGGATTACATGGGTGAAGCTGAGTGATTTGATAAAAGCGGATGACCCGTCGCCGTTTCCTGCACTGAGCCAGATGGAGGTGTACGGGAAAGTGTTGAAGGAGTAACAGTTCAGCTCGGGACTTTGCACTGGCTGCAAAGTCCGTAACAGGGAAGCCGAAGGTTTCCCTGTTACTTGAAGGATTTGTGATTGTTATTACGCCGTTGACTTTTTTCAGCCTGTATTATATCATATAACATATTGAGCGTATAGGTACGGTATTTTATGAAATATGGAATAAGGAGGCAGTTATGGACAATGAGGCAAAATCAGGCACAAGTCTGACGGCAGGCAGTATATGGAATGCCGATTTGAGGAACGGCAGTTACCGCAATCCGATACTTTATGCGGATTATTCGGACCCGGATGCGATTCGTGTGGGGGATGATTATTTTATGGTCGCTTCCAGTTTTTGCAATGCACCGGGACTTCCGCTTCTCCATTCCAGAGATTTGGTAAACTGGAAAGTGGTAAACTATGTGATAGACGAAATTCCGGATGAACGTTACCGGGTTCCGGTTCATGGATGCGGTGTATGGGCGCCGTCCATACGGTATCATGAAGGAACGTATTTTGTTTGTTTTCCCATGCCGGACGAGGGCATTTACATGAGTACTGCCACGGACCCCTTCGGAAAATGGTCGGAGCCGGTCAATATCAGGCCGGGAGCAGGCTGGATTGACCCCTGCCCGTTTTGGGATGAAGACGGGAAAGCCTATCTGGTTGCAGGAGTGGCAAAGAGCCGTATCGGTTATAAGAGCGTCCTCCATATGGTAGAGATGCAGCCGGACGGAATGGGGCTGATTGGGGAAGAAGTAAAGATATTCGACGGAAACGAGAATGACCAGGTGACAATTGAAGGCCCTAAGATGTATAAGCGAAATGGCTGGTATTATGTTTTTGCGCCTGCAGGCGGGGTGAAGATTGGCTGGCAGACGGTGCTGCGTTCTAAAAATGTATTCGGACCTTATGAATATAAAGTGGTGATGCGGCAGGGCGGCAGCGCCGTAAACGGACCTCATCAGGGAGCATGGGTGGATACCGTTACAGGGGAAGACTGGTTCATTCATTTTCAGGATGTTTATGCAGCCGGACGTATTACGCACCTGCAGCCAATGAGCTGGCAGGAGGACTGGCCGGTGATTGGTATTGCAAAAGAGGGGAATGACTATGGGGAGCCGGTAGCGGAATACAGGAAGCCTGATGTCGGAAACGCAGAGGCGGAAGTGTGTGAGCCGGAGACTTCGGATGATTTCACCGGAAATAAATTAGGGCTTCAGTGGCAGTGGAATGCAAATCCGAAAGCGGAATGGTATGAACTGACAGGAAACGGCATGAAATTAAATGCGGTATATAAGGATACGGTTTATGGAGACATGCCTAATCTTTTGATGCAGAAGTGGCCTGCGCCCGAATTTGCCTGTGTGACGAAGATGGATCTTTCGCATCTGGAGGACGGAGAGGAAGCGGGAGTGATTTCCATGGGGATGAGCTACGGGCTGCTTACGTTCCGGAAGGAGGAGGGACAGCTTGTTCCGGCTTTCATTACGGGCGTACAGAAATATGGGAAAATCCTGCCTGACAGGACGGAGGAAGCGGAGCAGGTGCTTCCGGCGGTTGATTTTGCGCAGGCAGAAGAGATTTATGTAAGGTATACTGTGAAGCGGACCGGTACAAGAGATTTGAATGATAACGAGAAAGGGTTCCCCCTGGAGCTGGTGACAATTGAATATGGCACGGATGGCGCCAATTATCAAAAGGCAGGAGAGACGGAGGCAGTTCCCGGACGCTGGGTAGGCGTCAAAAACGGAATGTTCTGTGCTTCTGCAAAGAAGGGAAGTACAGGTTACGCTGTGGCACGCAGCGTTTTATATGAAGTACATAATGGCTGAGATGTAAAATAGAATCACCATGTACTGGAAATACGCGCCCAACTTTATATTGGAACCGAATGAAGGCTGCCTTTTCCTTTATGGAAAAGGCAGTTGTATGTACAGTTGGAGCTGTATGGTTCAGTTGCATGTTTTTAGGAGGAAACGTTATGGACAGGAAAAGAACTGCGGTGGATGTGTATCTGTCTACCGTATATAAATGGGGATTGATTATTTTGGTAAGCGCATGTATGTGCGCTACTGTTATGTTTAACACGGAAAAAGCATTCGGGCTCTATCCGGATGTTCCCTGGATTGCTACAATCCTGCTGGGAGTCATGGATGTCAGTTTTTACGCAGTGGCGCTGCTGATAATTAAAACATCGTTTGACGGAAACGGATATCTGAAAGATGGAAAACTGAAACTTGGAAAGATATTTGCCACAATTGTCTTGGTGGTCCAGTGGAATTATCTTTTGTATATGCTTCCCAGCAGGACGTTTTGGGGATTTCTGTTTTTCTTTCTGATACTTTTGGCATTTTTCCTGGATGTGAAGCTGGTACTGGTCAACGGGCTGGCATGTATGGTATCCCTGTTTATCGGCTGGGCCATAAAGGGAACCGATTTAATGCCTGTGAAGGATGAGTTGTTTATAGCAGATGTTCTAATGTGTCTGGTGGCGTTGGTATTGTCTGTCGCTGGTTTACTGTTTTTTGTTTTTCTGGTTTCCCATTTCCTTGTAAATGCAAAAAAGGATGAGCTGGAAAAGAATAACGAAAAGATACAGAGCATATTGCAGGCCGTTCAGAATCTTTCCAATAATCTTCATGCCGCAGGCGCAAGTTTATCACAGGTTTCAAAAAGTGAAAGTGCATCTGCAGAGGAACTTGCAGCTACAAGTGAACAGCTTGTAAAAAGCAGAAATCTGCTGAGTGCAAAAACGGACGAAAGCATGGCTAATCTGTCGGAATTAAATAAATGGGAAAGTATGGTCGCAGAAAATGTTGAGAAAGTGGAAACCGTATCCAGGGATTTGCTGGATAAATCGGCGGAAAACTCAAAACTGCTGAATGAACTTCATACTATCAACGGGGATGTGGCGGAATCTATGCGCACTACAGTCGATGTGGCAAAGAAATTGTCAGGAGCGGTGCAGGAAATAGGAGCTACCTTAACGCTTATCAGTGAGATTTCAGAATCGACGAATCTTCTGGCATTGAACGCATCCATTGAAGCTGCAAGAGCCGGGGAAGCCGGACGGGGATTCGCGGTTGTCGCAACGGAGGTAGGAAACCTTGCAAATAGTACAAACGCATCGTTGAAAGAAGTTGAGACTGTAATCTCAAAGGTAAAAAGCAATGTCAATGAAATTGTACTGTATGTAGAAGAAAACTCACAGAAATTAACAAATCAGAATGAATATTATGAAAAGGTATTTAAATGTATGCAGGATATGACAGATTTGCTGAATACTTCCGTAGAAGCGGTCAAAACAATGGAAGAGACGCAGGAGAGGCAATCGGATGTAATTACGAGCACAGTGTCTATTAATCAGGCGATTGCCGAAAGCATACTAAGTGAAAACGAGCAGTTTGCAACCATTAATACCATGGCGGAAAGCAATGCAAATGATACGTCGGAAGTGGCGGCACAGGCCGGCAGGATTAATGAAATGGTTGATGAAATGAACAGACTGTTAAATCAGGATGAATAAGCGGTTCCCCGGACAGGAAAGATTTGTTTCCTGCCCGGGGAATTTGACTTTATAGGAAAGAGTCCGTCTTTTTAAACTGGCGGCGCAGACATGGAACATTTTTTTAAAAATATCACTTGACTGTTCAGTTACTGTATGGTTTATAGTGCCAGTATAGAAAATGAATACGAAAGGAAGAGTGAATATGAAAAGAAAAAAATGGTTAAGGATTTTAATGGCGGTAATTTTTGTGATGGCGGTACTGGGGCTGTTTTTTGGGAAAAAAATAAAGATGCTGTACATTTCCCTGAATAGTTTTAAGGATGAGAATCTGGCACATACATTCCAGCATACTCCGGAAATACAACCGACGAAGAAAATCAGTAAAGGAGAGGGGGAATTTCAGTTCCTGAAGGAAAACAATCACGTATTAGCGGATGAATTTACTTTTGAGGGAGTTCTTTATTCTTCGGAGGAGTTTATTGAAGATACAAAGACTTTAGGACTGCTTGTGATTCAGGATGATGTCATTAAATATGAAAAATATTTTTCGGGAGGAGATGAAACAACCTTATTTTCTTCCAACTCAATGGGAAAATCTTTTGTATCGGCATTGATGGGAATTGCTGTTTCAGAAGGGTATGTGGACAGTGTGGAAGACCCGGTTGGAAAATATATTCCGGAGTTTGCAGGGACAGAGCTGGAAAACATTCCAATCAGGGCATGTCTGCAGATGGCGTCAGGGATTGATTTTGATGAAGATACAGACATGAGCGGGTTTTCCATGCGGACATTAATGGGGACTTCTGCCATGAAAGTAATATCAAAATATGGTATGCAGGAAGAACCTTGCACTTACCGCAGGTATTTAAGCATTAACACGGAAATTCTGGGCGAAGTGATTACGAACGCTACCGGATACAGCCTTGCTGAGTATATGGAGGAAAAACTGTGGAAGAGACTGGATACTGCGCAGGATGCATACTGGACATTGAGTAATGGAAAAGAACTGGCAATGGGGGGATTGAGCGTGTCGCTTAGGGATTATGCCCGTTTTGCAAGGCTGTATCTCAATGAGGGGAACTATAATGGGGAGCAGATACTGACAAAAGAATGGGTACGGGACAGTTTGGATATCAGTGCAGAGTATTCAAAACCGGGAGCAAATAACGATGCCTATAATGCTATCGGGTATGGATACCAGTGGTGGATACCGGAAGGTGAGAGCGGAGAATTTATGGCAATCGGCGTGTATGGGCAGTGGATTTATGTGAATCCGGAAAAACGGATAATTATAGTAAAAACCAGTGCAGACCCGGATTTTATGGAAAAAAATTATGAATTAAAGCATGTGGAATTTTTCAGGGCAATTGCAGGAGGGCTGTAAAAGGCAGCAGGAATCGGTGTTTTTAGGGCGGAAGGGAAGAGCCGTTCCGCCCTTCCGATGTACGGTTAAGTATTAAACTGCGCATATTTCTTCGGAGATATCCCTACTGCTTTTGTAAATGCTTTCAAAAAATTACTGTAGTCATTAAAGCCGCATTTTTCACAGGCTTCCGTTACGGAAAGACCTTCGTTCAGAAGAGCCTTTGCAATGGTAATCCGCCGTGCCGTGATATATTTGTTGATGGTAGTTCCGGTGGTGGATTTGAAAATGCGGCACAGGTAAGAACTGCTCAGGTAGAAATGGGCGGACAGGGCATCCAGAGTCAGTTCCTCGGAGATATGCCGGTTGATATAAGTCAGGATATCATCTACCTGGGCATGGTTGGTGACGGGAATTTCCGTTGGTACACTGTGGCTGCTCTGATAAAAAGTCTTATTTAAAAACACCATAAGCTCGGTAAAGGCGCACTGTTCCGTTAAGTCGCTGCCAAAACCGTTGGTATCCGTTATTTTATGTATTAGATAGATAAAGCGTTTGCTCATCTCCGCATCGAAGTGGAGCTTATGGGGGACGCCGTCTTCCCGGTAGGTGAAACAGCGGCTCAAATCCGTATTCTCGGAAGATAGCGACTGCAGGTAATCGGGGTAGATGGAAATAACAATTCTTTCGTGGACACCTGTATCTACCTGTGTAAGATAGTGGCTTTCATACTGGTTGATGAAAAAAATATCACCCGGTTCTATATCATAAAAGCGGTTGTCAATCAAAAACTGTTTTCCACCCGATATGGAATAATAAATTTCATAGCAGTCGTGAATGTGCATGTCCATGGGTTTGTCATCATTGTACAAATGCGCAACGGCAAAATATTTGTTGTCAATACAGTGTTGGGTTGCCAGTCTGCACGATGTAAACTCTTTCATAAATTTTCCATTTCCTTTCTTGAAATACGTGTTATTTTCTAGCGTTGCAGCCATAAAAGCGCTTACATAGGACTGCCGTAAACCTATTATATACCGTCTGTTCAAAATTTGCAATATTTATGAAAACATAAAACAAGAATTGGCATAATCGATATGATATGATATCATCATAAGAGAAAGGTATCAGGAAATACAAAATGATTCAGAAAGGAAGGGATAGCAAGTGGAACTGAGAACAGCAGCTTCACCAAGAGATGTGAAGCATTATACCACCGAGAGACTGAGGGAAGAATTTTTAATTCAGGGGTTATTTACAGCGGATGAGATTAAACTGGTATACAGTCATATTGACCGTATTATTACGGGAGCGGCGATGCCGGTATCTAAAGCGCTTGTACTGACAGCAGGCGATGAACTGCGTGCGGAGTATTTCCTGCAGAGAAGGGAAATGGGCGTTATCAATATCGGCGGTGCAGGTGTGATTACCATTGATGGGAAGAAATACGATGTGGCTTTCAAAGAAGGCATGTATATCGGAATGGGGGCAAAAGATATCAGCTTTGAGAGCACGGACGGTTCCAATCCGGCGAAATTTTATATCAACAGCGCGCCGGCACATAAGACATATCCTACCGTCTTAATTAAACCGAACGGTACGCCGGAGGAAGGCGTGGTAATCGTCAAGGATGAAAATAAAGTAGAGCTGGGTTCCTTAGAGGATGCAAACCACAGGGTAATCTGCAAATATATCCTTCCGGGCCAGGTAGAGAGCTGCCAGTTGGTTATGGGGATGACAAAATTGGAGCCGGGCAGCGTATGGAATACCATGCCCTGCCACACACATGACAGACGTATGGAAGTATATCTTTATTTTGAAATGCCGGAGGATGCATTTGTAATGCATTACATGGGAGAACCCAATGAGACAAGGCATATCGTGATGAGAAATGAAGAAGCTGTGATTTCTCCGAGCTGGTCCATCCATTCAGGATGCGGTTCCAGAGCGTATACGTTTATCTGGGGTATGGTTGGGGAAAATCAGGACTTCGATGATATGGACGGCGTGGCAATGAAGGACTTGATGTAATTTTTTACAGAATTTACGTGGAAGAAAAAGGAATACATGAAATAAAAAGGGAATAAAAACAAAATAAATAAAAAGAGAAGGAGAAAGAACAATGAGCGATTTTATGAAGAAGTTTTCACTGGAAGGTAAGGTTGCATGGGTAACGGGAGCATCTTACGGAATCGGGTTTGCAATTGCAAGCGCATATGCTGAGGCAGGAGCAACCATTGTATTCAATGACATCAAGCAGGAACTGGTAGACAAAGGGCTGGCTGCTTATGAAGAAAAAGGTATCAAGGCACACGGTTATGTATGCGACGTAACGAATGAGGAGCAGGTTCAGGCTACGGTTGCACAGATTGAAAAGGAAGTAGGCGTTGTGGATGTTCTTGTAAACAATGCAGGTATCATCAAACGTATTCCTATGTGCGATATGACGGCAGCAGAGTTCCGTCAGGTTATCGATGTTGACCTTAACGCACCTTTCATCGTATCCAAGGCAGTTATTCCCAGCATGATTAAGAAGGGCCATGGCAAGATTATAAACATCTGCTCCATGATGAGCGAGTTGGGACGTGAGACAGTATCCGCATATGCGGCAGCTAAGGGCGGTTTGAAGATGCTGACTAAAAACATTGCATCTGAATACGGTGAGTTCAACATCCAGTGTAACGGCATTGGCCCCGGCTATATTGCGACTCCTCAGACCGCACCCCTCAGGGAAGTTCAGCCGGATGGTTCCAAACATCCGTTTGACCAGTTTATCATTGCAAAGACTCCTGCGGCACGCTGGGGCGAGACAGAAGACTTACAGGGACCGGCAGTATTCCTTGCTTCCGATGCTTCTGACTTCGTAAACGGACATGTTCTTTATGTAGACGGCGGTATCCTCGCATATATCGGAAAACAGCCGCAGTAATCATGATAGGCAGAGTCAAACTGGAAATATCAGACAGCCATGCTGGCATGAGCAGTCTGAATGTTTCCAGTTTGAGGAGCAAGAAGACCGGAAAGAGGAATTGGAATATGAAAATAGCGTTGATTAACGAAAACAGTCAGGCAGCAAAAAATGAAATGGTGTGTGACACACTGAAAAAAGTGGTAGAGCCGATGGGACATGAAGTATTTAACTACGGGATGTACAGTGCGGAAGATGAGCATCAGCTCACCTATGTACAGAACGGCATTCTTGCCGCTGTACTTTTAAATTCCGGCGCTGCAGATTATGTTGTGACGGGATGCGGAACAGGGGAAGGCGCCATGCTTGCCTGCAATGCATTTCCCGGAGTGCTTTGCGGTCATATCGTAGACCCTTCGGACGCATATATGTTTGCACAGATTAATGACGGCAATGCCATTGCGCTTCCTTTTGCAAAAGGTTTCGGATGGGGCGCGGAGCTGAATCTGACTTATATTTTTGAAAAACTGTTTACAGGTGAAAGCGGGCAGGGCTATCCGAAGGAGAGAGTCGTACCGGAGCAGAGAAATAAGAAGATTTTGGATGAAGTGAAAAAGGTAACGCATCAGGATATGGAGACTATTCTGAAAAATCTGGACAGGGAGCTGGTAAAAGGCGCTTTGGCAGGAGATAAATTCAAAGAGTATTTCTTTGCAAACTGCAAATGTGATAAAATGGCAGCCTGCGTGAAAGAGATTTTGGATGAAAACTGAGAATCAGAAAATAGAATCAGAAAGGATGAGAGTATGAATCCGATAGTAGAAGAAATCAGTAAAATTGGTATAGTTCCGGTAATTGCACTGGATGATGTGAAGGATGCAAAACCGTTGGCAGAAGCATTGTGCAAAGGCGGGCTTCCCTGTGCGGAGGTTACATTCCGTACGGATGCGGCGGAAGAATCCATCCGCGTAATGGCACAGGAATTTCCTGAAATGCTGGTGGGCGCAGGTACGGTTCTCACAACCGAGCAGGTAGACCGTGCGATAGGCGCAGGCGCGAAATTTATCGTAAGCCCCGGTTTGAACCCTAAAGTAGTATCTTACTGCCTTGAGAAAAATGTTCCGATTCTTCCGGGAACTTCGAACCCCAGCGACGTGGAAGCAGCGATTGAATTAGGGTTAGAAGTAGTGAAATTCTTCCCTGCAGAGCAGGCTGGCGGCATCAATATGATTAAGGCGATGAGTGCACCTTATACAAAGATGAAATTCATGCCTACCGGCGGTGTAAATGCTAATAACCTGAAAGATTATTTGGATTTTAATAAGATTGTAGCGTGCGGCGGAAGCTGGATGGTAAAGAAAGACTTAGTATCTGCAGGTAAATTCGATGAAATTGAAGCACTGACAAGAGAAGCTGTGAATAAGATGCTGGGCTTTGAATTAAGACATATCGGTATCAATGAAACGGATGAAGATTCCGCAGATAAAACAGCAAGCGCTTTTGAAGCAATCTTCGGAATGACGAAGAAAGCCGGCAACAGTTCTATTTTTGCAGGCACGGCTGTGGAAGTTATGAAGACGCCTTACCTTGGGGCACATGGACATATTGCAATCGGTACGAATTATATCGAAAGAGCTGTTTACCATTTGGAGAGACAGGGCGTGGTATTTGATGAAGGTACGGCTAAGAAAGATGACAAGGGCAATCTGAAAGCTATCTATCTGAAAGATGAGATTGGCGGATTTGCAGTTCATCTCGTACAAAAATAAGGGTTTTATCATATTTCCTATTAGGGAACCGCTGGCGTATTGGTCAGCGGTTCTTTTTGGAATGCGTTTGAAAAACAGTCCAATAAATTTTTATTGAATATCATTTTGGGCTTTGATAAAATATAAATGAAATTTCAGATAAACAGAAAGAGCGGGTATTCATTGCGGAACCATAAGCAAAAAACGTTTGTATCTACAGTCCTGAGTGCGCAAAACGGCGCGGAAATGAGGAAGAATATGGCGAGAGTAGTAGCAATAGGAGTACAGGACTTTGAAAGTTTAATATCAGAAAATTGTTTTTATGTGGATAAAACGCTGTTTATTAAGGAGTGGTGGGAGAGCAGGGACAGTGTTACCCTGATTACCCGTCCGCGGCGTTTTGGAAAAACCCTGAATATGAGTATGCTGGAACGGTTTTGGAGCCTTAAGTATGAAGGGCAGGGTGAGCTGTTTCAGGATTTGGATATATGGAAAGAAGAAAAGTACAGGGCATTGCAGGGTACTTATCCGGTGATTAGTATGTCTTTTGCCGGAGTGAAGGAAACGAATTATGCTTTTACAAGGCGTGCGATTAATTATATTCTTTTGGATTTGTATACCCAGCATGATTATCTGCGGAAAAGTGATGTGCTGACGGAGCAGGAGAAAGAATATTTTAGAAGTGTATCGCCGGATATGAGTGAACCGGAAGCGGCTTTAGCAGTTCATAACTTATGTAAATTTCTGAACCGTTATTATCATAGGAAAGTCATCATTTTACTGGATGAGTACGATACGCCTGTGCAGGAGGCGTATATGAATGGTTTTTGGGATGAGATGGTTTCCTTTATAAGAAATTTATTTAATAATACTTTTAAGACCAATCCTTATATGGAACGTGCAGTTATGACCGGAATTACAAGAGTCAGTAAAGAATCCATGTTTTCCGATTTAAATAATCTTAAAGTGATTACAATGACATCTGCTGAATATGCTTCCTATTTTGGTTTTACGGAGAAAGAAGTTTTTTCGTCGATGGATGAATATGGAATGACGAATAAGGATGAAGTGAAATATTGGTATGATGGTTTTACGATTGGCAGATTACATGATGTATACAACCCGTGGTCAATTATTAATTTTTTAAAGACGGGACAATTGAAAACTTATTGGGCTAATACAAGCTCTAACGGATTAGTTGGCACTCTGCTCAGACAGGGCAGCCAGGATATGAAGATGCAGTTTGAACAGCTGCTTTCCGGTGGAACGATGGAAAGCCGGATTGACGAGGAAATTGTATTTCATCAATTAGCACGGAATGAGAATGCGGTATGGAGCCTCCTGCTGGCAGGCGGGTATCTGAAGATTGTGGAAATACATGGAAACAATTATGAAATGGCATTGACGAATTATGAAGTAAAGCAAATGTTTGAGAATATGGTGCTTGACTGGTTTGGAATGGAACAGTCTGATTATAACGGCTTTGTCCGCGCTTTGTTAAAAGGTGATTTAAGGGCTATGAACGGTTATATGAACCGGGTTTCCGTTTCAATGTTCAGTTTTTTTGACAGTGGGAATCATCCTTCGAAGGAAAGCAGTCCGGAAAGGTTTTATCATGGATTTGTCTTAGGACTATTGGTTGAACTTTCCGGCAGATATGTGGTTACATCTAATCGGGAAAGCGGTTTTGGCAGGTATGATGTAATGCTGGAACCGTTGCAAAAAGAGGAGGACGGTATCATTTTAGAATTTAAGGTGTATGATGCGGAAGAAGAAACGGATTTGAAAGCAACGGTACAGGCTGCGCTGCGCCAAATAGAAGAAAAACGGTATGAGCAGATTTTACTTGACCATGGAATAGGGAAGGAACGCATCCGGAAATACGGATTTGCTTTTCAGGGGAAAAAAGTGCTGATTGGCTCGTGACAAATTTTGCGTTTACAATTTATGGAAAGGCGGCAGAATGGAGGGATACGATGGCTTTATTTAAAAAGAAAAGGAAAGAAGCGGAAGCAGAGGTACAGGAGGCGAATGTCACCCTGTATAGCTGCGGGAATGACAACTCGAAAATACAGAGTGTGACGGAAAGCATATTCCGCGGGAATATTGCGAAGGTAGTTCCGGGTACGGAAAATCAGTTCCAAGTGCGGCTGCAGGATGAGACTTTTCTCAATTTTACTGTCGTTACGGATGAGGAGGAGATGCAAAAGCAGACAAACGGCATGGCGAATTATTTTATGCAGGCGCCTCTTGTCAATGAATCGGTGAAGAAGGCAGCCATTCAGCAGATTTTGTTGTTTGACTGTATTATCGGAATTGTTTTCCAGGTGGATGGTAATGAAGAACGGACAGGATATATTATGGGCAGGCTGAATGATTTAGCCGGACAGCTTTATGCATTTACACTCTATCCGAACATGCATCTGTTTGCACCGGAGGGGAAGCTGCTGATTTCCATAGACGGTAAATCGGATTTTGATGAATTTTATCCGGTTGCTTCCAGTGCGATGTTTGACCGGGAGGAGACGGAAGCAGACGGGAAACGTAAGGAACGGTCGATAAAAGTCCTGAAGGAAAAGGATATCCCATACATAGAGCATATGAGAGTGTCGGCTTACGAAGCGGAATGTACGATTCCGTCCAAAGGGGAGATTGTTCATCGGCTGGCGGCTGTCTTTGCGGCATGTGTTAAGAGTGAGATTTATACTTGCGGTGAATATGAGGATTGTGAAGGGAAGACAAAGGAAGTGCTTGGCAGGCTGGATGAATTATACCAGTATTCCGAATATTTATCAAATGGAGAAAAAGCATATCTGAATGATGTGTCGCCGGATGATTCCGCGCATAGTAAATTTAACTGGAGATATGAGGGCTGTGCGGTTTTGCTTTGGGCGTTGTCTTTGATGGAATTAAAGCCGCCGACGGAATATTGTGATGTCTCCGGAATAGGCGCTGTTCTTTGGCAGAATGATTTTGACAGTCTGATGGCTCAGGCGGTGCTGCGGGACAGAGAGGAAATTATGGATATGCAGGATTTGGTCTACCGTTATGATTGGGCATGTGTGGAAGCAAGGATAAAGCGGAAGGAGATTGCCGCGCTGGACGGCGAGATTATTTATGAATGGCATTATGCGTTGAACTGGCTGACATCGGTGGACGGTATTACGGATTGGGATAAAGTGTCGCCGAGGACGTAGATAAAAGGTGAATGGAAAATGTCTTTGATAACTAATATCAGACAGGATATGGGGCGCATGGTTATATGAATGCCGGATAGGGAAGGAGGATGATATAGAATGAAGATTGTGATTTTAGAGAGAGATAGTGTGGGAGCGGACGTTTCCGTGGAATGTCTGAACGGGTTGGGAGAAGTGACGGCTTATTCCAATACGCCGGCAGATGAAGTAGGCGGGAGGGTGAAGGATGCAGAAATTATCATTGCCAATAAATCCCCGCTCAATGGGGAGACGTTAAAGGATGCGGCAGGAGTGAAGCTGATTTGTGAGTTTGCCACAGGATATGATAATGTGGATTTGGAGTATTGCAGCAGCAGGGGGATTAAGGTGGCAAATGTGGTGAACTACTCCACGGCGGCGGTAGCCCAGCATACGTTTGCACTGTGTTTCTATATTTTGGAAAAGCTGCATCATTATGACCATTATGTAAAGTCCGGGGAATATGCGGCACAGTCCCGGTTTTCCAATTTTGACCTTCCATTTACCGAGCTGGAAGGGAAGACATGGGGAATTATCGGAATGGGGAATATCGGACGGAAGGTGGCGCAGATTGCGGAGGTGTTTGGATGCAGGGTGATATTTTATTCCGCATCGGGAAAGAGCAGTTGTACCGAATATGAGCGGGTGGAACTGGATACTCTGCTGGAGGAGTCTGATTTTCTTTCCATTCATTGTCCGCTGAGCGACCGGACAAGAAACCTGATTGATTTGGACGCTTTGAAGAAAATGAAGAAAACAGCTGTTTTAATCAATGTGGCAAGAGGACCCGTAGTAAATGATGAGGCACTGTATACGGCATTGACGGAAGATATCATTGCGGGTGCGGGGCTGGATGTTACGGGCACGGAGCCGATGAAGGAATCCAATCCTCTGAGCAGGATTATGGATAGCAATAAACTGATTATTACACCTCATCTGGCGTGGGCGAGTATCGAGGCGCGCAACCGTGTGGTAAAGGAAACATATAAAAATATCGAGGCTTTTTACCATGGGGAAAACAGGAATGTGGTGAATTTATAATGAATGATTTCCGGTTGATGCTGCAATATCAACGCTTGGAATTTTTGAAAGTAAGTCAACAACCCCGCTGTGGGCAGCGGGGTTTTCAAATTTGATGTGTCGTTGTCTGAGGCGGGTTCTTTGACCGTGATTATGAACCGGCCGATTGCAGATACCGGCAGAAATTACAGCTTTTGAATCATGTGTGCTACCAGTTTCGCACAGTCCTGTGCCGCCTTTTTTTCAAAGACAGGATAATCCACTTCGGCGCTGTTATCTGCCTTGTCAGAAATAGCCCGGATGATAACGAAAGGGATTTCATTTAAAGTGGCGGCATGGGCAATGGCAGCTCCTTCCATTTCTGTGCAGGAGCCGGAAAACAGGCTGATAAGCCGTTCTTTTACTGACTTGTCACTGATAAACTGGTCGCCGCTGACAACCCGTCCGGTAAAGACATGGATATCAGGATTTGCTTCCTGACAGGAAGTCTTTGCCAGGTTTATTAAGTCAGAATCGGCGGCAAATTCCCTTTTTCCCAGCTGGGGAACTTCTCCGGGCTGATAGCCGAAGACGGTGGCATCCATATCGTGATGCAGGGCATCGGTGGATACGACTACGTCACCGATATCAATGGCAGCATCCAAAGAACCTGCCACTCCTGTATTAATGATATGGGTCACATGGAAAATGTCTGCCAGTATCTGTACGCACATACTGGCATTTACCTTACCGACACCGCTGCGGACAATGACTACTTCCTGATGGTTCAGAGTGCCTTCATGAAATTCCATGGAGGCTTTTTTTACGATATTTTTTATCTGCATCTGTGCTTTCAGAGTTTCCACTTCTAACTCCATAGCTCCTATGATTCCGATTTTCTTCATTTTCTTATGTTACCTTTCTATAATGTTTTAATTTACAAATAATTTCGTTCTGCAAATGACTATACCCATCACCTGTCTGCTTTCCTGATTACACAGGCAAAATACTGCGGGGAGATTTATTCGGGATAAATCAGGCGGCTGTCGTCTATATGGTAGAGTACGTTGTTTAAATATCTGTCTGCAAGGTAATTTGCCATTCCGAGATTCATGTCCAGATAGTTGCCGCAGTCTTTGGCGCTGGCGCCGGGTACTTCGTCCTTGAAATCGCGGATAAATTCATATAATTCCACCATCAGGGGTACAATATCCTTAGAAGAATAATCTCCTGCAAGAAGCAGATAAAATCCGGTACGGCATCCCATGGGGCCGAAATAAATGGTTTTTTCCCCATATTCCTTATGGTTGCGCAGGAAGGTTGCGGCGAGGTGCTCGATGGTGTGCATCTCCGCTGTGTTCATTACAGGCTCTTCGTTAGGTGAGGTCATTCTCAAATCGAAAGTAGTGATTACCTCTTTTCCTACGCTGTCTTTGCGTGAAACATATACGCCGGGCTGTAATTTTATGTGGTCAATCGTAAAGCTGGTAATTTTTTCCATGTCTGTTCTCCTTTATGTTTCGTATCTGATATTCTTAATATCTGATATTTATAATATATTGCTATTTACTATTTTACATTGAATGTGGTGAATGACAAGTGAAAATTTAGATATATTTAAATATTTTTAGTAAATTTTTTAAAAAAGAAAGAGGATACTTTGTTATAATGAAGCTGGAGGAAGAGGAAAACGGAAACGGCAGGGATGGATTTGGAGCAGACCGGCGGAAGGGAACCGGTACAGGGATTTTGAGAATCTGCCATGCGGCAGTTGAATGTCGATTGTATATCTGATAAAATATAGATGAAATTTCATGCGGACAGGAGAATGCATATGGCAAGGACGATATCAATAGGGGCGCAGAATTTTGAAAGTTTGATTATGAATGACTGCTTTTATGTGGATAAAACATTGTTTATCAGGGAATGGTGGGAAAGCAGGGATATTGTGACCCTGATTACCCGTCCGCGGCGTTTTGGAAAAACTCTGAACATGAATATGCTGGAACGGTTTTGGAGCTTGGAATATAAGGAAAAAGGGGAAGTTTTCCAGGAATTGAACATATGGAAAGAGAAAAAATACAGAATGCTGCAAGGCACTTATCCGGTGATTAGTTTATCATTTGCAGGAGTGAAGGAAACAGATTATGATTCAGCAAAGCGTGCGATAAATTATATCCTTATGGATTTATATACACAGCATGATTATTTAAGGGAAAGTGATGCGCTTACAGAGAAAGACAGGGTTTATTTTGAAAAGGTATCGCCGGAGATGGATGAAGTAGAGGCGTCTTTGGCAATTCATAATTTATGTAAGTTTCTATATCGTTATTATGGTAAGAAGGTAATTATATTATTGGATGAATATGATACGCCGATGCAGGAAGCCTATGTGAATGGATATTGGAAAGAAATGGTTTCTTTTACGAGAAGTCTGTTTAATAATACTTATAAAACGAATCCATATATGGAGCGGGCAGTTATGACCGGGATTACCAGAATCAGTAAGGAGTCCATGTTTTCGGATTTGAATAATCTGAATGTGATTACAACAACATCCGCAGAATATGCTTCCTGCTTTGGATTTACCGAAGAAGAAGTATTTGCAGCCATGGATGAATATAGCATGGCGAATAAGGAAGAAGTAAAGTGCTGGTATGATGGTTTCGTTATAGGCAGGATACAGGATGTATATAATCCGTGGTCAATTATTAATTTTCTGAATACAGGGCAGTTAAAGACTTTTTGGGCAAATACAAGTTCCAATGGACTGGTGGGAAAACTGCTCAGGCAGGGCAGCCAGGAGATGAAGATGGAGTTTGAGCAGCTGCTTTCCGGCGGGACAGTTGAAAGCTGCATAGATGAGGAAATTGTGTTTCATCAGTTGGAGAAAAATGAGAATGCGGTATGGAGTCTTCTGCTGGCCGGGGGATATTTAAAAATCGTAGAAATAAGCGGGAACTGCTATAAGATGGCGCTGACTAATTATGAAGTAGAGCAGATGTTCGAGAAAATGATTTCGGACTGGTTTACAGAAGATAAATTCAATTATAATCAGTTTGTCAAAGCGCTTTTGTCGGGTGACGTGGAAGCAATGAATTATTATATGGAAAATGTTGCAGAAACTATGTTCAGCTCTTTTGATGCAGGAAACAGGCCCTCGGAAAAAAATAATCCTGAACGGTTTTACCATGGATTTGTTTTAGGGCTTTTGGTAGATTTGAAGGGAAGGTACCTGGTAACATCGAACAGGTAAGCTGTGCCGGGCAGTATGCATGTAAGGAATTGTTAAAAATGAGTATACTAAACCAAAGAATGGAGGAAGCAGGATGAAAGAGAATAACAGCATGGAGAGAAACAAAGTGGAAAGAGATGGAACAGGAACAAACGGAACAGGAGCAAATGGAACAGGGAAAAACAAGAAGACATGGGTAGCTGTTATCGGTGCAGTGGTAGCGCTGGCAGTTGTAGCGGCAGTAGTCATCGTGGTGAGGAGAAATGGAGGGGAACCGCCGGTAACGGCGATGTATGTCCCTTTCGGGGAGGATTCCCATATCTTCGTCGGGGAGCAGACAGGGGCATTCGTTGCAACATTCCCTGAGAAAATATATGATATCAATGGAAACATGATTACCAAAGAGCAATTGGTAAAAGGGAATATAGTGGAAATATATGGAAACGGGATGATGCTGGAATCCTATCCGGGGCAGTATCCGGGTATTACGAAAATGAAAGTGGTAGAAGAAGGGAATCCTTCGGATGCGGATGTTTACCAGCAGATTGTAGATGAGATTTATCAGGAACCGGACCCGTCAGAGCCGCCTTTCCTGAATGCAGAGTATACTACGGAGTTAATGAATGCTTCTGTAGTCATAAACCGGGGCGGGTATGAATGGGTTTACATGGATCAGGATGGCTTAAGCAACGCGGTAGTCGCGGATTCCCTTCCCGTGCTGAACTGGAAGGTCGGAGAAGAACTGGCGGATATTAAAGTGGGAGAACCTTTGGAACTGACGCTTCATTTTTCCGCAGAGCCGGAGGAAGTGGAGGTCATCCGGTATGATGCCGCTTTTCTCGGAAAGGCACAGGAGGAACCGGAAGGTGAGAAAATTTCCGTGGAGAAAAAAGACGGGAAGCTGGTATTAAGCGGCGTAACCGGAGGTTATGTGTACGATATCACAGGGATATGGGAAAATGGCAGGGCAAATTACGGGTTTATAACTTTGACAGAGGAATAAACCGGGTAGGGAAGTTTTTTTACTTTTCCGTGTGCGGGAAGATATCGGATGTGACGAAGATATGATAATTAACGGCCGTTCCACTCGAAAGAGCAGACTGGGGCGGCCGCCGTTTTTG
Organism: uncultured Lachnospiraceae bacterium; assembly: GCA_947246015.1. Taxonomy (GTDB): domain Bacteria; phylum Bacillota; class Clostridia; order Lachnospirales; family Lachnospiraceae; genus Kineothrix. Next base: position 19,640 of record CAMXQE010000001.1, on the reverse strand, counting down.
GAACTATAATGAAAATGGAATGTTACTTTATTTTTTAGCCAGTTTATAGCTGTCCGCTATCCTTGCTTTCAGCTCATCGTCCGAGATACTTCCGTCTAATACCAGGGTATACCAGCTTTTCTTATTCATATGCCAGCCCGGATAGTAATGCTCTCTGGACAGAATATCCTTTGCATGGTCGGGATTCATTTTAAGGTCTATGATTTCCACGACCTGATTGGTGTCAAGACCAATCTTATTCCCCATGACCGTTAAAATAGCACCGTACCATTTTTGATTATCTTTCCTGCGCCAGACAGCGTTATCGGGGAACTTTGTCCAAAGGTATTCCGGTTCATCACCATAGGTTTCTTTGATATATTTAATAGTCATCTGAGCCTGTGCTGTCTTGAACACTTCTTTTATATAACAATTTTCTGCAATATCGCGCAGCACATGTTCGATTGCAGCTCTGATTTCGCCAACATAAGCTCCGGATGCGCTTGTCTTATAAAGGACATAAGACTCTCCGCTTTCCTGTTCAACCAAATTTGTATCAGTCATTCCGTTTTCATCAATATGGACGGTGAGCAGGAATTCTCCGTTTTTAATCGCGGTAGTATATTGATAATGGTTTTCTTTGCTTTCAAAACCGTAAGAAATCAATTTGTCCGGAACCAGCTTTTTTCTTGCAAAAATCTCGTTAAACATATTTTTCAACCTCCATTTTCCCAATTTACTAAATAGTACAATAACATCATTTTAATATAGACTTTATGACAGTTCTATAAGATTTTTCGGTAGGAATGGTGACAGGCAGCGATAAGAGAAACAGTGCGCCGCCATCCGGTGCATCCGTCACGGTCAGGGTTCCGTTATGAGCTGCGGTAATTTCTTTTGCCACAGCCAGTCCCAGACCGTGATGTCCTTTTTTCCGGGAAGATGGAGACTGATAAAAACGTTCAAAAATCTGATTCCGTTCGTTTTCCGGAATGCCGCTGCCGTTATCCTGTACACCGATGGAGATTTCTTTTCGACAGATTTTACCAGTTTCGTAAGGTTTGGAAGAACCGTCTGCGAGAAAAAGCAGGATACTGCTTCCGGCAGGTGTATGGGAAAGGGCGTTGTGGAGCAGGATATGGCATACTTGTTTGATGCGGGACGAATCACAGTCACAGAGGGGAATCTCCGCTTCGGGCAGCTGTATGGAAAGGCGATGATTGCTTTCCATGGCAAGCGGAAGGAAACTTTCGTAGGTTTCCAATAAAAGTGTCTGTAAATCTGTTTTTTCTATTTGTAAGGGCAGGCTGTGGCTGTCTGCTCTTGATAATGTCAGGAGCTGTTCCAGCATGGCGGACATTTGCTCTCCTTCCCTTGCAATGACCTGAAAAAATATTTTTTGCTGTAAAGCCGGGGCTTTTTCACATGCCGAAGCGCTGGAAAGAATAACGGCAAGGGGCGTCCGTAATTCATGGGAAACGCCGGAAATAAAGCGGTTCTGGCTTTTCTGCGAATCCAGAAGCGGCTGTAACAGGAGTCCGGTGAAATACCAGCAGAAAAATGCCAGAATACATTCGGAACTGACAAACAATAAGAGATAGAGGAGCAGGCTGTTTTTCAAATGAGCATAAAACGGTTCCAGAGACTGTAAGAAATAAACCTGCAAAACACTGTTATTTTTAGCAATCTGCTCATGGTAAAAAAGGATTTCCGGGAAGATGCCCCGGCAGCCGAGGAGGGTATCCAAAGTTCCGGCGGCAGGGCGCAGGGTGCGTCCTTTGGACGGTGCGGGCAGATAGTGTGTGTATACCTGCCGGATGCGGTTGGCATGAGCATTGTTGTGGAAAAGTTCCACGCCGTTATCCCATAGGTAAATGCGGAATCCGCAGGCTTCTTCTTTGGCGGTCAGCCATTGGGAGGTAAGGATATTCTGTTCCCTGACCGATTCCAGCACAGTATGGGACTGGCTGGTAAAAGAGGAAAGCTGAAGGGAAAACTGCTGTTTGGCAGACAGATAAAAGCTGACACATAACAGGCCGGTCAGCAGGAGGGAAGTAACAAATGTAAACAGGATGGTTAGCCGAAGCCGTACTTTCCGATACATGGGAACATTTGCTTCTATTCCGTTTTTCCTTTTTTTTATTTTTTCTAATATTTTCATATTTCTATGATACCCTGAATCTATGCAAGGGGGATGTCAGCCCGGTATTCCAGCCGGTATCCGAATCCCCGTCTGTTTACGATGCAGACGCTGCTTTCCAGTGTCTTCAGCCGCTTGCGCAGAAAATAGATATAGTTATCCAGATTGCTGTCTTCCACAGAAGTGTCCAGTCCCCAAATCTTGTGGAGCAGAACAGTACGGTTGGTAGTTGTTTCTCCTGCCTGTAGGAGCAGGCGCATTAACTCGCTTTCCGTTTGGGAAAGGGAGCAGTTTCTGTCTTTGCAGAACAGTTTGTTTTCCCTGATATCCAAAGAAAGGTCGCCGAAAGCAGGTACGGGTTCACGGAAAGCGTCTCTGCGCCTGAACAGGGAGCCGATTCTGGCGGACAATTCCGAATAGGCGAAAGGTTTCACCAGATAATCGTCGGCGCCCGCATTCAGTCCGTTGACCCTGTCATTCACTTCACCCAGGGCGGAAAGGATGATAACGGGAGTCAGATTGCCTTCTGCACGCATGGTTTTCAGGATATGAATGCCGTCTTCTTCCGGCAGCATACAGTCCAGTAAAATAAGGTCGTAAATTCCCTGCCGGATATAAAGTCTCGCTTCGCTGCCGTTATGGCAGCAGTCTGTGCTGTGCCCTTCCTGTTCAAGCTGGCAGGAGAGTGCGCGGCACAGTTCTTTGTCGTCTTCGATTAATAGGATGTTCATATGTTTCCCCGCCGGATGTGTTTTGCTGCAATATAGTATACCATAATAAGTCTCAAAGTAACTTCTAAAATCAGGAAGTTATTTGTAGAAGTTTAGCTTGGGTTATTTAGAAGTTATTTCGAGTTTTTGTTTATTATAATAATATTATGGAAAATGAACAATAGGTATAAGAGAAGTTGGTGAAGGAAGCGGGGGAGAGTATGGCATTAGGCAGGAAGAAATTATTTCATAAGGAATGGTATCTGTGTGTGCTGTTTGTGGTTTGTATGGCTTTGTCTGCTGCCTGCGGCAGCAGGGAAGAAGAAACGCCGATGGGGAGATATGCCGACAGGGACGTGGAGATGGCAGGCTCCGGATATACGTATATGCATCCGCTGGCGGACGGAGGCTATTATCTGTTTGGCGGGGATACGGAGCTGACCCGCGTGGATGCCGATGGTACTGTGAGCAGGGAAAACTGGAATTGGGAAGAAAATTCCAATATCAATGCAAAGTTTTCCATTGCCGTGTCGGATGAGGGAGCCGTTTTCTTCAGCTACCGTCCGAAGTTCTCTTCCAATGAGGAATACGAGGAGTTTGCGGAGGAAGGAGAATTACGGTATCTGTATTATTATGTGGATGAAGAAGGCGGGAGGCATCCACTGGAACTTTATGGTACGGATTACCGGAAGGGAACGAATCTGGAATATTTTGCTTTTTCACCGGAAGGAAGGCTGTATGCGGCATCTGCTTCCTGTGTATATGGTATCGATGCGGAAAGCGGGGAAGTGATGAGTCTGTTCCAGACGGCAGGGCAGGTGTATGAATTTGCCTTTTTAGAGGATACCATGATTGCGATTGACAAAGAAAAGGCATATCTCTATGACTGTGCGGGAGAAAAGCTCCTGGACAGGAACAGTGCGGTAGATGAGTTTCTGGCTTCCCATCAGAGCGGAAGGGTTGTGCTTGCGGCAAAGGACGGGATTTTATATTTTGCATGTCGTACAGGACTTTACCGCTACATATGGGATGGCTCGGTCATTGAGCAGATAGCGGATGGACGGATGGTTTCCCTCGGAGACAGCCAGTATACGCCAAAGGCGCTTCAAGTGCTGGAAAATGAGGAATTCCGCGTATATTTCAGCGGAAATCATATGGTAGAAATGTATTATGACGAAACACTTCCGGCAAAACCGGAAAAGGAGCTTGTGATATTCAGTCTGGAAGAAAACGGGCGCATCCGTTATGCAGGACAGCTTTTCCAAAAGGAGCATCCGGAGGTCTTGGTAAAATATGAAACAGGTATGGACGGTGATAATGCAGTCAGCAAAGAAGATGCGCTGAAAAATCTGAATACAAAGCTGCTGGCTGGTGAGGCGCCGGACATTATCATACTGGATGGTATGGATATAGAGCAGTATGCCGGAAAGGGTGTATTGAAGGAGCTGGATGGCTTCCTTTCACCTTATAAGGAAGAAGAAGCATTGTACTGGAATATTGTGGAGGGGATGCGGATGACAGAAGACGGGAAAATATACAGCGTACCCATGTCGGTATATCTTCCGCTCTGGCTGAGTGAGAAGAAATATCTGGATGGAGAGGACGGGCTTGCAGACATTGTGGCAGGAATGGAGCGGGCAAGGGAGGAGCATCCGGAAGGACCGCTTTTGTATACGCCATATGGGGAGGATTTGTTAAACCAGTTGATTCCGGTGTGTCTGCCTGCGTGGACAAGGGAAGACGGCAGTCTGGATACCGGAAAAATAGAAGAATTTTATCAGGCTGCGCTCACGCTTTGGGAGCTTGACTGTGCCGGATTGGAAGGGGATGCAAGGGAAAAATGGCAGCAGGGCATTTTACAATACCATGCTCCTGATGAGCAGGACATGGTAAGGGTAACTGACGGTCAGTATATTGATTATTGGGGAATTGGCGCAAACTGGGCACAGTTTGGGGTTTTGGATAATATGGTATTCGGCATGTCATCTATCCATATGAAATTGTCGGCGTTCCGTGACCGGGGGAGCAAAGAAGGTGTAGAGGATGAGGTGATTTTTGGAAAGTATACCGGGCAGGCGGAAGCTGTTTTCTGGGCAAATACCGTTACGGGAATCTGTGAGCAGGCGGCGCAGCCGGAGCTGGCAGAAGAATTTATGAATCTGCTTTTATCGGAGAAAATGATGGATAAGTGGTGGCTGCAGGGAAGCTATTCAGGAGGCGTTCCTATCCGGAAGGAATCCGTGGAATCGATACTGGATATTGATAATCATGAATTTGCCCAGGTCCTCGGTTTTGACGATAAGGGAATCGAAATAATATATAATGAGATATGCTGGCCTGCGGAGGAAGAAAAGCAATGGCTTTATCAGCTTATGGAAGAAGTTTCCTGCTGTTACCGTTCCGGCTCTATGCTGGAAGAAACGGTAAGGAATATCGGTCTGCAGGTTTTGGGCGGGGAACTTACGCCGAGGGAAGGAGCGGATAAGGTTGCGGGAAAAATGGCAATTGAAATGGAGGAATAAGAAGTCCGGAGAACTTAAAAAATCCGTATGCAGGAAATCCGGAATCAAAAGGCTTTTGTTTTTATTGCCGGGGTTTTTGGGTGTTCTTCTCTTTTATCTGCTTCCGTTTTTGGAAGTGGTAAGGCGTTCCTTTTTTAAAGCAGGCAACCATGCTTTTGTCGGAATGGAGAATTACCGTGCGGTATGGAACAATGCAGCATTTTTAAGGGCGGTTCGGAATACGGCATATTATATGGCAGCAGGAGTACCGCTTTTAATGGGCATAAGCCTGATTCTGGCGCTTTTGATGCGGAGGCTTACTGCGAGGCGGAAACTGGTATCCGCTTTGCTGGTGCCTATGGCAGTACCGGCGGCGGTAATGGTTTTGGTGCTGCGGATTCTGGTGGATAAGCAGGGGCTGATTAATGGTGTGCTTTCTTTTGTTTTAGAGCGGGCTGGCGGGGGGACTGCATTTACGGGAACGGATTATCTGAATTCCAAAGGAGCATTGGCGGTGGTCATAGGGAGTTTTCTTTGGAAAAATACAGGTTATATGATGATATTATGGCTGGCAGGACTTGCGGGACTGCCTAAAGAGGTGGAAGAAGCTGCGGCGGTGGATGGTGCAGGCAGATGGCAGCGGTGGCATTATGTCATCCGGCCGCAGCTTGCCGGAAGTTTTTTTACCATAGGGATGCTGTCTGTGTTACAGATTTTCAGAAGTTATAGGGAAATATGGATGGCCGCGGGCAGTTATCCGCAGGAGAACATATATTTTTTACAGCATTTGCTGCAAAATTGGTATCTGAAACTGGAATTTGACCAGATGGCGGCATTGACGGTGCTGCTGTCGGCGGTACTGCTTGTTTTATGCCTGATTTTACAGAAACGGCTGGAAGCAGATGCGGGATAGACAGCACAGGGGCACAGGAATGAAAGAAAAGAAGCAGGTGGGAAAGCAGAAATAGAGAATGAAAAAATGGGAATATGAAAAAAGAAGATAGAAAAATGAGAAAAAGGGAAATAGGAAAAAAAGGAAAATGAGAAAAAGAAAAAAGGAAAATGAGAAAAAGAAAAAGGAAAATGGGAAAAGAAAAATAGGAAAGGGAAAGTGGAAAAAAGGGAAATGGAAGGAAAAAGTAAGAGATACGCAGGGGCATGGATGGCACGCATAATCTGCCTGTCAGCGGCAGTACTTGTCTGCCTGCCTTTGGTTCTGATACCGACAGGGGCTGTTATGGATGATATGGAGTTACGGCAGCTGCTGTCTCCCGTGATGAACGGGGGCGGCGGTTATGCAAAATGGCATTTGGTTCCGCTCTATCCTACCATAGAGCATTGTTACAGGGTATTTATTGCTTCTCCGTCATTTTATCAGTTGTTTTGGAATACGGTGGGTATGACAGCGGCGATTTTGGCAGGACAGCTTTTCATTGGGCTGCCTTCGGCATGGGCGTTTGCTGCTTTTCGCTTTCCGGGCAGGGATGTGTTATTCGGGCTGTATGTAGTATTGATGCTGCTTCCTTTTCAGGTGATGCTGCTTCCGCAGTATCTGGTTGTGCAGAAACTGGGGTTATACGGTGAGCCTGCATCTGTCATTCTGCCTGCGGTTTTTTCTACCTTTCCGGTGTTCCTTATGTACAGGGGATTTACACAGATAGAAAAGGAAGTTTTGGAAGCTGCCCGGCTGGATGGGGCGGGGGAGATGCAGATATTTCTTTTTGTCGGTCTGCCGCTTGGCAGGACGGGGATTCAGGCGGCGATGGTTCTGGGGTTTTTGGAATACTGGAATCTGGTGGAGCAGCCGATGGCATTTCTTGAGGAGCAGAGGGATTGGCCGCTGTCTTTGTATCTGCCGCAGCTTACAATAGAACAGGCGGGATTTGCATTTGCTGTATCTGTTGCAGTGCTGATTCCGGCATTGTTTGTCTTTGCTTTGGGACAGGATGCACTGGAAGAAGGGATTACTTATGTCGGCATGAAAAAATAGGGAGTGTGGGAGTATGTGCCGGGGCAGGCAGCATGGAGGTGGGGATGAAAGGTATGGAGTCAAAGAAAAAACTGTGGATGGGGTTCGGTATTTTTATGGCGGCAATGCTGATTATGACATTTGTGTCAAGAATAATCTATGTCAGTAAGATGCCGAGGATAAGATGGAGTTATTTTACGGCTGCATCCATACAAAATTCCTTTTCGTCAGAGGGAACGGTGGAAGCGGTAAATGCACAGGCAGTTACTGGTATGGAAGGGCTGCTGGTGAAAAAGGTTTGTGTGGCAGCCGGAGAGCAGATAGAAACGGGGACAGTCCTCTATGAAGTGGATTTAGAGGATTTGGAGATGCAGCTTAGTCTGCTGGAAGCGGAAGAACGGGTGTGGCAGGCACAGATACAGGCGGAGAAGAAGGATGCGGCGACAGAGGCGGCCCGTGCCGCAGAGGATTATAATATCATGGCAGCGCAGCTGGACCGGAAGATTGCGGAAGAAACGGTTTTGCTGGAGCAGGCAGAGGAAGATATGAATACACACATGTTCCGGATTCCGCAGGAAGATGCGCCGGATGAGGTTTGGATTGCATGGGCGGATGAAAGGACACGTATTGACAGGGAGATTAAAGACAGGCAGAGGGCAATTGAAGAAGCAGGGTACGAGAAAGAGAAAGTTTTGAAAGAAGCTGCCAGAAGCATGGAGGATGCACAAAGTGTGAGGAATCAGGTGGAGGGCGCATACAGCGCCAGTTTTTCTTCCGTTGGGCAGGTACAGGCAAGGGAGCATAAGATTGAGACATGGAAGGAACTGATAGAACAGGAGGGCAGAGTAGCGGCTGAGCAGGAAGGGACGGTTCTGGAGGTGATGCTGCAGGCGGGGACGCGGATGGGAGAGGGCGCTGTGATGTGTTATGCGGATACACAGAGCAGTTTGGTTTTCCGGACTGTAGTTTCGCAGGAAGATAAATCCATGGTACATACGGGGGACCGGGTGCATCTTAGTTTTCCAGGCAGTTCGGAGGAAGTGGATGAGGTGATTGATTCTATCGTGCAGGAAAACGGAAGCTATACGGTAACGATATGGTTAGAAAAGGGAGTGGCACAGGGACGGACGGAAGGTGTCATGGAGGTGGTTTCCACATCGGAAATTTATGATTTTGTTATTTCCAAGCAGGCGTTGCATAATGACGGTGATATGAATTATATTTATGTAGTGGAAGAAAAAAACGGGATACTGGGAACGGAGCTTTGCGTCAGAAAATTGCAGGTGCGTCTGTTGGACGGGAATGAAGATAAGGCAGCGGTGATGGATGATTTGCTGGAAAGCGATATGAAGGTGGTGGTGGAGAGTGATGGGGAGTTGGGGAATGGAGCGGCGGTGATGGAGTTTTGACAGCTTTCCATTGACAACCTGCGTATGTATATGATGACCGTATCTGGTTTCAACGGTTTTACCCGGAACAAAGCCCGTCATTTCGTATGCCGGTGATGAAAGGCGGCGGAAATTTGTACTTGTATTGTACGGAAGATGGATTGTTTAAATACTCTGGTTTAAAGAAAATAATGAATAAAGATAGGTGATATAAAAATCTATTCAATGTGTCATACTGTTATAAATTTAGAAAAGATGAAAATCATACAATGTTTAGTGTGGGAGAAAGGGGGAACTTTCTATGGCTTGCACAGAAGCATACAAGGAACACATTATGTATACTTTCAACGGATTCTGCAAAGTTGTGATACGTTATGCCGCTATCAACGCATGGCGGGAACAGAGCAGACGGCGGCTTATCTCTGCCCTTTTCCGGTTCCGTCTTGACGGACAGCCAAAATCCCACCTACATAAAGACAGTTTTAGGAATCGGATATAAGTTTGCTTTCGGGGAATAAGAATTAAATAAATATTGTTATTACTGGATAGAAGCAATATAATAAATTCAGTGATAAATCGGTGTTGGAGGCGAAATATGCAAAAATTTTTAATGCTGTTAGGGTATCTGATTCTATTCTTTATAGTTGTCCTTAATTACATAGATTTTGATATGTCCAATGTAATGATTATTATTTTGGGTATTATCAGTGCTGTATTTATGAGCTTGGGAATTTTCTTGAAGGATAAAAAGAAATAGAAAATTTCCAGTATGTAGAACAGGAAAAAATTAGTTTTTGAGGAGGGGAGCTATGGAATACACAAAGGAAGATTTAATTGAAGCAAAAAGGCAGATTGATTCAACATTGCATAAGTTACGAGAAACAATTAATACCTTTGAATCAAAAGAAAATTCAGAAAGATATAAGTCGCAAATCACTTTGGCAAAAAGACGAGTAAGAGCTTAAACTGTCCCCCTTGCCAAAGACATTTTTAAAAGTTCAGACCATGATTTTAGGCAGGTTGTATCCTGCTCGCAATGTTTTAATGCAATTTTTATCTTTCTATTATCTTTTCCTTTAGCAAGACCGCTTTTTATGCGCGTGTTTTTCCCATTGTTTTTTTACCTTAAATGAAGTTTTCCAACACCGGTCAAGATGTCTTTCTCTGTCGTCCCAACCCCATGGAAGATATTGCTCTTTATATTTGTTTACAGAAAAATAGTCTTCACAATCATACCCATATTTTCCAGGTTCACAATTAAGACGTCTTACCATCCCAAGCTTAGGCTGTCTGAAATAGTCAATATATCTGTGTCTTCGCCCACAATATGGCACTGGTTCCTGACGGAATTTGTAAGCAGATTCTTTTTCTTTTTTCATGTAAATACCTCCTCTACAGGTTACTTACAAACCATCCAGACATAACATCCAGCTTCAACTATTAAATTATATAACTGCGTCTAAATCATTATCAAAATACCGTTTGCTCTTGATTTTTCCATCTACTTTAATGGCATAAAAACAGCAATTTAGCTTAAAATGCCAGTGAATACTACAAATTTCTCCTGTTAAATTAGAATGATTGCAAGGATAAACCCGCTCTCCATAGATATATTTTGGAGAAGATATTGGTAATTTTATAATATGCTTTATATCCGGTCTATAAGCAGTTTCAGGCAGTGTAATTGCCACTTCACCCTCGTCGCCTATTTCGTATTGAATAACCATTTGAAATAATCCCTCTTGTATAGAGCCGCTGTCAAGGCATATTCCCCACATACAATCTCCTTCAAATTAACAAATGCTTATTTCCAGTTCCATAAATTTGAATTTTTTCCTCGTTCCATTTATAATCCTGACTTTTTGACAAATCCCGATTTTCCGCTGGCTCTATTATATTACAATGGTTTTCCGGATGGAATAGATTTTCACAAAAATCCGCCATAAAATATCCGTATCTGTCGATTATTCCATCCCGGTATCTGCTTTCGGTTCGTCCTTTGTAATGACAAGCCGCCCCTGCTGGCAGTTCACCGTGATTTTATCCCCTGCGTTAATACTTATGTGCGGTAAAGAAGCAAGAAACCAAAGACCAAAAGACAAGCATTGTGGAAAAATCAAAACTTTTGGATTTTTCCACAATGCCGACGACTACGGAATCCATTTCAGACCTTTATAAATATTTGTTTTTCAAAATACATAAACAATACTTCACCTCTATCTCTCTATAATTCTCACATTGTTCTCTGATATACTATTGACACGAGATGTACTGTGTGGTACGATGTATGTCATGGAGGTACAATACATGAACATTGACGACTGGAAATCACAGATTAAGCGGGGGACACTTGAATTTTGTATTATGCTGATGATAAAACAGCGACCGTCCTATGGATATGAAATTATCAGCACATTAGAGAATTATCCTATTTTGGCTGCAAAAGAAAATACAATTTATCCACTACTCCGGCGTCTGCTGAAAGAAGAATACATTTCGTCTTCATGGCAGGAAAGTGCCGAGGGTTTACCGCCAAGAAAATATTATTCGGTTACGGACAAAGGGCTTGAATACATTTCCGCAATGTCTGATGAATGGGATAATTTATTAAATTCAATCAAAGAGATTAAAGGAGAAAAATAACATGGAAAAAATTCTAAATAGTTATCTTGAAAAAATCGACAGATATTTGAAACCTTTGCCAGTTTCAGAACGTGTTGACATTGTGAAAGAAATCAAGAGCGAAATACTTGAATTGCAAAGAAATGGTAAAAGTACGGAAGAAATTATGGAACGGTTAGGAAATCCCAAAGAGTTAGCAAAAGCCTATTTGGGTGATCTGATTGCAAAAGACACCTCTTTTAGCTGGAATAGGGTTCTTGCAATTTGTGCGTATTACAGTCTTGCAAGCCTTTCTGGACTGGTAATAATTCCGACGCTTGCCATTTGTGCGCCTGCATTTATTTTTTGTGGAGTTATTACACCAATTATGGGAGCAGCAAAATTGATAGACTTTTTGTTAAACTTAGGTATTCCCTATGTTCAATACATTGGTGTTTCAGGAATAAACAATCCAATTCTTGTTTTCATTATCTGCATTATCACAGGGATTGTGCTGTGTCTGATTGGTATAGGTTGTTGGAAATTGTTAGTCCTCTATGTTAAAAGTATGAGTAAAGTTAAAAACAAATTGTCAATATGATATATGGAAAAAGGAAAGGAGTCATTATAGATATGGACTATATATTACAGACAAACCAAGTCACCAAAATTATTGGCGGGAAAAAGCTTGTAAGCAACATTGACCTTCATGTGAAAAAAGGTGAGATTTATGGCTTTCTTGGTCTGAATGGCGCGGGTAAAACTTCCATGATGAAAATGATAACAAATTTATGGAAACCCACAGCAGGAAATATTGAAATTTTTAGAGAAGTTTTGACACCCAAATCCTATGAAGTATTGAAGAAGATAGGCAGCATCATTGAATTTCCTTTGTTTTATGAACACATGACCGGGCGTGAAAACTTGCAGCTTCATTGTAAGTATATGGGGTATTCAAAATCCGGCAGCATTGAAAAAGCATTGGATTTACTGAACATAACCGAGGCAGCCGACAAACCCGTAAAGAGCTATTCTTTAGGTATGAAAGAACGGTTAGGAATTGCAAGAGCCATTCTCTGTGAGCCGGAACTTCTCATTTTAGACGAGCCTACCAATGGTCTTGACCCTGCTGGAATGAAACAAATACGGGAACTTTTGAGAAAGCTATGTGCAGAACAAGGGATTACGGTTATGATTTCCAGCCATATTCTTTCTGAAATAGAAAGTATTGCCGATACGGTAGGAATTATCCATAACGGGCAGATGATGAAAGAAATCAGCATGTGTGACATTGAAGAAGCCAATCAAAATTACATTGAGTTGACTGTTACAAATAGTCAGAAAGCGGCATCAGTATTAGCTGAAAAGCTGGGGCTTGCTAATTTCAAAGCCGTTGAAGATAATAAATTCCGAATTTATGAACAGACGGCTGCCCCTCAAGCTGTTGCAAGGGCGTTAGTCCTTAATGATGTTGATATAGTTGCTATAGGCAAACACATGGAAACTTTGGAAGATTATTTCCTTAAACTTACCGGGGAGGTGGAAAATAATGTTCGAGTTGATTAAACTGGAATGGAAAAAGCATAGGACAAGCAAATATATTCGGAACGCTGTTATTACGACAGCTATCCTTTTGGTCTTTATTGTTGGAATGGCAGGAGAACTGGCGGCGGATACCACTATGGAAGCGTATGGGCGCAGCAGTATCAATGCATCCGTAGATTTATTTGTCAATATGTGTTATATCGTTTTTACAGGTGTTATGCTGGCGGCTTTTGTAGTCGGAGCTTATGAAAAAAGAACTATAAATTTGATGTTTTCTTATCCGATCAGCCGCAAGAAAATCCTGCTGTCAAAAATGTTTGCTGTGTGGATTTTTAATTTTGCTGCTATGGTGGTAAGCAAAGGAGTTATTTATGCTGTTTTGTTGATAGTAAATGTGTCTGGTGATACCATTCAGTTTATGTCAGTATCTTTTTGGCTGGATATTCTAATTGGCTCTGCGGCAATGGTAAGCATTACATATATTGCGCTTTTAATTGGAGTAAAAATGAAATCTTCCAAAGCAACGATTATAACAGCAGTTATTATTGTTTGCCTTACGCAAGGGAACATTGGCACATATACTTTGAAAGATAGTTTATCTTTTTATCTCATTCTGCTTCTGCTGTCTGTTTTTTCTGTCTTTTTGGCAATATATAATGCAGAAACAAAAGACGTAATGTAACAAGTACCGCCGTGTGGGAGAAAGGGGGAATTTCCTATACCAGAGCCGGAGTGCAGCCAGTTCATAACCGGCAACAAAGCCCGTTTCCTTGCGGGGCATAAAATTCTGTCCGGCGGCGGCTTACTGAAGCAAAGGCACAGGCGAAACAGCCGGTAATGCAGGGGCAGGATGTTTGGGGAAGAAAATTCAGTTGTAGAAAGAAGGAAAAGAAGGTATAATCCATAATTATAAAATATTGTGACGGCAGGCTGGGAAAGGAGCATGGTTATTATAATGTTCAGATTTACAGGCGGATTTGGAAAGAATAAAGAGCTGGATACAATGATACAGCGTATTGAGATGAATGTTTCCAATAATTATAAGGATGCCGCGCAGGAGGGGCTGCGTGAGTTTGAAGGTATGCTGGAAAAATTGGAGAACGAGGGTAAGGTGAAGGGGAAACAGAAGGTATATTATGAGGAGAAACTGGCAGAGTTTAGGAATCGGATGAAGAATTTTACGCATAAAGACCAAAAGCCAACATGGGTTTGAACAAATAATGCTATAAATTATTTGGAAGAGGTAGGAAAATTATTTTCTTACCTCTTTCATAGTTTATGATATTGTGATAAAATTAACATATTACAGAGTGGCGAGGGGATGGGAAATCAGATTTCTCATACAGTAGCGACTGTATTAATCAGAGAGGTAATAAATTAGGAGGTGTATTATGGCAAAAGAAATGATTGCAATGCTTCTTGCCGGCGGACAGGGTTCCCGCCTGTACGCGTTAACAGAGAAACTTGCAAAACCGGCAGTTCCATTTGGCGGAAAATACCGTATTATTGACTTTCCGCTGTCCAACTGTGTAAATTCAGGAATCGACACAGTTGGTATTTTGACACAGTATCAGCCGTTGGTACTGAATGAATACATCGGAAACGGTCAGCCGTGGGATTTGGACCGTCTTTACGGGGGTGTACATGTTCTGCCGCCTTATCAGAAGGCAAGCGGGTCGGACTGGTATAAGGGGACGGCAAACGCAATTTACCAGAATATTTCATTTATTGAGCGGTATGACCCGAAATATGTCATCATTCTTTCCGGCGACCAGATTTGTAAGCAGGATTACAGCGATTTCCTGAAATTCCACAAAGAGAAGGATGCGGAATTCAGTGTGGCTGTTATGGAGGTTCCGTGGGAGGAGGCTTCCCGTTTCGGTCTGATGGTTGCGGATGAGAATGACAAGATTACCGAATTCCAGGAGAAACCGAAGAATCCGAAATCAAATCTGGCTTCCATGGGTATCTATATTTTTAACTGGGATATTTTAAAGAAGTATCTGGAAGAGGATGAAGCAGATCCGAATTCCGAAAATGATTTCGGCAATAACATTATCCCGAATCTTCTCAGGGACAACCGTAGGATGTATGCTTATCATTTCAACGGATATTGGAAAGATGTAGGAACGATTTCTTCCCTGTGGGAAGCAAATATGGAAGTGCTGGACCCCGAACACAGCGGAATCAACCTGTTTGATGAAGACTGGAAGATTTACAGCCGTAACAGCGGTATGACCGGACATAAAATCAGTGCGGGGGCTACGGTGGAAAATTCCATGATTACAGATGGATGCCGGATTAAGGGTTCCGTGAAACATTCGATTTTATTTGCAGGCGTTAAGGTAGAAAAAGGCGCGGTGATTGAAGACGCGGTTGTGATGGGCGGTACTGTGATTAAGGCCGGCGCCGTTGTAAAGCATTGTATAGTAGCGGAAAATGTAACAATCGGAGAGAACGCGGTAGTCGGGGCAATGCCTTCCGAGGATGAAAAGGGAGTTGCAACCATTGGCGCCAATGTAACTATCGGTGCGAATGCAAAGATTGGGCCGAATGCCATGGTGAATAAAAATGTGGAAGGCGGTGAAGAACAATGGTAAATTCAAGTAAAAGTGCGCTCGGTATTATTTTTCCCAACAGTTATGATGCGCTGGTTCCGGAATTGGTGAATGTGCGCTTGATGGCTTCCATTCCTTTCGGCAGCCGTTATCGTCTGATTGATTTTATTTTATCCAGCATGGCAAACTGTGATATTGATAATGTTTCGGTTATGGTTAATAACAATTATCACTCCCTGATGGATCATTTGGATTCCGGCCGTGAGTGGGATTTGGTTCGTAAGAATGGCGGTCTGCATATTTTTCCGCCGTTTGCCGAGAAATCTTCCAAACCTTTTGTCGGACGTGTGGGAGCACTGGCGAGTATTTTGGATTTTCTGAGGGATCAGAAAGAAAAATATGTTGTAATAGCGGATACCAATGTAATCGTGAACTTTGATTTCAGGGACATGATAAAGACACATATCGAAACAGGTGCGGACGTTACGGTGGTTTACAATGAACAGGAATTACCGGAGAGTCTGTTAAAGTCTACTTCCAATGATAAGGGTTTTTATTATACCCTTAATATTGAAGACGGCCGGGTGACAAGGATGTTCGTGAATGCGAGGGAACCCGGAGTACAGAATTTTGCAATGAATATTTTCCTGATTGACAGGGAATTGTTAATTGATTTGGTTAATACCGCTTTTGTACACGGACAGGAGTATTTTGAAAGGGATATATTGCTGCCCAGGCTGAATAAACTGAACGTACAGGCTTATAAGTATGAAGGGTATGTGGCGCGTATCAGCGATATGAAGAGTTACTTTGACGAGAATATGAAGCTGCTGGATGATTATAATCTGGATGCTCTTTTCTCAGGCGCTCCGATTTATACCAAAATCCGTGATGATAACCCGACCAGATACATTGACGGTGCGAAGGTTCAGAATGTGATGGTTGCTGATGGCTGTATCATTGAAGGCGAAGTGGAAAACAGTATTCTTTTCCGTGGGGTCAAGGTGGCGAAGGGTGCAAAAGTTAAGAATTGCATTCTGATGCAGGATACCACAGTGGAAGCGGGAGCAGATGCGGAATATCTTATTACGGATAAAAATGTTACAATCAGTGCCGGCAAGGAGATGAAAGGAACGGATTCTTTCCCGGTTTACATCGGAAAATTCCAGACGGTTTAGGATTGATAAAGTATCGCGGCAAGTAACGATAGAAGAGGCGGGAAAATTTATTTTTCCGCCTCTTTCATGAAAGTCAGTATGCGGATGAGACTTTCTTAATATGAAAGAAAGAGACAACGGGAGATAGCAATGAAAAAAGGAAACGGGATAAGGAATGATTCATTTTACAGTCATATTTTCAGATTAGTACTGCCGATTGTCGTGCAGAATCTGCTGAGCGCTGCTGTCAGTTCCGCCGACGTGGTCATGCTGAATTATGTGGGGCAGTCGTCCATATCGGCGGTGTCGCTGGCGGCACAGTATGCGTCCGTACTTTTCATGGTATTCTATGGTCTGGGTACCGGGGCAACCATATTGTGTGCACAGTATTACGGAAAAGGAGATATGCAGGCTATTCAGGTGGTGGAAGGAATTGCCATGCGCTTTTCGCTGTTGATTTCCCTGTTATTTGCCGGATGTACGCTGTTGATTCCGGAAGGGATGATGCGGGTATTTACAGATGATGCGGAACTGATTTCCATAGGTGCGTCTTATCTGCGGTGTATGAGTGTCTGCTATCTGTGTTGGGGGATTACGGAAGTTTATCTGTCTGTCCTTAGAAGCATTGGCAGGGTGGTAATCAGTACGGCAATGAATGTATTGGCATTTTCCCTGAATATCCTGCTGAATGCAGTATTTATCTTCGGCTTGTTCGGGGCGCCGAAGCTGGGCGCCATGGGTGTTGCCATCGCCACTTCCCTGTCCAGACTGATTGAACTGGCGGCATGTTTTGTGGTTTCGTTCTTAAGCAAAGATATTAAGCTGGATTTCCGGTATCTGTTTATCAGGAATAAAGCGCTGTTTTCCGATTTTGTCAAACTGTCCCTGCCGGCTCTGGGAAATGATATCAGCTGGAGTGTGGCGTTTTCTATGTATTCCGTTATTTTGGGCCATTTGGGAACAGATGTGGTTGCAGCCAATTCTTTTGTTATTGTAGTGCGGAATTTCGGAACGATTCTTTGCTTTGGGATGGCGAGTGCGGGCGGTATCCTTCTGGGAAATATTATTGGGGAAAATAAGCTGGAGGAAGCGAAAGCGGGAGCGAAGAAGCTGATGAAACTTACGGTAATTACCGGTGCAATCGGCGGAGCGATTATTTTGGCAGCTACCCCGTTTGTTTTAACCTATGCGGCATTGTCGGAACAGGCGATGCATTACCTGAAATATATGCTGCTGATTAATACCTATTATGTCATGGGGGCCGCTGTCAATACGACGCTGATTGCAGGTGTTTTCCGTGCGGGAGGGGACAGCAGGTTCGGGTTTATCTGCGATACCATCGATATGTGGTGCTATGCAGTGCCCCTTGGGTTTATCGCGGCGTTTGTTTTTAAACTGCCTGTGATGTGGGTCTATTTCCTGTTATGTACAGATGAATTTGTGAAATGGCCGTGGGTCATCGGACATTACAGGAGCGGAAAATGGCTGAATAATATTACGCGGGATGATTTATTTAAACAGGAATCCTGACGGGATGGAAATTCATTTGAAAAATTGGAACAGTATGGGCAAAAAGGGAGGATAATTCGGAACGGAACCGGAATTATCCTCATGAATTTTCAGACCGGGCTGAACATACTTTTGTCTACACCGCATACAGGGCATATCCAGCTGTCGGGGATGTCTTCAAAAGCAGTGCCCGGAGCGATGCCGCTATCGGGGTCCCCTGTTTCCGGGTCGTAAATGTAGCCGCAGGGCTCGCATATATATTTCTGCATTTCGTAATCTCCTTTGTCAGATGTAGTTTTAAGTATAATATCTGTAATTTGGATTGTTTTATTCAGATATTCAGGAATTTACCGTAAAAATGGTTATTTTCCGGCAAATGCAACCGCTGGTTGACATATTTCAAAGCGTGATTTATAGCGGGCAACTGCTTTTTCTGCTATGCTGAAACTACCTTAAGGAAGAAAACCATCCGGTTTTATAACTGCATTGCAGCAAGACAGGAAAAAGAATGAAAAAAATAAAAAAGCAGAAAAAGCAGAATAGGAAGGAACGAATATGATATTAGCAGAAAAAATAATGATGCTCCGTAAAAAGAACGGTTGGTCACAGGAAGATTTGGCAATGAAACTTGATATTTCGAGGCAGTCAGTTTCCAAATGGGAAAGCACGGCTTCCATTCCGGATTTGGATAAACTGATAAAGCTCAGCGAGATATTCGGGGTAAGTACGGATTATTTATTAAAAGATGAAATAGAGGAATCGGAGGGAATTTCGGCCGGCAGTTTTCATGAAGAAAAGACAGAACTGCGGAAAGTTTCGCTGGAAGAGGCTAACCAGTATATGAATCTGGTTGTCAGGGAATCCGTTAAAATAGCGGCAGGTGTATTTGCGTGCATCATTTCTCCTGTGCTGCTTATTTTGTTAGGCGGTTTTTCGGAATATGGTTCCGCGCAGATTTCGGAAAATGCAGCTGGAGGAATCGGCCTGGTTGTCCTGCTGCTGATTGTAGCAGGGGCGGTTGCTGTATTTATTACAAGCGGAATGAAGCTCTCCCCTTATGAGTATTTGGAAAAAGAATGTATATCACTGCAATATGGTATTGCCGGGATTGTGGAGAAGAAAAAAGAGGACTTTCAGCCGGTTTACCGGAAGTGTGTAGTTATTGGCACTTTACTGTGTATCGTAAGCTGTATTCCGCTTTTTGTTGCCGCGGCTTTTGATGCGCCGGATATGACTTATTTATATTGCGTGTCGCTTCTTTTATTTGTGATAGCGATAGGAGTTTTTTTATTCGTCTGGTCGGGAGCGATTTGGGGAAGTTATCAGAAACTTTTGGAAGAAGGAGATTATACCGTTGAAAAAAAACGGGAGAATAAAAAGAACAGCAGGCTGGCGCAGGTATATTGGTGTACCGTTACTGCTGTCTATCTGGGAATCAGTCTCCTTACGATGAGGTGGGATATTACATGGATTATCTGGGTATGTGCAGGCGTATTTTATGCGGCCGTCTGTGGGATTGCCGCAATGCTGAGAAAGCAATTTGGTAATATGTCAAGAGAAAAATGAAAAAGATTTTCTTGGAA